>JBEDTR010000007.1:0-341882 GCA_040119125.1 Marinobacter sp.
GAGCCTGGACGGTTTTCGGATGGTATCTGCCCGCGTAGGCTTGCCATTCATAGACCACGCGGTCGTTGGTGGTGAACCATTCTACTCCCCGAGACCCGGCTTCCTTCCCAATACCAGCCGGAAGCCTCACTTCGCTTTCGTCTATGAGCGCCAGCGGCGTGTTTGTATCGAGGCATTCTTGCACTTTGTCGCATTCCGTCGCGCCCAGTAACTTGTGGAGCGCCGCGCCGCAGTCGCAGCACGTCGCATAAGCGAGCGTGGCCCGACCTTCTTGGTGCTGAAGCGAGAGTGTACTGAGTTCTGGAAACACCGCCCTGCCGCAGGCCACACATTTGAACTCACCGAGCCGCAGGTTGCGACGGCTGCGCTCTTTCCGTTCCGCATGAAAGCGCTTGACCTCGTAGCCCCGAAAGAGTTGCGGCAGCGCCCCGTCCGATGGCTTCAGGCCGGCGCCCACCCAGTTCGAAACAGTATTCCGGTGGACGCTAAAGAGCGTCTGCAGCTCTGCAACCGAGTAGACCATTGTGTCGTGCAGCCGGACATTGCGGTATGACCGACTCATAGTGGTTCCGCTGCCTTGTTGGTCTTCACGCTGCGCCTACTGACCACATTCCCCTTCGCCCCCCTCGGCTGGGCGCCCTCATGAACGATTAGGTCTGACAGACGCCAGCGCGTGACACTTGGCGACAGCCTGATTGGCTCGGGTAGCTTCTTTTGAGCCGCCCAGCGCCACACCGTCTGCCGGGAAACGCTGTAGCGTTGCGCGACCGCCATGTCCGGCAAGTATCGTTCGTTCGGATTCTCCTCCGCGGAGGTGCGAGAACGGGCTCTCTTCTGAATCTCGCGGTACGGGTTAACCGCCGGAGGCGTAGACCTCAGATCACCGCCGCCCATCGGGGCGTGCTCTGGTAGTCCTGCAATTGAGAACAGGTCGAGGCCTTCGCGGGGTTCATCTGTTTTGTCCGACATCACCGCCCCCTTACGCCTTGCTCGACGGATCGCAGCGGTTTGCCGCCACCCAAGTATTCAGGTCGGAGCCGCGATAGATGATCTTGCGGCCTAATCGGTAGAACGCTGGGCCCTTCATCTTGTGACGCCATTGCGCAAGTTTCTCGCGATCACCGATGATCTCGAGCTCAGGATCACTTAGCAAATAGTTACGTTCGTCTTCGAAGAATTGGTGTGGCATTGGAGGTTTTCCGCTGAATTGATTTACAGCGAACGGTGCTCAATTTCCTAACCCGAACGGCAGTCCCCGATTTTGAAACCGGGGTCCGCAAACCTTTGAGGCATAAGTGAAAGAAATTTGCTCCTTTTGTGGAACATAGGGCCTGTTGGTACCTCTCGGGCAGGCGTCGGAAAGCACACGGCGAATCTGTTCCGCGACAGGGAATACCTCTTCAGGGGAAACTCCTCGATCTTCACAAAAATCCATCGCCATCCCCAAATGAACGCTGCCGCGGTAAGTGCTCCAACTTCGGCGGACTACGTCCTTGTCCTTCGCGCCCCTAATTCGATGTTTCCTACCGGCCAATGTAAGCTGGTAGAGAATACCGGCGGGCGTCTGAACACCTTCGCGCTTGCCTTCCAGAACGGATAGATAAGCTATTTTTCCGGCGTGCTCCGCGATGTTCAAGCGGCGCTCATTCCGATCTTCATAGATCCGGCAAACGCGGGAAAATTCGTAGACGGCACTGTCACGCTCCGCAGCCTTTAAGGCCACCAACTCCACAAGGTCTTTATTTCTTGGATCACTAGTCCAGTGGGGACCGAAGTTATCCGTCAGGTTTTGCAGGCGCGTCGCGATCACCTCATGCCTGACAAATTGGATTGCTGCCAGCCTGTCCTCAAGAGTCTCTGCGCTTAACGCGATGCGGAAGAGCTCTAGGAAAGAAAGCTCCGCTTCGTTAATAAACACCTCGTGCATCATTCACGTTCCCAAGGGCGACCGGATGCGACGTATCGAGACCAATCACTCATCAATGCACGACGTTTTTCTAAAAGGTCCGACCGGGCATAGGCTCGCTCCACGTCATTTCCTACGGCATGGGCCAGGCTTTTCTCCGCGACTTCGCGCGATACGTTTGCGACCTCTGATGCCCAATCTCGAAAGGTCGATCGAAACCCGTGCACGGTCATACCTTCGGCATTCATGCGGCGCATCAACATTAGCATCGACATATTCGACAGGGGCTGATGCCGCTTCTGGCCTTCGAACACAAAGTCCGAGCGCATCGCCTTCAACGGCTCAATGATCGAGAGCATCTCTCTAGTAAGCGGCACCCGGTGCTCTCCCCCTGTCTTCATTCGTTCCGCCGGGCAGACCCATAACTGATTGTCAAAATTAACCTCCTCCCAACGCATGCCCAGGACCTCGCCCGTGCGGGACCCGGACAAGCAGGTAAACATCAAGGCCTTGGCTGCCATCCCCTCGCGCCCGCGAAGGGCTTCATAGAAGGCGGGCACGTCTTCCCAGCGCATCGCCTTGTGATGCTTAGGCCGGGCCCTGACCTTGGGAAGCACATAAGACTCCTTAATGGCTGTGACGGGGTTTTCCCCGGAGCGAAAGCCCTTGGAGCGCGCCACGTCTAGCACCACCTTGATCCGCTGGGCCAAACGCTTGGCGGTCTCGTGTTTCCCTGTCCAGATAGGCGCAAGGCACATCATGACCTCGGGCTGACCAATACTATCGATCGGCATGCGTCCGATCTTCGGAAAAGCATAGTCGCGCAGCGTGTTGATCCATTGCTGCCCGTGTTTGACGTTTTTCCAAGTGGGCATGCGGTCTATATGCACCTGCTGGGCCACCTCCTCGAAAGTAGGGACCTTCCGCTGCGCGTTGAAGCGAGGGTTCAGTCCTTGTTTCGCCATACGCCTGTATTCTAGCGCACGCTCTCGCGCTTGGGGGAGGGGCACCAGCTCTGCACTGCCCAAACCGAAATCCGTACGGAGCGGGCCACCCTTCTTGTTTTTCTGCCCTTTAACCACGACGCGCACAATCCAACGCCGTGCACCTGTCGGATCAACCACAAGGTACAGACCGTTACCGTCCCCGTGACGCCCAGCGCCGAGATTCTCTACCAGCTTCTTGGTCAGCTTGCCGGAAAGTGCCACTAGATTTTATACCACACTTCATACCACACAAGGAGTAGCAGCAAGGTGAGGCGAAACAAACTGAACAGCAAGAACAAAGTGAAAAAACCCAAAAATCCAATGAAAAAGCCGCCCAAGGCGGCCTGCTCACATCGAATAAAATTGGTAGGTGGCGGAGACGAAGGGATTCGAACCCTCGAGACGGTTTCCCGCCTACTCCCTTAGCAGGGGAGCGCCTTCGACCACTCGGCCACATCTCCGCCGACGCGTATAGTTGCGGGAAATTGAGGAAACAAGCCGAAAATCTGCGAGAATTGCAGAATTTGTTATCATGACCGCGTGGCGGATGAGCCGAGGCAAAGCCCCGTGTTGCGATAAGCGATTGGGTCGGCGCATCATGTTTCCCCAGAGGACACACACTAAGGATGTGGCGCAACCGATCTGGCGATTGAGGTATCACACCTGACTACAAGGATACGCGTGCGCCCGTGCATGCACGGGGTATCGCAATATTGCCCGAACTACCCTGCGCTGACCGCTGCACCCGGCCTTGCCCTTGGCCGCCGACGCACGCGCGCTGCACCGGTGGAGCCCTCGCGATCTTTCCCGACCCGGGCCGGGGCACGGCGGGTCGCGGCTGCTCGTGACGTGGCGGATCACCTCCGATCCTTGCCAAAGCGGCAAAAATGAGTTGCAAGGCGCGCCGAAAAAGAGCATTCCAACCCTGCGACGTTTTTCGCTATCGACCACTGTTCTCCGTTTTCCGGCTCCCAGTTCGATCAAGCACTGACGGGCCAAGCTGCCGCACAACGCGGGCAGAGTTATCGGAAGGAACAGACGGATGGCCAACGGCACCGTGAAATGGTTCAACAGCACCAAAGGCTACGGCTTCATCGCGCCCGAGGGCGGCAGCAAAGACGTGTTCGTGCACATCTCCGCTTTGGAGCGTGCAGGCATCTCCCAGCTCGACGATGGCCAGAAGGTCTCCTTTGACATCGAGACCGGTCGTAACGGCAAAGAAGCCGCGACCAACCTGAAGCTCGAAGGCTAAGGTTTCGCGTCGGGCGGCCCTGCCCCCGACCCCCTTTCCGCCAGCGCCACGCCTCAGGGTATCGGCCAGCGGATTGTGGACGTGAAAAAGCCCCGCCGTTCATTCGGCGGGGCTTATTTTTTTGTGGAACGCCTTGGGCGTCACGACAGTCTGGCAGGGCACGCGTGCGATAGTCCCCACCGCCGCAGGGTGCCGCGCACCCCATGGCAGCCCGCACGGTGGCCCGGTCATCCGGACGGATGCGGATTACAGTGCTGCTAATGCAGCCCCGGCCCTAACACTGACACCCCATCTTATTTGTCGACGCGGTAGTTCTCATGGCAGTCTTTGCAATTGCCGGCGACGGAGCCGAACGCGACCTTCAACTCATCCTGCGAGCTGGGCGGCGTTTCCAGCGCGGTGTCGATATCTGCCTGAAAATCGGTAACTTTTTCCTCGAACCCCTCGCGGTCCGTGAAAATCGCGGGCGCGGCTTCGCTGTCGTCGCTTTCCGAGCCATCAGGGAAATAGGTTGCGAATTCGGCCACGGCTTCCTGCATCGCGGTCAGCGCGCTTTCGGCGGCGGTGGCGTCGAACGGGTTGGTGCCATTGGCCATTTGCGCGAGCGTTTTGGTCGACGCGCCGACGGTTTTCATCGCCTCTTGGCGCGTTTTGATCGGGTCCATATGAGCTTCGGCCAACGCGGCACCGGCCCCAAGGGCAAGAACGGACATAGCCAGAATAAAGGAGCGCGGGGAACGGGTCATGGGGGCCTCATGGCTCGGGAAAAACTCATGTCACGATGACCTGCGACTGCCCTTCGGTCAACGCGGGATGCGGGCGCTCACGCAGCCGTGTGTCGGATCGCAGCACCGTGCAAAAAGCGATCCGCGCAGGATTTCACCGGTCCAGCCGGTCGCCGATCTCCCCCACGAGAGCGGACACTTCGGCGGCCGCGGGACTGCTGCGCCCCCGTTCCGACACCCCCTGCCCCGTGCCTGCCGCTTCCGCGTAGACCACGCGATTTCCGATCACCGTCTTGGCGACCGGGGCCGATAATTCTTGCAACTTATCCGCAATCTCGGTGGTCAGCTTGGTGCCGCTGCGCGCGCGATTCAGCACGACCAAGACCGGACGGCCCGCACGTTCGGCCAGTTCCAGAACGCTTTCGGTCGCCCATAGATCGACATGCGAGGCCGAAACCGGCACCACGACCAGATCCGCCACGCGCAACGCCGGGCGCAAATCGGCGTCGGCCTTGGGCGGGGTGTCTACGATCACGACATCGTGAGATTTGCGCAGCTTCTCGACCTCATAGCCGACGCCCCACGCCGAAGCGGTGGAGAATTCCATGTCCGGAGTGCCGTCGCTGGCCTCCATCCGTGTCATGAACCAGCGCCCGAGTGACCCCTGCGGATCGGTGTCGAGAACCGCGACCGAACAGCCCAGCCGCCGGTATTCCACGGCAAGGTTTATCGCCAACGTGGTCTTGCCTGAACCGCCCTTTTGCTGGGCGATGGTGATGGTGGTTCCGCGCATGGGGCCCCCTGCTGATGATGCCGCGATCATGACCCAGCGTCAGGGCAGCTACAATGGCCCGTTGCCCCCGGTCGGGCGGAACACTGTGCTGGTGGCAGATGCCGTTGCGGCACCCAGACCATGCCGGCCCCGCCCGTGGCCGATGTCGCGCGACAGGTTGCGGCGATTTGATGCCGTATCTGCGTCAACCCGGTGGCAATGCTCCGCCAATATGGTTACCGATTAGGGCAATATGTGCCCTCTCAGCGATATCCCAATGCCTAGAATGACCCCTCTCGTCCTGAGCTTCGCCCTCAGCGCGGTCGCCCTTCCGGCGATGGCGCTCGACAGCTTTCGCATCATTGCTCCGGGCGCGAGTGACGATCTGGCCGATAAGCTCAAACGCGCCTCGCTGATCAATGCCGCGCGCAACGAAGATCGCACCTCGCCGCAGGATTTGCTTGCCGCTGCGCGGGCCGATTATCGGGCCTATGTCGGTGCGCTTTACAGCGAGGGCTACTATAACGGCACGGTAAATATCCTGATCGACGGGCGCGAAGCATCGGCCATCCCGCCGCTGGAGCCGCCCGCGCAGATCAGCCGCATCGATGTGCGCGTGATCCCCGGCCAGACATTCCGGTTTGGCGAGGCGCGGATCACCCCGATTGCCCCGGAGACCGACCTTCCCGACGGGTTCGCCCCCAATGAGCCCGCCTATAGCGAATTGGTCAGCGATGCAGGCAAAGCAGCGATAAAAGGCTGGCGCGCGGTGGGCTACGCCAAGGCCGATGTGCCCCAGCAGCAGGTCACCGCGAATCATGCCGCGCGCCGGCTCGATGTGCGGCTCGGCGTTGATCCCGGCCCGCGTCTGACATTCGGCAATCTGCGCATCACCGGCAATAACCGCGTCCGCACCGAGCGGATTCGCGAAATTGCGGGCCTGCCCACCGGCGAAGTATTTGATCCCGATGAACTTGAGCTGGCCTCTGACCGGCTTCGTCGTGCCGGGGCATTTCGATCCGTCTCGCTGCGCGAGGCCGAAACGGTCGCTCCCGGCAACGTGCTGCCGATCGACGCCGCGCTGATCGAGGAAAAACGCCGTCGGTTGGGTTTTGGTGCTGAGGTCAGCTCCGTCGATGGGGCGACGCTGTCGACCTACTGGCTGCACCGCAACCTTCTGGGCGGGGCCGAGCGGCTGCGCATCGATGCCGAAATCGCCCAGATCGGCGGGGATGAGCAGCCCGACTTCACCCTCTCGGCGCGGTTCACCCGGCCCGCGACGTTTCAGACCGACACCGACCTTTATGTTCTGGGCACGGTCGCGCGGGTGCGCGAGCCGAATTACGATTCCGACAGCCTGACCTTTGGTGCTGGCCTGACGCGGATCGTCACGCCGGATCTGACGCTGGAGGCCGGAGCCCTGTTCCGCACCGCGCACATCGATGACGCATTTGGCGAGCGGGATTATACCCTGATCGCTTTCCCGCTGACCGCCGAATACGACAAGCGCAACGATGATCTGAACCCGACCGGCGGCTATTACGTCGACTTGGGCGTAAAGCCTTTCCTCGGCCTGTCCGACACCCCGTCCGGGGCGCGGCTCACCGCAGATGCACGCGCCTATTACGGCTTTGGTAAGGATGACCGCGCCGTGGTTGCCGGACGGCTGCAATTCGGCAGTGTCATCGGCCCGGAACTGGACGAAGCGCCGCCCGATTACCTGTTCTATGCCGGGGGGGGCGGCTCTGTCCGCGGCTTCCCTTACCAAGAGCTTGGCGTCGAAGTGGATGACGAAACCGTCGGCGGGCGCTCCTTCATCGGGGCCTCGGCGGAACTGCGCGGCGGTATCACCGACTCGCTTGGCCTTGTCGGCTTCGTCGATACCGCGTTCATCGGCGCCAATAGCTGGATCGATGATGAAGGGTCGTGGATCACCGGCGCGGGCATCGGCGTGCGCTACCAGACCGGGCTTGGCCCGATCCGCTTCGACATCGCGACGCCGGTTTCGGGCGGCGGTGACGATATCAGCCCCTATCAGATCTATATCGGCATCGGGCAGGCATTTTGATGAAAGCATTCCGCATCACCGCGGCGCTGATCGCTGGCGCCTGGGCATTTGTCGGCCCCGCTCCGACCGCCATCACCCCCGCTGGCTGGACGCTCGAAGCCCCCCTCGCCCATGCGCAGGACGCCGAGGAGGCCCGCGACAAGGGCTTGATCGTCAATTTCCTTGAGGAGAACCTGTCGGGGGAGGACCGTTCGGTCATCATCAACGGGTTTTCCGGCGCGCTGTCCTCGACCGTGCGGATGGAAGAGCTGATCATCTTAGACGCGGATGGCCCATGGCTGACGCTGCGTGGCGCGGTGCTGGACTGGAACCGCTCCGCCCTGCTGCGCGGTCGGGTCGAGGTCGAAGAACTCTCCGCCGAAGAAATCATCATGCCCCGCCTGCCGCTGCCTGCCGAAGCGCCGATTGAAACCTCGGACGCGCAGGCCTCGGGCTTCTCCTTGCCGGAATTGCCGGTGTCGATCCGCATCGACAAGCTCGCCATTGAGCGCGCCGAGATCGGCGAGCCCGTGATCGGGCAGGATGTGGTCGCGACCCTCGCAGGCTCCATGCGGCTGGCCAATGGCGAAGGCGAGGCCGATCTGGACCTGCGCCGCACCGATGGCCGCACCGGCGTCTTTTCGTTGCAAGGCGCCTATTCCAACGTCAGCGACGCGCTGACCCTCGATATCGCGCTGGAAGAAGACCCCGGCGGCATCGTCGCGGTGCTGGCAGGCATCCCCGATCAACCCTCCGTCGTGGCCCGCATCCAAGGCGACGGCCCGCTTGACGATTTCAACGCCACGATCGATCTGCAAACCGACGGCGAAGAAAGGCTTTCAGGCGCTGTCGAATTGCGCGGACAGACCGATGGCGGGCGTGAATTTTCCGTCGATATCGGCGGCGACGTGACCCCGCTATTTCTGCCGCAATATCAGGATTTCTTTGGCCAGGACGTGCAATTGACCGCGCGCGGCGCCACGGGCCCCAATGGCGGCGTCGATCTGGAACGCTTCGCGCTGACCGCCCGGCGGCTCGATATTTCCGGCGCTGTGGTGATTGGCGGCGATGGTCTCCCCCGTTCGTTCAACATCGAAGGCGCAATCGAAGACACCAGCGGCGATCCGGTGCTGCTGCCTGTCTCCGGCGATCCGCTGCAAATCCAGAACGCCCGCCTGCGCGCCGAATTCGACGCCGAGGATGGCGATGCGTGGGAAGCCTCGATCACCACCACCGAGGTGCTGCGCGGCGATGTCAGCATCGCGCGTCTGGCGCTTGACGGCACCGGCACCATTCAGGCCGACCCCACGGCAGAAAACCCCCGCGCCGTGACCGCCGATTTCCGGTTTGCCGCGACGGGGCTCGATCTGCCCGATGCCGAACTCAGCACCGCGCTTGGGAGCGATCTGGGCGGCACCGCGCTGATCAACTGGCAAGAAGACGCGCCGCTGGTGCTGGAAAGCCTGACCTTGGGCGGCGAGGATCTGACCCTTTCCGCTCAGGGCGAGGCCCGGGTTGCAGACCGTTCCATCGCGCTTGAGGGCAGCGCCAGTTTCGAGGCCAACAACCTTGCCCGCTACGCGCCGCTGGTCGGGCAACCGCTGCAAGGTGCCGTGCGCGCCGATCTCGAAGGCAGCGGCGATGTTCTGGGTGGTATTTTTGATCTAACCCTCGACGTCACCGCGCAGGATCTGGCCGTGGGCATCGCCCAGCTTGACCCGCTGCTTGCCGGTGAAACCACGCTGGTGGGCCGCGTGTCACGCGATGAGACCGGCCTGCGCATCGACACGATTGATCTGCAAAACCCGAATGTGACCATCGCCGCCGCGGGCCGGCTTGCACCCGGACAAAGCGACCTGACCCTAGACGCGCGGCTGGCCGAAATCGGTAAGGTGCTGGAGCAATATTCCGGCCCCGTCACCCTGACAGGCACCGCACAGGAAGTCGGGGAAAATGCCTTTGACGTCGCGCTCGATCTGACCGGCCCCTACGATCTGGACGCCCGCGTCGAAGGCCGCATCGCCCCTGAGGATATCGATGTGGTGCTGGCGGCCTCCCTGCCCGACATCGCGCCGCTGCTGCCCGATATGGACTATTCCGGCCCCGTCGCCGTGGATGGCCGCGTGACCCAATTGACCGCCAGCCGGTTTGATGTGGATCTGGCGGTCGAAGGCCCCTATGCCACCTCCGCCCGTGTCGATGGCGAGGTCGAACTTGGCGCCTCCGATGTGCAACTCACCCTGTCGGTCCCCGATATTGCGCCGCTCCTACCCGATATGAGCTATTCCGGCCCGCTCACCGCCGAAGGCCGCGTGCAGGAACGCGGCGACGGCTCGCTTGACGTCGATCTGGACCTGACCGGCCCCTATAATGCCACCGCAAGCGTCGATGGCGTTGTGCTGGGCGGGGCCACCGATATCGAGGCGCAGCTTGCCGTGCCCGATATCTCGCCTGTGGTGCCGGGCTATTCCGGCCCGCTGCGGGCGGCTGGCACCATCCGCGAAATGGAGGGCGGGCGCTTTGCCGTCGATCTGGATGCCTCCGGCCCCTATGGCGCGAATGCCAGCGTCGAAGGTGTCGTTCTGGGTGGCGCGACGGATGTCGAGGCGCAGGTCTACCTGCCCGACGTTGCGCCCCTCGTGCCCGGTGTGTCCGGCCCCTTGCGTGCCGCAGGCAGCATTCGCGAACGCGAGGGTGGCCAGTATGAGGTCGATCTCGACGCGACCGGCCCCTATGGCGCCGAGGCCAGCGTGGCGGGTGTCGTGCTTGGCGGCGCCACGGATGTGCAGGCACGGCTTTCCGTGCCCAATATCGCGCCTTTCGCGCCGGGTCTGTCCGGCCCGCTCACCGTGGCCGGTGACGTGCGCGAGGAAACCGCCGGGCTCTGGAATGTCGATCTGGACCTGACCGGCCCCTATGGCGCGCGCGGCGCGGTGGACGGGGTCGTCGGCTCCGGCGCATCGGACGTGGCGATTGAGCTGTCACTGCCCAATATCGCGCCCTTCGCACCGGGCCTGACCGGCAGCCTTGCCGTTGACGGCACCGTGGCCGAGGTATCCGGCGGCGGTGGCTGGCGTGTCGCCCTCGACAGCCGTGGCCCCGGCAGCGCGCAGGCGCGGGTCACCGGCACCATGGCGCAGAATTTTTCGACCGTCGATCTCGATGCCTCCGGCACTATCCCGCTGGCATTGGTGAACCGGGTTCTGGCACCGCGCAGCCTTGCCGGCACCGCGCAGTTCGACTTGTCGGTGAACGGCGCACCGGCGCTTGGCTCCGTCTCCGGGCAGGTCACCACGCGTGGCGCTCAGATGAGCCTGCCGACGCTGGGGCAGACGCTTGAAGACATCAACGTCACCGTCCAGCTGGGCGGAGGCCGCGCCACCATCGACGCTTTCGCCCGCGCCATGGCTGGTGGCCGGCTCTATGTCGACGGGCCGATTACGCTGTCGGATGGCTATAACGCCGATCTGACAATCGGGCTTGGCGATCTGGTGCTGGAGGATCCCAACCTCTACCACACCTCTCTCGACGGGCGGCTGTCTCTCGCAGGTCCGCTGACCGGCGGCGCGATGATCACTGGCACCGTGAATATCGGCGAGACGGAAATCCGCATCCCCGAAACCGGGCTCGCCTTTTCCACCGACATTCCCGACATCACCCATATCAACGAACCTGCCGTCGTGCGCGCCACCCGCGCCCGTGCCGGGCTGCTCGACGATGGCAGCGATGGCGATGGCGATGGTGCCGAAAGCGATGGCGGATCCGGCGGATTTGGCCTCAATGTCCTGATCCGCGCGCCCAACCGGATCTTCATCCGTGGCCGCGGGCTTGACGCCGAATTGGGTGGCGAGCTGCGCGTGACCGGCACCACCAGCAACATCATCCCCGTCGGCTCTTTCGAGTTGGTGCGCGGCAGGCTCGATCTGCTGGGCAAGCGCTTTACCCTCGACGAAGGTGCCGTGACGCTCCAAGGCGGCCTGACGCCGCAATTGGCGCTTAGCGCGCGCACGGTGAATGCCGGTTTCACGACCGTGATCGGCATCAGCGGCACGGCGAACGACCCCGATATCACCTTCACCTCCGAGCCGGATTTGCCCGAGGACGAGGTCTTGGCGCGGCTGTTCTTCGGTCAAAGCATCGAGAACCTCTCGCCCCTGCAAGCCGCACAGCTTGCCTCTGCCGTAGCCACGCTGGCGGGTCAGGGCAGCGGCGGTCTGCTGACCGAGCTGCGCGAGAATATCGGCGTCGACGATCTGGATGTCACCGCGGATGAGGATGGCAATGCCGCGCTGCGGGTTGGCAAATACATCTCCGACAACATCTACACCGATGTCACCGCAAATTCGCAGGGCGAGACCACGATCAACCTCAATATCGATCTGACCGATACCGTTACGGTCCGCGGCGGCGCGGGCAGCAATGGCGAAACCAGCCTCGGGATTTTCTTTGAGCGCGATTACTGAGGGGCGGGTCTGAAGTGAGCCCGCCCGTCGGTGGCTGCGACAGACGAAGCCCGGCGGTCGATTTGCAGCACAACGCCAGCCGGCCCGTGGGATGGCGCTGCTACGGTTGAACGGTGCGCTTTATGGTGCCGCCTTCCTCCCCGCTTCGAGGTCAGCGAGAGATCCCCGAGCGGCTTCGCCATGTTCGCGGGCTGGTTCGCTTGGCACAACGGAAGCCTGCCCGTGGGGTGGCGCTGCTTCAATTGAACGGTGCGCTTTATGGTGCAGTGTTCCTCCCCGCTCAGAGGTCAGCGAGAGGTGGCAAAGCGCCAGCCCGCCGGAACGGGCAGGCGCTCGCCCGCGCGGCTTCGCCTTGTTCGCGGGCCGCCCGCTTAGCGCGACGGAAGCCTGCCCGCGGGGTGGCGCTGCTACGGTTGCACGGTGCGCTTTATGGTGGAACCCACCTCCCCGCTCCGAGGTCAGCGAGAGACCCCCAAGCGCCAGCCCGCCGGGACGGGCAGGCGCTCGCCCATGCGCTTCGCTTTGTCATGGGCGGGTCGTAGCGCAGTCTTCGGCTCAGCCGCGGCGCGCCGGCCAACGCCCTCGCGCGCCCCGGCTGCTGTCCGAAAATTCAGCTGCCGCGATAGGTGGAATAGCCAAACGGCGATAGCAGCAGCGGCACATGGTAGTGATCGGCCTGCGACATACCAAACCGTATCGGGATCTGGTCGAGGAAGCGCGGCGCCTCCCCCGGTGCGCTTGTCGCGTCCAGATAAGCCCCGGCATCGAAGATCAGCTCATAGGTGCCCGGCGCGAAATCATCATCGGGCAGGATCGGCCCGTCGGTGCGCCCGTCCTCATTGGTCCGCATCCGCGCGATCTCGACCCGCTCCGCCCCGTCGATACGATACAGCGTGATCTCGATGTCCTCGGCGGGGCAGCCCCGCGCAGTGTCCAGAACATGCGTCGTCAGATAACCGGCCATTGTGCTTCACCTCCTTCGGGTGTCATCCACCTGCTTGCACTGCCCCCATGAAGGCGGGAAAGTCCCGTCCAAGCAACCCGTGAATACACATTCCCCGAAAGAAGGCGCGCAACACATGGATCGATACGACCGCGACATGCAGGGCTATGGCCAAACCCCCCCGGACCCGCGCTGGCCGGGTGGTGCGAAAATCGCGGTGCAGATCGTGCTGAATTACGAAGAGGGCGGCGAAAACAACATCTTGCATGGCGATGCCGCGTCCGAGGCATTCCTGTCCGAAATCGTCGGGGCGCAGCCTTGGCCCGGGAAGCGGCACTGGAACATGGAATCGATCTACGAATACGGCGCGCGCGCAGGCTTCTGGCGGCTGCACCGGTTGTTCACCGATATGGGCATTCCGCTTACGGTTTACGGCGTCGCCACCGCTTTGGCGCGCAGCCCTGAACAGGTCGCGGCGATGCAGGAGGCGCATTGGGAAATCGCCTCGCACGGGCTGAAATGGATCGAATACAAGGACGCCACCCCCGAAAGCGAAGCCGCCGACATGGCCGAGGCGATCCGCCTGCATACCGAAGTCACGGGCACCCGGCCTCGCGGCTGGTATACGGGGCGCAGCTCCCATAACACCGTGCGTCTGGCCGCCGAGGAAGGCTGTTTTGAATATATTTCAGACACTTACGCCGACGACCTGCCCTATTGGATCCGTGTCGGGGACCGTGACCAGCTCATCCTGCCCTACACGCTCGATGCCAATGACATGCGCTTTGCGACGCCGCAGGGCTTCAACACGGGCGAGCATTTCTACCAGTATCTCAAGGACAGCTTCGACGCGCTTTACGCCGAGGGTGAGGCCGGCGCCGGCAAGATGCTGTCGATCGGCCTGCATTGCCGCCTGATCGGGCGACCGGGGCGGATCATGGGGCTGAAACGGTTCCTCGACTACGCGGCCTCGAAATCGGATGTCTGGTTCGCACGGCGCATCGACATTGCGCGGCATTGGGCACAAACCCACCCCGCGCCGGGGCCGCGCACCCGCCCCAGCCAGCTGGATGCGGATGGCTTCACGCAGCGCTTCGGCGGGGTGTTCGAACATTCGCCTTGGATTGCGGAGCGCGCCCATGCGCTGGAACTTGGCCCGGCCCATGACACCGCCATCGGCGTGCATTCCGCGCTGTGCCGGGTGTTCCGCAGCGCCTCGCAGGAGGCCCGTCTGGGCGTGCTATCCGCGCATCCCGATCTGGCGGGCAAATTGGCCCAAGCGCGCAACCTGACCGAAGACAGCACCGCCGAACAGGCCAGCGCCGGGCTCGACGCGCTTACCCCTTCCGAGAAAGCCGCCTTTACCGATCTCAACGACCGCTACACCGCGAAATTCGGCTTCCCCTTCATCATTGCCGTGCGCGATCACGATAAGCCCGGGATCCTCGCCGCGTTCCAGAAACGGGTCGAGAATGACCGCACCACCGAATTCGCCGAAGCCTGCCATCAGGTCGAACGCATCGCCCTGCACCGCCTTCGCGCGATGGAGATCTGAGATGCCTGCACCGCTTTCTGTCCGCTCAATCACCGCGCAGGCCTTTGCTCCATTTGGCGATATTCTCGACACGGCTGGCGAACCGGACAAGATCATCAATCAGGGCCTCTGCGGGCGTTTCCATGACCGCGCGCGCATCGATGTGAATGGCGGACGCACCGGGATCAGCCTGTTTGACGCCCAACCGCGCACCCTGCCCTACCGGCTGGAAATGCTGGAGCGTCATCCCTGGGGCAGTCAGGCGTTCCTGCCGCTGCATCAAAACCCGTTTCTGGTGATCGTCGCGCCCGATGCCGATGGCCGCCCCGGCCCGCCGCAGGCGTTCCTGACCGAGCCGGGACAGGGCATCAACCTGCTGCGCGGCACATGGCACGGGGTGCTGACCCCGCTCGCCGCGCCCGGCCTGTTCGCCGTCATCGACCGCATCGCGCCCGAAGGCGAAGACGCGGAGGCCAATCTGGAGGAACACTGGCTCACCACCTCGGTGGAGGTGATCGCGGCGCAGCCCGCGTCAGGGCGCTAAAGGGGATATCTGGTGGAGCCGATCGGGATCGAACCGACGACCTCGTCATTGCGAACGACGCGCTCTCCCAACTGAGCTCCCCACTGCGCGGTGATTTCGAATATTTGCGTAATTTTGTCAAGCGGGCGGAGCGGCGCGGGAATACCGTTCAGCCGAACCGCCCACCGCGCTGGATCACCTCGATCTCATAGCCGTCAGGATCGGCCACAAAGAAGAACCGCGCCACAAGCGGGCCGTTATCAGGCGCAAAATCCACCAGCTTGCGCGGCGCATATCCGGCCTCCGTCAGACGGGCATGCAGCGCGTCGGCGTCATCGACCAGAACCGCCAGATGGCCATACCCATTGCCCAGATCATAGGGCTCGGCCTGCCCCTTGTTCACCGTCAGCTCCAGCTCGAAATCGTTTTCAGCATTGCTGAGATAGACCAAGGTGAAGCTGTCGAAATCCAGCCGCTCGGCCAGCTCCAGCCCAAATGCGTCCTTATAGAACGCGCGCGAGCGATCCTCGTCGCGCACCCGGATCATTGAGTGGATCATCT
The DNA here is from genome assembly GCA_040119125.1 of Marinobacter sp. GTDB lineage: Bacteria > Pseudomonadota > Alphaproteobacteria > Rhodobacterales > Rhodobacteraceae > Pacificitalea. Next base: position 15,713 of record JBEDTR010000007.1, read on the forward strand.
TCGCCATGTGGTGTCCTTTCGATTGCTCATCTCTCGGCACGTCAGCGTCCCAGCCGCGCGCCCTTGGCAAAACGTGTGATATCGCCCGCAGGCCGCGTGCCCGCAACCCGGCCCGCCTCGCGCCCGCGCTCGAACCGGATGAGCAGCGGTATGCCCCGGATGCCGAATTTACGGCTGACGGCGGGATGGGCTTCCGTGTTGATCTTGGCCAGCCGCACCTCCGGCGACAGCTGCGCGGCGGCCTGTGCAAAAGCCGGCGCCATCGTCCGGCATGGCCCGCACCACGGCGCCCAGAAATCCACCACCAACGGCAGATCGTCGTTGCGGATCGCAGCCTGAAGGCTTTTCGGGTCCATCTCCAGCGGCTTCCCCGGCAAGAGCTTCGCGCCGCAGGTGCCGCATTTTGGCCCCGCGCCCAGCTTCTCGCGCGGCAGGCGATTGACGGCGGCGCAGGCGGCACAGGTCAGTCTGACGGGATCGCTCATCGGGGGCGGCTCCAATTTTCACGGGCGGCATTGGTTGACAGGGCGGGCAAGCGCGCCCCCAATCGGCTGAACCGGCGACGGATGCAACCCCTGCGCGCCCTTGCGGGAACCGTGCGGCAGGGGCAAACATTGACCCCAGAACGGGGACCGAACAGGGACCGAAGGGACAACAGCTTGATTTCCAAACAACTCTGGCGCCTGCGCCGTGTCTTGCGCAAGCTTTGGGTGCGCGCCGCCGGGATTGCCCTGCTGGCGGTGGTGGCACTGGCCGCCGCCGCGCTGCTGCGCCCGCTCATCCCCGATGAGGCCGTCGAAAGGCTGGGCGAAGACGCGGTGATGCCGCTTCTGTCGATCCTTGCCTCCTCGATGCTGACGGTGACCACCTTCTCGCTGACGGTGATGGTCTCGGCCCATATGCAAGCGTCGAGCCAGATCACCCCGCGGTCGCATCGCCTGCTGCTGGAGGACACAACGACCCAGACGGTGCTGGCGACCTTCCTCGGGGCGTTCGTCTATGCGCTGACCGCGATCATCCTGTTCCGCTCCCATATTTACGGCGCGACGGCGGCGGTGGTGGTGTTCGGCTTCACCGTGATCGTGGTGTTGCTGGTGATCCTCGCGGTGCTGCGCTGGATCGCCCATCTCAGCCGGCTTGGCAGCCTCGATGAGACGCTCGATCAGGTTGAGGAGCGCGTGCGCGCCACGCTGATCCAGTTTCGCCGCGCGCCCACATTTGGCGCGCATAGGCTTGCCGACCGCGATAATCTGCCCGCCGGCCTGACCCCGGTGGCCTGCGACCGTGGCGGGCATGTGCAATTCGTCGATATCGCCGCGCTGGCGCGGATGGCCGATGACTACAGCACAGAGATCTACCTGCCCTATGGTCCCGGTGCCTTCTGCGCGCCGGGCAGCCCGGTGGCGCATGTCGGGCGGTCCGACGATGCGCTGATCGACACCGTGCGCGATGCCTTCACCTTCGGGCCAGTGCGGACCTTCGATCAGGATGCGCGCTTTGGCTTGACGGTGCTGGCGGAAATTGCGTCGCGCGCACTGTCGCCGGGGCTGAACGATCCGGGCACCGCGATTGAGGTCACGGGCCGGGTTGAACGTCTGCTCTGCGAAGAACTGCCCGAGAAGGACCCCGTCGAGCCGCCACGCGGCGCGGAACGCATTCACATGCATCCCACCACCGAGGCCGACTTGGTCGAGGATTATTTCCACCCTGTCGCCCGCGACGGTGCCGGGATGATCGAGGTGGCCCTGCGCCTGCAACGGGCGCTCAATTCGATGAAGGCCGCCGCAAGCCGCACCAACCGCCCCGACATGGATCGCGCCGCGCGCGCCGCGCAGGAACGGCTTTGGGAACATGCCGAGGCCGCGCTGCCGCTCGACTCGGACCGCGAAAAACTCCGCGCCCTGTCCAAGCGCGAGGCATAAGCCCCGCGCCCGGCTGTGATACGCCCTGCAAAACCCCTGCCGGAGGCTTTGGCGGTCAGGCCCTATTCCGCCGCTTCGGCATAGGCCTCCACCGGCGGGCAGGTGCAGATCAGATTGCGATCGCCCCAGACGTTATCGACCCGGCCAACGGGGGGCCAATATTTATCCACCCGGAACGCACCCGCCGGGAAACAGCCCTGTTCGCGCGGATAGGGCCGCGTCCAGTCGGCGACCAGATCTTCGACCGTATGGGGCGCATGGCGCAGGGGGCTGTCCTCCACCGGCCAGTCGCCCGCCTCGACCTGCGAGATTTCCGACCGGATCGCGCGCATCGCGGCGATGAAGCGGTCCAGCTCGGCCTTGGTTTCGCTTTCGGTCGGCTCCACCATCAGCGTGCCCGGCACCGGAAAGCTCATCGTCGGGGCGTGGAAGCCGTTATCGACCAGCCGCTTGGCGATGTCATCGACGCTGACGCCCGCGCTTTTCTCAAAAGGCCGCGTGTCGAGGATGCATTCATGCGCGACCCGGCCCGCGCGCCCCTTGAACAGCACGTCATAGCCTTCCGACAGCTGCGCCGCGATGTAATTGGCCGATAGGATCGCCACCCGCGTCGCCTGCGTCATGCCCGCGCCGCCCATCAGCAGGCAGTAGGACCATGAAATCGGCAGGATCGAGGCGGAGCCATAGGGCGCGGCAGACACCGGACCCGGAGCCGCATCCCCATTCGCGCCCGCATTGGGATCACCCGGCAGATAGGGCGCCAGATGCGCCTTCACCCCGATCGGCCCCATGCCGGGACCTCCGCCGCCATGCGGAATGCAAAACGTCTTATGCAGGTTCAAATGGCTGACATCCGCGCCGATCTCGCCCGGTTTGACCAGCCCCACCAACGCGTTGAGGTTGGCGCCGTCCAGATAGACCTGCCCGCCATGGTGATGGGTGATCGCGCAGACCTCGCGCACCGTGTCCTCAAACACGCCATGGGTTGAGGGATAGGTGATCATGCAGGCCGCCAGCCGCGCGCCCGCGGCTTCGGCCTTGGCGCGGAAATCCTCTAGGTCGATGTCGCCATTTTCGGCGGCCTTCACCACCACGACCTTCATCCCCGCCATCTGTGCCGAGGCCGGGTTCGTGCCATGGGCCGAGGTCGGGATCAGGCAGATATCACGATCCTCGCCCCGCGCGCTGTGATAGGCGGCGATGGTCAGCAGGCCCGCATATTCGCCCTGCGCGCCGGAATTGGGCTGCATCGACATCGCGTCATAGCCGGTGATCTGGCACAGCTTGGCCGACAGATCCTCGATCATCTCGGCATAACCCAGCGCCTGATCGGCGGGGGCAAAGGGATGGATCTGCCCGAATTCGGGCCAGGTGATCGGCATCATTTCGACGGCGGCGTTGAGCTTCATGGTGCAGGAGCCCAGCGGGATCATCGCGCGGTCCAGCGCCAGATCCCGGTCGGCAAGCCGCCGCATGTAGCGCATCATCTCGGCCTCGGCCCGGTTCATCTGAAACACCGGATGGGTCAGGTAGTCGCTTTCGCGCAGTAGCGGATCGGGCAGCGCCACGCGGGTGGCCTCGCCATAGCTGCGGGTGATGCCAAACGCCCGCCAGACGGCCTCCACCGTGCGGCGCGAGGTGGTCTCATCGACCGAAATCCCGATCCGCCCCCCATCGAGCTGCCGCAGGTTGATGCCCTCGGCCAGCGCCGCGCGCAGGATGACCCCCTGCAGGCTGCCAGCCTCGACGGTGAACGTGTCGAAATAGCTGTCGGGCGCGATGGTGAACCCGGCCTCGGCCAGCCCATCGGCCAGATGCACGGCGCGCAGGTGGATGCGCTCGGCAATGGCGCGCAGGCCCTTGGGCCCGTGGAACACCGCATAGAAGGACGCCATCACCGCCAGCAGCGCCTGTGCGGTGCAGACATTCGAGGTCGCTTTCTCGCGGCGGATATGCTGCTCGCGGGTCTGCAAGGCCAGGCGGTAGGCCTTATTGCCGCGCGCATCGACCGACACGCCAACGATCCGGCCCGGCATGCTGCGCTTCAGCGCATCACGGCAGGACATGAACGCCGCATGCGGGCCACCATAGCCCAGCGGCACGCCGAACCGCTGAGCGGAGCCGATGGCGATATCCGCCCCCATCGCGCCCGGCTCTTTCAGCAGCGTCAGCGCCAGCAGATCGGTCGCCACCACGGCGACGGCGCGGAGCTCATGCAGCGCGGTGATTTGATCTGTGAAATCGACCAGATGGCCTTCGGTGCCGGGATATTGGAACAGCGCGCCGAACACGCCCTCGGGCACCAGTTCGGCCACCGGCGCGACGATCACCGGAATGCCCAGCGGCGCGGCGCGGGTCTCGATCACCGCGATGGTTTGCGGATGGCAGGCGGCATCGACGAAAAACGCCGGCGCTTTCGATTTCGCGGCGCGCTGCGCCATCACCATGGCCTCCGCCGCCGCCGTGGCCTCATCCAGCAGGGACGCATTGGCCACTTCCAGCCCGGTCAGATCGCTGATCATCGTCTGATAGTTCAGCAACGCCTCCAGCCGGCCCTGCGCGATTTCGGGCTGATAGGGGGTGTAGGCGGTATACCACGCCGGGTTTTCCAGAATATTGCGCTGAATCGCGGGCGGGGTGACGGTGCCGTAATAGCCCTGCCCGATGAGCGAGGTCATCACCGTGTTCTTGGCCGCCACTTCGCGCAGCCGCACGATCAGCTCGCCCTCGGTCAGCGGCGCCCAGTCCAGCGGGTCGGCCTGCCGGATGGATTGCGGGACCGTCTCGTCGATCAGCGCATCCAGACTGTCGACCCCGACAGCGGCCAGCATATGTTCCATCTCCGCAGGCGACGGGCCGATATGGCGGCGATTGGCGAAATCATAGGGATCGTAATCGGTGGGGGTAAAGGGCATGGCCGCGCTTTCGTGAAACCGGTGGGGAGGGCGCAGTGCCACGGGATGTGGCACTGCAATCGGAATGGCCGCGTCGGGCAGCGGCCATGCAATCAGGCGGCGAAAGGACCGGAAACCACGCCCCGGTCCCGCGCCATGGTCCGGATCAGCCAACCATGGATTTATAGGCCGCCTCGTCCATATATTCGTCGAGATCGGCCATATCGGCGGGCTTCATCTTGAAAAACCACGCGTCGCCCATGGCGTCCTCGTTGATCAGCGCGGGATTCTCGACCAGCGCGTCATTCACTTCGACGATCTCGCCATCCAGCGGGGCAAGGATGTCGGACGCCGCCTTGACGCTTTCGATCACCACGATTTCCTCGTCCTTGGTGACGGCGGCGCCGACGTCGGGCAATTCGACGAACACCACATCGCCCAGCTGGGTCGCGGCATGTTCGGTGATGCCCACGGTCACAATGTCGCCCTCGGGCAGAAGCCACTCATGCTGTTCGGTAAATTTCATGCGGTCAGGTTCCTTTGGTTTGTCATCTGCCCCGGCAGGCGGGGGTCTGTGTCATGGCGGGCCGGGGCCCGGTTCAGCGTTTGTAGGTCGCGGGGCGGAACGGCATGTCCGCCACCGTCACCGGCAGCCGCTTGCCCCGCACCTCACCGTAGATCGCTGTGCCGATCTGGCAAAGCTCCGCGCGCAGATAGCCCATCGACATCGGCACGCCGATTGAGGGCCCAAAGGCGCCAGAGGTCACCTGCCCCACGGGCGTGTCGCTTTCGGCATCGGCAAAGAGCTGCGTGCCCTCGCGCATCGGCGCACGGGTGCCGGGCAGCAGCCCGACGCGCAGCCGCTCCGGGCCGGTCTCCAGCTGAGCGGCGATCTGCTCGGCACCGGGATAGCCCCCGGCACGCGCCCCGCCGGGGCGGCGGACCTTCTGCATCGCCCAGACCAGCGCGGCCTCGACCGGGGTGGTTGTCGTGTCGATGTCATGGCCATGCAGGCACAGGCCCGCCTCCAGCCGCAGCGAGTCCCGCGCGCCAAGGCCTACCGGCGCGACGCCCTCCTGCGCGACCAAAGCACTGGCCAAGGCATCGGCGTCTTCGACACCCACCGAAATCTCATAGCCATCCTCGCCGGTATAGCCGGAGCGGCTGATCCACAGCGGCCCGAAATCGCTATCCTTCACCGCCACATCCATGAATTTCATCGCGGCCACATCGGGCACCAGCTGCGCCAACGCGGCTTCGGCCTGCGGACCTTGAAGCGCGATCAACGCGCGGTCGGTGATCTCCTCGACCTCGCAGTCGGGCAGATTGGCGCGCAGATGCGCCAGATCACCGGCGCGATTGGCCGCATTCACCACCAAAAACAGATGATCCCCGCGATTGGCGATCATCAGATCGTCCAGAATGCCGCCCTGCGCGTTCGTGAACAGCCCGTAGCGCTGGCGTCCCTCTTTGAGCCCGATCAGATCGGCGGGCACCAGACGTTCCAGCGCCCGCGCCGCGCCCGTCGCGCCATCCGGGTGGCGCAAGATCACCTGCCCCATATGGCTCACGTCAAACAGGCCCGCAGCAGCGCGCGTGTGCAGATGTTCCTTCATTACGCCGGGCGCGAATTGCACCGGCAGCGCCCAGCCTGCGAAATCGACGATCTTGCCGCCGTGGCGTTGCGCGAAATCGAACAGCGGCGTCACATTCAGCGCGTCATCGCCCTGATCCGGGGTCTGGTCCGGGTTTTGATCCGTGGTCTGGCTGTCGGCCATGCCGCGCCCTCCTTCTTGCCGGAGGCACGATTGGCCCGGCATCACATGATGACGCATCCCGGCCCTATGGCCCGGATCGCGCCTGCGATGCCCCCTCTGTCCTTGGTGCCTGAGATCGTTATCCCTTCGGCGGAGGCACATGGCCCCTCTCTCCAGAGTGTCTTGCCCGCAACGGTCCTGATGCCTGAGAGTTTACCGGGGCGGTTGCTCCTTCGGCACCGGCACTGGGCCGGATTCTCCCGGTGCGGTCCTCTTGCGATAGCGCAGGCCGCCGCTTCGGACAAGTCCCGAGCCCGCTCTTGCCCTCGTCCGCGCAGTGCGGCAGGACTGATCCCATGCAGAATGCTCATTTCTTTGGCTACGGCTCGCTCGTTCATACTGGCACACATGCGTATCGCGATCACCACCCTGCCCGGCTGGGCGGTTGGGGGCGGGTCTGGCGGCATGTGCCCGCCCATTCCGCCGCCGTTCTGTCGGTGGAGCAGCGCCACGGCTGCGACATCGACGGGCTGATCGCCCGCGTGCCCGATGGCGATTGGGCCGCGCTGGACCTGCGCGAGGCGCATTATACCCGGCATCTGGTCTCGGACGCCGTCGACAATCACCCCATCGGCGACGCAGAAATTCAGGTCTATTCCGTGCCGCCCGCCAATTACGGCGATGGCAGCGCACCGATCCTGCAAAGCTATCTGGACGTGGTGGTCAAAGGCTATCTCGACGTATTCGGAGAGGCCGGCGCCGAGGCGTTTTTCCACAGCACCAAGGGCTGGAACCTGCCGGTGCGCAATGACCGCGCCCAGCCCGCCTACCCGCGCCACCAACAGCTGACCCCGGCCGAGCGCAATCTGGTCGACCGGCTGCTGACCCGCGCACAGGCAACGGCAAATTCCCTTTAACCCGCTGTTAAGAATTAATAATTCCTTAGGGAGTTGACACCTGTCAACTCTACGGAATTCGCCCTGCAAACAGTCGTTTGACATAAAAACGGCGCGAAGCCTCGCCTCGCGCCGTCAATCTCAGCACCTGTTGCGCTGCGCGTTACGCGCGGCCCAGCTTGGCCAGCCGGTTATCCCGCAGCCGGGCGAAATCGTCGCCGGCATGATAGCTCGACCGGGTCAGCGGCGTGGCCGAGACCATCAAGAAGCCCTTGCCCCACGCGGATTTCTCATAGGCCGCAAAATCCTCGGGCGTGATGAAGTCGCGTACAGCATGGTGTTTCGGCGTCGGCTGCAAATATTGGCCAACGGTCAGGAAATCGACATCCGCCGCGCGCATGTCATCCATCACCTGCCGCACTTGCTCCGGCGTTTCCCCCAGACCGACCATGATGCCGGATTTGGTGAACATCGCGGGGTCCATTTCCTTGACCCGCTGCAACAGCCGCAGCGAATGGAAATAGCGCGCGCCGGGCCGCACCGTGGGATAGAGGCCGGGCACGGTTTCCAGATTGTGGTTGAACACATCGGGCCGGGCCTCGACCACGGTTTCCAGAACCGAGTTGTCGCACTTCAGGAAATCCGGCGTCAGGATCTCGATCGTGGTGTCGGGGGAGCGGTGACGGATCGCGCGGATCGTCTGGGCAAAGTGATCCGCCCCACCGTCGGCCAGATCATCGCGATCGACCGAGGTGACGACCACATGGTTCAGCCCCAGCTTTTCGACCGCATGGGCCACGCGCCCCGGCTCGAACACGTCAAGCGCATCGGGACGGCCCGTCGCCACATTGCAGAAGGTGCAGCCACGGGTGCAGATCTCGCCCATGATCATCATGGTGGCGTGACCCTGGCTCCAGCATTCGCCGACATTGGGACAGCCTGCTTCTTCGCAGACGGTCGTCAACTTATGCTCGCGCATGATGTCGCGGGTCTGGCGGTAGCCTTCGCCAACCGGGGCTTTCACCCTGATCCAGCTGGGCTTTTTCGGCTGGGCGTTATCGACACGATGCGCCTTTTCGGGGTGGCGCTGGTCGGGAATCTTGAGATCGCGCAAAGGTATGCCTCCTCATCAGCGGCGGCGATTTATGCACAGCTATAGACCTGCTCTGCCCGGTTTGAAAGCGTAACCGCCGCGCAGACCGGGAATGCAAGCCGAACATGCGCCTGACGCATTGCATGGACGCCACCTCGCGGCTATCTGGGGGATAGGGAGGTTTAGATGCAGATTCAGGAGTTTTTCCATGCAAGCCGGCGCCAAACTGCCCGATGTTACATTCCACACCCGCGTTCGCGACGACAGCCTTGGCGGTGACAATCCCTATACATGGGAAGACAAGTCGACTGCCGATTATTTCGCCGGCAAGCGCGTTGTTCTGTTCGCCCTGCCCGGTGCATTCACGCCGACCTGCTCGACCTACCAGCTGCCGGGTTTTGAAAACAACCACAGCGAATTTCAGGATCTTGGCGTTGATGAGATCTATTGCATGTCCGTGAATGACGCCTTTGTCATGAACAAATGGGCGCAGATGCAGGGCATCGAAAAGATCAAGGTCATCCCCGATGGGTCCGGCGAATTCACCCGCCGCATGGGTATGCTGGTGCGCAAGGATAACCTTGGCTTCGGTCTGCGGTCGTGGCGCTATGCGGCTGTCATCAATGACGGCGTGATCGAGGCATGGTTCCCCGAGCCGGGCCTGTGCGACAACCACGGCGAAGACCCCTATGGCGTCTCCTCGCCCGAAACGCTGCTGGACTACCTGCGCGACGCCGCCAAACAGCAGGCCGCGTAAGTAACCGCCTGACAGATCCGGCATTCCGGCTGGCCGTTCGGGTCAGCCGGGACGCCGCAGGGCGCGACCGCGGTCCTTGCGTGCATCAAGCGAAAACCGCCCCGCGCCATAGGCCGCCAGCACCAGACACCCGCCCGCGACCGACCAATTCTTGACAAAGATCGTCATCTGCCACGGATCATCCGGTTGCAGATGAAACCAGCTTGTCGCGCCGCAATAGGCCGCAAGGCTAAGCGCGACGGGCAGCATTCGCCAGCCCGCCACCAGCGCCAGACCGGCGATCAGATTATAGGCCAGCGCGGGCCACAGCAGCGCCTCGGGCAGACCGCGCATGGTCAGCAGCGCCATCGCCGGGGCGGGATCGGCGATCTTCTGCGCCGCGCCGCCGAGAAACAGCACCGACAGCAGCAACCGCCCCGCCAGCACCGCCAGATCGCGCCATTGGCGCAGCGCGCGGCCACCGCGCATGGCGTCCTGCCGATGAGCGGCCCGGTTGCCAGCCGCACGGGTCGAATCGTCGTGATCTGTCATGAAACCTCCCCCCCGCGGTGCCATGCGACATCTGCTGCCCGCCAAGGGCGCGTGCCGCGGCGCAGAACCGCTTGCGCTAACCGTTAGCGCAAACTTTCGCCATGTCATAGATGTTTTCGCTAACATACTGATATATGACACTTTTACCCAAGGCCCTGAGCGCCTATCCCTGCCCCTGACACGGATCAGGAGATGGACGCATGACGGTTACGGTAGGGATCAACGGCTTCGGGCGGATCGGACGCTGCACTCTGGCCGGGATCGCAGAAAGCGCCCGCAACGATGTGCAGGTGGTCAAGATCAACGCCACCGGCCCTATCGAGACCAACGCCCATCTGCTGCGGTTCGACAGCGTGCATGGCCGGTTCGGCGGCGATGTTCGGGTGTCGGGCGATACGCTCGATTTGGGGCGCGGCCCGATGGAGGTGTTTTCGACCTACGACCCGCAAGAGCTTGATTGGGAAGGCTGCGACGTCGTGCTGGAATGCACGGGGCAGTTCAATGACGGGCTGAAATCGGCGGTGCATCTGGAGCGCGGCGCGAAAAAAGTGCTGATCTCCGCGCCCGCGTCCAATGTTGACCGCACCATCGTCTATGGCGTCAATCACCGCGCGTTGGAGCCGGGCGACCGGATGATCTCCAACGGGTCCTGCACCACCAATTGTCTGGCCCCGCTGGCCAAGGTGCTCAACGACGCCATCGGTATTGAGCGCGGCATCATGACGACCGTGCACAGCTATACCGGCGATCAGCCCACACTGGACCGGCGGCACAGCGATCTCTACCGCGCCCGCGCCGCCGCCATGGCGATGATCCCCACCTCGACCGGCGCCGCGAAGGCGATTTCCGAGGTGCTGCCCGAACTGGAAGGCCGTCTTGACGGGTCCGCCATGCGGGTGCCCACGCCCAACGTCTCCGCCGTTGATCTGACGTTCGAAGCCGCGCGCAGCGTCACGGTGGAGGACGTGAACGAAGTCGTCCGCGAGGCCGCCGCCGGGCATATGGGCGCGGTGCTGTCCTATGATCCCGCGCCCAAGGTCTCGATTGACTTCAACCACACCGCCTATTCGTCTATCTTCGCGCCAGACCAGACAAAAGTCGTCGGCGGCCGCACGGTGCGGGTGTTGGCATGGTATGACAACGAATGGGGCTTCTCCTGCCGGATGGCAGATGTCGCGGGCGCGATGGGACGGCTTCTTCACTGACAGGAGCATCCCCGCGCGTGACCAACCGTATCGCCCTGGCGCTTGCGCTGATCGTTCTGGCGGTCATCGCCGCGGATTTCTATGTCCAAGACGGCGAGGGCCTGCTGGTGGCAAGCCGCATGTTTCTGGATCTGCTTGACTGGGTCGCGTTCTGGCGCTGAGCCATGGGGCGACGTTGGGGTCTGCGGGCCGCGGATGGGCCAAACGGCGCGATAGGTGCCGCAGCTCATCTTTGACGCTCCGGTCTCCCCGCTGTCGCCGTGACGGGGTGCGTGAGTGCGGCCCCATGCGGGCCGCTCACCCCGAGCCAGATCCTCACGCTTCCTTGCTTGCGTTCTTCGCCCTGCGGGCTAGCCTTCTGCCTGAGCCGCACTGTGGGGCCGGGGCGCAGGGGGCAGGCTGTCGCAACACCTTGACCTTTCGCGCCGAACTCGCATGTTAGCGTCAACATTCCCGGGGCCGCGCGCCGTGCCGGCCCCTCCGTGTCAAATGGGAGATCCAACATGACCGTCAAAGTCGCCATCAACGGGTTCGGCCGCATCGGCCGCAACGTGCTCCGCGGTATCATCGAATCCGGCCGCACCGATATCGAGGTCGTGGCGATCAACGATCTCGGCCCGGTCGAAACCAACGCTCATCTGCTGCGCTATGACAGCGTGCATGGCCGCTTCCCCGCCGAGGTGAAAGTGTCGGGCGATACCATGGATGTGGGCCAAGGCCCGATCAAGGTCACCGCCCTGCGCGACCCGCGCGAGCTGCCTTGGGGCGATGTCGATATCGCGCTGGAATGCACCGGCCTGTTCACCGCGCGTGACAAGGCTGCCGCGCATCTCGAAAACGGCTCCAGCCGCGTGTTGATTTCCGCGCCCGGTGCCAATGCCGATAAAACCATCGTCTATGGCGTGAACCACGAAAGCCTGACCGCCGAGGATCTGGTTGTTTCGAACGCCTCTTGCACCACCAACTGTCTGGCCCCCGTGGCCAAGGTGCTCAACGATGAGATCGGCATCGTCAAAGGCTTCATGACCACCGTGCACAGCTATACCGGCGATCAGCCGACGCTCGACACGATGCATAAGGATCTCTACCGCGCGCGGGCTGCTGGCCTGTCGATGATCCCCACGTCGACCGGTGCCGCCAAGGCCGTGGGTCTGGTTCTGCCCGAACTGAACGGCAAGCTCGACGGCGTGGCGATCCGGGTGCCGACGCCCAATGTGTCGGTCGTTGACCTGACGTTTGAAGCCGCCCGCGACACGACGGTCGAGGAGATCAACAACGCCATCCGCGCCGCCGCCGAAGGCCCGATGAAGGGCGTTCTGGGCCTGACCGATGAGCCGCTGGTATCGGTTGATTTCAACCACAACCCGCAGAGCTCGACCTTCGCCACCGACCAGACCAAGGTTCTGGAAGGCACGATGTGCCGCATCCTGACGTGGTATGACAACGAATGGGGCTTCTCCAACCGCATGGCCGACACGGCCGTGGCCATGGGCAAGCTCCTCTGATCGGACGCGATCCGAAATGACTGGGGGAAGGGCATCGCGTGGCGGTGCCCTTTTTCGTTGGAGGGTCTGGGGCGCGGCGCAACCTGAGCCTGCCCGTGGGGTGGCGCTGCTCCGGTGGTGCGGGTGTGCTTTATGGCTGTCACAACCCTCCCCGCTTCGAGGTCAGCGAGAGCCCCCAAAGCGCCAGCCCGCGAGGACGGGCAGGCGCTCGCCCGCGCGCTTCGCTTGCTCGCGGGCGGATGCGCGCAGGTCGCAGGTCTGGTCCGACATGAGCCTGCCCGTGGGGTGGCGCTGCTCGGTTGGTGCGGGTGTGCTTTATGTCGGCCACACTCCTCCCCGTTCAGAGGTTAGCGTGAGGTAGCAAAGCGCCAGCCCGCTGGGACGGGCAGGCGCTCGCCCGCGCGCTTCGCTTGCTCGCGGGCGGATGCGCTTCGGACGAAGGTCTGGTGCGACATCAGCCTGCCCGGGGGTGGCGCAGCTCCGGTGGTGCGGGTGTGCTTACGGCTGTCACAGCCCTCCCCGTTCAGAGGTTAGCGTGAGGTGAGAAAGCGCCAGCCCGCTGGGACGGGCAGACGCTCGCTCTCGCGCCATTCGGGCTTGTCCGAGAGCGGATGCGCTCAGGGCGCGCGCGCGCGTCACCGCCCTACCCCGCGCATAAAAAAACGGGCCCCGCAGGGCCCGTTTTCCTCATCTTGTAACTGGCGCTCAGCTGCTCATCTTTCCCAGAAGCGCGTTGAGCGAGTCCTTGGCGTCGCCGTAGAACATGCGCGTGTTCTCTTTGTAGAACAGCGGGTTCTCGATGCCGGAATAGCCGGTGCCCTGACCGCGCTTCGACACGAAGACGCTCTTGGCTTTCCAGACTTCCAGCACCGGCATGCCAGCGATGGGCGAGTTGGGATCGTCCTGAGCCGCCGGGTTGACGATGTCGTTGGAGCCGATGACGATCACCACGTCGGTCGAAGGGAAATCGTCGTTGATTTCCTCCATTTCCAACACGATGTCATAGGGCACCTTGGCTTCGGCCAAGAGCACGTTCATGTGCCCCGGCAGACGGCCCGCGACGGGGTGGATGGCGAAACGCACGGTTTTGCCCTGCGCCCGCAGACGGCGGGTCAGCTCGCTCACCGATTGCTGCGCCTGCGCCACCGCCATGCCGTAACCCGGCACGATGACCACGCTGTCAGCATCGTCGAGCGCCTGTGCCACACCATCGGCGTCGATTGCGATCTGCTCGCCCTCGACCTCCATGGCGGGGCCGGAGCTGCCGCCAAAGCCGCCAAGGATCACCGACACGAACGACCGGTTCATCGCCTTGCACATGATGTAGCTCAAGATCGCCCCGGAGGAGCCGACAAGCGCACCGGTCACGATCAGCAAATCATTGCCCAGCGTGAAACCAATGGCCGAAGCCGCCCAGCCGGAATAGCTGTTCAGCATCGACACCACCACAGGCATGTCGGCGCCGCCGATGCCCATGATTAAATGGTAGCCGATGAAGAAGGCCAGAAGCGACATCAAGAGCAGCGCCCAGAACCCGGCACCGTTGACGTAGAGGATCAACAGCAGCAGCGACAGGATCGCCGCGCCCGCGTTCAGCGCGTGACCGCCCGGCAGCTTTTGTGCCGCAGAGGACACTTTGCCCGCCAGCTTGCCAAAGGCGATGACGGAGCCGGTGAAGGTGATCGCGCCGATAAACACGCCGAGGAACACCTCGACCTTCAGGATCGCGATCTCAACGCCGGTCTTATGCGCCAGAACACCCGCGAACCCCTGCAGGGCGTCACGTTCGATCAGCGGCATGTCCATCACGCGCGCCAGTTCGATATGGGCGTTATAGCCGATGAACACGGCCGCCAGACCGACAAAGCTGTGCAGCGCCGCGACAAGCTGCGGCATCTCGGTCATTTCGACCTTGCCCGCCACATAGTAGCCCGCGCCCGAGCCGATCGCGACCGCCAGCAAGATCCATCCCAAACCGCCGACACCGGGGCCAAAGATCGTTGCAACCACGGCCAGCGCCATGCCTGCGATACCATACCAGACAGCGCGTTTCGCGCTCTCCTGTCCAGACAACCCCCCGAGAGAGAGGATGAAGAGAACCGTCGCCGCGATATATGCGGCGGAAACCAGTCCGATGCTCATTGTCCCTGCTCCCCCTTAAGATTTCTGGAACATGGCAAGCATCCGGCGCGTCACAAGGAAGCCGCCGACGATGTTGATGCTTGCGATAAGAACCGAGACGAAGCTCAGCAGCGTCACGAGGAATGACCCCGATCCGATCTGCAGCACCGCGCCCAGAATGATGATGCCGGAAATGGCATTGGTGACGGCCATCAGCGGCGTGTGCAGCGAATGGCTGACGTTCCAGATCACTTGGAAACCGATGAAACAGGCCAGCACGAACACGATGAAGTGGCTCATGAAGCTGGCAGGCGCAAAGGCCCCGACAAGGGCGATCAGAACCGCGCCTGCGACCAACAGGGTCACATGGCTTTTGGTCTGCGCCTTGAAGGCCGCGATTTCGGCGGCGCGGCGTTCCTCAGGGGTCAGCTCCTTGGCTTTTTCCTTGGGCTTCTGGGCCGCGATGGCCTTCACCTTGGGCGGGGGCGGCGGGAAGGTCACGTCGCCCGCATGGGTCACGGTCGCGCCGCGGATCACGTCGTCATCCATGTCATGATTGACCGCGCCGTCCTTATCGGGCGTCAGATCGGTCATCATGTGGCGGATGTTATTGGCGTAGAGCGTCGAGCTCTGCGTGGCCATCCGGCTGGGGAAGTCGGTGTAGCCGACGATGGTGACACCGTTATCGGTGACGATCTTTTCGTCTTTGACGGTCAGCTCACAGTTGCCGCCACGCTCGGCGGCGAGATCGACGATCACGGAGCCGGGCTTCATCAGCTCGACCATGTCGCGGGTCCAGAGCACCGGCGCGTCACGGTTCGGGATCAGCGCGGTGGTGATGACGATGTCGATTTCCGGCGCAAGCTCGCGGAATTTCTCCAGCTGCTTTTCGCGGAATTCGGGGCTGGACGGCGCGGCGTATCCACCGGTTTCGGCCCCGTCTGCGGCTTTCTCCTCGAAGTCGAGATAGACGAATTCTGCGCCCATCGACTCGA
Organism: Marinobacter sp.; assembly: GCA_040119125.1. Taxonomy (GTDB): domain Bacteria; phylum Pseudomonadota; class Alphaproteobacteria; order Rhodobacterales; family Rhodobacteraceae; genus Pacificitalea. The sequence continues at coordinate 31,389 of JBEDTR010000007.1, forward strand.
TCTGCTCGGCCACTTCGGGCCGCACGTCAAAGGCGTAGGTCATCGCGCCGAGCGACGTCGACGTGCCGATGGCGGCCAGACCTGCGACGCCAGCGCCGACGATCAGCACCTTGGCGGGCGGCACTTTACCTGCGGCAGTCACCTGACCGGTGAAGAAGCGGCCAAAGTTGTTGCCGGCCTCGATTACCGCGCGATAGCCCGCGATATTGGCCATCGAGCTCAGCGCGTCCATCTTCTGGGCGCGGCTGATGCGCGGCACCATATCCATGGCGATGACGCTGGCGCCGGTGGCCTTGCAGTCCTCCAGCAGCGTCTCGTTGCTGCCCGGATAGAAGAAGGAGATCAGCAGCTGACCGTCACGCAGATGGCCGACCTCGGTTTCGCTGGGGGGGCGCACTTTGGCGACCACATCGGATGCGGTCCAAAGCGCCGCGGCATCCGCCAGCACTTCGACGCCAGCAGCCTCATAGGCGGCGTCGGTAAAGCCCGCTGCCGCACCAGCCCCGGATTCAACTGCGCATTCATAGCCCAGCTTCTGCAACATGCGTGCAGAGTCAGGTGTCATCGCGACGCGCGACTCTCCTGAAAATACCTCTTTCGGTGTCCCGATTTTCACGATGGAAGTTCCCTTTCTCCGTCCCCCTGCCCATGTGCGCCGCACATGACGGGCCTTTGGGTCGGGCAGGAATTAACATTCCGCAACATTCTTTCGCAACCAGACTTTTCCCAAGGGAAAGCCATCGAGGCGCGGATTGCACGGTGGATCTTGCTAATTCGACACTGTGAAATCGACTTGCGCCATGTTGCACAGCAAAAGGAGAGAGAAGCGGCAGCGGTGCGAACGTGCTCAGGCGGTTTTCAGCACCGCGGAGCGGCCTTGACCGATCCAGTCATGCAAAGCCGCGCCAAATGCCTCGAAAAGAGGCCGTGATACCGGATCCTGCGCCGCGCGATACTCGGGATGCCACTGCACCGACATGGTGAAACCGGGCGCATCCTTGATATAGATCGCCTCGGGGGTGCCGTCGGGGGCGGTGCCGTCGATCACCACGCGCGGTCCGGGCTGTTTGATCCCCTGCCCGTGCAGTGTGTTGGTCATCACCTCCGGCGCGCCGAACATCTGCGCAAACGGCCCGTCTGGAGTGAAGGTGACCTTGTGGCGCAGCTCGAAACGTTCCTCCAGCGTGCCATCGGGCGGCATGCGGTGGTTCATCCGGCCCGGCAGATCGCGGATTTCGGGATAGAGCGTGCCCCCCATCGCGACATTGACCTCCTGAAATCCGCGGCACACGCCCATGAAGGGCTGGCCCCGGTCCACCAATTTGCGGATCAGCGGCAGGGTGATCGCATCACGAGCCCGGTCAAACGCGCCATGCGCCGCCGTCTCAGGTTCGCCATATTCCGCCGGATGCACATTGGGACGTCCGCCGGTGAACAAAAAGCCGTCGAAGGTTTCCAGCAGTTCGTCAATGCTCAGATAAGCCGGGTCAGCGGGGATCAGCAGCGGAAGCGCCTCACTGACGGCGCTCACAGCCTCGGAGTTCATCGCGCCGGTCGCATGGGCGGGATAGGTGTTGTTCAGCATGTGGCTGTTGCAGATGATGCCCACGACGGGGCGGGTGTGCGCACGCGGCATATTGAGAACCGTAGAGGTGGGGATCAGGACGTCCCGAGGCTAGACCAAAGAGATACGAGCCGAAAGGGCCGAATTTCCCGCGCCGGGCAGGCTTTGCAGAACAGAGACCCGATTGCCGCGCCTCTTTGCGAATGCCAATCCAATCGCGCCAAAGGCTATGTCATTCCACATTCGCGCGATGCCTGCTTGGCGGGCGGGGATACATGCTCCGTGCACAGGTTTCGACCGATCTCAAGACTTACGTTGCGCTAATACAAACAGTTGCAACCATCACGGACGCGTGTTGTGCGCATATGCACAGCATGCAGGATCATTTTCGTCAATTTCCGAAATGGGTGGCACGGGCCATATCAGTCTCATCACAGGGCGACACGAACCGACGCCCTAGGAAATCACATAACGGCGCTCCTCCCGGCGCCCCCACTTAAAGGACGATATCATGACCACTAACTTCATCACCGCAGGCATCGCCGCTCTCGTGACCCTGACCGCCATCCCCGCCTCTGCCGACACCGCGCAGCTGGCTCGTTCGGTCGGCGTTGAGCCCGGCGTTTACTCCACCGCGCAGCTGGTTGAGCTGCAGGGCCTGACCGCCGAAGAAGGCAACCAGTTCCGCGTCAACCAGATCCTGTCGAACCCCGCCGGCAACACCGCAACCCGTGACACTACCACGGCACGCATCGGCAACACCGCACAGCTGGCCGCTTCGGTCGGTGTCGAGCCCGGCACCTACTCCCTCGATCAGCTGACCGCACTGGTTGGCGCCCAAGGCGAAGGTGACGAGCAAGCCCGCGTCAACGCCCTGCGCGAAGGCGACGCTGCCACCGCGACCTCCTCGACCAACGCCGTTCAGTTGGCCGCTTCCCTCGGTGTCGAGCCGGGCGCCTACACGCTGAACCAGCTGACCCAGCTGAAGCGTCTGAGCAGCGACGATTCCGGCGCTGCACGTCTGCAGACCCGCGAAATCCTCGCCAACCCGGCAGGCTAATTTCCCGCTTTCGTCTCCTGCGGACGGGAAAAGAGCGCGCGATCCCTTCGGGGGTCGCGCGTTTTTTCGTATGGTAGGGGTAGGTTGAGCTGGGTCAGGGCGCGGGAGGCGAGATGCGTGGCCACTGCGGATGCTATCGCGCGCGCCGGACCTTCGTTGATCTGGGACCGGGCGTCGCCCGCCGACTGGGATCGGCCCGCCTCGGTTCTGCTCCATGATCCTGATTGATGTGGGAACGGGCCGAGAGGCGCAGCACCCTGCATATGCGCCCAGTCACGTCAGGGCGCGCACATCCCACGAAAAAGGGCGCGACCCCGACGGTCGCGCCCTTGATAACATCGTTTGCAGCGTTCTTCAGCCGCCCAGCGCATCTTGCTGGTTGTCGCTGAAGCCCTGATCTTCGTCACTGGCCGTGTTCTTCTGCATCGGGCTGGTGCCACCGCCGGGCACGGTGCAGGCGGATAAGAAGCCAACGGCAATAAGGGCGAGAGTAAACGTACGGGTCATGTCATCTCCTACAGGTGGGTGGCGTATGGGCGCGTTGACGCGGATCGGGCCGCGCAGATTTATGGGTCCGTCTTTGTCAGACGGTCGTGCGGATCAATCGGCAGGCAGGGTTTCGGGCTCACCCGGCTGCGGCGTCTCATCGGTTTGTTCAACGCCACCGGTGCGACCGTCGATCTGGGTTTCGGCACCTTCGGGATCGGAGCCGTAAATGATGACCCAGCCAACCCACAACACCAGCAGCAGCAGGGCAAACCCTACCGCCAGCTTCATTCCGGTTAGCGGGCCCTTATGGCGGCGTTCCTGCTTTTCGATATCAGTATGTGGGGCGGACATAGCGGTAACTCCTCGGATCCGGGTGGGGGGCCGCGGCGGCGCAGCGGCGGTCAGGCGACGCGGGTCTTGGGGGATCGTGCATCGGTTGAACCCCCTCGCTTGCAAGCTTAACGTCACCGTAACGACATCGGTTCCGCGCGCCGCGCACGGCCCTGTCGCAGCTTGCCCGCCACCGGCCACCCGCGCCTGTCGCACCGAAAAGGACATTTCATGAAAGACGCCGCTCCCCACTCGCCACAGGCGGTCCGGCTCGCAGATTATACGCCGTGGAGCCATGGGATCGACCGGGTGCAGCTGACCTTCCGGCTCGACCCGCAGGCCACGCGGGTGATCTCGCGCATGGCGCTGGAGCCGAACCCGACGCTTGCGCCCGTCCGTCGCATGTTCCTGCATGGCGAAGGCCTGACATTCATCCGGGCCAGCATCGACGGCCAACCGGTCACGCCGGACCTGACCGAGACCGGCCTGTTTTGCGACGTCCCCGACGGCCCGTTCACATGGGAATGCGAGGTCGAAATCGCGCCGCTGGGCAATACCGCGCTGGACGGGCTTTATATGTCGAACGGCATGTATTGCACGCAATGCGAGGCCGAAGGTTTTCGCAAGATCACCTATTATCCCGACCGCCCCGATGTGATGGCGCCGTTTGACGTGCGGATCGAAAGCGCGATGCCGGTGCTTTTGTCGAACGGCAATCCGGGGGCTCAGGGCACGCTGGCCGATGGCACCCCATGGATCGAATGGCATGACCCCTGGCCGAAACCTTCGTATCTGTTCGCGCTGGTCGCGGGCGATCTGCGCGCCTATTCCGACCGGTTCACGACCGCATCGGGCCGGGATGTAGCGCTCGACATCTGGGTGCGCCCCGGCGACGAGGATCGCTGCGCCTACGCGATGGACGCGTTGAAACGGTCGATGCGCTGGGACGAAGACGTCTACGGGCGCGAATATGATCTGGACGTGTTCAACATCGTCGCGGTCGATGATTTCAACATGGGCGCGATGGAAAACAAGGGGTTGAACATCTTCAACTCCAAATACGTCCTGGCCTCCCCGCAGACCGCGACCGACCGCGATTACGAATTGATCGAAGGGATCATCGCGCATGAGTATTTTCACAACTGGACCGGCAATCGCATCACCTGCCGCGACTGGTTTCAGCTGTGCCTGAAAGAAGGCCTGACCGTGTTCCGCGATCAGCAATTTTCCGGGGATCAGCGGTCGGTGCCGGTCAAGCGAATCGACGATGTGCTGCAACTGCGGGCCCGCCAGTTCCGCGAGGATAACGGCCCGCTGGCCCATCCGGTGCGCCCGTCGAGCTATATCGAGATCAACAATTTCTACACCGCAACCGTCTACGAAAAGGGCGCGGAGGTCATCGGCATGCTGAAATTGCTGGTAGGCGACGCGGGATATGCCGCGGCGCTCGCGCTTTATTTCGAGCGCCATGATGGCGACGCGGCCACGATCGAGGATTGGCTCACCGTCTTCGAGGATGCCACTGGCCGCGATCTGCGCCAATTCGCGCGATGGTATACGCAGGCCGGCACGCCACGGCTGACGGTCGATGAAAGCTTTGCCGAGGGGCGCTACACCCTGCGGTTCCGACAGCAGACGCCGCCCACCCCCGGCCAGCCCGAAAAACTGCCGCAGGTCATTCCGATTGCCGTTGGCCTGCTGGACCCCGACGGGCAGGAAGTGCTGCCGACGACGGTGTTGGAGATGACGCAGGCCGAGCAAAGTTTCAGCTTTGACGGGTTGTCCGCGCGTCCTGTGCCATCGCTGCTGCGAGGATTTTCCGCGCCGGTCATCCTCGACCGGGCCAGTGACCAGAGCGAGCGGGCCTTCCTGCTGGCGCATGACACTGATCCGTTTAACCGCTGGGACGCCGGACGGAGCCTAGCAAAGGATGTGCTGCTGCGGATGGTCAGCGACGGGGCCGCGCCCGGCGCCAATTACCTTGCCGCTCTGGATCGGGTTTTGAGCGACACCAGCCTCGACCCCGCATTTCGCGCGCTGGCGCTGCAATTGCCGTCCGAAGATGACATGGCGCAAAGCCTGCATGACAGCGGCACCACCCCCGATCCGACCGCGATCCACGCGGCCCGCGAGGCATTGGCGCAGGCGCAGGCCGAAGCGCTGAAACCGAAGCTGCCCGGTTTGCTGACCGCATTGACCCGGCCCGGCCCCTATTCGCCCGACGCGGAGGCGGCGGGCGCCCGGGCATTGCGCCACACCGCGCTGGCGCTGATGACCCGGCTGGATCAGGGGGCGCAGGCGGCGCAGGAATTCGAGCGTGCCGATAACATGACCGAAGAATTGGGTGCGCTGGGCTTGTTGATCCGCGCCGGACAGGGTGACGGACCGGTGGCGCGCTTTGCCGAGCGATGGGGCCATGACCGGCTGGTCATGGACAAGTGGTTTCAGTTGCAGGTCAATATGGCCCCGCCTGCAGAGGCTGTTGCCCGCGCCGAGGCGCTGGCCCAGCGCGCCGATTTCGAGTGGAAGAACCCCAATCGTTTCCGCGCGCTGATCGGCGGGCTGGCCGGAAACGCCGCAGGGTTTCACGACCCCACGGGCGCGGGCTACCGATTTGTCGGCGATTGGCTGCAAAAGCTCGACCAAGTGAACCCCCAGACCACTGCGCGGATGACGACGGTGTTTGAAACCTGGCCTCGCTACGATGCAGATCGGCAGGGCATGATTCGCGAGACGCTGACCGCGATTGCGGCTACGCCCGGCCTGTCGCGTGACACGGGCGAAATGGTGGGCCGCATCCTGGGCTGAACTCAGAACTTGAAATCGAAACCGTTGGGCGTGTCCTCCTCATAAAGCCAGTCAAATCCCGGACCGGTGGGGGGCGCGCCCAATTCCGCGAAAGCCGCGCGCAGACTGTCGGCCAGTGCGGGGCTGAGCCGGTTGGGGCTGAGCATCTGGGACATTGCCTGTTTTATCATGCCGTTCAGTTCCTCCGACCAGATATCGGCAGTGCCGATGCGGCGTGACAGCGCCCCATCTACGGCGCGGGCCAATGTTGCGGCGGTAAGTCGATCCTTGCCCAGAAAATCGCAGCAGCCGCGCTTCATCGCGTCCACCGCCAGTTCGGCGCGGTCCTCCCCGGTGAGCATGATCACCGGCGGCGGAGCGGGCAGCGCGTTGACGATCCGGTCCAGCCCGTCGAGCCCGGTGCCGTCGGGAAGCCGATAATCCAGAAAGATCAATTCATACCCGTGATCGCAGGACAGCAGGCGCTGCATCTCGCCCAGATTGGCAGCCTCCTCAAAATCGAAGGCGCAAGGCAGGCTGCGCGCCACACGCCGCAAAACACGGCGGTCGAAGTCGCTATCATCCACCAGCAACGCCGAGAGCCTGCGACCGGTCTGGTCATCGGGCATCGCGGCCTCGGTGGCGGTTTGAGCGGGCTCCGTCCGGCCCAGACCGCCATCCCCCCCATGGGACAGGGCGCAGGCGGTCATTGCATCTCGCGCGCGCGCCGCGAGGCGCGGCTCATGGGCGGATGGGGCAGTGGAAGGCGGGAATAGGGCCATCGGGGATCTCCGGACTGAACGCGATGCCCCGCACCTTTGCTCAGGCCACGTTACGATCCGGTAAATTTCCGCCAGCTTCCGGCGCGATCGCGCAGGACCGTCTGCGCAGCACCCTTGTCATTTGCGCAGCGCACCCCAAGTTCTGGGCAATCGTCATAGAACCGTCATGGAGTTGTGGTGGGAACGGCCCATGCGCGAAAGACTTGATCCTCTCATAGCTGAACGGGCGCCATGGCTGTTCAACGACGCTTTGCCTGCGCGCGCGTTGCGCCGGGGGTTGGATCGTCTGTTGGGCTATGACCGGACTGTCGCTCTTGGCTGCGAGTTGCGCGATGCCACCGGCCCCGAGATCATGGACCGCGTGGCAGAGCTGATCGCGCGCGATGTCGAGGTCGAGGGCCTCAGCCACCTGCCCGCCACGGGACCCGCGTTGATCGTTGCCAATCACCCCACAGGCATTGCTGATGGGGTCGTGCTCTGGTCGGTGATCCGGCAGATCCGAGGCGATGCTTTTTTCTATGCCAACGCCGATATTCTGCGCGTTCTGCCGCAGATGGACAGCTTGATCTGCCCGGTTGAATGGCGTCAGGACAAACGCACCCACGGCAAAACGCGAGAGACCATGGCCTATACCCGCCGCGCAATGCAGGCGGGCCGGGCCGGGGTGATCTTTCCGTCCGGGCGGCTGGCCAAGCGGCGCGGGTTAAGCCTGCATGAACGCCCGTGGATGGCCTCCGCCGCGATGATTGCGCGGAAATTCGACGTGCCGGTGGTCCCCGTTAATCTGCGGGCGCGCAATTCGGCGCTGTTTTACGCCTTTGACATGCTGCACCCGACGCTGCGCGACATTACCTTGTTTCACGAGACACTGAACAAGGCGCGACAGCCCTACCGGATTGAGGTCGGGCGGCCTATCGCTCCGTGCAGTTTGCCCGCCGCCACGGCGGATGCGATCGAGGAGTTGCGCGGCCAGACGCTTCGGCTGGGCGGGCGGCACGCGGTGTCGATCGTAGAGCAGACGCGCCGTCCGAAATGGGTGCGCAGTCTACAGACGGGGTATTGAGCCGCCGGTTTCACAGGTAATTGCGCATAAGAAAAACCCCGGATCGACGATCCGGGGCTGTCGTTGTGCACCCTAGGTCGGCTTAAAGCTGGCAGTAGCTTTGCTGACCGACCCAGCGCAGGATATCGGCGCGCTTTTCCGAGCGGGTCATGGGGCCCCAATCAGCGGCCAGCCCGCCGCGTCCCGACGCCCCTACCACGCCATCGCGCGGCACGGTGCGCGCCAGAATGCGGATCGCACAGCTGAGGTTATTGGCGCCATCGCGCAGGGCTTCGCCCGTCGTGGCACTGCAATTATACGCGCGCGCCGTCGACGGCAGGATCTGCAGCAGCCCGTAATAGAGCCCGCCGCCGCCCACCGCACGGGGGTTATAGGTGCTTTCATGCTTGGACAGGGCCGAGAGAAGCCCCACCCAGAAAGCCGCCCGATCATCCGTGCCATTGGTGGCATAGGCAGGGCAGATCGCAGCAATGTCTTTGGGCGTCATTTGCACCAGCGGCGTGCCGTGGCCTTCTTGCAGGGTCCGAAGCGCGGCTTCGGTCCAGACCTGCGAGCCCGGTTGCTGATCCCAGCGCATGACCGGCGGGGCGACCGGCTCGTTGGGCTCTGGCGCGACAGCGGCGCAGCTTGCGAGGACGGAAAACAACAGGATCAGGGCCGAGTGGCGCAACAGACGCATCATTAAGACATTCCGGAACAGTGGCAGACGCGGCGACATGGCCTGATTCGGTTCCATGGGGCAAGCGTGCCCGGGTCGCATGCGGCAGTCCGCCGCCGATGCAAGGGGGTAATTCCGCCGGCGCATGCGATTGTTCGGGGGTGGTGAGGGTTGGCCGCCAGGGCGCGGCGCGGCTACGTATTGTTCACGATGCGCAACGGTAGCCTGCCCGTGGGATGGCGCCGCAACGAGTGAGCGGTGTGCTTTATGGTGACGCCACCTCCCCGCTCTGGGGTCGGCGCAACCTCCCAAAGCGCCAGCCCGCGAGGACGGGCAGGCGCTCGCCCGCGCGGCTTCGCCTTGCTCGCGGGCGGGTGCTCTTTAGCATAACGGTAGCCTGCCCGTGGGGTGGCGCCGCAACGAGTGAGCCGTGTGCTTTATGGTGACGCTACCTCCCCGCTCCGAGGTCGGCGCAGCCTCCCAAAGCGCCAGCCCGCCGAGACGGGCAGGCGCTCACCCGCGCGGCTTCGCCTTGCTCGCGGGCGGGTGCACTTCAGCACAACGGTAGCCTGCCCGTGGGGTGGCGCCGCAACAAGTGAGCCGTGTCCTTTATGGTGCCACCACCCTCCCCGCTCCGGGGTCGGCGCAACCTCCCAAAGCGCCGGCCCGCCGGGACGGGCAGGCGCTCGCCCGCGCGGCTTCGCCTTGCTCGCGGGCGGGTGCGCTCGACGCTGTCGGGGGCGCGCGATGGTCCACCAATCCGTCTCCACGACGCTCGCCTCACCCAGCCCGTCACACGCTACCGCACTGCCCGCTCTTGTCCGTTGCCCGACCGCGTTCTAGAAGGCGGGCAAATGCTCCGTGTTCCGCCGATCCCCGAAGGAGGCCCCGCCATGCTCGATCTGACCTTTGAAGCCCCTGCCCCCAAAGTGATCTCAGGCGCTAAGCAGGACTGGGAGTTGGTCATCGGCCTTGAGGTCCACGCCCAGATCGCGACGCGGGCCAAGCTGTTCTCCGGCGCCTCGACCACCTTTGGCGCGGAGCCCAATTCCAACGTGGCTTTCGTCGATGCGGGCATGCCGGGCATGCTGCCGGTCATCAATGAGGAATGCGTGGCCCAAGCGGTGCGCACCGGTCTGGGCCTGAAGGCGGAGATCAACCTGACTTCGGCCTTCGACCGCAAGAACTACTTCTACCCCGATCTGCCGCAGGGCTATCAGATCAGCCAGCTCTATCACCCCATCGTGGGCGAAGGCGAAGTCATCGTCGACATGGCCCCCGGCATCGCCCGCCGCGTGCGGATCGAGCGTATCCATATCGAGCAGGACGCCGGTAAGTCGATCCACGACATGGACCCGCATATGTCCTTTGTCGATCTGAACCGAACCGGCGTTGCGCTGATGGAAATCGTGTCGCGCCCCGATATCCGCGGTCCCGAAGAGGCAGCCGCCTATGTCGTCAAGCTGCGCCAGATCCTGCGCTATCTGGGCACCTGCGACGGTAACATGCAAAACGGCAACCTGCGCGCCGATGTGAACGTGTCGGTCTGCACGCCCGGCGCCTATGAGAAATTCGCAGAGACCGGCGATTTCAGCCATCTGGGCACGCGCTGCGAGATCAAGAACATGAACTCCATGCGCTTTATCCAGCAGGCCATTGACCATGAGGCCCGCCGCCAGATCGCGATTTTGGAAGACGGCGGCGAGATCGTGCAGGAAACCCGGCTTTATGATCCCGACAAGGGCGAAACCCGCTCGATGCGGTCCAAGGAAGAAGCGCATGATTACCGCTACTTCCCCGATCCCGACCTGCTGCCGCTGGAAATCGAACAGGCTTGGGTCGATGATATCGCCGCCGGTCTGCCGGAACTGCCCGACGCCAAGAAGGCGCGTTTCGTCAAGGATTTCGGGCTGAGCGAATATGACGCCTCCGTGCTGACCGCCGAGGTGGATTCAGCCGCCTATTTCGAGGCCGTCGCCGCAGGGCGTGACGGCAAATTGGCCGCCAACTGGGTCATCAACGAATTGTTCGGGCGTCTGAAGAAAGACGACCGCGACATCGGGTCCAGCCCGGTGACGCCCGCGCAGCTGGGCGGCATTGTCGAGCTGATCGCCAAGGGCGATATTTCCGGCAAGATCGCCAAGGACCTGTTTGAAATCGTCTATACCGAAGGCGGCGACCCGGCCAAGATCGTCGAGGATCGCGGCATGAAGCAGGTCACCGATACCGGCGCGATTGAGGCCGCCGTGGATGAGGTGATCGCCGCCAACCCCGCGCAGGTCGAGAAAGCCAAGGCCAATCCGAAGCTTGCCGGTTGGTTCGTAGGTCAGGTGATGAAGGCGACGGGCGGCAAGGCCAACCCCAAAGCCGTCAATGAAATCGTCGCCGCCAAACTGGGGATCTAAGCGCGCCGGTCCTGACGGGCGCGCGCGGGCATCGCAGGGCACGTCCTGCCGAAACCTGCGCCTCCGGCGGGCGTATTTGAGGCAAATCGAAGCGCTTGGCGCGGCTCACGGGGGTATGACTTTCCCCTGCCCTGCCGCGCCCTTACATTGCGCTGCGGCGCATCTGCCACGGCAATCAGCGAGGCTGCCATGACACGCTACGAATACAAGGTCGTCCCCGCCCCCGAGAAGGGTCAGCGGGTCAAGGGCGCCAAGGGCCCGCGCGAGCGGTTCGCCCATGTGCTTGAAACCTTGATGAACGAATTTGGCGCAGAGGGCTGGGAATATCTGCGCGCCGACACGCTTCCTTGTGAGGAGCGCACCGGCCTGACCGGCAAGACGGTGGTGTATCAAAACATGCTGGTCTTTCGCCGTGTGAGCGGCGCTCAGGCCGGGCTGAGCGATCCCGAGGTTGCAGGACTTCTTGCCGCGCCGCAGGCCAGCAAGGCCGAAACGCCCGCGCCGGTTTCTGCCAGTGCCGCGCCACACGCATCCGCGCCCGCGACGCCCTTCGTCGATCCGCGTGCCAGCTACGACGACGAGAGCACGGATTTCGCCTCGGGACATGACACCCGCCCCGATACCGGACCTGATCACCGCTCCGACAATCGCTCCGCAGCTGCGGCAGCCGTCGCAGCCCTGCGCGCCAATCGCGGTGCCGAGGATAGCGGCCGCGCGCCGAAGCTCGGCCCCGCAAAGACCGAAGGCAAATCAGGCGATGGCACACCGGGCGGGCTGACGGCGGAGTGATCCGCCGCGGCTGACGGCAAGCGGAGCCCCGGATCTGGGCCCCGATCTGAGCGCGGCGCTGCGCCATGCGCGCCGGGCGCGGCTCAGCCGGTCTCGATTTCCAGCGCCAGCGCGTGAATACGGTCGATGATCGCCGGACCCAGCGCGGAATGCACGGCGCGGTGGCGAGAGATGCGGCTCATCGGGGCAAAGACCTCGGACGCGATGCGCACCCGGAAATGGCTTTCGCCGCCGTCCTGATAGCCGGCATGGCCGCGATGTTTTTCGCTTTCGTCGATCACTTCAAGCCGAGTGGGCGAAAAATTCGTTTCCAACGCTTGGCGGATTTCCTCGGTCACGGACATTTTTACCAGCCTTCCCTATTCACTCCGGCGCCATACGGTTTAAACTCCGTCCTCCGAGTCGAAAAGGGCAGAACCGAAGGGGGCAGTGATGAACAGAGAAGATCCGTTTGGGTTCGACCTGCGCGTGTCGAGTGACAAGAAGAAGCGCTCGCGCGGGAAACGCGGCATGTCGGGGGCGTTTGAGACCTCGCAGCGGGTGTGCGAGCATCCGGGCTGTGAAATTCCGGCGCAATACCGCGCGCCGAAATCACCCGACACGCTGGATGATTTTTATTGGTTCTGTAAGGACCATGTGCGCGAATACAATCTGAAGTGGAATTTCTTCAACGGCACGACCGAAGAAGAAATGCAGGAACAGATGGAACAGGACCGGGTGTGGAACCGCGCCACCTCGCCGTTCAATTCGCGCGAGGAACAGCGCGCCTGGGCGCGTCTGGGCGTGGATGATCCGCATCAGGTGCTGGGCGACAATGCCACGCGCAATCCGGGTCGCAAGGCCGCCGGTGGACGGCGTCTACCGCCGACGGAGCGGCGCGCGTTGGAGATCCTCGAAGCGCAGGATACCATGACCAAGCCTGAAATCCGCAAGGCCTACAAGGCGCTGATCAAGGTCCTGCATCCCGACATGAACGGCGGCGATCGATCCGATGAGGATCGCTTGCAGGAGGTCATGTGGGCATGGGATCAGATCAAGGACAGCCGCAGCTTCAAGGGGTGAGGCGCGGCGATGTCAGATTGCCCAATCGGGCGGCGGCGTCAGGCGATCCTGCCCTGATCCCGTTTCCCCAAACAGCAAACGACCCGGAGGGCACAGGCGCCGTCCGGGTCGTTTGCATTTCAAAAACAGGGTCGGTCAGTCCTGCGGATCGAAGCCGCCGTAGCGGCCCATGGCAAAGACCAGCGGCCCTGCTGCGTTGACCGCAGCGGTGTCGGGATCGTCGTTGCGCAGCGCCGCGCCTAGCACCTCGCCGGTGATGATCGAATGGTCGCCGCCATCGAACACTTGCGCCCGGCGACATTCAAACCGCGCAAGACAGGGGGTGAAGACCGGCACGCCAGTGTCCCCCGTGGCCCAATCCAGCCCCTGCGTGGGACGGCCATCGCGGGCAAAACGCCGCGCGAGGTCCAGCTGATCGGCGGCAAGGATATGGATCGCGAAATGCTCCGCCTCAACAAAGGGCTGATAGCGCGAGGAATTCTTGTCCGGCGCCCAAAGAACCATCGGCGGGTCCAGCGACAGTGAGGAGAAACTATTCGCCGTCAGCCCCAGCGGCCCGTCAGGCGTCGCGATGGTGACGACGGTGACGCCGGTGGCAAACCGGCCAAGCACCTCGCGAAAAGCGTGGGGTTCGGCGGCGGTGGGGCGGAAAACATGCATCTGGCGTCCTTAGGCGGTCTCGGGCGGGCGGCGTCGTGGTGTCCTGTTCGGCACGGGTGCGGCGGGTCGCGTGCCCCCGCGCCGCACGCGTTTCAGGGCCACACGCCGCGCGCAATATAGAGCTTTGTCCCGGCTTGTCGCGGGTCAGGCGTCGGGCAGGAATCGCGCGGCGGCGGCGCGGGCCTTGTCGCTGATCGCGGTCTCGCGGGTGAGGAAGTCGCGCACCGCGTCGGGATCATGGCGGCTCAGCGCCCGCAGCCAGCCGCTTGCGGTCTTGCGCACCGGCGGGAACGCATCGTCCAGCAGCGCGGGCAGCCAGCCCAGCACCCGCATGCGCAGCGCCTGCTGTGCGGCGTCGGGATGGGCGGCGCGGGCGGCAGGCAGCGTCATCGCGATGGCGGCGCGGCGGGTCCAATCCTGCGCCGCACCCACCCACGGCTCCAACTGATCGACACGGGCGGGCGCAGCGGCCAGACGTTTCTCCCCGGCGGTGCACAGGGCATCCGACAGGCGCGTGCCCTCATGTTCCGGCAGCCAAGCGATGATCTGATCCCAAACGGCGTCCTCATCCTCGCGGATGCGGGCCTGCGTCAGCAGCTTGGCGGCGGCAATGCGCGCGGCCTGCCCACGAGTGGCCCAAAGCGCGCGCGCCAGATCCAGACGCTCCTGCAATGGCATCTCGCGCCGCCAACCGCGCACCAAGGGCTCAAGCCCCGGACCATCGCCCCCGACGGCGGCGATCTCGGCCAAGGCCGGGCTTGGATCGGTGCCCGGGGTCGCTTCTGCCTCTGCATCTACATCCGCGTCGCCCTCTTGGGCGGGCAGCAACTGCTCCACCAGATCAGGCAGGGCGGCGTAGTGATCCAGCATCGCTTCGGGCTCTAGCCGCGATATCCCTGCGCCCTCGGGACCAAAGCTTACCAGCACACAGGGCACCCCGGCGGCGCGGGCGGTTTCACGGTCCGTCTCCGTATCGCCCACCAGCAACGACCGCGCCACCGTGCCGCCTGCCGCCTCAACCGCCGCGATATAGGGCGCGGCGTCGGGCTTGCGCACCGGCAGGGTATCGGCCCCGATCATCGCGCCGAAGGCATGGCGCACGTCGAGCCGCTCCAGCAGTGCCTCGGCCAGCGCGGCGGGCTTGTTGGTGCAGATCGCCACGCGAAAGCCCCGCCGCGTCAGTTCCGCCACCGCCTCCATCGCGCCGGGATAAAGCGTCGTATGCACGGCCAATGCTTCCCCATAGCGGTCAAGCAGCGGCTGATACCAGCGCTCCACCTCGGCCTCCGTCTCGGCGCCGTCGAGCACCCGCTCGAACCCCAGCCGCAGCATTGCCCGGCCACCGCGAAACGCCGTCAGCGCATCCTCGGTCGGGTCCAGCGGCGCGTCGTGGCCTGCGGCCTCAAAGCAATGGTTGGCCGCCGCGATCAGGTCGGCGGCAGTATCGGCAAGGGTGCCGTCGAGGTCAAAGATCACGGTGCGCATGGCGGGCCTTCCGGGCTGGTAGTTCGGCAGCTTTCGAGGGCCACCGCCCCCGGTTTGCCCGCGTCATGCCTGTAACAGCCTGTCACCGCAAGTGACCAGCCCGCAGCGCCGCAGCCCTTGCGGCGGCGATCTGAGGGGTTAGAACCCTCGCTACAGGCAGTGAAGCAAAAGGAGCGGCAATGACCGTCAATCTGGTGATCCTCGCCGCGGGTCAGGGCACGCGCATGAAATCCGACCTGCCCAAGGTGCTGCACGAAGTGGCGGGCGCGCCGCTTCTGGTGCATGCGATGGCGGCGGGCGCGGCGCTGGAGCCTGCGCGCACCGTGATCGTCGCGGGCCACGGCGCGGAAGCGGTCACCCGCGCCGCCCAAGACCACGATCCAGATGCGCAGGTGGTGATCCAGTCCGAGCAGCTGGGCACCGGCCATGCCGTGGCGCAGGCGCGCGAGGCGCTGTCGGGGGCGACGGGCGATGTGATCGTGCTCTATGGCGACACGCCCTTCATCCGCCCCGAAACGCTTCAATCAATGGTCGCCGCCCGCGCCGATCACGCGGTGGTCGTGCTGGGCTTTACCCCCGCCGATCCGGGCCGCTATGGCCGGTTGAAGATGGCAGGTGAAACCCTTGATGCCATTGTGGAATATAAGGACGCAACTGACGCCGAGCGCGCGATCACCTTTTGCAATTCCGGGGTCATCTGCGCCGGGGCGGATCAGATCTTTGCGCTGCTTGATGAGGTCGGCAACGACAATGCCAGCGGCGAATATTACCTGACCGACATCGTCGCGCTGGCCCGGTCCAAGGGGCTGAGCGCCACCGCCGTTGCCTGTGACGAGGCCGAAACGATGGGCGTCAATTCCCGCAGCGATCTGGCCGCCGCCGAGGCCGCGTTCCAGACCCGCAAACGGGCCGAGGCGCTGGAGAATGGCGTCACGCTGCAAGCGCCCGACACCGTGCAATTCGGCTGGGACACATGGCTGGGCCGCGATTGTCTGGTGGAGCCTTACGTCGTGTTTGGCGCGGGCGTGACGGTGGAAAGCGGCGCGCGCATCCGCGCGTTTTCGCATCTGGAGGACTGCCATGTCAGCCGTGGCGCGGTGGTCGGCCCCTATGCCCGCCTGCGCCCCGGCACCGAATTGGCCGAAGACAGCCGCATCGGTAATTTCGTGGAAATCAAGAATGCGGTGGTCGAGGCGGGCGCCAAGGTCAATCACCTCACCTATATCGGCGATGCCGAGGTAGGCGCAGGCGCCAATATCGGCGCGGGCACGGTGACCTGCAATTACGATGGCGTGTCCAAGCATCGCACGGTGATCGGTGCGGGCGCGTTCATCGGCTCCTCCACCATGCTGGTCGCCCCGGTGCGGGTGGGGGCTGCGGCGATGACCGGCTCTGGCTCCGTCATCACGCGCGACGTGCCGGACGAGGCTTTGGCGCTGGGACGCGCGCAGCAGGTTAACAAACCCGGCCTCGCCACTCGATTGAAACAGAAACTGCGCGAGGCCAAGGCCGCCCGCGCCGCCACCTCCCCCTCCGGGCAGAAGGACTGAACCCATGTGTGGAATCGTCGGCATCCTCGGCACGCACGAAGTCGCCCCCAGTCTGGTCGAAGCGCTACGGCGGCTGGAATATCGCGGCTATGACAGTGCGGGCATCGCCACCGTCAATGACGGACGGCTCGACCGTCGCCGCGCGGTCGGCAAGCTGGTGAACCTGTCGGACCTGCTGGTGCATGAACCGCTGGCGGGCAAGTCGGGCATCGGCCACACCCGCTGGGCCACCCATGGCGCGCCCACGGTGGTCAACGCCCATCCCCATCGCGCGGGCCCGGTCGCTGTCGTGCATAACGGCATCATCGAGAATTTCCGCGACTTGCGGGCTGAACTGACCGCTGCCGGGCAAAGCTGCGAAAGCGAGACCGACACCGAAACCGTCGCCATGCTGACCCGCGCCTATCTCGACGAGGGGCTCGCCCCGCGCGAAGCCGCGGCCAAGGTGCTGTCCCGGCTCGAAGGCGCGTTTGCCCTGTGCTTCCTGTTCGATGGCGAGGAGGATCTGCTGATCGCCGCACGCCGTGGCTCGCCGCTGGCCATCGGTCATGGCGAGGGTGAGGTCTATGTCGGCTCCGACGCCATCGCGCTGGCGCCCCTGACCAACCGCATCACCTATCTCGACGAGGGCGATTGGGCCATTCTGACCCGCAGCACCGTTGAGATCCGCGACGCGGCTGGTGAACAGGTCCACCGCCCCATGAAAAAGGTGCAGATCGACACCTCCCGCATCGAGAAGGGCGGCCACCGCCACTTCATGGCCAAGGAAATCGCCGAACAGCCCGTCGTGCTGGCCGATGCCATCGCCCATTACCTGCAGGAGGGCGGCGTGGCCCTGCCCGAGCCGGGGCTCGATTTCACCCAGATCGACCGTATCACCATGGTCGCCTGCGGCACGGCGTTTTACGCCTGCCATGTCGCGAAATACTGGTTCGAGCAGATCGCCCGCATCCCGGTCGAGGCTGATATCGCGTCGGAATTCCGCTATCGCGAGCCGCCGATCCCGGCGCGCAGCATGGCGCTTTTCGTCAGCCAATCGGGGGAGACCGCCGATACCCTCGCCGCCCTGCGCTATACCGAAGGCAAGGCCGATCACATCGTGTCGGTGGTCAATGTGCTGGAAAGCTCCATCGCGCGTGGCTCCGACCTGCCGCTGCCGATCCTTGCGGGCGCTGAAATCGGCGTCGCCTCGACCAAGGCGTTCACCTGTCAGCTGACCGTGCTGTTCCTGCTGGCGGTGAAGGCCGGGCTGGATCGCGGCACCCTGACCGAGGCCGAGGCCGAAGCGCATCTCGCCACCCTGCGCAACCTGCCCGGCCTGATGCACCACGCCCTGCAAACCGCGCCCGAGATCGAGCGCGTCGCCAAGGAGCTGGCCGAGGCTCGCGACATCCTGTTTCTGGGCCGTGGCGCGATGTATCCCCTCGCGATGGAGGGCGCGTTAAAGCTTAAGGAAATCAGCTACATCCACGCCGAAGGTTATGCATCAGGTGAGCTCAAACACGGCCCCATCGCTCTGGTCGATAAAACCGTGCCGGTGGTCGTTCTCGCCCCCTCGGACGCGCTGTTCGATAAAACCGTGTCGAACATGCAGGAGGTCATGGCCCGTGGCGGCAAGGTGCTGCTGGTGACCGATGCCGAGGGCGCCCATGCGGCGCAGGAAGGCACATGGCGCACGCTGGTCATGCCCGGTGTGCCGCCGATCCTCGCCCCGATCCTCTATGCGCTGCCGGCGCAATTGCTGGCCTATCACACCGCCATCGCCAAGGGCACGGATGTGGACCAGCCGCGCAATTTGGCGAAATCCGTGACTGTGGAATGAGCCCGGCGCCGCCGGGATGTCCCCGGCGGTGCAACCCGCCCTACCAGCGGACCAGCACTTGCAGATCGGCGACATTGGTGCCGGTGCCGCCGGTCATCAGCAGATCGCCCGAGGCCGCCAGCGCGCGGTAGCTGTCATTGTCGGCCAGCAAGGCCTGCGGGTCGAGCCCGGCTGCCCGCATTCGCGACAGGCTCCCCGCATCGACGATGCCGCCCGCAGCATCCGTGGGCCCATCGCGCCCATCGGTGCCGCCGGATAGAAACACCCAATTCTCGCCCCAGCCCGCGGCCTCCGCCCCCAACGCGACGCAGAGCGCCATATGCTGATTGCGCCCGCCGCGCCCCTGCCCGCGCAGCTGCACCGTGGTCTCCCCGCCCATGAGATGCGTGCCGCGGCCAAGGCTCAGCACATGGCGCGCGGCGTCCTCGACATCTCCGATCAGCGGGGTGGCGTGCATCTGCGCATCGGGGGCCGCGTCCTGCATTGCGCGCAGGCTGACACTATTGGCGCCGATCAGGTGATTGCGCGCAGGCGGCACCGGCGCGGGCCCCGCATCCGGGGCCAGATCGGGCTGTTCCAGATGGGCGCGGACCGGGCTGGACATCGCATCCCAGATGCCGCGCGCCTGCAACAGTGCCCGCGCTTGGGCGTGATCCCCGATCGGCGGCGCGGTCGGACCCGACGCGATCACGGACAGATCGTCGCCGATCACATCCGACAGGATCAATGCCGTTACCGGCGCGGGCGCGGCGGCGCGCAGCAGCCCACCGCCCTTGATCCGCGACACTTGCTGGCGCACGAGGTTCATTTCGGTGATATCGGCGCCAGAGGCCAGCAACGCCGCGCTCACCGCCGCCTTGTCGTCAAGCGTCAGCCCCGCGACCGGCGCGGGCAGCAATGCCGATCCGCCGCCCGAAATCAACGCCAGCACCCGGTCGCCCGCACCGCAGCGCTCCAGCGCCGTCAGAACCGCGCGCCCGGCGGCAAGCCCCGCCGCATCAGGCACCGGATGCGCCGCGGCATGCAGATCCGCCCCTGCGGGCAGACGCGCGGGATCGGCGTTTTCGGGATTGGTCACCACGATCAACTGACAGGTCACATCGCCCGCCAAGGCCGCCTGCGCCGCGCGCGCCATGCCCATCGCCGCCTTGCCCACGGCGATCATCAGCAGCCTGCCCCCGGCATCGGGCCTGCAGGCGGCGCGGATGTCGTCACGCGCCAGGGCCGCCTTGGTCGCCGCTTCGGGATCTGCGGCATCGACACCCGCCTGAAACAGCCGCGTGGCCCTAGCCCGTTCATCGGTGATGTCCTGTGCCAACCTTGTGTCGCGGGCCATGCTTCGGTTCCTCCTGATGCCTGTCGGCGCACTGTGCCGCCACGCGCCCGGCGGGTCCAGCCCCGGCGACACAGGCGCGCGACCGCCGGACCATGGGGATTTCAGGCAGACCGAAGCAGCCGCGAGGCGCGATCAAACCCGGCGCTGCCCGCCCTTCCGAAGCCGCGCGGATTGCGGTAAGCGAAGCCATGTCCAAGCCGCTTCTCCACACCAGCGACCTGACCTGCCTGCGTGGCGGGGTGCCGGTGCTGGATAATGTCGCGCTGCGGCTGATGCCCGGCGCGGCGCTGATCCTGCGCGGCCCCAATGGCGCGGGCAAGACCACGCTGCTGCGCACGCTTGCCGGGTTGCAGCCGCCGGGCGCGGGACGGATCGACGCGGCGCCCGATAGCCTGACCTACGCCGCCCATGCCGATGGGCTAAAGCCAATGCTGACCGCCGCCGAAAACCTGACCTTCTGGGCGCGTATCCACGGGCAGGATGTTCGTGGAGAGAGCGGCATCGACACCGCGCTGGCGGCGCTCAACCTTACCGAGCTGCGCGATCGGCTGGCCGCGCAAATGTCGGCGGGGCAGAAAAGACGGCTGGGATTGGCGCGGCTGCTGGTCACCGGGCGCCCGGTCTGGCTGCTGGATGAACCGACCGTGTCGCTTGATGCGGCATCGGTGATGCTGTTCGCACAATTGGTGCGGGGACATCTGGCCACGGGCGGCGCGGCGCTGATCGCCACCCATGTCGATCTGGGGCTGGAGGCAGAAACCCTTGATATCGCGCGCTTTCGCGCCGCAGCCGGTCGACTTGCCGATGGTTTCGACGAGGCATTTTTGTGAGGGCTCTGCTGCTTCGGGATCTGCGGCTGGCGGTGCGCGCAGGCGGCGGCTTTGGCCTCGCGCTGGCGTTTTTCCTGATCGTCGTGGTGCTGATCCCCTTCGCCGTCGGGTCCGAGGCAGCGCGGCTGGCGGCCATCGCTCCGGGGGTCTTGTGGCTGGGCGCATTGCTCGCCTGTCTGCTGTCGCTCGACCGGATCTTTGCGCTGGACTTCGAGGACGGCTCGCTGGATCTGCTGGCCTGCGCCCCGATCCCGCTGGAGGCCGTGGCGGCGATCAAGGCATTGGCCCATTGGCTGGTCACCGCGCTGCCGCTGGTGCTGGCCGCGCCGCTCTTGGGGCTGATGCTGCACCTGCCCACGCCGGGGCAGCCGTGGCTGGTCATCTCGCTTTTGGCTGGCACGCCGGCGCTGTCGGCCATCGGCAGTTTCGGCGCCGCCCTCACCGTGGGGCTGAAACGCGGCGGGCTGCTTTTGTCGCTGATCGTGCTGCCGCTCTATGTGCCCACGCTGATTTTCGGGGCCGAGGTGGCGCGGCGCGGCGCGCAGGGCCTTGACCCCGTGACGCCGCTCTTGCTGCTGGGCGGCCTCAGCCTCGGCGCGGTCGCGCTTCTGCCCTTCGCCGCGGCTGCGGCAATACGCATCAACCTGCGCTAGGGACCACGCGGCCATGTGACTTGAGCCGCCCTCCCCCGCCAACTAGGGTCCGCGCCATGTCGCTCTGGGAATATGCCAATCCGAAACGTTTCATGCAGGTCTCTGACCGGCTGTTGCCGTGGTGCGCGGGTCTGACCGCGCTGCTGCTGACGGTCGGGCTGATCTGGGGCGTCTTCGGCACGCCGAACGCCATCAATTTCGAGGCCACGGTCAAGATCATCTACATCCATGTGCCCGCCGCTCTGATGGCGATCAACGCATGGCTGATGATGCTGGTGGCCTCGCTCATCTGGCTGGTGCGGCGCCATCACGTCTCTGCGCTGGCGGCCCGCGCGGCGGCACCGGTGGGCATGGTGATGACGCTGATCGCGCTGATCACCGGGGCGATCTGGGGCCAGCCGATGTGGGGCACATGGTGGGCGTGGGACCCGCGCCTGACGTCCTTTCTGATCCTGTTCCTGTTCTATCTGGGCTATATCGCGCTCTGGGCCGCAATCGACGCGCCCGAAACCGCCGCCGATCTGACCTCCGTGCTGTGCCTTGTGGGCTCGGTCTTTGCGGTGCTGAGCCGCTACGCCGTGCTGTTTTGGAACCAAGGCCTGCATCAGGGCGCGTCCCTGTCGATGGATGCCGAGGAAAACGTCGCCAATGTCTATTGGTTTCCGCTGCTTATCTGCATGGGCGGGTTCATCGCCCTGTTCGTGACGCTGGTGCTGCTGCGCACCCGCACCGAAATCCGCAACCGGCGGCTGCAAGCGCTGATCGCGCGCGACCGGATGATGTGAGGCACGCCTATGTTTGATCTGGGGAAATACGCGGCCGAGGTCGCCTACGCCTATGCCGCCACCGGGCTTTTGCTGGCCGCCTTGCTGGGGGTCAGCCTGCATCGCGCGCGCCGGGTGCATCGGGCGCTGACGGCCATGGAAACACGCACGCAGACAAAGGGACGCACGGATGGCTAAACTATCGCCACTGATGATCCTGCCGCCCGCGATTTTCGCGGCACTGGCGGGGCTGTTCATGTCGGGGCTGGTGCGCGACGACCCCGATCAGCTGCCCTCCGCCCGCGCCGGGCAGAGCGCGCCGCCGCTCACCGTGACGCCGCTGGGCGATCTGCCGGGCTTCGACGATGCCGCCCTGCGCGATGGCGAGGTCAAACTGGTGAATTTCTGGGCCAGCTGGTGCGCGCCCTGCCGGGTGGAGCATCCCAATCTGACGGCGCTGGCCGAGGCCGGGCTGGCGGTCTATGGCATCAATTACAAGGACGAGCCCGACAATGCGCTTGGGTTTCTCGACGAATTGGGCAACCCCTATCGCGGCGTGATCGCGGACCGCACGGCCCGCACCGCCATCGACTGGGGCGTCTACGGCGTGCCCGAAACCTATGTGGTGGATGGCGATGGCACGATCCTGACCCGCTTTGCCGGGCCGCTCACCGAACGCGCCATCGAAAGCACCCTGCGTCCCGCATTGACCGAGGCTGGCGTCACCCTGCCCTGAACCGGCCCCTCCGGCGCGTTCCATGCGCAACCCGGCTTTGCCACCGCGCCGCGATGCGCTAGGATTCCGCCCATCGATCCGGGCGCAGATCCGGGCATCATCGCAGCGCGAGAGGCGGGCAGAGCATGACATTTCACACCATCGGCAGACGCACATTTACCTTGGGGCTGGGCACATTGGGGTCGCTGACCCTTGCGGCTTGCGGCGGGCCCGCGTCGCTTGCCTCGGGCGGCGGCTTTGCGGGCAGCGGCGGCTCGACCACGCTGGACGCTGATCTGCGGCCCCAGCCTAACGCCGCCTATGACGCATGGGTCGCGGCATTTCGGGGGCGCGCGGCGGCGCAGGGGATTTCCCAGTCCACTCTGGCGGCGTCGTTTCGCAATGCGGGCTTCCTGCCCGGCGTCGTGACCCGTGATCGCAACCAGACCGAATTCAGCCGCACGCTGGAGGATTACCTCGCCATCGCGGCCTCCGACAGCCGGATCAGTCAGGGCCGCGCCGCCTATGCCCGCCATCGCAGCACGTTACAGCGACTAGAGGCCGAATATGGCGTCGATGCGCAGATCATCGCGGCGATCTGGGGGCTGGAAAGCTTCTACGGCACGCGGCGCGGCAATGTCCCTGTGATCTCTGCCACCTCCACGCTGGCCTTTGACGGGCGGCGCGGGGCGTTCTTTGAGAAACAGCTCATCGCGGCGCTCAAGATCGTGCAGAACGGCGATATCACCCCCGACCGCATGACCGGCAGCTGGGCTGGCGCGATGGGGCATACCCAGTTCATCCCGACGTCTTACGAGGCCTTTGCCGTCGATTTCACCGGCGACGGACGGCGCGATATCTGGTCCGACGATCCCACCGATGCGCTGGCCTCGACCGCCGCCTATCTGGCGCGCAACGGCTGGGTGCGGGGCCAGCGCTGGGGCGCGGAGGCCGGGGCCGGTGCGCCGCAGGGCCGGGTGATCCAGCCACAGCCGGGCGGGCCGCGCTTTGTCGTCACCCGCAACTTCGATGTGATCAAGCGCTACAACAACTCCGACAGCTACGCGATTGGCGTGGGGCACCTGTCGGACCGTATCCTTGGCGGCGGGCCGCTGCGCGCGCAATTCCCGCCCGATGCCAATGGTCTGACAAAGGACGACCGCCAGTTGCTGCAACGGCGGCTGACGGCGAAAGGCTTTGACACTGGCGGTGTGGATGGGGTGATCGGGCCGGACAGCCGCGCCGCGATCAGCGCCTATCAGCGTAGCCGGGGCCTGTCCGCGACAGGCACACCGTCGCAGGCTCTGCTGCAAAGCCTCAGGTAATCCGCAAAACATTGTAATAAAGCGGACCGCGCCTTGGACCCCCAAGGCGCGGTATTTGTTTGTGACAGGCTTACCGCCCCATCAGGTTCGGCACGATGGTCACCACTTCCGGGAACATCCACAACATCGCCAGCCCCAGCACCTGAATCAGCACAAAAGGGATGATGCCGCGATAGATATGGCCGGTCGTCACCTCTGCCGGGGCGACCCCGCGCAGATAGAACAGCGCAAACCCAAACGGCGGCGTCAGGAACGAGGTCTGAAGGTTCACCGCGATCATGATCGTCACCCATTTCGGGTCCATCGTGCCGCCATAGATTACAGGGCCGACAATCGGGATCACGATGTAGATGATCTCAAGGAAATCCAGCACGAAGCCCAGCACGAAGAGCACCAGCATCACCAGCAGGAAAACCACCCATTCCTGATCGAAACTGCGCAGGAATTGCTGAATGTAATGCTCCCCGCCAAAGCTGATGACGACAAGGTTCAGCAATTGCGAGCCGATGAGAATGGTAAACACCATGCTCGTGACCTTCGCCGTTTCCCGCACCGCGGGGCGCAACACGCCGGTCCGCAGCAGAACCCATGCGGAATAGAGGATGCCGAACATCGCAAAGTAGAACGCAGCCGTTGCGGCGATATAGGCGATCCAATCCTCGACCGCGACGGCATCGCGCTGCACCCGCAGGTCGAAATTGGCGCCGATCAGGATCATCACCACCACGGCAAAGGCCGCGCGGATGATGATACGCCCGGTGCGCCCCTCCTCCTGCAACTTGCGGTAAGCGGCCAACATGATCGCCCCGCCTGCCCCCAGCGCCGCCGCCGGCGTCGGGTTGGTAATACCGCCGAGGATCGAGCCCAGCACCGCGATGATCAGCACCAAGGGCGGGATCACCACGCGGATCAGCTCGTTTTGTCCCAACAGGCCAGACGCATAGCGGCACCCGTAAAGCGCCAGCGCCAGCGGCAGCGCAAGGATCAGCAGGCTGGTGCCCGCGCTCATCTGCGGCCCGATCAGCGCAATATCGGCCAGCAGCGCCAGCACCAGACCCGCCGCGCCGATCAGAAGCGGACGCGCCGGGGCGATGGGCGCCACGCCACGCGCGGTGGTCAGGATCAGCGCGAACAGAACCACCGCCGTCAGCACGCCGGTCCCGATGGGCGCAATGCCCGCCAGATGGGTGGCGCGCACCTCGGTCAGTTCGTCTTCGGTCAGTCGCCGGGATTCAGCCCCCCCGCCGGATGCGGCGATGGCGTCGCGCTGCGCCACGGCCTCATCCCATGCGGATTGGCCATGCAATTCGATCATCGAGGCCTGACACTGCGGCGATACATTGGTGCGCAGGCTCGCGCTTTCGCCGACGGCGGTGAAATTCGACACGCGCAGATCCTGACTGCCCGATAGCCCCACCTGTCCCAGCAGCAGCGCGCCGCCCAGCACCAGCACCGGCGCGGCCACGAACCATGTCAGCTTCTCGCGCCGGGTCGTGACCTGCACGCCCGACACCTCGCCCATCACGGCCGGGGCCTTGGACGGGTTCAGCATCGCATAGCCGAACGCATAGGCGGCATAAAGCGCCGCCAGCAAAACGCCCGGCAGGATCGCCGCCTGAAACAGCGTGCCGACGGATACGACAGCCGCCTCGCCCAGATAGGTCAGCGCGTCCGAGCATCCCGCCGCCTGCGCACGGGTTTCCTGCGCGGTGGCGTAAAGATCGCCCGCCAGCGTGCCGAGCAACACGATGACGATGGAGGGCGGAATGATCTGCCCCAGCGTGCCCGAGGCGGCAATGACGCCCGTGGCCAATTGCGGCGAATATCCTGCGCGCAGCATGGTGGGCAGCGACAGCAGGCCCATCGTCACCACGGTGGCCCCAACGATCCCGGTCGAGGCCGCAAGGAACGCGCCCACCACCACGACCGACACCGCCAGACCACCGGGCAGCGGCCCGAACACCCGCGCCATCGTGGTCAGCAGGTCGTTGGCGATCTTCGAGCGTTCCAGCACGATGCCCATCATCACGAACATCAGCACCGCCAGCAGCGTCTCGATCGAGGCGCCGGCGAACACACGCTCGTTCATGCGGTTGACGATGAAGCTCAGATTGCGATCCATCGCCTGTTCCCAACCGCCCGGGAACAACGCCTCCGTCACCCGTGGCAGGTCCGGGTAGCGGAAGCGCGAAATTTCCACCGGGTTGACCCCGGAATTGACCAGATCCCGATAGGCGGCGGAATTGCTGTCCACCGCCGCATGGGTCAGCACGCCCGCACTATCGAGCGCGGCGAGAATGGCAAACGCGATCAGCCCGGCCCCGCCAATGGCAAAGGCCACCGGAAAGCCCGATAGAATCCCCCCAAAGAGGCACAAAAGCACGATGATCAGGCCGATCTCGACGCCGTCCAGTCCGAATAGCATATACTTGTTTCCCTGACCTTAATGGGTGCCTTCAAAGGCCTCTTCGCCCGCGCCCAGCGTGTCGCGGTCGAGGTATTTGTTTGCGCTTGCTGGGCCTTCGCGCCATTCCAGCCAAGACCGGTAGAAGAAGGCGATCGCCTGCAAGAAGACCAGCGCGGTAAACGCCACCATCAGGATCTTGAACAGGAAATAGGCGTTGAACCCGTTGGGGGAGAAGCCAATCGTCTCGACATTCCACTTCACGATCCGCGCTTTTCTCAGCATCAGATCCAGCTTGTCAGAGGCCGAAACCTTGGGCGTGATCAGGTTGCGCCACAGGAAAAACCACGCATACATCCATGTCAGCACCGTCACCGGCAGCATGAACAGCAGCGCGCCGGCCATGTCGATCACCCGTTTGGCCCGGTGGCCCACGGCGGAATAGACCAGATCGACCCGCACATGCCCGCCCTGCACGAAGGTGTAGGTCACGCAAAGCGCCACGACCATCGCGTTGTAAAGCTTCAACTCTTCGGAAAACCAACCCACCGATTGGGTAAATCCGAGCCCGATGGGCGCCACCGTGATCTCCCCCAGCCGGAACACCGATTGCAGAAAGATGATGACGATCTGCTGGAACACCATCAGCAGGCCAATCCACGCCACCGCGCGCCCGACCCCATTGGCGAACCCCTCCAGCCCGCGCACCATCGCCCACATGAACCGGGGGAAAATCATCCCCAGCACCGTCAGCACCAGCACGATGTCGAGCACCGCGAACAGCAACTCGACCGAGCCGCCATAATAGATGAACCGGATCAGCGCCTCGGGGTCTTCCCAGTTCAGCCATTGGCCGGGATGGGTGACCGCATAAGCGATGTGATAAAAGCCAAGCGCGATATTCTGCGCCAGCCAGATCAGGCCCTGGAGCATCGGGGTCTCCATGTCTGCGGGCCACGGCCGGGCGCATAGGCGCGCGGCGACGGGGCCTCTGGGGTGAAAAACGGGCGAAGCGGCAAGCGGCTCCGCGGTTCATGTGAGGACGGCAAAGGCCGCGCGCGGGGTATCGCGCGCGGCCAGCCATAAGCGGCGCAGCCCGTCAGAGCGCGTCGAGCACCCGGTTCCGCTGCGTGGTATAGGCGCTGTCGGACACCGACAGCCAGCCGGAGGTGGAGCGCATGGAGTTCATGGCCGAGTTGTGGATCTTGGCGTAGATCTCATCATCCATGTTCTCTGCCAGCACTTCCTGACTGGCGCGGCCAAAGGCCTCCCAGATATCGTCCGAGAAGGTCTGGATCTGCACACCGGAGGATTTCAGCCGCTCCAGCGCCGGGCCGTTATTGGCGATGAACAGCGAATAGTTATGCTGATGCGCATCTGCCGCCGACAGTTCGAACGCTTTTTGCTGCGACGGCGTGAGCGTGTTGAACACCTCAAGGTTGCAGGCCACCGACAGCGCCGCACCCGGCTCGTGGAAACCGGCGGGGTAGTAGTTCTTGGCGATCTCCTGAAGCCCCAGCTTCTCATCGGACCACGGGCCGATCCATTCGGTCGCGTCCAGCGCGCCGGTCGACAGGGCCTGATAGATCTCGCCGCCCGGCAGCACCTGCACGGAGGCGCCAAGCTTCGCCATCACCTGACCGCCAAGGCCCGGCATACGGAATTTCAGACCCTGAATTTCATCGGCGGAGTTGACCGGATTGCGGAACCAGCCGCCACCCTGCGCGCCGGTCTGCCCTGCGAGGAACGACTTGATGCCGAAAATCTCGCCCAGCTCATGATGCAGCGCCATGCCGTCCTGACCGTAATACCAAGTCATGATTTCAGGCGCGGTCATGCCAAAGGGCACGGCGGTGAAATAGGCAAATGACGGGTGCTGGCCGATGAAATAGTAATCCGCCCCGTGGTAGATATCGGCCTGACCTGCTGTCACCGCGTCAAACACTTCCAGCGCGCCCACCAACTCGCCCGCGGCCTTCGGCTCGACGGTGATTTGGCCATCGGTGGCGGCGGTCATGTTATTGGCAAAACGCTCGACGGAATCCCAAACCCCCGCCAGACCGCGTGGCCATGTGGTGACCATGGTCAGGGTCCGCTTGCCCTGCGCATAGGCAGGCGCGGCCAGCGTGGCGGCGGCGGCAGCACTGCCCCCAAGCGCAGAGGTGCGCAGAAAAGAACGACGATCCATGTATATCCTCCCGGTCTCCGCCACTCCCCAGAGGCGGATGATTGCAAGTGACCGGCACGTTAGCCCGCCCCGCCGCGCACGGGGAATACCGGGAACTACGTAGAGAAGGCGGATTTTTGCGGAAATGACCCAAAGGAAAGGTATTTTTGCAAAGGTTCTGGCAGGTCAAACGGTGTTTTCGGTCGCGATCAGGACATTATTCCAGCCCAAGCGGCCTAGCAGAACCGCCAAGGCGCAACGGAAGCCTGCCCGTGGGATGGCGCCGCAACGACTGAACCGCGCAGTTTATCCTAGCCAAGCCCCTCCCCGCTCAGAGGTCAGCGCGAGATACCCAAGCGCCAGCCCGCCGGAACGGGCAGGCGCTCACCCGCGCGGCCTTCGGCCTTGTTCGCGGGCGGGGGTGCGAGGTTCGAAGGCGAGCCCAGATCGGTGCTGCTCACTGGGCGCTACATAAGCCTGCCCGGGGGATGGCGCTGAAACGGCAGTGCGGGTGCGCTTTATCCCAGCCAAGCCCCTCCCCGCTCAGAGGTCAGCGCTTTGGCCAAGCGCCAGCCCGCCGGAACGGGCAGGCGCTCACCCGCGCGGCCTTCGGCCTTGTTCGCAGGCGGGGGTGCGAGGTTTGAAGGCGAGCACGGATCGGTGCTGCTCACTGGGCGCTACATAAGCCTGCCCGGGGGATGGCGCTGAAACGGCAGTGCGGGGGCGCTTTATCCCAGCCAAACACCTCCCCGCTCACAGGTCAGCGCGAGGTGGTCAAGCGCCAGCCCGCCGGAACGGGCAGGCGCTCACCCGCGCGGCTCCGCCTTACTCGCGAGCGGGTGTGCTCAGCCCAACGGCTGCGCCCCCGACGCCGACCTCAGCCCTGCGCCGGGGCCGCGCCCAGATTGCGCAGGGTCAGCAGGCTCAAGGTCAAGGCCGCCACACCGCAAAACGCGATGACCGCCACCATGGGCAGCGCGGTGCCGTCAAAGAAGGGTGCGCTCACCGCGATCATGATCCCACCGACCAGCATTTGCAGCGTGCCGCCCAGCGATGAGGCCAGCCCCGCCACCTCGCCATGCGGCTCCAGCGCCAAGACCATCGTCGTCGGGATCACGGTGCCCAGACAGGCATTGCCCAGAAACAGCCCAAGGATCAGAACCCATAGCGCCGTGCCGCCCAGCGCCGTCACCACCAGCAACCCCATGGCACAGCAGGCAAACCCGCCCACGCCCAGCAAGATCAGCCGCGACATGCCCAGCCGCTCCGCCAGCGGGCCCGCAGCCTGAGATGCCGAGAAGAAGCCCAGCGCGTTGACCGCGAATGCAAGCGAGAAGCCGGTCGGGCTTAGCCCATATTGCCCCGTATAAACGAAGGAGGCCGAGGCAAGGAACACAAAGAAGCTCGCCATTCCGAAGCCGCCCACTAGCGTCAGCCCCATGAAAAGCGGATCGCTCAGCAACCGGCGGGAGCCGCGCAGCAGGAAATCCATCCGCACCGGGCGACGGCGTTCCACCGACAGGGTCTCGGGTTGCAGGGTCACGGTCAGGACGACCGACAACACCGCCGCACCCGCCAGCACCCAAAATACCATGCGCCAGCCGGCGACGCTCAACACGATGCTGCCCGCCAGCGGCGCCAACATGGGCGAGATCGAAATTACCAGCATGATCATCGCCATCATCCGCGTGGCCGCCGGTCCGGTATAAAGATCACGGATCACCGCGCGCGGCACCACCATCACGGCCGCCCCGCCCAATCCCTGAACGGCCCGCCACAGCACCAGCGCCTCGACACTGCCCGCCAGCGCCGCCCCGACCGAGCCTATGAAAAACACCGAGATCCCGGTCAGGATCGGCAACTTGCGCCCGGATTGATCCGCCCAGGGGCCATAGACCATCTGCGCGATGCCAAATGCCAGAAAATAAGCGGTCAGCGTGGCCTGCACCCCGCCCTCCGTGGTGCCGAGCCCGCTTGCAATAGCGGGCATGGCGGGCAGATACATGTCGATCGCAAACGGGCCGACCATCGACAAAAGACCCAGCACCAATGCGGTGCGCAGAAAACCAGGTTGCATGGCGGGACCTTTCAAAGACTCGGCAGACGGCACGGAAAGCGACGGGTTATTTATGGGGGCGGCAGGGCGGCAGAACCGGGGCAGCAGCACCGGCGCGGCAGCACTGGGGCCCTATCCGTCGCGGCGGACCCTACACCTGTGGGAAAGACGCGGCAAGCAGCAGCGCCGGGCAGCCGCCATGCGGTGCAGACATCATGGCGCCGCCTGATCCGACGCTGTGCGCGCCCTGACGATCCGGAATTACGCCGTTGCGCACACTGGGCGCGTCAGCCCGCGCGGCGGGTATCCGCATCAGCGTCACGCCCGCCCAAATCACCGCCACCTCGACCGCTCTCGACCACGCGCAGCCTCCGCGAGGCGGCTGTGGCCCGCAGGCCCGGCGATCAGCGTTTGACCTCAGTATGGTAGCGGTCCGCATGGGTGTCGTAATGGCGGCTTTTATGCCCGAGCGCGCCCATCACCAGCCCGCTCGCCATACCGGCTTTATAGGCCACCTTGGCCAGGCTACGCCCGCGCGTGAATGGCGCGGCGATCAGGTTCAGACCAGCCTCGAACAGCCGCGCGAAGGCCTTGCCCGCAACGCGGCCCAGACCCTGTTTCTTGAAGCGGACGCTGTTGGAGCTCTGGTCCCGCGCACGGGCATAGACATAGCGCAAGGTGAGGCGCTTTTTTGGGGTCGGCTCCTCAACCGCGGCTTCGGTGATCCAGCAGCGCTTGCCGCCCTTTGCTTCCAAATCGAGACTGAACCGGCTGTCCGATCCGCCCGTCACCCGCAGCGACTCGTCAAACCGCACGCCATGCTCGCGGACGAAATCCAGCCGCACACACCAATTGTTGGTGTAGATATTGTAGGGATTGCTGACGCCACGCTCCATGAAACCGCGCCGCTCGCTGTCGCGGCGCCGCATCCGCCGGGCCTGTAGATCGAATACCGCCTGATTCCAGCTCGACAGCGTTTCGTCAGGCTCGATCAAGACCACGGGGCCCCCGGCCAGATCGCAATCATGCGCGCGAATTCCGGCGATCAGCTTGACCAGCCAGTCGGGGCGCACGATCTCGTCGTCATCCACGAAGGTCAGGTAATCGAACCCGCCCTCCAGCGCCATGTCGAGCACCTTGTTGCGGGCCGCAGGGATGCCCGGACGCGGCTCCAGCGCGAAACGGACCTCATTGGGCACCTGCGCGCGAAATGCGTCGAGTTCGGCCTGAAGGGTCGTCTCGCTGTCGTTTTCGGCAAAGACGAAGGTAATTTCGGTGCCAGCGGGCCGCTGCATCGTCACAAAGGACTTCAACAGCTCCGCGAACATCGCCGGACGACGGCGGGTGATGGCTCCGACGGCAATACGCATGATGAGGAGATCTCCGATCCGCAACGGGTGGCCCGGACCGAATGACTGGACCTGCCCTTCGTGTAACCTTCCGCCCCGACCGGGCGCAACCCCGGCGCGCGGCGGTTTTGCACGCCTGTCCCGCCTCGGCATGGCATTGCCGAGGGTGGTCACATTTCCGCCTCATTCGGAACCGTCTCGGCCTTTGGGAGGTTCTCCTGCCAATGAAACGGAGCTGAGCCATGAAAACCATTTCGCTTATTCTGGCAGCCACGGTGGCGGTAACCATGCCGATGATCGCCGAAGCCAAGCCTGATGGCGCGAAGGCGGCCAAGAAATACGAAAAGGCCGTCAAGAAGGTGCGCAAGGAGGCCCGCAAAGCCGCCGAGAAGCGCATGAAAGACGTGCGAAAGCAGGCCAAGAAGGGCAAGGCCATCGCCTGTCCGCCGGGGCTTGCCAAAAAGGACAATGGCTGCACTCCGCCCGGTCTGGCCCGCAAGGCCGCCGTGCGCCACGACACTGATCGCCGCCACGATCGTGATCATGTCGAGCGTGAGGATTACCAGCGCGACCGTGACCATACCCGTGACACCGCGCGTGCAGCCTCCCCCAGCATTGCGCCGGTTGCGGCTGCTGTCGCGGCCCCCGTGACTGCACCGGTCACGCTCGACATCCGCCCCGAACCGCGCCCCGACCTGCTCGACGCCGCGCTGACGCAAGACCGCACCTATGACGGGAGCTATCGCGAGGCCTCTATCGAGCGGGACGCCTTTGATCGCGAGGACGTCCTGCCCTCCCCCGACCGCGATGTCGATATTGACGGCATCAACAACCGACCGCTGGTGGGCGAGCGTCTCGATGGCGATTATGTCATCATTGATGAGCCGGGGCTCTACGAACTCGATCCGCAATACACTTATTACCGCGATGACGATTACGTCTATCGCATTGATCCCGACACCCGTGAGGTGCTGGCTTTGATCGGAGTGCTGGAAAATGTTCTCAACTGATCGCAAACCCCGTTCAGACGTGCAGGCGGCAGCCGCCCCCACCATGACCCTGCAACAGATCCTGCTGACCGCAACGGTAGCCTCGCTGCTGGCGGTGGGGCTCAGCCTCGCCCTGCCCCGCGCCGCACAGGCCTGCCCGACCGAAAGCGCGGGCGCTGGCTGCGGCGGTGCGTTATCCGACACATCCGGTGGCGCGAAATTCGTGCGTGTCGCGCCGCGTGAGATTCAGACCGCAAGCCTCGACGGCGCCCGGCGTCTCTCGGCCCCCGCCCCGCGCAACCTGCTGGACCCGGGCGCAGCGCTGCCCGACGATTACATGATGTTGCTGAATTCCGAATATTACGGTCTGCCGCAAAATCAGGATGGCTGGGCCTATTTCCACGGCGACAAGCAGATCTACCGGGTGGAGCAAGCCAGCCGCAAAGTGCTGGAACGCGTCACAGCGCAGGCTAACCGCGCTTGGTGACGCTATCCGGGGACCGAACGGCCCGTTAAAACTCCCGCAAAGCCGCGCATCTGATAGGGGGCCACCACCCAGATGAGCCTGGCTTCTCATGGGCCCAGCCTAAGAGAACGAACAGACGCTCCCCCGCGCCCCTTCGGGCGTGATCCCTGACCATTGCGCGTTGCGGCCCCGCCCACGCCCCCGTTTCTGGCGCATACCCGCCTTGCGCGCCCGCCGCGTTTACGATTTGTTCGCAAATGGAGGTTGGCGGAACCGGGGAAAGCTCCTATCTGGTGACATTGTCGCCGCGGGGTTCGGACCCGGCCGTAGACGCCGCATCCGTCCGGGATGTGGCAGCAGCACGAAAGGGCGGTCATGCCAGACCTGAAAATGATCGAGGTGCGCGGCGCGCGCGAGCACAACCTCAAGAATATCGATGTCGACATTCCCCGCGACCAACTGGTGGTGATCACCGGGCTGTCGGGGTCGGGGAAATCCTCGCTCGCCTTCGATACGATCTATGCCGAAGGGCAGCGCCGCTATGTCGAAAGCCTGTCGGCCTATGCGCGGCAGTTCCTCGACATGATGGAAAAGCCCGACGTCGATCACATCTCCGGCCTGTCGCCTGCGATCTCGATCGAGCAGAAGACCACCTCGAAAAACCCGCGCTCCACCGTCGGCACGGTGACCGAGATCTACGACTATATGCGTCTGCTATTTGCGCGCGCGGGCACGCCCTACAGCCCCGCCACCGGCCTGCCGATTGAGGCGCAGCAGGTGCAGGACATGGTCGACCGGGTGATGGATCTGCCCGAAGGCACCCGCGCCTATCTGCTGGCCCCGATGATCCGCGACCGCAAAGGCGAGTATCGCAAGGAATTTCTGGAACTGCGCAAGCAGGGCTTTCAGCGTGTGAAGGTCGACGGCCAGTTTCATGATCTGGACGAGCCGCCCACGCTGGACAAGAAATTCCGCCATGACATCGACGTCGTGGTCGACCGGATCGTGGTGAAAGACGGGCTGGAAACCCGCCTTGCCGACAGCTTCCGCACCGCGCTGGATCTGGCCGATGGCATCGCCGTGCTGGAAACCGCCCCGCGCGAGGAAGACGGCGCGCCTGAGCGTATGACTTTCTCGGAGAACTTCGCCTGCCCCGTGTCGGGCTTTACCATTCCCGAAATCGAGCCGCGGCTGTTTTCGTTCAACGCCCCCTTCGGCGCCTGCCCGGAATGCGACGGGCTGGGCGTGGAGCTGTTCTTTGACGAACGGCTGGTCGTGCCGGATCTGAGCCTGCGCGTGGCCGATGGCGCCATCGCGCCGTGGCGCAAGGGCAAAAGCCCCTATTTCCTGCAAACCATCGAAGCCATCGCCAAACATTACGAATTCGACAAGCGCACCCCGTGGAAAGACCTGCCCGCCTATGTGCAGCAGGTGTTTTTGCACGGCTCCGGCGATGATGAAATCGCGTTCCGCTATGACGAAGGCGGACGGGTCTATAACGTCACGCGCAGCTTCGAGGGCGTCATCCCCAACATGCAGCGGCGTTACCGCGAGACCGACAGCAATTGGGTCCGCGAGGAATTCGAGCGCTATCAGAACAACCGCCCCTGCGGCGCCTGCCACGGCTACCGGCTGCGCGATGAGGCCCTTGCGGTCAAGATCGGCTCCGCCACGCAGGGCGACAAGACCCTGCGCCATATCGGGCAGGTCACGCAGATGTCGATCAAGGAAGCGTTCGACTGGTGCGCCAGCGTGCCCGCCGCCCTGTCGGCCCAGAAAAACGAAATCGCCCGCGCGATCCTGAAGGAAATTCGCGAGCGTCTGGGGTTCCTCAACAATGTCGGGCTGGAATATCTGACCCTGTCGCGCAATGCGGGCACGCTCTCGGGCGGCGAAAGCCAGCGGATCCGGCTGGCGTCGCAAATCGGTTCTGGCCTGACCGGGGTGCTCTATGTGCTCGACGAGCCGTCGATCGGCCTGCACCAGCGCGACAATGACCGGCTGCTGACGACGCTGAAAAACCTGCGCGATCAGGGCAACACGGTGATCGTGGTCGAACATGACGAAGAAGCGATCCGCGAGGCCGATTACGTTTTTGACATCGGCCCCGGCGCCGGTGTGCATGGCGGCTCCGTGGTCAGCCACGGCACCCCCGCCGAGGTGATCGCCGATCCGAATTCCGTGACCGGTCAATACCTTGCCGGCACGCGCGAAATCGCCGTGCCTGCCACCCGGCGCAAGGGCAACAAGAAGAAGCTGAAAGTGGTGAAAGCCACCGGCAACAACCTGCGCGATGTCACTGTCGATTTTCCGCTGGGCAAATTCGTCTGCGTGTCGGGCGTGTCGGGCGGCGGCAAATCCACCCTCACCATTGAGACGCTGTTCAAAACCGCCTCCATGCGCTTGAACGGTGCGCGCCAGACGCCTGCGCCTTGCGAGACGATCAAGGGGCTGGAGCATCTCGATAAGGTCATCGATATCGACCAGCGCCCGATTGGGCGCACGCCACGCTCGAACCCCGCGACCTATACCGGCGCCTTCACCCCGATCCGCGATTGGTTCGCCGGTCTGCCGGAATCCAAGGCGCGCGGCTATAAACCGGGGCGGTTCAGCTTCAACGTCAAGGGGGGCCGCTGCGAGGCCTGTCAGGGCGACGGCGTCATCAAGATCGAAATGCACTTCCTGCCCGATGTCTATGTGACCTGCGAAACCTGCGGCGGCGCGCGCTACAACCGCGAAACGCTGGAGATCAAGTTCAAGGGCAAGAGCATCGCGGATGTTCTGGATATGACGGTCGAGGACGCGCAGGACTTCTTCAAGGCCGTGCCGTCGATCCGCGACAAGATGGACGCGCTGATGCGGGTCGGTCTGGGCTATATCAAGGTGGGCCAGCAGGCGACGACGCTTTCGGGCGGCGAGGCGCAGCGGGTGAAACTGTCCAAGGAGCTGGCCAAACGCTCCACCGGTCGGACGCTCTATATCCTCGATGAGCCGACGACGGGCCTGCATTTCGAAGATGTGCGCAAGCTGCTGGAAGTGCTGCATGAACTGGTCGAGAGCGGCAATACGGTGGTGGTGATCGAGCATAACCTCGACGTTATCAAGACCGCCGATTGGATCATCGACATCGGCCCCGAAGGCGGCGATGGGGGCGGCATGGTCGTTGCGATGGGCACCCCGGAGCAGGTCGCCGAAGTGCCTGAGAGCCATACCGGTCATTATCTGGCGCCGATGCTGAAGCCGCGCAAGGTCGCGGCGGAGTGAGGATGTGGTGGTGAGGCGCATTTAAGAAGAGAGCGCCACATCTCGGTCGCGCTCTCTATGCGCAACAGTAGCCTGCCCGTGGGGTGGCGCTGCTGCGTCTGAGCGGGTGTGATTAATGGTGCCAGCAACTCCCCGCTCTGTGGTTAGCGTGAGGTGGCAAAGCGCCAGCCCGCGAGGACGGGCAGGCGCTCGCTTTCGCGGCCTTCGGCCTTGTTCGAGAGCGGGGGCGCACTCGGGCGCTGTCGCGCATCGGTGGGGATTCGGGTCAGAGAGGCTGCCGCATTGTTTCGCGTGCGAAACAATTTACAAAGTGTTCAGGGAATTTAGACCCGGTTTGAGCGCGAATTTGCGTGATTGTGGCGGGCTGGGCGGTGTGCTCGGGAAATATTAACGCCCGCTCCGACACGGCCTTTCCAGAACGAATTACATGCTCGCCGCATGAGATCACGCTTGCGGCACCTGTCGCCGCTCTGTAGCGATATTTGCATGAGCACCCATGACACCGCCCCGCATATCGCCGCACCTGCCAGCCCAGAGCCCGGCGGCTCCGGTGGGGGTGTCGACATGGCGCGGCGGGCGCGGCGCAATGTGGCGGTGCTGGTGGCGTCGCAGGGCCTGCTAGGCGCGCAGATGCCGCTGCATTTCGTGGTTGGCGGGCTGGCGGGGCAGATGCTGGCGCCGAACCCCTGTCTGGCCACCCTGCCCGTCTCGCTATTGGTGTTGGGCTCGATGATTTCGGCGCCGCGTATCTCGGCGCTGATGCAGCGGCGGGGGCGGCGCACGGGGTTCTTCGTGGGCGCAGCGGGCGGCGCGTCAGGCGCGGCGCTGTCGGCGGTGGGGGTGTGGAGCGGCTCGTTCCTGATCCTGCTGCTGGGCGCATTTCTGACCGGCATCTATTTCGCCGCGCAGGGGTTTTACCGATTTGCGGCGGCTGACACGGCCTCGGACGCGTTCCGGCCCAAGGCGATCAGCTACGTCATGGCAGGCGGGCTTATCGCCGCGCTGGTCGGGCCGCAGATCGTGAAGCTGACCTCCGAGGCGCTGCCCGTGACCTTCATGGGCACTTATCTGGCGGCAATCGGGCTGAATGCGATCGGGCTGATCCTGTTTCCGCTGCTGGACATCCCGCGCCCGCCCGCGCCGCGCCCCGATGCGCCCACCGGACGCACGCGGATGCAGTTGCTGCGCACGCCGGCCATCGGCGTGGCGGTGATCTGCGCGATGGTCAGCTACGCACTAATGAACCTTGTCATGACCTCAACCCCGCTGGCGGTGGTGGGCTGCGGGTTCAGCACCGGCAATGCGTCCGATATCGTGACGGCGCATGTGCTGGCGATGTTCGTGCCGTCGTTTTTCACCGGGCATCTCATCGCCCGGTTCGGCGCGCCGAAGATCATCGCCACGGGGCTGGTGATCCTGGCTGCTGCCGGGCTGGTGGGGCTGAGCGGTGTGGCGCTGTCGCAGTTCTTCGGCACGCTGATCCTGCTGGGCATTGGCTGGAACTTCGGCTTTATCGGCGCGACGACGCTGCTGGCGCAATCGCACCGCCCCGAGGAACGCGGCATGGTGCAGGGTATGAACGATGCGCTGGTCTACGGGTTGGTGACGCTGGCCTCGCTGGCGTCGGGCGGGCTGATGAACTGCTCCGGCGGGTCGGTGGTGCAGGGCTGGATGGCCGTGAACATGGCGATGGTGCCGTTTCTGGCGCTGGCGGGCGGGGCGCTGATCTGGCTGACCGTGCGCCGACGCCGCGCGTGAGGGTCGCCCCCGGCGGGTGTATTTAGGGCAGATCGTAGCCGCAGCGCGGGGCGAGCACGCAGCCCGCCCGTCAGGTCAGCGCCAGCGGGGTCACACCGCGCCGGTCAGCCCGCGCCGCAGCAGCCCGAAGCGGCGGGAGAATTCGCTGGGCGCCAGCGCGCCCTGCCCTACACGTGCGGGATCAGTGGCGGCGCGTTTCAGGATGGCATCAGCCTGCCATACGGGCCAAAGCGCGGGGCGCACCTGTTTGGGCAGGCGGGCGGCGCGGCCTTCGGCCAGCCAGCCACGGCCCTCGCGGGCAAGGGCGCGCAGGGTTTCGGGACGGCCATCGGGCAGCGGCGCCTTGCCGCGCGCCTCCAGCTCCGGCACCGCCATCAGATATTGCGCCAGCCCGTGGGCGCGGCCAATGGCCCGCACGGGGGTCTGCGGCGCATCGCCCAGCAGCAGCGCCGCCACCACCATCAGATTGCCTGCCGTCGCATCGAGATAGGCGCGCAGGGCCTCCGGGTCGTCAAAGGGCATCTGCGCCGTGTCGCGGCGGCGCGCGGCGACCAGCTCATCAAGCAGCGCCGGTGCGGCGGCAAGCCGGTCGGGCGCGCCATTCGGACCGGGAGTGCGCAGCGTATCGGCGAGCGGGGTTGCGACCTCATGGCGGCGCACCGGGCCGCCGCTGGCGATTTCGTCCAGCACGTCGCGCCACCATTGCAGGCGCATCTCGACGATCATCGGTTCCTGCGTGACCCATGGCGCGCGGGCCACTTCGACATTGAACGCATAGAGCGGCAGCAGCGCAGCGCGGGCAGGCACGGGCGCCGCCATCAGCGTGGCAAAGCGGTCGGGATCGGCGCGCGCCACCAGCGCGGCGCAGGCGTCGAGATCGGTTGCGGGCGCGCTCACGATATGGCCCCCGTCGCAGCCGGAGCAGAAACGGAGACAGGCGCGGGCGCGCCGTCGCGGACGAGCTTCCACCAGACCGCATCAAGCAGCGCCTCGAAACTGGCATCGACTATATTGGCGGACACGCCGACGGTGGACCAGCGCCGGCCCGCGCCATCCTCGCTGTCGATGATGACGCGGGTCACGGCCTCGGTGCCGCCATTGGTGATGCGCACCTTGAAATCCACCAGTTTCATATCGTCGATATAGGTCTGATAGGGGCCGAGATCCTTGGCCAGCGCCTTGGACAGCGCATTGACGGGGCCACGATCCATGCGGGATGCGTCGGTCGATTCCGAGACGGACATGACCCTTTCGCCGCCGACCTTCACCACCACCACGGCCTCTGACAGGCTGACGATCTGGTTGCGCTTGTTGCGGCGGCGCTCGACCGTGACCTTGTAGCGTTTGACCTCGAAATAATCGGGCAGCAGGCCGAGCGCGCGACGGGCGAGCAATTCAAAACTCGCCTGCGCGGTGTCGTAGCTGTAGCCCGCATCCTCGCGCAGCTTGATCTCATCAAGGATCGCGGCCAGCCGGGGATCGCCCTTTTCGACGCTCAGGCCCGCCTCCTCCAGACGCCCGCGCAGGTTGGATTGACCGGCCTGATTGGACATCGGGATGATGCGGGCATTGCCGACGATGCCGGGCTCCACATGTTCATAGGTCGCGGGGTCCTTGAGGATCGCGGAGGCATGCAGCCCGGCCTTATGCGCGAAGGCGGAGGCGCCGACATAGGGCGCGCTTTTCCGCGGCACCCGGTTCAGCATGTCATCGAGCAGGCGCGAGGCGCGGGTCAGGCCCTTCAGCCCATCGACGGTAACGCCCGTCTCGAAACGGCTGGCATAGGGTTCTTTCAGCAGCAGCGTGGGAATGAGGGAGATCAGGTTGGCATTGCCGCAACGCTCCCCCAATCCGTTCAACGTGCCCTGCACCTGCCGCGCGCCTGCATCGATTGCGGCAAGCGTGTTGGCGATGGCGTTGCCGGTATCGTCATGGGTGTGGATGCCAAGCCGGTCGCCGGGGATACCGGCGGCGATGACCTCCGCCGTGATGCGCGCGACCTCGGCAGGCAGGGTGCCGCCATTCGTGTCGCAGAGCACGATCCAGCGCGTGCCCGCATCCCGCGCCGCCAGCAGACAATCGAGCGCATAGCGGGGGTTGGCCTTGTAGCCGTCAAAGAAATGTTCGGCGTCAAACAGCGCCTCGCGGCCCTGCGCCACGCAATGGGCCAATGAGGCGGCGATGTTTTCGAGGTTTTCGTCCAGCGTGATGCCAAGCGCGGTGGAGACGTGGAAATCATGGGTCTTGCCCACGAGGCACACCGCCGGAGTATTGGCGTTCAGCACGGCAGCCAGCACATCGTCATTTTCCGCCGAGCGGCCCGCGCGCTTGGTCATGCCGAAGGCGGTCATGGTGGCGCGGGAGAGCGGCGGGACGGCCTCGAAAAACGCGCTGTCGGTGGGATTGGCGCCGGGCCAGCCGCCTTCGATCTGGTCGATGCCGAGGTCATCGAGCAGGGTCGCAATGCGCTGTTTTTCGGCCAGTGAAAACTGCACGCCCTGGGTCTGCTGCCCGTCGCGCAGGGTGGTGTCGAAAAGGTAGAGACGCTCGCGGGTCATTCCAGCCCCTCCAACTGCGCCGGATCGAAGCCCGGACCCGGCACCAGATCGACGCCCTGTTTGGACATGCGCACCTCCACCCCGGCGGCGAGAAGCGCGGTTTTCAGGTGATCGACCTGGCTGAAATCCTTGGACTGCATGGCGGCGTCGCGGGCAGCGGCGAGGCGGGTGGCGAGGGTGTCGAGGAGCGTCGCCGCGCGGGTGGAACGTATAATACCCAACGTTTTATCATGGTTAGCGGCCGCCTCGACTGCTGCCTCATGGTTCTTGAGATCAAACCCAAGCAGGAGCTGCGTAGCGTAGAGGTCCGAGAGCCTCTCGTGGAGTGCTCCACCCGGAAGCCGCTTTTTAAGGTTCTTCCGCTGTAGTTCAGTAAGCGCTGCATGAGTGTTAAGATCGTTTGCTAGATGTTCCACCACCCATGAGAAGGGCGTTCCCGGTGTGAGTTCAGCCAGTGCCTGTGACCCGTTGGCACCCAGCGACCGAGCCATCTTGGTTATCGCCATCTCGGCGTCCAATGCCTTCTTTGCGGTCCAATCCATCGGCTTGCGATAATGGGTGGAGAGGAACACGAAGCGGATGACCTCGCCCGGCACGCCTTGGTCCAGAAGCTCGCGGACGGTGAAGAAATTGCCAAGGCTTTTGGACATTTTCTTGCCCTCGACCAACAGCATTTCGTTATGCATCCAGATCCGGGCGAAATCGCTGCCGGGATTGGCGCAGCAGCTTTGCGCGATCTCGTTTTCATGATGCGGGAACATCAGGTCATTGCCGCCGCCGTGGATGTCAAAACTGTCGCCCAGCAGCTCCTGCGCCATGGCGGAGCATTCGATATGCCAGCCGGGGCGGCCTCGGCCCCACGGGCTGTCCCAGCCGGGCTGATCGGGGGCGGAGGGCTTCCACAGCACGAAATCCATCGGGTTGCGTTTATAGGGCGCGACCTCGACCCGGGCGCCGGCGATCATGTCCTCGACCGAGCGGCCCGAGAGCTTGCCGTAATTTGCAAAGCTTTCAACCCTGAATAAGACGTGACCGTGCTTCGGATAAGCATGACCGCCCGCGATCAGGGTTTCGATCATCGCGACCATGGCGGGGATGTAATCGGTCGCGCGGGGCATGGCGTCGGGCTCCAGCGCGCCGATGGCGGCCATGTCGTCCAGATACCATTGGGTCGTCTCACCGGTGATCTGGGCGATGTCGCGGCCTGTCTCCTCCGCCCGGGCGATGATCTTATCGTCCACATCGGTGAAGTTGCGCACATAGGTCACGGCATCGACGCCATAGACGTGGCGTAGCAGGCGGTTGAGCGTGTCGAACACCACCACGGGGCGGGCATTGCCCAGATGCGCGCGGTCATAGACGGTGGGACCGCAGACATACATCGACACCGCGCCGGGGCGGATGGGGATGAGCGGCTCCTTGCGCTTGCTCGCGGTATTCCAAAGCCTGATCTCGGTCATGTCCGTTCCTCGCGTGTCGCGCGGCGGGATTAGCAAACTCGATCGGTTTTGGAAACGAAGGAAGCGGCCCGCCTGACGAATGTCAGTCGGTAATGCAGATGCGGATGATGCAGATGCAGCCGTTCATGGGGCAAGAGCTAGCAGAGCCGTTGCGATTTGGGAAGATGCAAGACGTGGCTCAGAGGCGCGCGGAATGTGACGCGCGCCTGTGCTGAGCTCCGAACTTATTTGCGGAAGCTGTCGAGGCTCACGACCTCGGCGTCGCGCTGCTGTTCGGGCTCGGCGTCTTCTTCCATCGGGGCTTCGTCATCGTCGTCGTAATCATCGTCGTCGTCATCGTGGCTTTCGAAGCGCAGACCGAATTCGACGGACGGATCGACAAAGGTCTGGATCGCGTCATAGGGGATATAGAGCGGCTCGGCCTGATCGCCGAAATTCAGCGTGACCGAAAACCCGTCATTGGTGACGTCGAGATTGTCGAACCAATGCTGCATCACGACGGTCATTTCCTCGGGGTAGCGGTCGCGGAGCCAGTCCGCGATGGCCACATCGGGATGCGTCGTGTCGAAGGTGATGAAGAAATGATGTTCCCCGGGCAAAGTGCCACGGGTGGCGATGTCGGTCAGAACCTCCTGAATGAGGCCCCGCATCGCATTATGCATCAGTTTTCCATAGTCGATCGTTCGGGTCATGAGACGCGCCGCTTGCCGTGAGTGTTGGATTCGAGAAAAGCATAAAAGCCTTTGACGGGGAATGACAGACCTGCGCGGTCGGGGCAAGCGCGGGGTTGGGCGCGCCATCCCTGCCCGTTCAACCCAAGATCTTGCTGATTTCGCGTAGAATCTTGGCACGGATCGCACGCGGGTAGTCGCGATGGCCGCGCGCGGTCACGACAAATCCATCCATCGTGGTCAGCCGCCAACGGTAATAATTGGTCAAGGACAGCCCCATATGCTCGATCGCGATGCCATTGATGGTGACGCCCGCCCGCTCCGCCGCGCGGCTTGCATGGGCTGCGGACTTTCCCGCATTGGCGGTGCCGTCGCCGGAGATGTCGATGATCTGACGGGCGCAGGCGGGGCCGTTGCGCAAATAGGCGAGAGCCACATGAATAGCGTTTCCCGGCGCGGTGCCCGACCGGGTGAAGGCGCGCGGCAGGCTGCGGGTGCGTGCCGACAGCGCACGGACGGCGGCGGCATCGGTCATCTTTTGCCACGGCAGGCTCAATGCCTGCGCATCGGGGCCGGACCATTGCAGCACGGCGACGGCGATCTGCCCCTCGACCAGCCGGCCCGCGATTTCCGGGTCGGCAAAGGCATCGGCCATGCCATCCATCTGAAGCCGGTATTCTTCGGCGTCGATGGAGCTGGACACATCGACCGCAAGCAGCAGCGCGATATCACAGGCTCGCGCCGGGGACGCAAGGATCGCCATGACTAGAAACACAATGCGCCACATGAACGTCAGTCTGGGCGCTTGGTCACGCGTCTGGCAAGATATTTGACAGAAAAACGCCCCCGCGCGGGATCCGGGCGGGGGCGGTTGGTATGGCGAAGGTGGTGGTGGCGGGGCCGCGCACGACCCGCGCCTGATCAGGCCAGTCGGCTGATGACCACCGTGACCTCAGGCTTTTTGCCGACCTCCTGCTGGGAGAGGTGGCGCACGGCACGGCGCAGGGCGGTGTCGAGCTTATCATCGTCAAGGATCGTCGACCGGTCGGCACGTCCCAGAAACTGCTCGACATCGGCCTCGATCA
Organism: Marinobacter sp.; assembly: GCA_040119125.1. Taxonomy (GTDB): domain Bacteria; phylum Pseudomonadota; class Alphaproteobacteria; order Rhodobacterales; family Rhodobacteraceae; genus Pacificitalea. The sequence continues at coordinate 75,745 of JBEDTR010000007.1, forward strand.
GATCGACCAGCGGCGCGTTGGAGCGACCGGTTTCCGGCAGACCGACCAGTTCGGCCCAAGGCTCGCCCAGCGGCGCGTCGTCTTCGTCAAAGAGCACGGTCAGGAACACCTGCCCGTTCAGCGCGGCGCGGATACGGTCGCGCACGACACCGTCCAGCGCGCCGATCTTGACCGAGCCGTCCAGATAGGTGCGGCCCGTTTCCACGAATTCCGCGACCTTGGGTTTGGGCCCCGTGAGGTCCAGCATGGTGCCGTTGACGGCGATGGTGCTGGCCATGCCTTTATCCGCAGCGACCTGCGCGTGACGGCGCAGCATGCGGTGTTCGCCATGCATCGGGATCAGGATTTTCGGCTGCACGATGTCATGCATCGCTTCCAGATCGGGCCGGTTGGCGTGGCCCGAGACGTGGTAATGGCCGGAGCTGTCGTCGATGACCTCAACGCCTTTTTCGGACAGGCTGTTGATGATCTGGATCACGCCGCGCTCATTGCCCGGAATGGTTTTCGAGGAGAACAGGAAGCTGTCGCCTTCTTTCAGCTCCAGCCCCAGATATTTGCCGCGGGCCAGCTGTGCCGACGCCGCGCGGCGTTCGCCCTGAGAGCCGGTGACGATCAGCATCAGGTTTTCGCGCGGGATGTCGCCGGCCTCTTCGGGCGCGATCACGGACGGGAAGTCCTGCAACACACCGGTTTCGATGGCGACGGAGACCATGCGCTTCATCGCGCGGCCCATCAGACAGACGGAGCGTCCGGCGGCGATACCGGCCTCGGCCAGCGTTTTCACCCGCGCGACATTCGATGCGAATGTGGTCGCGACGATCATGCCGGGCTGGGATTTCACCAGATCGCGGATGTCGGGGCCGACCGTCACCTCGGACCGGCCCGCATGGGGCACGCCGATATTGGTGCTGTCACAGGTCATGACATGAACGCCGCCCTTTTCGGTCGCGACGCGCTTCCACAGATCGGGATCGAAGGGCTCGCCCACGCCGGGCTGGGTGTCGAGCTTGAAATCGCCGGTATGGACAATGCGGCCCGCAGGCGTGTCGATTGTCATGCCGGAGCTTTCGGGGATCGAATGGCTGATCGGCACGAAGCTGACGGAGAAGGGACCGGCTTTCACCTGCTGGGGATAGGCACCGACGATGTTGATCGCCTTCGGATCGGCGCCGTGCTCTTCCATCTTGCGCTGTGCGAGATGGCCGGTGAAGTTGCGGCAATAGACCGGCACGCGCAGGTCATTCCAGAAATGCCCCAGCGCGCCGATGTGGTCTTCGTGGCCGTGGGTGATGAAGATCGCGTCCAGACGATCCACCCGGTCGATCAGCCACTGCATGTCGGGGAAGATCAGATCCACCCCCGGCGTGGTGTCCATGTCGGGGAAGGTCACGCCCAGATCGACAAGGATCAGGCGCTCGCGCCCGGCGGGGCCGTAGCCGTAGACATAGGCGTTCATGCCCACCTCCCCGGCCCCGCCCAGAGGAAGATAGATCAGCCTGTCTGCCGCTTTGTTCATGATGCCCGTTCGTCCTGTTCTTGTTCTTGCGCGTCTTGGGTGGCGTTGCCCGCGCGGGTCGCCTGCCCCATCGAATTTCAAATGATGCGCGCCATGCTGGCAGAGGACGCGACTGTCGGAAACGAAAACGCCGTCATCCCTGCACCTGACCCGCCGCGCGGTTATAGGCGTGGATGACGGTGAGACCATGCATGGTCAGGTCGTCTTCGATGCGGTCAAATAACACGTCCCCCTGAGAGAACAAGGGCGCAAGGCCTCCGGTGCCGATGATTTGCATCGGACGGTCCCGTTCGGCGCGAATCCGATCACATATTCCGCGCACCAGCCCGACATAGCCCCAGAACACACCCGACTGCATGCAGGCGACCGTATTGGTGCCGATCACGCGCTGCGGTTTCGTCACATCCACATGAGGCAGCGCGGCGGCGGCCTGATGCAGCGCCTCAAGGCTGAGGTTCACGCCCGGCGCGATCACCCCGCCCACATAGGCGCCGTCATCGTCGACCACATCGAAGGTCGTGGCCGTGCCATAATCCACAACGATCAGATTGCCACCGTGGCGGTCATAGGCCCCGGCGGTGTTGACCAGCCGGTCGGGCCCGACCTGCGTGCCTACATCGACGCGCGGAATATGCGGCAGCGCGCAATCCTCGCGGCCCACGACCAAGGGCCGGGTGTTGAAATAGCGGTCGGCGAAAACCCGCAGGTTGAACACGACCCGTGGCACGGTGGATGAGATGATCACCGCATCGATGGTCACATCCAGCCCGCGATGGGCCATGAGCGCGCTATACCAGACGTAATATTGATCCGCCGTGCGCTGATGTTCGGTGGCCGTGCGGAACGTGGTCAGGAACGCGGTCCCGTCCCAGATCGCGAAAACGGTGTTGGTGTTGCCGCAGTCGATACAGAGCAGCATGCTGCGCCCTCCCAGATCGCGTGGTCAGAAGAAAATCTCGGCCGCCGTGATCCGCCGCACCCCGTGGGAGCCGCGCAGCACCAGCTGGCCGGTCTCGTCAATGGTCTCGAACGTGCCCGTGACGGTTTCGGAGCCCATGCGCGCGGTCACCGGCTCCCCCAGCCGGGCGGCGCGGTCGAGCCATGCGGCGCGCAAAGGGGCAAAGCCGTAGCTGGCGAATTGGCTTTCCAGCCGGGCAAAGGCAGGCGCGAGGATGTCGAGGAAATCCTCCGGGTCGATGGATGTGCCGGTTTCCGACAAAAGCGACACAGGCCGCAGCGCGCCCGGCTCCACCTGCCCCGGATCGGGCGCGGTGGCGAGGTTTACCCCGATGCCGATGGCAAGCCCGGCCTGCGGGGCGCTGGCGGGCCCGTGTTGCAGGCTTTCCAGCAGGATGCCCGCGACCTTACCGCCGTTCAGCAGCACGTCATTGGGCCATTTCAGCGCGAAGGAGCCGGGCCGTCCGGTGGCGGTGACAAACGCCTCATGGAGGGCCAGCGCCGCGGTGAAGGAGCGCAGCGCCGCCTGCCCCGGCGCTCCGGGATTGCGCAGCACCAGCGTCGCCGCGAAATTGCCCACCGGATTGGCCCATGGCCGCCCGCGCCGACCGCGCGCGGCGGTCTGCATCCGGGCCATGATCCATGTGGGGCCGGACAGTTCCGCAATGCGCCGGGCGGCTTCGGCATTGGTGCTGTCGGTCTCATGCAAAATGACCCGACCATACCGGTCGGGCCATTTCATCTGTGTGTCGCTCATCTGTGCGTCGGACGGGGCCAAGGCGTCAGTTGACGAGGGCCAGCGCGGCCGCGCCCGCCAGTCCGTCGACCCCGAAGAGGTTCACCACCCCCAGCAGCATGATCGCGGCGGAGGCCATCAGCACGCCCCATTGGATCATGCCCATGGACCCGTCGATGGCGGCGTCCTCGTCCTTGCCGAAATACATCAGGAAAACGATGCGCAGGTAGTAGTAAAGCCCGATCGCGGACGCGACGGCCCCGGCCACGGCGAGCCAGCCCAGTCCGGCATCGACGGCGGCGGAGAAGACCGCGAATTTGGCGAAGAAGCCCGCCATCGGCGGCACACCGGCCATCGAGAACATCAGCATCAGGATCGCCAGCGCCTTAATCGGCTCGCGCTTGGACAGCATCGACAGCGCGCCGATTTCCGTCACATGGCGGCCGTCACGCTCCATCGTCAGGATGAAGGCGAAGACGCCGATATTCATGGTGACGTAGATCGCCATGTAAAGCAGCATCGACTGCACCCCGGCGGCGGTCCCGGCGGCAAGGCCCACCAGCGCGTAGCCCATATGCGCAATCGAGGAATAGGCCATCAGGCGTTTGATGTCGCGCTGACCGATGGCAGCGATGGAGCCCAGGAACATCGACAGCACAGCCAGCAGCGCGATGATCTGACCCCAATCGGCAGTGGCCCCGCCGAACGCGCCATAGACGACCCGCGCCAGCAGCGCCATGGCCGCGACCTTCGGTGCCGTGGCGAAGAAGGCGGTGATCGGCGTGGGCGAGCCCTCATAGACGTCGGGGGTCCACATGTGGAACGGCGCGGCGGAGACCTTGAACGCCAGACCGGCGAGCAGGAAGACCAGACCGAACAGCAGGCCGAGCGGCAGTTGATCCCCGGCGGCGAGGTAGATGCCCTCGAACTGGGTCGTGCCCGCGAACCCGTAGGTCAGCGAGGCGCCGTACAGCAGCATGCCGGAGCTGAGCGAGCCCAGCACGAAATACTTCAGGCCCGCTTCGGTCGATTTCACGCTGTCACGGCGCAGGGCGGCGACAACATAAAGCGCGAGCGATTGCAGTTCCAACCCCATGTAAAGCGTCATCAGGTTGCCCGAGGACACCATGACCATCATGCCGACCAGCGCCAGCGTGACGAGGATGGGATATTCGAACCGCAGCAGATCGCGGGTCGTCATGAAGTCCATCGACAGGACCAGCACGACCGCCGCCGACAGCAGCGCCACGACTTTGGCGAAGCGGGCGAACCCGTCATCGATGAACAGCCCGCCAAAGGCCTGCTGCGTGCCGTTGCCCGACAGCCCGACCCAGATCGCCACCGCGACCAGCACGGCAGAGGTGGTCCAGACCAGCAGCGGCGCGGCCTTATCCTTGGTGGTGTAGACGCCGAATAGCAGCGCGGCCATCGCGTAAACCGCCAGCGCGATCTCGGGGAGGATGATGGTTAAATCTGCGGATGTCATCGCTCAGTGATCTCCGGTCTCGGCCACTTGGACCTCTGCAGTGTCGGGGGCATAGGCGGCCACGTCGGTTTCGATCCCGGCGACAAGTTCGCCGACCGTCGGCCCGATCACGTCGGTGACCAGCGCCGGGTAAACGCCCAGCAGCAAGGTCATGAAGACCAGCGGCGCGAAAATCGCCTTCTCGCGGGTGGTCATGTCGCTGATCGATTTCAGGCTTTCCTTGATCAGGTCACCGAACACGACCCGGCGGTAGAGCCACAGGCCATAGGCCGCGGACAGGATCACGCCGCTCGTCGCGACCATCGCCACCCAGGTGTTGACCTGGAAGATGCCGACAAGCGTCAGGAATTCCCCGATGAAGCCCGAGGTGCCCGGCAGGCCGACATTGGCCATGGTAAAGAACATGAAGATCGCGGCATAGGCCGGCATCCGGTTCACCAATCCGCCATATGCGTCGATTTCGCGGGTATGCATCCGGTCATAGATGACGCCGACGCAGAGGAACAGCGCGCCCGAAATGAAGCCGTGGCTCAGCATCTGGAAAATCGCGCCATCGACGCCCTGCTGATTGGCCGCGAAAATCCCGGCGGTGACATAGCCCATATGGGCGACCGACGAATAGGCGATGAGCTTCTTCATGTCCGATTGCGCCAGCGCAACGAGCGAGGTGTAGACGATGGCGATGGCCGACAGCCACAGCACGAAGGGCGCCATGAGGTCGGAGGCCACCGGGAACATCGGCAGCGAGAAGCGCAAGAACCCGTAGCCGCCCATTTTCAGCAGGATCGCGGCCAGCACGACCGAGCCTGCGGTGGGCGCCTGAACGTGGGCGTCGGGCAGCCATGTATGGACCGGCCACATCGGCATCTTGACCGCGAAGCTGGCAAAGAACGCGAGGAACAGCAGCGTCTGCAACCCGCCCACGATCTGGAAGCCCGCAATCTGCAACCCGCCGGTGGAGAAGTCATGCTCCAGTAGCAGCGCGATATCGGTGGTGCCCGCATCGACATACATGCCGATCATCGCCACCAGCATCAGCACGGAGCCGAGGAAGGTATAGAGGAAGAACTTGAAGCTGGCATAGATGCGGTTCGCCCCGCCCCAGATGCCGATGATCAGGAACATCGGGATCAGGCCAGCCTCGAAGAACATGTAGAACAGGACCAGATCCAGCGCGCAGAACACGCCAAGCATCAGCGTCTCCAGCATCAGGAAGGCAATCATGTATTCCTTGACGCGGACATTCACGTTCCAGCTGGCGGCGATGACCAGCGGCATGGTGAAGGTGGTGAGCATCACGAACAGAACCGAAATCCCGTCAACGCCCATCTTATAGGTCAGGCCCAGCAGCCATTCGCGTTCTTCCACGAACTGGAAGCCGGTGTTTTCCGGATCGAACTGGAAGATCACGAAGAGCGACACAAGGAAGGTCGCGGAAGTCGCGATCAGCGCCAGCCATTTGGCGTTGCGCTGCGCGGCCTCATCCTCGCCCCGCAGAAAGAACGCCAGGATCAGCGCCGCAATCAGCGGGATGAAGGTGATGATCGACAGGAGGTTGTCCATTATTCAGCTCCTCCGCTGATCGCCATCCAGGTGATCAGGACTGCAATTCCGAGAACCATCGCGAATGCGTAATGGAACAGGTAGCCAGACTGCGCCCGGCCCGCGAGCCGGGTGAAGAAGGGAATGATCCCCATGGCCAGCCCGTTGATGCCGCCGTCGATGACGGTGCCATCGCCACGCTTCCACAAGAAGCGCGCAAGGCCATGCGCCGACCGCACGAAGATGACGTTATAGATCTCGTCGAAATACCACTTGTTCAGCAGGAACTGATAAAGGTGGCTCTGGTTTTTGGCCAAGCGGCCGGGCAGCGACGGGTTCTGGATATACATCCACCACGCCAGCACCAGCCCGAAGAGCATGGCAAAGAACGGCGAGGCTTTCACCAGCTTGGGGCTGGCATGCGCTTCGTCGAGGATGTGGTTTTCCGGCCCGAAGTAGAGAGCGCCATCGCCCGGCTCGCCGCCGAATGCATAGTGATGCCCGCCTTCGGCCGCCTCGCCATGTTCGGCTTCGGTGACATGTTCGGCAGGTTCGACCGCATCGGTTTCCGCGTGATCGGCGCCTTCGCCTTCGCCTTCGGCGAGGCGGGCAATCGCGGTATCCTCCGTGCCTTCGGCCTCAGCCTCGGCATGGGTTTCTTCGGCGGCCAAGGGAATGCCGTAGAACTTCGCCACTTGATCAGTATGCCCGAAGAAGGAGCCATACCACAGCATGCCCGCGAAAATCGCGCCGAGCGACAGCACCCCAAGCGGGATCAGCATGACCGTCGGGCTTTCATGGGCGTGCTCATGGGTGTGCTTATCGCCCCGCGCCTTACCGTAGAAGGTGAGGAAGATCAGGCGCCAGGAGTAGAACGACGTCATCGCCGCCGCCACAACCAGCAGCACAAAGGCCACCATACCGGCGGGCGTGCCCGCGGCATGGGCGCTTTCGATGATCGCGTCTTTCGACAGGAAGCCCGCGAACCCGATGGTGGTCAGCGGAATGCCGACGCCGGTGATGGCCAGCGTGCCGATCATCATCGCCCAATAGGTATAGGGCAGTTTCTTACGCAGGGCGCCGTAGTTCCGCATATCCTGCTCGTGGTGCATCCCGTGGATCACGGAGCCCGCGCCAAGGAACAGCATCGCCTTGAAGAAGGCATGCGTGAACAGGTGGAACATCGCGGCGGAATACATGCCAACGCCGGCGGCGACGAACATATAGCCCAGCTGCGAACAGGTCGAATAGGCGATCACACGCTTGATATCGGTCTGCACCAAGCCGACGGAGGCCGCAAACAGCGCGGTGAACCCGCCGATATAGGTGATGAACGTCGTGGCCTCAGGCGCGAATTCCATCAGCGGCGACATGCGGCAGACAAGGAACACGCCCGCTGTCACCATCGTCGCGGCGTGGATCAGCGCCGACACGGGCGTCGGGCCTTCCATCGCGTCGGGCAGCCACGTGTGCAGGAAGAGCTGTGCCGATTTGCCCATCGCGCCGACGAACAGCAGGAAGGCAATCAGGTTGGCGGCGTTCCATTCCGTCCAGAGGAAGCTGATCTGCGTTTCCGCGATCTGCGGCGCGGCGGCAAAAATGTCGTCAAACGCGATGGAATCCACGAGGAAGTAGAGACCGAAGATCCCCAGCGCGAAGCCGAAGTCGCCGACGCGATTGACGATGAACGCCTTCATCGCGGCGGCCCCGGCGGAGGGCTTACGGTAGTAGAAGCCGATCAGCAGGTAGGAGGCGACGCCCACGCCTTCCCAACCAAAGAACATCTGCACAAGGTTGTCGGAGGTCACGAGCATCAGCATCGCGAAGGTAAAGAACGACAGATAGGCGAAGAAACGCGCCTTGTAGTTCTCCGTGTCGCGGAAATTCTCGTCATGGGCCATGTAGCCGAAGCTGTAGAGATGCACGAGCGCAGACACGGTGGTCACGACGATCAGCATGATCGCGGTCAACCGGTCCATGCGGATCGCCCAATCGGTGGCGAGGCTGCCGCTTTCGATCCAGCGCATGATCTGGATTTCTTCGGTCGTGCCGTCAAAGCCGAAGAAGACGATCCAGCTGAGCAGCGCGGCAAGGAACAAAAGCCCGGTGGCAATGACCTGCCCGGCCTGTTCCCCGATGAGGCGCCAGCCGAAGCCACAGATGAGCGCCCCGATCAGCGGGGCGAAGAGGATGATCGTTTCCATCTGCCTCAGCCTTTCATGTTATTGACGTCTTCCACCGCGATCGTGCCACGGTTGCGGAAGAAACAGACGAGGATGGCAAGGCCGATGGCGGCTTCTGCCGCGGCGACGGTCAGCACGAAGAGCGTGAACACCTGCCCCGTCATATCCGACAGGAAGGCGGAGAAGGCGACGAGGTTGATGTTGACCGACAGCAGGATCAGTTCGATCGACATCAGGATGATGATGACGTTCTTCCGGTTCAGGAAGATGCCGAAAATCCCGATGACGAACAGCGCCGCCGCGACGGTGAGATAGCTTTCAAGTCCGACCATCTGTCCTTGTCCCTCAGTTCAGTATGCCCGCAACGCCGAAGCCTATGGCCCCCAGCGTCAGGGCGAATGCGGGTATGAGCACCCGCTTGTTCCGTTTGCGTCGCGCAGCGGCGACAGGCGGGATCGCCAGCGCAATGCCGATGGCGACCCAGCTTTGCCAGGGGATCAAAGTCCCTGGCCGGGTTTCACGTCGCGCAGCTCCATCGCCTTGGCCGGGTCGCGATACATCTGCGCCAGCACATTCTGGCGTTTGACATCCGGACGGTGGCGCAGCGTCAGAACAATCGCCCCGATCATCGCCACCAGCAGGATCAGCCCCGCCAACTGAAACAGGATCAGATACTGGTCATAGACCAGCAGACCCAATGCTGCGGTATTCTGCATCTCGGACACCGGGATATCACCCAGAGTTGCCGCGCGTTCCACCCCGTCGGCGGTGGTCCATGCGCCGTAAGCCATGCCCAGTTCCAGCAGCAAGATCACCCCGATCACCAGCGCCAATGGCATGTATTTTGCCATCTCCGCCCGCAATTCCGCGAAATCCACGTCGAGCATCATGACGACGAAGAGGAAAAGCACCGCGACCGCGCCGACATAGACAATGACAAGCAGCATCGCGACGAATTCCGCGCCCAGCAGGACAAACAGCCCCGCCGCGCTGAGAAAGGCCAGGATCAGCCACAGCACCGAATGGACCGGGTTGCGCGCGATCACCACAAGAAGTCCGGCAAGGACGATGGTGATGGCGAAGGCGTAGAATGCGAGATCCGCGACACTCATGGCGCTACTTTTCCTCTTTCTCGGCGATGACGCTTTGTGCAAGCTCCATCGCCTTGGTCATGGCCGGGACGCCGCCGAACATCGACATCTGCGCGATGGTGCCGGCGATTTCCTTATCGGTCGCCCCGGCTTCCAGCGCGTGGCGCACCGTCATCTTGATCTGGGCCTCGGCCTGCGCGCCCAATACGGTCAGCGCGCCCAGCGTCAGCAGCAGACGGGTCTTGGCGTCCAGCCCATCCGCGTTGAAGGTCTTGCCGAAATACATCTCCATCATGTCTTTCGGCATGGTGGGAAACAGGTTCTCGAACCCCTTGCCCTGATAGGCTTCCATGGCAGGATTGAGGCTGCGGGTCATCTGCTGGCCCTGCTCCCACATCTGCTGAAAAAGTTTCGAGAAATCATCGCTCATCGGTAGGGCGCATCCAATTCGAGATTGCGGGCAATCTCGGCTTCCCAGCGATCGCCGTTTTCCAGAAGCTTGGTCTTGTCGTAGAACAGCTCCTCGCGGGTCTCGGTCGAGAATTCGAAATTTGGCCCCTCGACGATGGCATCCACCGGGCAGGCTTCCTGACAGAAACCGCAATAGATGCATTTCGTCATGTCGATGTCGTAGCGCGTGGTCCGGCGGGAGCCATCTTCGCGCGGCTCGGCATCGATGGTGATGGCCTGCGCCGGGCAGATCGCTTCGCAGAGTTTACATGCGATGCAGCGCTCTTCGCCATTGGGATAGCGGCGCAGCGCATGTTCGCCACGGAAACGCGGGCTCAGCGCGCCTTTCTCATGCGGGTAGTTCAGCGTGGGCTTCGGCGCAAAGAAGTAGCGGAACCCCAGCTTGAACCCCGTAAAGAAGTCCATCAGCAGGAAATACTTGGTCGCGCGGGTCCAGTCGATTGCAGTCATGTGATCAGCCTCCGGTGGTCCAGCGCGCATAGGCGCCCCAGAACGCGCCGTAATGCGCAAGGAAAGAAACAAGGACGACCCAGAACAGCGAGAAGGGCAGGAATACTTTCCACCCCAGCCGCATCAGCTGGTCGTAGCGGTAGCGGGGCACGATGGCCTTCACCATGGCGAACATGAAGAAGAAGAACGCCATCTTCAGCACCATCCAGAACGCGCCGTCAGGCAGGCCGGGGATGGGCGACAGCCAGCCGCCAAAGAACAGGATCGAGGTCAGCGCGCACATCAGGAAGATGGCGATATATTCCCCGGCCATGAACAACAGGAACGGCGTCGACGAATATTCGACCTGATAACCGGCGACGAGTTCGGATTCAGCTTCCGGCAGGTCAAACGGCGAGCGGTTGGTTTCCGCCAGCGCCGAGATGAAGAACAAGAACACCATCGGGAAATGCGGCAGCCAATACCAGTTCAGCAGCCCCAGATCGCCATCCTGCGCGCGCACGATGTCAGAGAAGTTCAGCGACCCGGTCGAGATGATGACCCCGATGATGATCAGGCCGATCGACACCTCATAGGAAATCATCTGCGCGGCGGAGCGCAGCGAGCCCAGGAACGGGTATTTCGAGTTCGACGCCCAGCCGCCCATGATCACGCCGTAAACCTCAAGCGAGGAGACGGCGAAGACATAAAGAACGGCGACATTCATGTTGGACAGCACCCAGCCGTCCGAGAAAGGAATCACCGCCCATGCGATCATGGCGAGCACGAAGCTTGTCAGCGGCGCGAGTATGAACACCGCCTTGTCAGCGCCGGCGGGAATGACCACTTCCTTCGTGACGTATTTCAGCGCGTCGGCCACCGATTGCAGAAGCCCGAAGACCCCCACGACGTTTGGCCCGCGGCGCATCTGCACGGCGGCCCAGACCTTACGGTCACCATAGACCAGAAACAGCAGGCTGATCATTACGAACGCCACAACGAGCAGGCATTGCAGCACGATCAGCAGCAGGCTTCCAAAAGGGGTTGCTATGAATTCTGCCATTCTGCCTTCATCCTCAGACCGTGGGTATTCCCCGTTCGGTGCAGTCGGCCACCGTCACTTCCGCGTCGATGGTCTGTAGCCCCTGGGGGAGTGCTGGCGAGATGGTGTAAACAGCATCCGCCCGCCAAATGCCACCCTCTTCCGCCGTCCTTGTCCGCACGTGACGTGCAAAACCGTACCCACGGATCAGGGTATATTGCGCTGCAGCGCAGCGCGCGTAGTCTTCGACATCGCGGGAGCCCCGCGCGCCGCTCATTTCCACAACAAAACTCACCAGATCACCGTCCAGCAGCCGCGTGTCGATTCCCCGGTATCCCGGCTCGAACACGCCTTCGGCGCTGCGGGACGCATCCGTTTCCGCATCGCTGCAAGCTGCAAGCGCGAGCGCCGTGCAGACAGGCAGCCAAAGGGAACGGAGGATCCGGGCCACGCGGTCACCGTCACTCGGCCGCGATCGGCGCGGAGTGACGGGCGCGGGCGTTCTGCGACAATTCCGCCATCAATTGCGAGGCGCGGGCGATGGGGTTGGTGAGGTAGAAATCCGTCACTGCTCCGCGGAAGCTCGCGTCGCCCAGAGTGCCCGCATCAAGCGGCTGCCATTCGTTTTCCATCAGCTCGTCGATCAGCGCCAAATGCGGCACGGCGTCGACCATCTGCTGGCGCAGCTGCGCCAAGCTGTCGAAGGGCAGGACCGCGTCCAGCTCCGCCGAAAGCGCACGCAGGATGGCCCAGTTTTCCTTGGCCTCGCCCGGTGCGAATCCGGCGCGGAAGGCCAGCTGCGGGCGGCCTTCGGTATTCACGAACAGGCCGCCTTCCTCGGTATAGGCGGCGCCGGGCAGGATCAGATCCGCGCGATGTGCGCCGCGATCCCCATGGCTGCCCTGATAGATCACGAAAGCCCCGGCAGCGATTTCAATCTCATCCGCGCCAAGGTTATAGATCACATCCGCGCCGTCGATGGCGGCATCAAGCCCGCCTTCGGTCACCGCGCCCAGATCCATCGCGCCCACACGGCTGGCAGCGGTGTGAAGCACCAGAAGACGGCTGTCGGTCTGTTCGGCCAGCTTCATCGCGGCGGCGAGGACCGCCGCGCCGTCGGCTTCGCGAATCGCGCCTTGGCCGACGATGATCACCGATGGCTCTTCGCGCACCTTGTCGAAATCATGATCCAGCAGCTTTTGCAGCGCCTTGCGGTCACTGCCGACATGGTGGTGCTCATAGGTCAGATCGGCGGCTTCGCCCAGCAGGCCGACCTCGGCCCCATGCAGCCACGCCTTGCGGATGCGCGCGTTCAGCACGGGGGCCTCAATCGCCGGGTTGGCGCCGATGATCTGGATGTGGCGGGCGTGATCGATATCCTCAATCGACGCGGTGCCGACATAGCCCGACCGGTTGCCCGCGGGCAGTTTCGCGCCATCGGTGCGGCATTCGACGGAGCCGCCCTGCCCTTCGACCAGCTGTTTGAGCGCATAGACCGCCTCAGCCGGGGCGAGATCCCCGACCAGGCCGGCCAGTTTCGAGGCACCCTTGATCGCACCGGCGGCGGCGGCGAGCGCCTCACCCCAGCCTGCCGGACGCAGCTTGCCGTTTTCGCGGATATAAGGCCGGTCGAGACGCTGACGGCGCAGGCCGTCCCAGACAAAGCGCGTCTTGTCAGAAATCCATTCCTCGTTCACGCCGTCATGGTTGCGCGGCAGAATGCGCATCACTTCGCGACCCTTGGTATCCACCCGGATCGAGGAGCCGAGCGCATCCATCACATCGACCGACTCGGTCTTGGTCAATTCCCACGGGCGGGCGGTAAAGGCATAGGGCTTCGACACCAGCGCGCCCACCGGGCAGAGGTCGATAATATTGCCCTGCAGGTTCGAATCGAGCGTCTCGTTCAGATAAGCGGTGATTTCCGCATCCTCACCGCGCCCGGTCTGGCCCATCTGGGTGATGCCCGCCACTTCGGTCGTGAAGCGCACGCAACGGGTGCAGGAAATGCAGCGCGTCATATGCGTTTCCACCAGCGGGCCGAGGTCCAGATCCTCGGTCGCGCGCTTGGGCTCGCGGTAGCGGGAGAAGTCGACGCCATAGGCCATCGCCTGATCTTGCAGGTCGCATTCGCCGCCCTGATCGCAGATCGGGCAATCGAGCGGGTGGTTGATGAGCAAGAACTCCATCACCCCCTCGCGGGCCTTCTTGACCATGGGCGAGTTGGTCTTGATGACCGGCGGCGCGCCTTCGGGGCCGGGGCGCAGATCCTTGACCTGCATCGCGCAGGACGCCGCAGGTTTCGGCGGACCGCCCACGACTTCGACCAGACACATCCGGCAATTGCCCGCGATTGACAGGCGCTCATGGTAGCAGAAGCGCGGAATTTCCACGCCGATCTGCTCGCAGGCCTGAATCAGGGTCATCGCCGGATCGACTTCCAGCTCTTTGCCGTCAATGATGATCTTTCGAAGGTCGGTCATGTTGGCTCACTTCGCTCTCAGCAGCGCACCGATCTGGGAATTGGCCGCGATCTCGGCGCGGCCCACGGTGCAATAGGTCTCGGGTCGGGCGCTTACCGCGCCTTTGGCCGCCAGATAATCGGCGGCGCGTTGTTCCAGTCGTTTCTTGTCGGACTTGCTGTCCACGAAGGCGTCGATCTCGCGCTTGGAATAGCCCTGCTGGCGCGCGTGGCTTTCCAACGAGTTCAAGAAGCCAAGCGCCTTGAGCATGCGCGCGTCGATGGACGGGCAGGTCTTGCGGATCTCATCCGCGGCGGCAATCGAAAACAGCCCGTCATTGATGGTCTTGTTTTCCGCCAGCGAGGCCGCAGCGCCATGTGTGGCCGACATCATGAGGACGGGGGCCATGAGGGCGGACAGCGCAAGGCTGCGGGTGGTGGTGCGAATGGTCATGCGTAACGGTCTCCTGTGATGGCAGCGGCGCGCGGCCTGTCTGCCGTCTGACCCGTGATCGGCGCGAGCCGGAGCGTCTTGCGCGCTCCTGTCACATCGGCGCAACCAAGGGTCGGGTGATCCCACATTTGTCCCATCGTGTCGTTATGGCCCGTGACCGGGCGCTTTATTTCCGTGCCCTTCAGCGGGCCTTGGCGGAAACCGCCCGTCAGCGGGCGATTTGTCCCTGCAAGGCGCCTCTGCGGGCGGTGATCCATGCCGGGGGTCGTGTCGTCGTGATCGGTCCATTCGGCGCTGAGGTCAAGCCCCGCACCATGCACGAATCCGGTATCGCGCAGCGCATCAACCGCGCCATGCAACCGCCCCGCCCCACGCGACAAATCGCACACCGCCCCGGCGCAAGGGCCGGGCTGCGGGGCGGGATCGCCGTGGGGGAAGGAAGGCTGCATCATGTCAGGTGATCCGCGCGATTATTCCGCCGCAACGGCGCTGACGCGGCCGGTGCGCTTATGCTTGATGCGGTCTTCGATTTCGTTGCGGAAGTGACGGATCAAACCTTGGATCGGCCAAGCCGCCGCATCGCCCAACGCGCAGATGGTGTGGCCTTCGACCTGCTTGGACACGTCGAGCAGCATGTCGATTTCCTCGACCTCCGCCTCACCGGTGACAAGCCGGTCCATGACCCGCATCATCCAGCCGGTGCCTTCGCGGCATGGCGTGCACTGACCGCAGCTTTCATGTTTGAAGAACTTGGTCAGGCGCCAGACGGCCTTCACCACGTCGGTGTCATTGTCCATCACGATCATGCAGCCGGTGCCGAGCGAGGATTTATTCTCGCGCATCCAGTCGAAATCCATGATTGCGTCTTCGCAGGCTTCTGCCGGCAGGATCGGGCAGGACGCGCCGCCGGGGATGATCGCTTTCAGGTTCTTCCAGCCGCCGCGAATGCCGCCGCCATGCCGCTCGATCATTTCCTTGACCGACATCGACATGGTTTCTTCGAACACCGAGGGCGTGTTCACATGGCCGGTGATCGCGAAGAGCTTCGTGCCCGCGTTATTGGGCCGCCCGAAGGACGAAAACCACTCGCCGCCACGGCGCAGGATCGTGGGCACTACGGCAATCGATTCGACGTTGTTCACGGTCGTCGGGCAGCCATAAAGCCCCGCCCCTGCCGGGAAAGGCGGCTTCATCCGAGGCATGCCCTTCTTGCCCTCAAGGCTTTCGATCAGGGCGGTTTCCTCGCCACAGATATAGGCCCCTGCGCCGTGATGCAGGTAGATGTCGAAATCCCAGCCGGAGCCAGAAGCGTTGCGACCCACGAGCCCCGCGTCATAGGCCTCGTCAATCGCGGCCTGTAGCGCTTCGCGTTCGCGGATATATTCGCCACGGATGTAGATATAGGCGGCATGCGCGCCCATCGCGAAACTGGCGATCAGGCAGCCTTCGATCAGCGTATGCGGATCGTGGCGCATGATTTCGCGGTCCTTGCAGGTCGCGGGTTCGGATTCATCGGCATTGACGACAAGGAAATGCGGGCGGCCATCGCTTTCCTTCGGCATGAAGGACCATTTCAGCCCGGTCGGGAAGCCCGCGCCGCCACGGCCTCGCAGGCCGCTGGCTTTCATCTCGTCGATGATCCAATCGCGGCCCTTTTCGAGGATGCCGGCGGTGCCGTCCCAATGGCCACGCCCCTGCGCCCCGGCAAGGGTGCGGTCATGCATGCCGTAGAGATTGGTGAAGATCCGGTCCTGGTCTTTCAGCATTGCAGTGTCCTTCGGGTCTTACTGACGGCTTTTGCGCCAGATCTGATAAGTCACGATCATCGCCCAGAGAAATCCGGCGAGCGCGGCGAGGTCGAAAAAGGCCATGGTCGAATGGCTCCAGCCGAGGCTGACGCCCAAAGCATTGGCACCGATCCACAACAGCCCGGTCGCGGCGATGACAATCGCCACCAACCGGCCACGCCGCGCGGTATTCGCACGGCGTTCGTCGGGGGAGAGCCGGGGACCGGTCATTGCCGGGCTCCGGTCCGCGCGCCCCGGCGCATGGAGATGTCAGGCCGCTGCATCATGGGTCAGTATACATCACCCTTGTCGACGCGTTTGGAAAACTCGGTATCGCCACCAGCGGCGAGGGTCTTGGCCTGCGCCACCCAATCGTCACGGGTCACGCGGCCCTTGAAGCCAACGAGATGGGTATCGACCCATGCGATTTCATCGGTGGTCCAATTGGCGATCTGCTCGAAATGGTAGATGCCCATTTCGTTCAGCTGGGTTTCAAGTTTCGGACCGACGCCTTTGATTTCCTTCAGGTTGTCGGCCTTGCCATCGCGCGGGCCATCCAACGCATCGGGGCGGGTGCCTGTCTCGGCGTCGTCTTCGGAGGCGTTGGGCGTCTCCTCGGCCTTGAGCACTGCTTTCAGGTCGTCTGCGTCGTTTGAGGCGTCCGCGTTGGTCTGGCTGTCTGTCGGGGTGGAACTGGCTTTGCCAGCGCCGCCCTGCGTCTTGGCGGTCGCGCGTGCGTCGCGCGCGTCTTCAGATGTCGTGCTGCCAGACGCCGGGGCCCCCGATTTCGCGGTCCCCGATTTCGCCGTCTCAGTTTTGGCGGGCGCGGTTTTGGGGGTCGCGGATTTCGCGGGTCCCGCATCCACATTCCCCGCATCGACGCTGGGATCTTCGGGCGTGTCGGCAGGCGGGTTGGCGGTGCCCTCGGCGGTGACGTGATCGGTGCCAGCAGCGGCGGCTTTCTCCTCCGCGCCCGTGTCGCTGCCCTCTTGCATGGACTGGCCGCGTGCGGTGTCGGGAGTGTCGTCGCCTTGCTCGGCGGGGGTCACATCCTCGGCCACTTCGGCGGCGGAATGCACCGGGGCTTCGCGCTTGTCGATGCCGGTATCGTCCACGGACGCGCCGTCGGACCGGGTGTCGTCATCATCGGCGTCAGTGTTGGAAATCGGCCCTTCGGACCCGGCTTCGGTCGCCTGCCCGTCCTGCTGCCACGGGGTGGTCAGCGGCACTTCGGTCCCGTCGATCCGCTTCAGCGTGTCGCCCAGTTCCAGCGCCAGCGCGACAGAGGCGTTGCGCTCCGGGCGGTCATCGGCCCCTTCGGTCAACACCACCGGCCCGCCCAGCGGCTCGCATGAAAAGCGCCCGTTCTGCGGACCCGGCACCGGCACTTCGCCTTGGCCCATCGCATCCAGAAGATCGGCCAGTTTCTCGGCGGTCAGATCTTCGTAATAATCCTTGCCGATCTGGGCCATAGGCGCGTTCGTGCAGGCGCCGAGGCATTCGACCTCTTCCCAGGAGAACCGGCCATCGGCGGAAACCTGATGCGCCTTGGGCGCGATCTTGTCCTTGCAGACCGCGATCAGATCCTCGGCGCCGCAGATCATGCAGGATGTGGTGCCGCAGACCTGAATATGCGCAACGGTGCCCACGGGCTGCAATTGGAACATGAAGTAGAAGGTCGCGACCTCCAGCACCCGGATCGAGGCCATGTCGAGCATCTTTGCGACGCCCTCAATGGCCGGACGCGACAGCCAGCCTTCTTGTTCCTGCGCGCGCCACAGCAGCGGAATGACCGCGGATGCCTGACGCCCCTCGGGATATTTGGTGATCTGCGCCTGCGCCCATTCCAGATTGGCGGGCGTGAAAGCGAAGCTTTCGGGCTGGTCGTGATAGAGACGGCGAAGCATTCAGACAAACTTTCCCTTGCAGTCGGCAGGACGGGCGAGCGCGCGGCTCACCGGTCGACCTCGCCGAACACGATATCCATGGTGCCGATCAAGGCGGCGACATCGGCCAGCTGGTGGCCCTTGGACACATGGTCCATCGCCTGCAAATGCAGGTAGCCCGGCGCGCGCAGCTTGATCCGGTAGGGTTTATTGGTGCCATCGGACACCATGTAGACCCCGAACTCGCCCTTGGGCGCTTCGACGGCGCAATAAACCTCGCCCGCCGGGACGTGGAAGCCCTCGGTATAGAGCTTGAAGTGATGGATCAGCGCTTCCATCGAGGTCTTCATGTCACCACGCGCGGGCGGCGTCAGTTTGCCCCGTGCCAGAACCTCGCCCGGCTCGGCGCGCAGCTTGACGATGGCCTGCTTGATGATCTTCACGCTCTCGCGCATCTCGGCCATGCGGCAGAGATAGCGGTCATAGCAGTCGCCGTTCTTGCCGACGGGGATCTGGAAATCGAACTCGTCATAGCATTCATAGGGCTGCGCGCGGCGCAGATCCCATGCCATGCCGGAGCCGCGCACCATCACGCCGGAGAAGCCCCAATCCAGCGCTTCCTGTTCGGACACGATGCCGATGTCGGCGTTGCGCTGTTTGAAAATCCGGTTTTCGGTCAAGAGCTCGTCGATATCGTCCAGACGCGGGGGGAATTGCTCGGCCCATGCCTCGATATCATCCAGCAGCGCGGGCGGCAGATCCTGATGCACGCCGCCGGGCCGGAAATAGGCCGAGTGCAGGCGCGCGCCACAGGCCCGCTCGTAGAAGATCATCAGCTTTTCGCGTTCCTCGAAACCCCAGAGCGGCGGCGTCAGCGCGCCCACATCCATGGCCTGCGTCGTCACGTTCAGCAGGTGGTTCAGCACCCGGCCGATTTCGGAATAAAGCACGCGGATCAGCGAGGCACGGCGCGGGATATCCGTGCCGGTCAGCTTCTCGATGGCCAGACACCACGCATGTTCCTGATTCATGGGCGCGACGTAATCCAGCCGGTCCAGATAGGGCAGGTTTTGCAGGTAGGTCCGGCTTTCCATCAGCTTTTCGGTGCCGCGATGCAGCAGCCCGATATGCGGGTCGCAGCGCTCCACGATCTCGCCGTCGAGCTCCAGCACCATGCGCAACACGCCATGGGCCGCCGGGTGCTGCGGGCCGAAGTTGATGTTGAAGTTGCGGATTTGCTGCTCGCCCGTCAGGGCGTCGTCGAACTTCGATCCGTCCATCATCCTTGCACCTTCATCCTCATGTCGTTCCATTTCGCCGGAATCCGCCCCATGCGGGCCTCGACGGCGGTATATTGCGGGGCGAGAACCCGGCGCGCCTCAGCGGCCAGCTCCTCGGGCAGATCCACATGCACGCCGGCATGTTGAATCCTGTCGAATTTCGCCGGGGCCGCACGCAGCCCCAGAAAGGCACAAAGGCGATCAATCTCGGGCTTCGAGAACAGCTCCTCGTAGAACCCAAGATAGGTCGCCTCGGCAGGCACGGCGCGGTCCAGCCGGGCGATCATGCCCGCGTAATCCGACCGCAGCATCGCCGGGTTGCGCGGACGCTCCAGCGCCGCGCGCATTTCCTCGACGGCGGCCTGCGCCAGTTTTGCCTCATCGCGAGTGCCGACCCGGCGGGCGGCAACCATGCGCACATTGGACCACAGCCGCGCCACCGGATCGCGCATCAAGAACACGAAACGCGGACGCATCCCGCCCCCCAGCGCCGCCATCTGGCCCAACATCTTCTCGCCCATCAGCGAATAGGCGGGCGTGATATCCCCAACCAAGGCGCGGTCGCCCCGGATGGCCGTCATCCACGCCATGTAGCGGTCCACGTCCAGCCCGTTGCCGATCAGCGCCATCAACTGGTCATGCCCTTCGACGCGGGCCTTCTGCGCCGCGAATTTGGGTGTGCCGTTTTCCGCCTTGCGCATCCGTTCACGGTGGCGCGTCCGGCTGTCGGTCAGCTGATCCATCCGCGCCATGACCTGCCCGCTTTCCAGCGTGTTGAAGAAATGCAATTCCTTCACCGCAGGCATCGCGCAATCGGGATGCTCCGCCAGATAGCGGTAAAGCCAGCTGGTGCCGGCCTTGGTCGCCCCGACCCCGAACATGAGCACTGGTTCGGCCATGCGCGCTAACGGTCCCTTGTTCAGAACGGCCCTGCCCCCGAATGGCACAGACCCGTCACGCCCCGATCAGGGCTTGTGGCCATCCGCGGCGGTTTTTTCGTCGCCGGGCAGGATATAATCGGCCCCCTCCCAGGGGGACATGAAATCGAACTGGCGGTATTCCTGCACCAGATTCACCGGCTCATAGACGACGCGTTTTTGCACCTCGTCATAGCGCACTTCGGTGTATCCGGTGGTCGGGAAATCCTTGCGCAGCGGGAAGCCGCGGAAGCCGTAATCCGTCAGCAGGCGCCGCAGGTCGGGATGACCGCTGAACAGCAGACCGAACATGTCAAAGATCTCACGCTCGAACCAATTGGCCGCCGGGTAGATGGCGGTGAGCGAGGGCACCATGTCCTCCTCGCGCACGGCGGCGCGCAGGCGGATGCGGTGGTTTTGATACATCGACAGGAAATGATAGATGACGTCGAACCGCTTGTCCCGCTGGGGGTAATCAATGGCGGTGATATCGACCATCGTCGAGAAACGCGTCGTCTGATCGTCGCGCAGGAATTCACAGAACCCCGGCAGCGCAGAGGGCGACACATCCACGGTCAGCTCGCCACGAATGACGCTATAGCCCAGCACGCAATCGGGGCGCTTGGCCTCCAGATAGGTGCCCAGCTCTTCCAGCGCGGCATCGGGCATCGGACCGACATGCGCGGCAGGGCGCGGGGCGGCGGTGGTCTGGTCGGTGGTTTCGGCCATCTGCGTTACCTCACGATCGTTCCGGTGCGGCGGATCTTCCGCTGGAGTTGCAGGATACCGTAGAGCAGCGCTTCGGCGGTCGGCGGGCAGCCCGGCACATAGATGTCGACCGGCACGATCCGGTCACAGCCGCGCACCACCGAATAGCTGTAGTGGTAATACCCACCGCCATTGGCGCAGGAGCCCATGGAAATCACATAGCGCGGCTCTGGCATCTGGTCGTAGACCTTGCGCAGCGCGGGCGCCATTTTGTTGGTCAGCGTGCCGGCGACGATCATCAGGTCCGACTGGCGCGGCGAGGCGCGCGGCGCGGTGCCGAAACGCTCCACATCATAGCGCGGCATCGAGGTTTGCATCATCTCGACGGCGCAGCAGGCCAGACCAAAGGTCATCCAATGCAGCGAGCCGGTGCGCGCCCAATTGATGATGTCCTCGGTCGAGGTGACGAGGAAGCCCTTATCCTGAAGCTCGGCATTCAGGGACTGCGTTGCGACCTCGCGGTCAGCGCCCGCAGTATTGGCGGAGGTGCTCACTCCCATTCGAGGGCTCCTTTCTTCCATTCATAGGCGAAGCCGATGGTCAGCACGCCAAGGAAAACCATCATCGACCAGAACCCGGTATCTGTCTGCATCGGGAAGGCCACGGCCCAGGGAAACAGGAACGCTACTTCGAGGTCGAAGATGATGAACAGGATCGACACCAGATAGAAGCGTACGTCGAATTTCATCCGCGCGTCGTCAAACGCGTTGAAGCCACACTCATAGGCGGACAGCTTCTCGGGGTCCGGGTGTCGCACCGCGACGATCAGACCCGCAAGGATCAGCACGATCCCAAGCGCAACGGCGATACCGAGAAAGATGAGGATCGGGAGATATTCCCTGAGCAGCACGTCCACGGATGGCTCCTTTCTGGCGGGGAGCCGCCCATGGGCGCGCTCCGGCTTTCGTCGGGGTTTACGCCCGGCCCGGTCCGGGGTCAACCGAGGACGGGTGCCCCTTTGGCCCCTAACTTAGCGTCCTTCGGTCGCAAATTGCACCCTGATGTGACCGCTATCACGCGAATGTCGCAGATGCCGATGCGCGGCATTGCTGCACCGCCCTATTTCTAGGCGCTCCTGTGCGGTGTCAGCGGGGGCGCGCAGGGTCACGATGCGTCGGATTGCCGGGGCGCGGCGGTATCCGCCTCCGTATCCGGGTCGGGGACATTGGCCCGGTAGCGGCGGCGGTAGATCAGGTTCGGTCGATCCCCGTCCAGCAGGTAGAACCCCACCGCCAGCGCCAGCGCCGCCTGCGCGACGATCATCCCCTGCAACGGGCCAAACCCCGTTTGCAGCAGCACCGCGCCGCCCCCCACCAGCGACAAAAGCCGCCAAAGCTGCCGCAGGCAGATCAGCATGGTGAGCCATAGCGCAAGCGGCACCCGCTGCATCAGCCCCGCCGCCGCCAGCAGCGACAAGACCGAAAAAACGATAGCCCAAGAGCCGCCGAACCCAATCGTGACGAGCCATAATTCAAGCGCCGCCGCAACGGCCAGCCACAGTGCGCAAGCCCAGATCGCGGCACCGGGACGGCCCTTGGGATGGGCGCGGGCCGCGGCGGCGGGGACGTCGACCCAATGGCTTCCATCCGGGCCGCGCCGGGCAAAGACGGTCTCGGGCTGCGGCTGATCCGTTTGGGGCGCGCTGTCTGTCGCGTCGGTCTTATGCGTGGTCATGTCCGGTCTCCGCCTGTCCGTCGTCCGAGGCGGAGGTGGCAGTTGCGGAAGGCGCGGGCAAGACCTTGCGGTGCATCAGCCAGCGTTGCCGGTAGGCCCAGCGGGCGGCGCGGCTGACATCGGTCTGGAAGCTGGCATTGACCCCGGCGCCGATCAACCCGCCCGCCAGCGGCACCACCTGCGCGGCCTTGCGTCGCAGCAGATCGACGCTCAAGCCCCGCGCCACCCGGTCGATCACCTTATCCATCACCCAATCCACGGCGCGATCCGCGGCGAATCGCACTTCGGGTTCGTTCAGTTGCCGGGCCAGCCGGTTGATCCGGCCCATCGCGTCGCTGCGCCCTTCCAGCCCCTGCACCGTGGCCAGTTCAAGGATCTGCAACCGGAACAGGCGTTCCTCCTCGTCATTTCCGGCAAACCCATAGGCCGCGCCGGTCGCCCGGACGTTGCGTGCCGCTAGCGAAATCGTGGCGGGCACGTCCAACATCGCCCCCGGCCCGCCGAACCAGCCCGCCAACCCACCGGTCGCGGCGTTGGAGCCGACGGACCATTTCTGCACCCGCAGCGCGGCGGCTTCGCAGGCGTCAATATCGTTCAGGTCATGGATGCCGGTGCCCTCGGGCAGTGTCCGGCCCGCGCCTTGATCCGCCATGACCAATGCGCGGCGCATCATCCCCGGCGGCAGAAACCGGCGCAGCAGGCGAGACGCGGGCGCAGTCATCTTTTCGGTTCCCGCGCCCAGCCGCGTGGTGCGGCGGGCCTCGTAGCGGCGCTGTTCTTCCAGCACCCGCTCAACCGCCTGCGCCAGCGGATCGTCGGCATCGGGTTGCGGCAGATTGGTCATCGCGGCCTCCTTACTCGGTGCAGGGCAAATGCGCCCCCGCCCTGCCCCTCTCTATTTAGGTGTGCGGCACGGAATGTCAGCGCGCGGCGCAGGCCCGAGGCGCTTACCGCGCCAGATCGGCCTCCAGATCCAATGCCTGCTCGGCGGTTTCGTGCATCATGCAAAACAGAAACGCCGGGCTGGCCCCGGTCCCGCCCCCGTATTGCGCCGCGACGTAAGAGCAGCGCGCATCGCGATAGCTGATCCATGCGCGCTGCATGTCGCGCAGGGCGATCTCAGCGCTTGGCAAGTCGCGGCCCGGCATAGCATTTGCGGCGTCCATATCAGCCAAGCGCGGGCGCAAGGCTTGATAGGCAAGGTTCAAACGCCTGTCCCAGTAGCTTAATTCCCGATCCGCGCAGCCGCCGGTGACAACGGTGGTATATCCGCCCGGCGTCGCTTCGGTGCAGGCGGTCGCGGCAAGGCCGATACAGCTGCGGGGATCAACGCCCGTGCGCGCTAGACAGGCCTCAGTCGGGGCGGTTTCGAATACCAGATCCTGCGCCATGGCCGGTCCACCCGCCAGAGCCGCCACAAACACGACTGATTTCCACATGACGCGTCCTTCCCCGAGTTTATCGAAGTAGACACCATAAAAGGCGGCCCGCGCAATGCGGACCGCCCCGGAGACTCCGGCCCTAGAGACCGGAACTCATGTCGTCAGTGCACTTAGCGCACGACGTAAACGATTTCACGTTCTGCCGGCTCGACCAGAACGGTCTGACCATTAACGTTCAGGTAGGAATAGTCAGCAGTCGGGACGTCATAGAGCTCGATATCGGTGGGGATACCGGCACCAACCACGACTTCGCCATCAAGGTAGATGGGATCGACGGGGTTCTGCGTGACGTAAGTGACCGTGTCTTCGTTCGGGTCAACGGCCACACCGGTTGCGGCACCGACAATAGCACCAGCAGCGATGGCGGCGGGACCACCGATCAGCGAGCCAACGACCGCACCCATGGTGCCGACAGCTGCGGCGGAGTTGCCGTCCGAGTTGTCTTCCTCATAGGTGATGGTGGTGACTTCGAGTTCCTGCGGCTGCGCCTGAAGCGCGACCGGCTCACCGCCAAGCGGGGCGGACAGATAGGCGCCATAGGCCCAACCGGTGGTGCCGTCATAGGTCACTTTGCACCAGTTCGCGGTCTCAAGGCAGCCATCCACGGAAGCGGCCGCATCGGCGTCGATCATGCCAACCACGTCATACTGGGGGCCGGGGCCCGAGCGGACGTTCAGGTCGGTGGTTGCGGTTGCTTCCATAGCGGCAAGTGCGGGACCTGCGGCAATGGCAGCGGCGGCGGTCGACAGGACGAGTGCTTTACGATTCAGCATTATTTTTCTCCTCAACTTTGGTGAGACCGGAGGACCCGGCCCCGCTCGGGCAGCGTCGCCGCCCGGCTTAGGTAAGGGCAACACGCCGGAGCGATGGCGGTTCCGGCAGGTCGGTTCACCACTCGGCGGAAGGCCGCGCAGATGGAGGTAATACCTAATTATAACATGCGCTTAGAAGGACGTTCGCAAGCCCGCATTAGAGGCGGGAGAGCTCCTCATTCACGATTGCTGCGATCAACGCGCACTCGTCAAGGTTGAACGATAGAGGGATACGCATGTCGCAGAGCCGCGCGAGCACCGCATCCGTGCGCGGCAAGTCCGGCACCGGGGCATACCGCCAGCTGTCATAGCGGGACGTGTAGCCCTGCGGCACCTCCGCCCCGAACCATTTCAGCTCCACCCCACGGGCGGCGCAGGCGCGCAGAAGCTCACGAATTTGCTCTGGCGCGCCGGCATGGGGCAAGAACTGGATCGAGGAACCGATCTCGCGGGCATGGGGATTGCGGCGCGGCACATGCGCCAAGCCGTCGTCGCGCAGCGCCTCCGCAATCACCGCGTGCCGGGCGATCCAATCCGCGCAGGCCTGCGGTAGTGCGGCCAGTTGCGGGCGCAGGATCGCGGCGCGCAGCGCGTCCATTCGTCCCGACACATTGGGCACCTCATATCGAATTTGCTCATAAACCTCAGGCGGCGGCGCGGCGCGGTGACGGTCATACAGCATGTAGCTCCCTGATCCGATCACCGCCCGCGCCATCAGGTCGGGATCGTCGCTGACCAGCAGCCCGCCCTCGCCGCTGTTGATATGCTTATAGGTCTGGGTCGAATAGCACCCGATTGCCCCGTGCCGCCCCGAGGCCACGCCACGCCACGCCGCCCCCATCGTGTGAGCGCAATCCTCGATCACCGTGACCATTGCGTCGTCACATAGGCGCATTAGACGATCCATGTCGCAGATATGGCCGCGCATATGGCTCAGCAGCAGCACCCGCGCGCCCTGTTCCTGCCCGGCTTCGGCATCGAGCATCGCTGCCAGATGATCCAGATCAATGACCAGATCCTCGGTCACCTCGACATAGACCGGCACCGCGCCGATTGCCGCGATGGCCCCCGGCACGGGCGCCAGCGTGAAGGCATTGGTCAGCACCCTGTCGCCCGGCTGCACCTCCACCGCGCGCAGCGCCGCGCCCAATGCATACCCGCCCGAAGCCACGGCGAGGCAGTAGCGCGCGCCGGTGAAGGCGGCGAATTCCTCCTCCAGCGCCGAAACCTCGCCCACCTCGCCCGGCAGCAGGTTGTAGCGGTGCAACCGCCCATGCCCCAAAACCGTCATCGCCGCGTCAAGCGCCGCCTGCGGCAGGGGCGCCTGCTGGGTGAAATTGCCGGTAAACCGCGTCGTCATCGGATCGGTCGGCCCCGCGTCGCGTTGCGCGCCAGGGCTGTCATGGGCCATGGGCGCGCCTGCGGAACGCTCGGACATGTCATCGGGGGTGGTCATCACGAACTCCTGCGGATCGGCACGGCGCGGAGCCTGCGGCGCACGGCGGGCGGCGTCAATGGCCTGTGCCATATAGGGAATGCGCGCCCGCTAAGACCGCCCCGACCCCCGCCACGGACGCCGCGCCTTCTGTCGGCTGTGGCTGATCCAACACGGATGCGTGACAAAGGGATGACAGCCCCCGCGTCAGGCAGTATAGCGACCTTGCCCTCCTGAGCTGGATTCGGAGCCCGCCATCGTGCCCCCAGAACTGCCCCCCGCGCACCCCTTCGACGACGACAAGCTGAAGGAGGAATGCGGCGTTTTCGGTGTTGTCGGTGTTACCGACGCCGCCAACTTCGTAGCCCTTGGGCTACATGCCCTTCAGCATCGCGGTCAGGAGGCCGGTGGCATTGTCACCTACGCCCCCGACCACGGCTTCAATTCCGCACGCCGCTTCGGCTATGTGCGCGACAATTTCACCAACCAATCGGTGATGGACACCCTGCCCGGCGAAATCGGCATCGGGCATGTGCGCTATTCCACCACCGGCTCGAAGGGCAACACGCAGATGCGTGACGTTCAGCCCTTCTTTGGCGAGTTTTCCATGGGCGGCGCTGCCATCGCCCATAACGGCAATATCACCAATGCCGCCGCCCTGCGCCGCGAATTGATCGAACGCGGCTCGATCTTTCAGTCCTCGTCGGACAGCGAATGCATCATCCATCTGATGGCCCGGTCGTTGCAACGCGACATCCCCGAGCGGATGAAAGACGCGCTGCGCCGGGTTGAGGGCGCGTTTTCCGTGGTCGCCATGACCCGGACCAAGCTGATTGGCGTGCGCGATCCGCTGGGCGTGCGCCCGCTGGTTCTGGGCAAGGTCGCGGATGGCTGGGCGCTGTCGTCCGAAACCTGCGCGCTCGACATCATCGGGGCCGAATTCGTCCGCGAGATCGAGCCGGGCGAGATGGTCGTCATCACCGAGGCAGGCGTCACGTCGCACCGCCCGTTCAACGCGCGCAAGTCGCGGTTTTGCATCTTCGAGCATGTCTATTTCTCGCGCCCCGATTCCATTCAGGGCGGGCGGTCGGTTTATGAGACCCGCCGCCAGATCGGCGTGGAACTCGCGCGCGAAGCGCCGGTGGATGCGGATCTGGTCTGCCCCGTGCCCGATAGCGGCACCCCGGCGGCCATCGGCTTTAGTCAGGAATCCGGCATTCCCTACGCGATGGGGATCGTGCGCAACCAATATATGGGCCGGACCTTCATCGAGCCGACCGAGCAGATCCGCAATATGGGTGTGCGTCTGAAGCTGAACGTCAATCGTGCCCTGATCGCGGGCAAACGCGTGATCTTGGTCGATGACAGCGTCGTGCGCGGCACCACCAGCCGCAAGATCAAGGAGATGATCCTCGACGCAGGCGCCAAGGAAGTGCATTTCCGGATCGCAAGCCCCCCGACCGCATGGCCCTGTTTTTACGGGGTCGATACGCCGGAGCGCGAGAAGCTGCTTGCCAGCCACATGTCCGAGGAAGAGATGCGCGATCACCTGAAGGTGGACAGCCTGCGGTTTATCTCGCTCGACGGGCTGTATCGCGCGGTGGGCGAGGCCGAGGGCCGCAACAACGCCGAGCCGCAATATTGCGACGCGTGTTTCTCGGGCGAATACCCGGTCGCCCCCTCCGACATGATCGAGCGCGGTTTTCAGGTGAAAACGGCGGCGGAGTGACCTCACGATCAGGCGGCGCGATCCCGCGCCGCCACTGAGCCCCAGCATGCCGCGCCATCGCGCGCGCCGCTGACCGATCCCCTCCTGATAAGTAGTTCCGACGTAGAGCCTGATCTCGGGCTCCATTGCGAGCTGCCTGTGCGCCGGTCTCTGACCAGCGTGAGCACCCGCGCCACCGTCGCGGCTGGCTCATTGCATCGGGTTTGTTGCGCCCTGCCCCCCTCGCGCGCCACGGCGCGATGAATAGCCCGAAATCTCCCGGTTACCGCCTTCATGTCTGGCTGGCCTGTTCCCCAGGCCAAGCCGACGCCAATGGGATTCGTCGAGCGACACCTCAAAACGGTTGACAAAAGCCCGAAAGGTTGCGCAATGTGCAACATACCGCATTTGACGCAACACATAGCGGCCCGTAACCGAGTATGCCGACACAAGATCAGTTTTATCCAATTAGTTTGAAATTCCGAGGCGTAAGATGATCGTCAAGCCGACACCCCAGCAAATTATATCCTACGAAACCGCCTGCCGAATCGTGAGCGCCGCCCTTGAGGCGGCCAGCCGCGCCGACAAGGATGTGTCGGTGGCAGTGGTCGATCCTGCGGGGCATCTGGTGGCATTCGGGCGATCCGACACAGCCGCGATCCTCAGCGTCAATGTGGCAATCGACAAGGCATACACGGCGGCGATCTCGCGCATTCCAACGCATCAATGGCAAGACACCGTTGCGACGGACGCCCCCATTCGCAACGGCGTGCCCGGCGCGATCCCTCGCCTGATCGCCGTCGGCGGCGGGCAGTTGATCTGGCATGAGGGCCAGATCATCGGCGCGATTGGCGTCAGCGGTGCCCATTGGGACGGAGATCGCGCTTTAGGGGAAGAAGCGCTGCGTTCGCTCGGGTTGTTTGAGGTGGCAACCCGCGACGGAGTTTAGGAGGCAAGCCGCGATTTTCTCGGGGCTTGAATGACGTTTGAAAATGGTAGGAGGAGGAAACCATGCCTAAGTTCAATCTGAGACGACGCGATTTTCTAGGGACGGCGGGTTCGGCCGTGCTTGCGACAGCGGTCATCATTCCGGGCAAGGCGCGTGCCGCAACACGCCTGAAACTGGCGCATGGGGTCGGCCCGGATCACCCGATCTATCAATCAGCCGAGGATTTCGCCGCCAGTGTCGCCGAGCGCACCAATGGCGAGCTGGTGATCGACGTGTTTCCGCAAAATGAGTTGGGCACCACACATGACGTGGCGCGCCAGACCCAGATGGGCGCGGTCGACATCAATCTGACCAACCCCCCGGTGATCGAAAATCAGGCCCCTGCCACCAACGTCATTCAAATTCCCTATCAGTTCGACAATTACGCCCACGCGCATCGTGTGCTGGGGGATACGGCCAATGCATGGCTGCGCGAATTGCTGGCGCAGAACCAGTTTCACTGGGTGGCGAATTATGTCTTCGGCTTCCGCGCTTTGACCAACAGCGTGCGCGAAATCCACACCCCGGACGATATTGCCGGGTTGAACCTGCGCGTGCCGCCCGAAGTGTCGATCAAATCGGCGCTTGAGGCGCTGGGGGCCACGACGCAGACCATCGCGTTCAACGAATTGTATCTCGCCTTAGCCAGCAACGTGGTCGACGGGCAGGACAATCCGCTCGCCGTCAGCTACGCGAACAAGTTCTACGAGGTGCAGAAGTTCGCGGCGACAACGAACCATATCTATACGGCAAGCATGATGCTCATGAACCCCAATTCATGGAGTCGCCTGTCCGAGGAGTTCCAGCAGGTCGTCTCGGAAGAAGGGCTGCGCACCGGCAAGGAATGCCAAGCCAACCTTCTCACCAGCGAAGCGGAGACTATCGCGAAACTCGAAGCCGCCGGTCTGGTCGTTACCAAACCCGACACGGCCCCGTTCCGCGAGCTCATGGGCCCATCCTACGATATCCTGCGCGAACGGATCGGCAACGATACATGGGAAAAATGGATGACCTTCGTAGAAGACGGGCGCCAAGCCTGACTATTCTGCCATGACTTTGGGGCGATCCGCATCTGCGGGTCGCCTTGCGTCCAACAAGGTTATTTTCCATGACTGCTTTTCTATTGGTGTTTTCCTTGATCGCGCTTCTGGTCGGGGGCATGCCCATCGGTATCGCGATTTCACTGGTTGCCGCAGGCACCATGTGGGTTGCCGTCGGCCCGGATTTGTTGCCGATCTTCATTCAGCGGTTCTACTCTGGCACCACCACCTTCACGCTGCTCGCCATCCCGTTTTTCATTATTGCGGGCAACATCATGAACCTGGGCGGCATGACCACGCGGATCTTTGATCTGGCGCAGGTCTTCGTAGGGCGTGTGCGGGGCGGGTTGGCGCATGTGAACGTCATTTCCAGCACCTTGTTTTCAGGCATGTCCGGATCGGCGGTCGCCGATGCTGCGGGGCTGGGTCTGATTGAGGTGAAGGCGATGAAAGACGCGGGCTACACTGCGAAATACGCAGCCGCCATCACCGCCGTGTCCAGCACGATCGGGCCAATTATCCCGCCGAGCATTCCGTTCCTGATCTATGCCAGCCTTGCCAATGTTTCGGTCGGCGCGCTTTTCATCGCCGGTCTGATGCCGGGTCTGCTGATGGCGGGCGGATTGATGATCGCCATTGCCCTTGCAGCGCGCCGTAAGGGTCTGCCGAAATTCGAGCGGCATCTGGGCTTCCGCGAGAGCCTGCGCATCATCGCCAATGCGCTGCCCGCGCTGGCCATGCCTGTGCTGGTGCTGGGCGGGCTGCTGCTTGGCTTTGCCACAGCGACCGAGACCGCCGTTCTTGCAGCGGCTTATGCCTTTCTTATCGGCACCTTGTTCTACCGCGAACTGTCGCTGCGCCAAATTCCGCAGATCCTGTGGATCTCCTGCCGGCAGACCGTTCAGGTCATGTTCATCATGGCAGCCGCCGCCCCGTTCGGCTGGGTCTTGGTGCAGCAGCGCATCCCGAATGAGATCATCTCAGGCATTGTTGGCCTATCGGTCGATCCGTGGATGATCATTCTGCTTATCAACGTGACCATCTTGGTGCTGGGCATGTTCATCGAGGGTGCGGCGGTGCTGGTGATTTCCGTGCCGATCCTGCTGCCCATCGCCGCGGTGATTGGCATCGAGCCGGTGCATCTGGGCGTCATCCTCGTGCTCAACATCATGATCGGGCTGGTGACGCCCCCTGTCGGGCTTGTCCTGTTTACCGTGGCCGCCGTCGCCAACGTTAAGGTCAAAGACATCCTGGATGAGGCGTGGCCCTATATTCTGGCCCTCATGGTCGTGCTGATTATCATCTCATTCAGCCCCGGGCTGGTGAACTGGCTTCCTTCCAAGATGGGGTTCAACTGATGCGAGGTTTGATGCGTCTCGACCAAGCCGTGGCAACGGCCATGCGTCTTTCGGTAATTGCGCTGATTACGCTGCTGTTCTTTCTGCTGCTGTCGAGCATTCTGCTGCGTCTGGTTTCGGTATCCATGTCCGGGCCGCTGGAACTTGTCGAATTTCTCATCATCTGGATCGTGCTGCTGACCACCGTAAGCCTGTGGCGCGATCACGAGCTATATAAGGTGACGATGCTGGAAGACCTGTTTCCACGCGCCGCCCGTTTTCTCCGGTTCTTTGTCGAGGTGTTAAAGCTCGCATTCTGTGCCTTGTTGATTTTTCACGGGACGAAATACGCTTTTGCAGCCCGCGAAGTCACGTCATTTTGGCAATTCGACAAGGTCTACGCCTATGCGGCGCTGCCCATATGCGGTGGTTTGATGCTGATATATAATCTTCGGGATTTGTTTATGAGCTCCAAATCCCTGCTCGCCCCCGCGCAATCCTGAACGAAAGTATCCCTTATGTCTCTTGTGGAAGACCCTATTGATCGACTGCCTGTTCTTTTGGACGGGTGCCGGGTGATAATTACAGGCGCGGCATCGGGCATTGGGCTTGTAACCGCGCAGTCATTCGCACAAGCGGGCGCGCAGGTCTTCATCAGCGATCTGTCCGCCGATGGGTTAGACGCCGCGCTTACAGCAAACCCACTGCTGCAAGGCGCCGTTTGCGACGTGTCTGACACAGGCGCAATCGCGGAAATGTTCAGCGCCGCCCATGCGGCCTTAGGTGGCGTCGATATCCTGATTAACAACGCCGGGGTCGCAGGTCCGATCGGACCGATCGATGATCTGTCCATCTCTGCCGTAGAACAGACATTCGCGGTCAATAACGTGGCCCAGTTCACCTGCGCGCAGGAAGCCGTCAAACTGATGCCGGACAGCGGCGGGGCCATCATCAACCTCAGCTCGGTTGCGGGGCGGCTCGCCTTTCGCAACAGGTCCGCCTACGCGACGGCCAAATGGGGCGTCATCGGATTTACACGCAGCCTCGCGCTTGAATTAGGGCCAAGGCGCATTCGCGTGAATGCTATTCTGCCCGGCCATGTGAATGGTGATCGTTTTAAAGCCGTGTGGTCCACCCGTGCCAAAGAACGCGGCATGACGTTTGAACAGATGAAGGCCGAGGTCGTGGAATTCAGCTGCCTTCAATCAACTGTAGAAATGCAGGACATCGCAAATATGGCGCTTTATCTGGCGTCCCCCTACGGGAAAATGATCACCGGGCAGGCCTTAAGCGTCTGCGCCGGTGTCGAAATGATGCCCTGAGTTTTCGTCCGCTTCGCGGATTTTACTGCATTCCTTTACGCCTCCGGTCTGAAAGGCCCGGCCTGTCTAGGCCTGTCGAATTTCCAAATTTGATAAACGGAATTGTTTTGCAATTTCCCCAAACCGTTATTGACAGATCCGCTATGTTGCGCATTATGCATCGTGTTGCGTTAAAAGCAACGTCACCTTGTGGAGGAGGAACGAGCCGTGCCAGACAGAGAGCCATATAAGAAGAAGATCGGTTTCATTGGCTTGGGCGACATGGGCTTCGCCATGGCGTGCTGCTTGCTGCGCGAAGGCTTCGACGTCGTCGGCTTTGATCTGCGGCAGGACCAGATGGATGCCTTTGTGGCCAAGGGCGGAGAAGCCGCGGCAACCGCAGCTGAGGTCGGCGCACAGGTCGATGCAGCCTTCGTCATGGTGATGAACGGACCGCAGGTTCACAGCGTCGTCTGCGGCGATGAGGGCCTGCTGACCACGATGCCCGCCGGGTCCACAATCATCATTTCCGCGACGATCATTCCCGACGAAATTCGCCAGATCGAGCAGGCCTGCACGGCAAAAGGGGTCGAAATGATCGACACCCCGGTGACCGGCGGCCTGATTGGCGCATCTGCCGGCACGCTCGTTTTGATGACCGCCGCAAAGCAAAGCGTGTTCGACGCCCATAAGCCCCTGCTGGATGCGGTCGGCGCGACGATACATCATGTCGGCGAGGAGATCGGCGCCGGGCAAAGCGTCAAGGCCGCGCTTCAGGCGCTGATCGGAAGCACGCTTGCCGGGCTGTTCGAGGCGCTCGCCCTCGGCGCGAAAGCCGGGGTGAAGGGCCAAGTCATGTATGACGTCTTCACCTCCGGCTGGGTGTCCAGCCCGCTGCTGCGTCAAGCGACCGAATGGGTCATGGACCGTAAATTCAGCGGCACCGGCAGTTCGGTCCATACGATGAACAAGGATCTGAGCATCAGCCTGCGGGTCAGCGACAGCGTTGGATCGCCCCTCTTCGTGGCGTCCGCGGCCCATGAATTGTTCAAATCCGGCGCGGCGAAATTCCCTGAGGAGGATAACTGGGCCGTCACCAAGGTGATCGAGGAAATATCAGGCGCCAAGGTCGCGTGGTGAACACGGTGAAGCTGAGCGTTATCACTGATGGCCTATCTGCGGATCTTGAACAGGCCCTGACGGTCGCGGCAGAATTCGATTTGCAGGCGGTCGAGATCCAGCATCTTGCGGGCAACCAAATCCATATGCTGTCCTCGGCAGAGGTCGCCCATGCGCGCCGCCTGCTCGCGGATTTTGAAATGCCGCTATGCTGCGTCACGGGCCATGCGTTTCACGGCCATGCGATCAGCGACGTCTACAGCGATCAGGCCTTGCTTTCGGCCGAGCTGGATAAGCTGAAAGCCTGCCTGGATTTTGCCGCCGCCTGCGATTGCCGGACAGTCCGCCTGATGAACTTCCGCAAGGAGATGTTCCTATTCGGCGGCGGCGGCGCGGAATTCTGGAACGTCAACACGGCGCTTTGGGATCAACTTCTGGACATGTTCCAAAAGGCCAGCGCATTGGCCAGTGACACAACCCTTGTCGTGGAAACCGGACTGAACTCGGCAATCAGTTCCGCCGCGCTGGGGCGCAAGATGATCGATGCCCTGGCGACGCCTAATATCGAAATCCTATGGGATCCGGCGAATTGCCTGTTTTATTCGGAACAGCCTGTCCCCGATGGGATTGACGCGCTGGGAATTGCCAATATCGGGCATGTGCACATCAAAGATATGCATCTCGATATTCCCGGCGCCGAAATCCAGCACTGCGCAATAGGTCACGGAAACATGGGCCCCTATCTGGAACCGCTCGCGCAAAGCCTGCGTGACGGCGGCTATGATGGGTATGTCTCGCTTGAAAGCGTCTATCGACCAGAGGGCGGCACTTTCGAAGATGGCTTCCGCGCCTCAATGGATAATTTCAGGCGCCATTTTGGTAGCCGGGGATCCTGACAGTTTTGGCCACCCCGCCCCCCAATCGAACAAACCTAAAAAAACCACGTCTAAACGGAGCTGATATGGAAAAGTTAATTATCACGGTCACCTGCGACTCCACGATGTCCTATCCGAGCAACCCGAACAATCCAACGCCCAAGGGTATTCCGGCGGTCGCCGAAGAATATGTGCGTTCGGTCAATGCCGGGGCCAGCATCTGTCACCTGCACGGCCCCTATACGGTCGATGAGAAGCTGCGCGACGATGGGACCAAGATGTCCGATCTCGATATTCCGGGCTGGGCCGATCTGCGCGAAGGGATCACCTCGCATGTGGACGCCATTATTCAATATGGGATCGCGAATGGCCGTTTCGATCAGCGGATGAAGCTTATCGAAGCGCAACAGCCGGAAATGCTGTCGACCTGCTTTAACGCCCATGACGAATGTTTCGACTATGAAAACGACCCGAACCCGGTCGAACTTTATGCCATCCACTCGCGCGACGAGCTCCGCAATTATTGCCGCGAGACGCGCAAGAACAATGTGAAGATGGAGATCGAGGCATTCCAATATGGCGGCATCTGGAACGCAATGCGGATGCAGGAAGAAGGCCTGTTGGAAAACAACCCTTGGGTGACCTTCTTCCTTGGCTGGAAAGGGGGGTGCTGGACGCCGCCGACCGTTCAGGCGATGGCGTATATGGCCGATCACTGCCCCGAGGGATATACGTGGAACACCAGCGTGATGGATCCGGAGGCTCAGTGGAGCGTGCTGTCCACCGCAATCAGTCTGGGGGGGCATGTCCGCGTCGGCATGGAAGACAACCCCTTCCTGACGCCCGGTGAATACGCGACCTCGAATGCCGAGCTCGTCGAGAAGATCGTGCGCATTGCACGGGACTTGGGCCGGGACATCGCCAGCCCCGCCGAAGCCCGTGCAATGATCGGGCTGGGCGGCTAAGCAAATCGGTAGAGGTGGCAGATCGCGATATCTGCCGCCCTACGCCAAAATGCAGTGAGGGAGGGTGACATGGTGGCCGATACGGGCGTGACGATTGGTTCGACGCTGCTTGCGATCCGCGACGATTTGGAAGCGGCGGTGCAGATCAATCGCGATCTGGGATTTGCTGCGATGGAGGTGCATGGCAGTCACCTTGGCGCGGGCCTTCCGAATGTTCCTGTGGTCGACGCCCATGCCGCGGCGACGGGCGATCTGATCCGCGACCAAGGTATGATCGTTTCTACCCTGAATGTCGCCGGCGACCCGTCTTTCAATCCTTTTAGCGGATCGCAGGAAAAGCAGGCGACCGTGGAGGGATTGGCGCGCCATATGCGATGGGCGGATGCGATGGGCGCGCCGCGCGTGCTGTTTTGGGACGGGATGATCGACGATATCGCCGATGTGGATCGCGCCTGCACCACACTGCGCGAGGTCATTGAGGCGGCCCGCGATGCATCCGGCCTTGCACACCCGCCGGAGCTGACATGTGAGCTTCACCCATTCACCTTCGCCCTGAAGCATCGCGTCATCGAGGAACTCGGCGCGGCCCTTACCGCTGCTGGCGCGGGGTTATGCTTTGACTTTGCGCATTTCGGCGTCGCGCTGAAAGAGGATTTGGTTTCCCATCTGACGCCAGATGTGATTGCCGCGACAAATCTTCTGCATTTTTCGGACACGGATTACATATCCTCCGAAGTCCACTTCCCCCCTACGGAGGGAAAGATTGATTTTGACGAAATAGGACGGCTCTACCAAGGTCGAAACATTCCCGTCGCTTGGGATCTGTTTTCATGGCCCGCTGCGCGCAAGGCAGTCAGAACGCATATGGATTTCTACAAGACATTCCTAGACCGCGTATCCGGAAATTGATGTCGACCGGAAATAAACATGACAATTGGAGGGGCCGATGAAAGCTGCCGTGTTAACGCAATTCGGTAAGCCGCTTTTCATTACCGAGGCACCGCGCCCAACGCCTGGCGCGGGGGACGTTCTTTTGCGCGTGCGCGCTGTCGGGATCGACGGAACCGATCTGAAACTGTGCAAAGGCATTGGATACGCGCCCCGCTTGCCATTCATCATGGGCCATGAGTTCGCGGGAGAGGTCGTTGAAATTGGCTCCGACGTGCAAAACTTCCGCGTCGGAGACCGCGCGATCCCCTATATTTTTGTCTCGCCACTGGCAGAGGACAGCCGGAAGCACCGCGACCAGATGGACCCGGAGATTGCCGGTGTGATCGGGATCGACGGTTTCCAAGGTGGATATGCGGAATATGTCTGCGTGGCTGAGGCGCAGCTGGTCCGCCTGCCTGATAACATCGAATGGGCAGATGGCGCGGTTCTTTGCGATGGCGGTTTGACCGCCTATCACGCGGTGGACCGGGCGCAGATTCTGCCGGGGCAGCGCGTCGCAATGATCGGGGTCGGCGGGGTTGGGGCCTTTGCCATTCAGATCGCCGCCCTAGCCGGGGCTGACATACTGGCGCTTGACCGGGTGCAATCCAAATTGGACTGGGCGGAAACCCTCGCGGCTGGTGTCCAAACCAGCCTTGTCGAGGGAGAGCCTCAGGCCCCCCAGACCCACGCCGCAACATGCGATCACGTGCTGGATTTCGTGGGAAATGCGGCGACATTCGAGCTGGGCAAACGGCTCCTCGACAGGAACGGGCGCTATGTGTTTGTCGGCTACGGCGAGGACACGATTACCCTATCGCCCAAGGAGCTGTCGCGATCTCAATGGACCATTCTCGGCACGCGGGGCGGCAGCCGGGCGGATCTGGCGGCGGTCATCGACCTTGCCGCCTCAGGAAAAATCATATCGACCGTAACCGATCAGCATCCGCTCCGTGAGGTGAATGAGGCCCTGTCATCGCTGTCCCAAGGCCGGGTTCTGGGGCGTTGTGTTCTATGCCCGTGACCCCTGCCCCCTATCGCCGATTTGCAAATTCCATAAGCCGCTCGCCCGCAGCATCGGCTTTCTTCTCCATCCGCGATGTCGGACCGGACAAACCGAGAGAGCCTATGACCTTGCCATCGACCCTTGCAGGCACGGCGATGCACATTCCGCCTTCAAATGTCTCACCGTTATCAATTGCATATCCACGTTTTTGGATTTCGACGAGGCGCGCGCGCAATTCGGTTTCATCCTGCGGCGCCCGCGACGTGCCTTCCAGATAGGACAGATCCTTGAGCAACTCAGCCAATTGCGGCTCCTCCATCGTCGACAGATAAGCCTGTCCAAGAGCGGAGCAATGCATGGAGCGGACCGTCCCGATCTGTTCGCGCAAAGCAACGACGTTGTTTGAATCCAGATAGGACGCATAGACCATCGAATTATTTGCCGGGACACCCAGAATTGCGGCCTCACCAAATTCGTCTCGGATGGTTTGCAGGAAGGTATCGAATTTATCACGCCAATTCGCCGCGTCTATTTCCCGACCGGCGTAAAGTTTCCGGATGCGGTTGGCGTCGAGGGCAAACATCAAACTGTTAGGTTCTCGCCGAACATATCCCAGCCCCTCCAACTCGCGAAGGAGTCGCAAGGCAGTGCTTCTATTAACGTCAAGCTCGCGAGAAATTTCGGCCGAACTTTTTGGCTCCACCAGAGATTCAAGAACGGCGAATGCGCGTCCCAAGTGGCTCAAATTTTCTGTGCCCATGTTTTTCCCATTTTCTCCTGCTCCGCCTGAACTTTAATTACAGCTTCGGATTTTGTCGATCAATCCTGAACGCTGCGGGACTGCTCCCGGACCTCCCAAACAGTTGACGTGAGGTCCACAAGTTGCTACATATGCAACTGTTGCATTATACGCAACATAAATCTTTGCCGAGATGCGCAAAGGTTGGATCAGGGAGGAAAGTCATGAAGAAAGTAAGGTGGAAAGCCTATGTGATCATGCCCGTCGCTGCGGTTAGTGCGATGGCAGGTGTTGCGTCCGCGGCGGAGCTGCGGATTCAGACGCATTACGCATCCGAGTCCCCGGCCGGTAAGCTGGTCACGCAATTCGTCGATGACGTTGAAACGATGTCCGGCGGCGAGCTGTCAATTCAGATGCATTATTCCAGCGAAGTGGTCGCGGCGTCCCAAACATTTGGCGCGACGACGCAGGGTATTCTCGATTGCGATATGACCGGGCCTACGAACAATGCCGGTAAAAACTCGGCGTTTCAATTCGTCGGCGACATCATGGGGGGCTATGAAACCCCCTATCAGATGCTGTCATGGCTGGATCATGGCAGCGGGCGCGAGCTGACCCAGAAACTGTATGACGAGTATGACATGCAGTTCGTCGGCTGGTGGCTTCAAGGGCATGAATCCCTTGTATCCGTTGCCCCGCTTGGCGGCGTGGCTGATCTGGATGCGTGGAAATTCCGCTCACCCCCCGGTCTTGAAAGCAGCATTTTCGCCTCTTTCGGGGCCCGTCCAGTCGTGATGGATTTCGGCGAGGTTCCGACCGCGCTGGAAACCGGCGTGATCGACGGGGCAGACGCATCGACGCTGAGCACGAATGTCTCGCTTGGCCTGTTTGATCGGGCCAAATACGCCACATTCCCCGGCTTCCACGCGATGCCGACGGAACATCTCGCCTGTCGAAAAGAAGCGTGGAACGAGCTTCCCGAGGCGATGCAACGCATGATGGAGGTGGCACTCAAGAAGCTCGCTCTCGATCTTGCGGTCACGGCGGAGGTGCTCGACAGCCAGGCGCTTGTCGAGCTGACCGAAGCCGGCGTCACGATCGAGGACTGGAGCGCGGAAGATCGCCAGCAGTTCCGCGAAACGGCCCGGTCCAGCTGGATGGACTACGCCGAAGGCAACGATCTCGCAGTCGAAATCGTCGAGGCGCATTCCGACTATATGCGCAAGCTCGGCATTCTGGACTGAACCACCGACCCAGCCGCGTGCAAGCGCGGCTGGGCTGCACCGCGTGAGCGGCGGCTTTTTTATGGCTGAAGGGGGGGGATTTCGTGCAAACACCTAAATTACTTGCGTGGATCGCGGGGGAAGGCTCAATCCCGATCCTGCCGCGTCTGCTGGGCATCCTGTCACGGATCACGATGCTTTTGCTGCCGATCATCGCCGCGGCGATGATCTATGAGGTGATTAAGCGCTATGTCTTTGCCGGGCCCACGATCTGGGTGAACGAGTTTTCGGTCTGGCTGGCCGCCGTCGTCTACCTCGTCGCCGGGCTGTATGCCACGCAGCAGCGCGCGCATATCCGCATCACCACGCTGGTTGATTACCTGCCCATGAAAGCGCGGATGATTTGCGAGCTTTTCTCGCTTCTTATCCTGGCCGCCTATGTGCTGGCGATTGTCGTGGGCGGCCTCGATGGCGCCATGGAGGCGCTTTTCAACTGGGAAAGCCTTGGCACGGCGTTCAATCCGCCCGTTCCCGCAACGATCAAACCGCTGATCCTAATCGTGTCGGTGCTGGTGCTGTTGCAGAGCGTTCTGAACTTCGTCGAGACCTACACGCACCGCCGCCACGATAGCGCGGACGAGGGACACTAAATGTCATCCGAAATCATCGTTCTCGCCTTCGCGCTTCTTGTCGTCTTGCTGATTGCCGGCGTGCCTCTCGGGTTTTCGACCGGCGCGATAGGGGCGGCGCTGTTGTGGATTAATTTCGGCCCTGCCGGGCTGTCGCTGATCGCGCAACGGATCTACGATCTGGCGGTCACATTCTCGCTGCTCGCTGTGCCGCTGTTCATCTTCATGTCGATGCTGCTGGAACGAAGCGCCATCGCCCATCGGATGTATGATGCGCTCAACATGCT
The DNA here is from genome assembly GCA_040119125.1 of Marinobacter sp. Taxonomy (GTDB): domain Bacteria; phylum Pseudomonadota; class Alphaproteobacteria; order Rhodobacterales; family Rhodobacteraceae; genus Pacificitalea. The sequence goes on from JBEDTR010000007.1 coordinate 116,261, forward strand.
GCTCTGCCGGATCCGGGGCGGGGTGGCGGTCACGACCGCTGGCATGGCGGTCATCATGGCGGCGATGTCGGGCATTATCGGCGGCGAGATCGTCCTGCTCGGGCTGGTCGCCCTGCCCCAGATGCTTCGGCTTGGCTATGACAAGCACCTCACCATCGGCACGATCTGCGCCTGCGGCTCCCTCGGGACGATGATACCGCCCTCTGTGGTGCTGATCATGTATGGCCTGATCACGCAGACATCGATCAACGACATGTTCGTTGCCGCCGTTGTGCCCGGCCTGCTGCTCGGCGCGGTGTTCATCGGCTACATCATCATCCGGGTGAATCTAAATCCCTCCCTCGCGCCAGTGGTGGAGCGGCCCGCTCCCAAGGCGGATGCTCAGGACGGGCACCCGCTCATCGAGATGGCGCTGACCCTTGCGCCCTTCGTGTTGGGCGGGCTGGCGGGGATGATCGGCGCACAGACTGGCGCCACCGGCACCACCCCGATCACCATAGGCATCGGGACATGCGCCGCGCTGCAACTGATCGCGATATTGGTCACGCAGCGGCGTCAGGACCTTGTCATTGCCCATGGCCTCGTGCCGCCGCTGCTGATCGTCACCGTGGTCATGGGGTCGATCTATGGCGGCATCACCGGCATCACGGAAGCCGCCGCCATGGGCGTGGGCATCACCCTCCTGATCATCGCAATCCGGGGGGAGTTTCGGTTCGACCTCTTTGCCGGTGCGATGGAGGGCACGTTTCGGTCCACCGGCGCCATCATGTGGGTGGTCTTTGGCGCCACGGTGCTGGCTGGCGCGTTCAGCTTGTCCGGCGGCAATCGCTACATCGCCTCCCTGCTTGCCGAGCTGAACCTGTCGCCCTCCGGAACGATCCTGATCATGCTGGTGATCTTCTTCATCCTCGGGATGTTCATGGATTGGATCGGGATCATCCTGCTGACCATGCCGATCTTCATGCCGATCGTGCGCAGCTACGGCTTCGATCCGGTCTGGTTCGGGGTTCTATTCAGCATGAGCATGCAGGTCGCGTTTCTGTCGCCGCCCTTCGGATCAGCTGCGTTCTTTCTAAAAAGCGTGGCTCCGCCGGACATCGACCTGCCGACGATCTATCGATCCTTCGGCCCGTTCATCCTGTTGCAGATCGCGGTCCTGATGCTGGTGTTCTTTGTGCCCGACATCGCGCTGTTCCTCGTGCGGTAGTCCCCCAAGGCGTCACGATGCGCCGCAGACGCATCCATCATTCTAAAAGAAAGGAAAGCCAATGAAGTTTGTAAGGTTCGGCGAACCTGGCCAGGAAAAGCCCGGCATCCTCGACAGCGAAGGAACCTGCCGTGATCTGTCCGGGGTGGTCGACGACATCGCAGGCGATGTGCTGACGACGCTTCGCGATCTGGAAATTGCCGTGGATGACCTCCCCGTCGTGGAAGGACAGCCCCGGCTGGGGCCCTGCGTCGGTGGGGTGGGAAAATTCATCTGCATCGGGCTGAACTATTCCGACCACGCCGCCGAAGCCGGGGCCAGCGTGCCGCCCGAGCCGATCATCTTCATGAAAGCGACGAGCGCCATCTGCGGCCCCAACGACCCGATCATCATCCCGCGTGGGTCCGAGAAAACCGATTGGGAGGTCGAGCTTGGCGTGGTGATCGGCAAGCCTGCGAAATATGTGTCCGAGCAGCAGGCGCTTGACCATGTTGCCGGGTATTGCGTGATCAACGACGTGTCCGAGCGCGATTTTCAGACAGCGCGATCCGGTCAATGGACCAAGGGCAAATCCTGCGACAATTTCGGTCAGACCGGCCCGTGGCTTGTCACTCCCGATGAGATCGACGATCCGCAGAACCTTGCCATGTGGTTGTCGGTGAATGGCCAGCAAATGCAGGACGGGACCTCCGCGACGATGATCTACGGGATTGCCCATCTGGTGTCCTATCTGAGCAATTTCTTCACCCTGCAGCCCGGCGACATTATTTCCACCGGCACCCCGCCAGGCGTGGGACTGGGTCAGAAACCGCCCCGGTTTCTGAAGCCGGGCGATGTTGTGGAACTGGGCATCGAGGGGCTCGGCTCCCAGCGGCAGAGCGTGATCGCTGACAGCTAAGCGCGCAGGCATTCCACGCCGACAAGCGCAGGGCTGTCCCATGTAGCCATCGCCAAGCCTGTTTCGCAGGGCTCTGACCTTGCGAAACAGGCACGCGGAGAGCGCATCGTCAGATTTGGGACACGGCTCCCCGCCCCGGCGTGGCGCGGACCGCAACCCCGGCGGCCTCCGGGCCCCTCACGCAGATGAACCGGGCGGCATCTGGCAGTGCCCCCGGTCCCGAACTGCCCCACATGCCGCCATCCCCCCGCCATGCGGCTCGCCGCCTGATGCAGCCTTCTCCCCATACCCTGCCCCACCGGAACCTTGGCGCGCATGCACCACCTGCCGCCGATCGGCCCTGTGGCGGGGGTTTTACGGTTTGCCCGCCGCTGCCTATCGGATAGGGTCGCAGGGATGAGGGAACAGGCGCGATCAACGCGCCGGGGCGGGTCCGGGCAGGGTCCGTGCCGCAGCATCGGGGAGCAGTCCGCAAGTGCCGAGATTTGACAGATATGTCCTGTCGCAGCTCATGGTGCTGTTCGGCTTTTTCGCGCTGGTGCTGGTATCGGTCTATTGGGTCAACCGTGCCGTGGCGCTGTTCGACCAACTCATCGCGGACGGGCAATCGGCGGGGGTGTTTTTGGAATTCACCGCGCTGTCGCTGCCCAATGTGATCCGGCTGGTTTTGCCAATCGCGGCCTTCATCGCCGCCGTCTATGTCACCAATCGCCTGACGTCCGAAAGCGAGCTTGTCGTCGTGCAATCGTCAGGCTTCTCGCCCTTTCGGCTGGCGCGTCCGGTGGCGATGTTCGGGCTGCTGGTGGCGCTGCTCATGGCCGTGCTGGTGCATGTGCTGGTCCCGATCAGCCGCAGCCAGCTGGCCGACCGCGAAGGCGAGATCGCCAATGACATCACCGCGCGGTTTCTGACCGAAGGGCAGTTCCTGCATCCCGCCGACGGCATCACATTCTACATTCGGGACATCAGCGCGCAGGGCGAATTGCTCGACGTGTTCTTGTCGGATGTGCGCAGCACCGGCCAGCGCACCACCTATATGGCCAAGCGCGCGCTGCTGCTGCGCCGCGACGACGGGCCGAAGCTCATCATGTTCGACGGCAGCGCCCAGACCTTCACCGAGGCGACCCAGCGGCTGTTCATCACCCGGTTCAGCGATTTTTCCTATGATATCGGCGATCTGATCACCGGCAACGGACGCTCCCGCCGGGATGTGCGGGAATATGGCACGCCGATGCTGTTCAACCCGACGCAGGCGGCGCTGGACGCGACCCGGCGCGATGTGTCGGATTTCCGCTATGAGGGTCATTTGCGCATGGTGCAGCCGTTGCAGGCGCTGGTCACGGCGCTGATCGGGTTTTCGGCGCTGATGCTGGGCCAGTTCAGCCGCTTTGGCGTCTGGCGGCAGATCATGCTGGCGGTGGTGCTGCTGATTGTGGTGCAGGTGCTGGAGACAGCCGCAGCTGGCGTGGCGCGCAGCGATCCCGCCGCATGGCCGCTGGTCTATCTGCCTACGGCGTTGGGCGGGACGGTCTCGATGGTGATGTTATGGCTCGCCGGGCGGCCCGCTTTGTTCCGGCGCAGGCGCAGACCGGCCGAGCCTGCTGATACCGGAGGTCAGCCCGCATGAAGCTGCACCTCTATTTCGCGCGCAAATTCTTCTACGCGTTCGGCACTGTGTTCGGGGTGTTTCTGGGGCTGTTGACCCTGCTTGATCTGGTCGAGCAGTTCCGCCGTTTCGAGGGTGATGCCCTTGGTGTGGCGACCGCGCTGGAACTGGCCTTGCTGGCGATGCCGGAAACACTTTACGCGATCCTGCCGCTGGTCGTGATCCTTGCAACGCTGACCCTGTTTCTGGGGCTTGCGCGCACGTCCGAAATGGTCGTGACCCGCGCGTCGGGACGCTCCGCGCTGCGGGCGCTGATCGCGCCGGGGATCGGCGCGCTGCTGCTGGGGGCGTTTGCCGTCACGGTGTTCAACCCGATCGTGGCGGCGACCAAGGTGCAATATGATCTGCGCTCCGAGCAGCTCGACAATGGTGGACGCCGCGTGCTGTCGGTCTCGGACGAAGGCCTGTGGCTGCGGCAGGGCAATCCCGACGGCCAGACCGTGATCCGGGCGGAGCGCGCCAATCCCGACGGCACCGTGTTCTACGATGTGACCTTTATTGGCATCGACGCGACCGGCACCCCGATCAACCGGATCGAGGCCGAGCGTGCGGAACTGGCCGTGGGCGAATGGCAGATGCGCGCGGCCAAGGTCTGGGACCTCGCCGGTAGCGACAATCCCGAACGCGACGCGCAGGTGCTCGACGCCTACAGCCTCGCCTCCACGCTGACCCGCGATCAGATCCGCGATAGCTTTGGCGATCCCTCCGCGATCCCGGTCTGGGAATTGCCGGCCTTCATCGCCGCGCTCGACCGCGCGGGTTTCTCGGCGCGGCTGCACCGGGTCTGGCTGCAAATGCAGCTTGCGACCCCGATCTTTCTGCTGGCGATGCTGCTGATCGGCGCGGCATTCACCATGCGTCACACCCGGTTCGGTCGGACCGGGGTGATGGTCCTGTCGGCGCTGCTGCTTGGGCTTGGCGTCTTCTTTATCCGCAACTTCGCGCAGATCCTGGGCGAGAACGGCCAGATCCCGGTGGCGCTGGCGGCTTGGTCGCCGCCTGTCGCCGCGATCCTGCTGTCGCTCGGTCTGCTGTTTCATCTGGAGGACGGGTGATGCGTGCCCTTCTGACCCCGGCCCATGCGGCCCTGTTTGCCGCCACCGCCCTTGGCGCGGGGCTGGTCATGCCCGTCATCGCCCCGGCGCAGATGCTGGTGCCGGCGGACACGCGCGCGGTGGAAAACGACACCGCCATGCTGGTCGCGGACCGGGTGGAGATCGCGGGCGACAACCGGCTTATCGCGTCGGGCGCGGTCGAGGTGCTGGTGGACGGGATCAGGCTGAAGGCACAGACCATCACCTATGACGCCGCCGCCAACCGCCTGACGATCGAAGGCCCGATCTACATGGTGACCGATGACGGCACCATCCTCGTGGCGTCGCAGGCGGAACTGTCGGACGATCTACAAGACGGCATCCTGCGATCCGCCCGGATGGTTCTCGACCAGCAATTGCAACTGGCCGCGACCGAGATCAACCGCGTCGGCGGGCGTTACACCCAGCTTTACAAGGCCGTGGCCTCCTCCTGCACCGTCTGCGCGTCCAACCCCGTGCCGCTATGGCAGATCCGCGCCGAACGCATCATCCATGACGAAGACGCGCAGCAGCTCTATTTTGACAAGGCTCGGTTCGAAATCGTGGGCGTGCCGGTGTTCTACCTGCCGCGTCTGCGCCTGCCCGATCCGTCGCTGGAGCGCGCAACCGGGCTGCTGACGCCTGAATTCCGCTCCACCGACCAACTGGGTTTCGGGATCAAGCTGCCCTATTTCATCACGCTGGGCGATCACCGCGACCTGACCGTCACGCCCTATATGTCGTCGAACTTCACCCGCACGGTGGAGCTGCGGTACCGGCAGGCATTCCGCAATGGCGATATCGAGCTAAACGGCGCGGTGACGCAGGATGACATTCTCGACGATGAAACCCGTGCCTATCTGTTCGCGGAAGGCGCGTTTGAGCTGCCCCGCGATTTCGAACTGACCTTCGACATCGAAACGGTGACCGATAACGGCTACTTGCTGGACTATGATTATTCATCCAAAGACCGGCTCGACAGCGCGATTGAATTGCAGCGCGTCAAACGCGATGAACTGATCTCGGCGGAATTCATCAATTACTATTCGCTGCGCTCGACCGAAAGCAATCGCACCCAGCCGACGCTGGTGTTCGACAGCATCTGGGAGCGCCGGTTCCACGACACGCCCTTGGGGGGGATCGTGACCGCCTCGCTCGAAGGGCACGGGCATTACCGCTCCTCGGAGGCGGATGACGAGGGCCGCGATATCGGCCGCATTGCCGCGACCTTCGACTGGCAGCGCGATTGGGTCACGCCCAACGGCCTGCTGATCGAGGCGCAAACCGCGCTGGCGCTGGACCATACCGGCATCTCGCAGGACGACGATTTTGACAGCAACGTCACCCGCGCCATCCCGGCGGCGGCGGTGGAATTGCGCTGGCCGCTGCTGAAGTCCTCCTCCGGTGGGGCAAGTCACCTGTTGGAGCCGGTGGTGCAACTCGTCTATTCCCCCGATACCGACGACGTGCCCAATGACGAAAGCAGCGAGCCGGAACTGGATGAGGGCAACCTGTTTTCGCTCTCGCGCTTTCCCGGCGGCGACCAATATGAAAGCGGCCTGCGCGCCAATGTCGGACTGGGCTGGACCCGGCACGATCCTGCCGGCTGGTCGATGGGCGTCACCGTGGGCCGCATTCTGCGCGCCGAGGATCTGGGCGAGTTTGACGGCTATGAGCCGCTTGAGGGCCAAAGCTCCGACTGGCTCGCGGCGGTGGAGTTGGACCTGCCCGGCAATGTCGGTCTGACCAACCGGGCGCTTTTCGATGACGGGTTCGGCTTCTCCAAGAACGAGCTGCGACTGGATTACGCCAATGACGCGCTGCAACTGGGCACCAGCTACATCTGGATGGCCGCAAGCGAGGCCGAAGGCATCGATGACGATGTGTCGGAATTGACCGTCGATACCACTTGGGCGCTGTCGCGCTCATGGCAATCCGAAGTTGATGTGCGCTATGACTTTGAAACCGACCGCGCCGCCAAGGCCGCGCTGGGGCTGACCTATGCCGGGGATTGCGTGTCGGTCGATCTTTCCCTCTCGCGTCGCTTCACCTCCTCGACTAGTGTGGAGCCGACGACGAGTTTCGACCTGTCCGTGCAACTGGCCGGTTTCGGCAGCGGCAATTCGGGCAACGCAGCCCGGCGGCGCAATTGCGCGGGCTGAGTTTGCCTGCCGCTCGGACGGCTTGAAAACGGCATGAAACCCGATCACGCGCGATGCCCTCAGGCATCGGCGTCACCGAAGCACAGAGCAGACGGACCCACATGACGATGACCCGCAGACTGACCGCCGCCCTGACCCCTCTGGCGCGTGCCGCCCTGCTTGGCGCCACGCTGATCGCCGCGCCGCTGGCCGCGACGACCGCCACATCGCTGCTGGGCGCCAGCCCCGCGCAGGCGCAGAGCAACCCCTTCGCCCCTGTGATCTTGATTAACAACCGGGCCATCACCGCCTATGAGGTCGACCAGCGCCGCTTGATGCTGGAGGTGTTCCGCACGCCCGGCGATTTGCAGGAACAGGCCCGTGAAGCGCTGATTGACGATCGCCTCCGGCTGATCGCCGGGGAACGCATGGGCATTTCCGTGACCGAGCAGGAGATCTCCGCCGGGATGGAAGAATTCGCCGGGCGCGCGCAGCTTTCGACGCAGGAATTTCTCTCCGGGCTCGCCGGGGCCGGTGTCGCAGAAGAAAGCTTCCGTGATTTCGTCGCCGCCGGTCTGGTCTGGCGGCAGGTCGTGCGCCAGCGCTTTGGCGCTCAGGCACAGGTGACCGACAGCGAAATCGACAGCGCCCTGTCGCCCAGTGCCCAGCGGGCCAACGCGGAGGTGCTGTTTTCCGAAATCATCCTCCCCGCCAATACACCGCAGGCGCAGGCCGAAGCACAGCGCATCGCCGCGCTGGTCCAGAACAACCCCGGCAATTTTGCCAGCTACGCACGCCAATATTCCGCCTCCGGCTCCCGCGCGAATGGGGGCCGCGTGCCGCAGGCCGTGCCGCTGAGCAACCTGCCCCCGGCCCTGTCGCAGCAATTCCTGCAACTGCGCCCTGGTCAGGTCACCGCGCCCATTCCGTTGCCCAACGCGCTGGCGCTGTTTCAGCTTAGCGCGATCCGGGAAACCGGACGCGCCGATGCTGGCGCCGCGCAGGTCAGCTATATGCAATATCTGATCCCCGGTGGCCGCACCGCCGAGACGCTTGGCCGGGCGCGCCAGATCTCGGACCGGCTGGACACCTGCAATGATCTCTATGCCATCAACAAGGGTCAGGACCCGGCACGGCTGGTCGTGTCTGAGCCGGTGAGCGCCAACCAACTGCCCGCCGATGTGGCGCTGGAGCTGGCGAAGCTGGACGAGAACGAGACCTCCGCCACGCTGACGCGCGGCAATGCGCTGGTGCTGACGATGCTGTGTTCGCGCACCGCGCCGCGGGCCGCCGACGCCGACGCCGAACCGGTCGACCGCGAAGCGCTTGGCAACCGGCTGGTCAATGAGCGCGTCGCGCAGCTGTCGGATGGCTATCTGGCGGAACTGCGCGCCAATGCGATCATCCGCCTCCCGTGATCGGGCGATGAGCACCCCCCTCACCCCATCGCACGCCGCCCCGCTGCCGCCGCTGGCCATGACCTGTGGCGAGCCTGCGGGCGTCGGGCCGGAAATCGCCGCCTCCGCCTGGGCACGCCTGGGCGGGCGGCTGCCGTTTTTCTGGATCGGTGATCCTGCGCATCTGCCTGCTGGCACACCGGTGCGCGAAATCGCCCGTCCCGAAGATGCGCTGCGCGTCGCGGGATCAGGCTTGCCAGTGCTGCCGCATGCCTTTCCCGGCGCCGCTGTGCCGGGGGAGCCTCAGCCCGCCCATGCCGCCGAGGTCATCGCCGTCATCGCCCGCGCGGTTGAGCTGACCCAAAGCGGTGCGGCCTCCGGCGTCGTGACCTGCCCCATCAACAAAAAAGCGCTGAAGGATGGCGCGGGTTTCGCCTATCCCGGCCATACCGAATATCTCGCCGCACTTGGGGGCGTGGACCGCGTGGTGATGATGCTGGCCTGTGACGCGCTGAAGGTCGTGCCGGTTACCATCCATATCCCAGTGTCCGAAGTGCCCGGCGCCCTGACCCGCGCATTGCTGTCCGACACGATCCGCATCACCCATGCCGCGCTGCGCCGGGATTTCGGCCTCGACAATCCCCGGCTGGCCGTCACCGGCCTGAACCCCCATGCGGGCGAAGGCGGCGCGATGGGCCATGAGGATGGCGCCCTGATCGCGCCTGTGCTGACCGCCCTGCGCGCCGAAGGCATGGCGCTGACCGGCCCGCATCCCGCCGACACGATGTTCCACGCCGGCGCGCGCAGCCGCTATGACGCCGCCATCGCCATGTATCACGATCAGGCGCTGATCCCGATCAAGACGCTGGATTTCGCAGGCGGGGTCAATGTGACGCTGGGCCTGCCCTTCGTGCGCACCTCGCCCGATCACGGCACGGCCTTTGATATCGCAGGCACCGGCGTGGCGGATGATACCTCGCTGATCGAGGCGCTGAAGCTCGCCGACCGCATGGCCCGTGCCCGCGCTGCCGATCGCGGCGCGCAGTGATCCCACCGGGCGCGGGGCGTCCGCGCTAGACCCGCCCCGCCCAGCGGAGTATTCGGACCGGACGAAGCCCCCGCCCCGGCCCTCTCCGGTCACAGCGGGCGTTCACCTGAAAGGACCCCCATGGCGGCAATCGACGGTCTGCCCCCGCTGCGCGAGGTGATTGCCACGCATGAGCTGGCGGCAAAGAAATCTCTGGGCCAGAACTTCCTGCTCGATCTTAACCTGACCGCCCGCATCGCGCGGGTGCCGGGCGATCTGAGCGGCGCTGATGTGCTGGAGGTCGGCCCCGGCCCCGGCGGGCTGACCCGTGGTCTGCTGGCCGAGGGCGCGCGCCGTGTGCTGGCCATTGAGAAGGACGCCCGCTGCCTGCCCGCTCTGGCCGAAATCGGTGACGCCTATCCGGGCCGTTTGCAGGTGCTCGAAGGCGACGCGCTGGCCATCGATCCGCTGGCGCATCTGAGCGCGCCGATCCATGTGGTCGCCAACCTGCCTTATAATGTTGGGACCGAATTGCTGATCCGTTGGCTGACCCCCGCCGCGTGGCCGCCCTACTGGTCCAGTCTGACGCTGATGTTCCAGCGCGAAGTGGCCGAACGCATCGTAGCCCAGCCGGGCGACAAACATTACGGCCGCCTCGCCGTGCTGGCCCAATGGAAATGCGAGGCCCGCATCGCGCTGACCCTCCCGCCCGAGGCGTTCTCCCCCCCGCCCAAGGTCCGCTCCGCCGTCGTCCACCTGCGCCCGCGCCCCGCGCCGCTCTACCCCGCTGATCCCGCGGTGCTCAGCCGCGTGGTCGCCGCCGGGTTCAACCAGCGCCGCAAAATGCTGCGCGCCTCGCTCAAAGGCGTCGCGCCGAACATCGAAGCCCTGCTGGAACAGGCCGGCATCGCCCCCACCGACCGCGCCGAACGCATCGACATCGAACGCTTCGCCGCGCTGGCACGGCTGGTCGCAGCGCAGCAGGCCGGATGAGGTTGACCCTGACGCGCCGATGGTAACCCCGCATGTCCAATGAAAAAGATCCGTTCGAACATTGGGCCGATTTGATGAACAAGGCGCATGGCTACGCTGGGGTGTTTGCCTCCGTCAGGCAAATCCGCAGGCAGTGATGTCGGTGTGTCATAAATGGCCGTGCCAATAGGCCCTGTCCGTGAATCTATTTTGACATTACGGGTTCGAATATTTCATCTTTTAAAACACCGCCCGCTATTGCGTAACGACAATTGAAATCGATAGTTACCATACTTTTATAGAAAGCTCCGCTCATGCATAAAACCCTTGCGTCCGGGTTCGCCAGCATCCTCTCGGTCCTTCACTTCATAGCAGCTTTGTTGCTTATGGTGGCCGTTATAGCGGTTGTCTTCGGCATGGGTGGTTCCGCGAATCTGGCGCAGATCTTTGTCTCCGGCCTCGGTGCAATTTTGGGTTACGTCCTTCTCTTTGGCCTTCTGTCGACGATCATTCGTATCAACCAAAACCTCGAAAGAATTGCCGACGCGAGCGACATAATGGCAAGCCAACAGGAGGCTTTCGCTTCCACCATGAAAAGCGTGATCTCAGTTCAGTCCGGAAAAAGCAAAGAGGCTGTCATTCAGGTTCGCACGCGGGCGGACGAAGATCGTGACCATGAGCCTCTGGCAAATGTCACCCGTCAATAATCTGACGTCGGTAGCGAAACTTGCTGCCATATCGCTACGGACCCGCGCTGTCTTGTGAAAGTGGCCCGATAGCAGCGCGCCCCCGCTCGTCTACCGCATTGGTCCGTATCTCTGCCCCTCTGCGGGGCGCGCCGCTTCATCAAGCCTGTCATTCGCCGAGCAGGAGAGCTCAGCGAAAACGCAAGGCCTGTCCGATCGGCGAAATGCCTTTTCTTTTGGGGGGAAATTGACGTCCCCACGCATGCAAAAAGCGCGCCCCGAGGGACGCGCCTTTTAAAACCATACCATCGAATGGATCAGCCGGCGGCTTCTGACGGGTTGTCGGAAGTCGGGGTGTTATCCGCAGATGCGGCTGATTTCGCGGATCGGGAAGCCTTGGGCTTTGCGTCGGCTGCGCCATCTTCGGCCTTGGGGGCGTCGGATTTCTTGGCACGAGGCTTGCGCGGGGCGCGGGGCTTGCGTGCCGGTTTCTCGGCTTTCGGCTCCGTGTGGGCATCGTCAGCGCTGGCATCCGCGCGCGGCGCGCCGCCCGTTTGATCGCCCGTTTGCGCATCCGAAGACGCCGCCGTCGTGCTGCCTGCATCCGCATTCACGCCAGAGGCGGTATCAGACGTATTTGCGTCAGACCTGTCCTGCTGCGCCTTCGCGGTGCCGCTTTCGGGGGTTTCGACCAGACCGCTATCGCTGCGCGTGTCTTCGGCAAAGTCGATCACATCATCCGTGCGGGGTTTGCGCCGGGACCGGGTGTTGGCGTTTGAACCATCGCGCTCACCACCCTGATCCGAGTTGCGATCATTTTGGCGGTCGTTCTGACGGTCGTTCTGGCGATTGTCCTGCCGGTCGTTTTGCCGGTCATTCGAACGATTATCTTGCCGGTCGTTCTGACGGTCATTCGACCGGTTATCCTGACGATCGTTCTGGCGGTCATTGCCACGATCATTCTGGCGGCCGTCCTGGCGGTTATCTTGGCGATTGTCCTGCCGATTATCTTGGCGGTCATTCTGCCGATTATCCTGCCGATTATCCTGCCGGTCGTTCTGCCGATCATTCTGGCCCGAGCCGCCGTTCTGCTGATCTTGCTGATCGCGCCGGGCATCCTGCTCGCGTTGCGCTTCGCCCTGCATCCGGGTGTAATGTTCGGCATGCTGCTGGAAGTTCTCCGCCGCCACGCGATCATTGCTCAGCTGGGCATCGCGCGCCAATTGAGTGTATTTCTCGATGATCTGCTGTGGCGTGCCGCGCACCTTGCCTTCCGGCCCGGAACTGTCAAAGACCCGGTTGGTGATATTGCCCATGGAGCGCGAGCGGTTCGACTTCGAACGCGAACGTGACTTGGATGATCTCATGTTGATTTCGGTCCGCCTTGTTGCGGTTTTGCCTGACCCGTGCGCGCCACCGGCGCGGTGCCTTTCAGATCGGACTTTGTTATGGCGTTGGGCGGGGGGACATGACCTGTCCTGCATCCCACTTAGGGCCTGACTAATCACGCGATGCCCTGCATGACAAGGGAAAATATGGGGTTTGCGGTAAAACTACCGCCATTTTGCCCCTCAATCGGACTGAAACACAGCTTCCTGCGCTGTAGGGTTTGTGGCCTTGCGGCCCGTCACGACCCGGTCCCTGCCATCAAGATCGGGGATCACTTGCGTTCGGTCAAGCCCGGCTGCCTGAAATAATGCAAGAACCGCCGCGCCCTGGGTCGGGCCGATCTCGACCATCAGCCAACCGCCGGGGCGCAGATGGGCGGGCGCCTGCGCCGCGATCAAGCGATAGGCCGCCAGCCCGTCGCCGCCGTCCGTCAGCGCGCCATGCGGCTCCCAATCGCGCACATCGGGGGCAAGGTCCGGCATCTCGGCGGCGGCAATATAAGGCGGGTTCGACACGATCAGATCGAAGCCTCCGGTCACCGCGCCAAGCCAGTCCGACACCTTGATTTCTGCGCGCGCGGCCAGTCCCAGCGCCTGCGCATTGCCGCGTGCCACGGCGCAGGCAGGCTCCGACACATCGACCCCCAGCCCCGTGGCCTCCCGCCGCTCGGCCAGCAAGCTCAACAGGATCGCGCCAGTCCCGGTGCCAAGGTCGAGCACCCGCGCAAATGGCACGTCCAGCGCGGCGGCGACCAGCGTTTCAGTATCGGGGCGCGGATCAAGCACATCGCGCGTCACCCGAAACCGCCGCCCGTAGAACTCCCGACCGCCCACGATCTGCGCCACCGGCTGACGCGCCCGCCGCGCCGCCACTGCCGCATCGAACCGGCTGGCGGCCTGCGCCGGCAGCGGATCGGGACCCAGCAGGGTCAACCGCCCCATCGCCACCCCCAGCGCATGCGCCATCAGGTGTCGCGCGTCGCGGGCGGGATCGGGAATGCCTGCCGCCCGCAGCGCACGGGTCGCCCCCGCCAGCGCGGCGTTAACGCTCAGCGCCGGGTCCACGCTCACGCGCCCATATCCGCCAGCTTGCGCGCCTGATCGTCGGAAATCAGCGCATCGATGATGTCGTCCAGATCGCCCTGCATCACCTGATCGAGCTTATAGAGCGTCAGGTTGATGCGGTGATCGGTCATGCGGCCTTGGGGGAAATTATAGGTGCGGATGCGCTCCGAGCGGTCGCCCGAGCCGACCTGCGCCCGGCGATCAGCGGCGCGGGCATCGTCGACGCGGCTGCGCTCCATATCGTAGAGCCGCGCGCGCAGCACCTGCATGGCGATCTCGCGGTTGCGGTGCTGGGATTTCTCGGAGGAGGTCACCACGATCCCGGTCGGCACATGGGTGATGCGCACGGCAGAATCAGTCGTGTTCACATGCTGACCGCCGGCGCCGCTGGCCCGCATCGTATCAATGCGCAGATCGCCCGCATCAATGGCCACATCAACCTCTTCGGCCTCGGGCAGCACGGCCACCGTCGCGGCAGAGGTATGGATGCGCCCGCCGCTTTCGGTCGCCGGGACGCGCTGCACCCGGTGCACGCCACTTTCGAATTTCATCCGGGCAAAGACACCCTCGCCCCCGATCCGGGCCGTGGCTTCCTTGATGCCGCCCAGCTCCGTCTCGGTGTAATCAATGGGCTCGAAGCTCCAGCCATGCGCCTCGGCGTGGCGCTGGTACATGCGCCACAGATCGGCGGCAAACAGCGCTGCTTCCTCGCCGCCGGTACCGGGCCGGATCTCGATCATCGCGGGGCGGGCATCGGCGCTATCGCGGGGCAGCAGCGCCAGTTGCACGGCATGTTCCAGATCGGGAAGCTGCGCGCGCAGGCCCGGCAATTCGGCCTCGGCCAGCTCCGCCATTTCGGGGTCCGACGCCAGCGCCTCGGCCTCGGTCAGCTCGGTCCGGCAGCGGCGCCACGCGTCGATCGCGCCCACCACCGGCTTCAACTCCGCATATTCGCGGGCGAGCGCCACGATTTCGGCGCCATCCGTGCCGCCTCCGGCCATCTTCGCTTCGAGAAACTCGAAACGAGCGATGATCTCATGCAATCTGTCCTCGGGAACCATGCGCGACGCAGTGGCTCAATCGACGCGTAGGGTCAAGATGCGACACTCCTGCGGCACGATACGGCGCGTGTTAAAGCGCCGTGTCAGCCTCCAACCGCTGCAACCAGCGCTTCACCCGCGCGCCATTCACACCCATGTCGTCGCTGCCAAACCGCAGCCGAGACAGCATTTCCAGCCGTGTGCCGCCGCCGGGGGCGGGCTGCGCATCGGCGGTGATGTAGTCGGGAAACCCCCATAAGCGCGAGCGCTGCACCCATGTAATGCGCCCTTCGCCCGGCGCACCTGACAGGCGCTCGGTCCGTGGCTCAGACAGCGCGATGGCGTCGAGCCGCGACAGAACCTCGCCCGGATCGCGCCCGGGATAGAGGCGCGGCGGCATGTCACCCCCCGGCGCCACGATGAACCGGCCTTTGCCGGGCCGGGCCTCAGCGGGATCGACATGCCAGCGCTCGGGCTCAGAGGGTGCCATCCGCACCCACAGGGCGAACCCCGCGACAGCCACCAGCACGACGATCAAAACAGTCAGAACAATGCGTATCATCGCCCGCAATTAGCGTGCCCGCCGTCGGGAACAACCGCGCTGCGTCACGCGACCCCTGAAAACACTTGCGGGATGACACGAATCGCGTATTTTCCGCGCTCCCTCGATACGACCGCTTGTATGGTCGGCGAAGGGGGCGTAAGAGGCGCCGAAGATTTATCGCACACCCCGGGGGCCAAGCCCCTCAGAGACAGAGGTTGAGACATGGCTGTCCCTCAGAATAAAGTCACCCGTTCGCGCCGCAACATGCGTCGCTCGCACGACGCGCTGGTTGCGGACAATCCCGCAGAATGCCCGAACTGCGGCGAGCTGAAGCGTCCGCACCACGTCTGTGGCGCCTGCGGCCACTACGCCGACCGTGAGGTCGTCGCTCAGGCTGACGAGGTCGATCTCGACGAAGACGCCGCCTGATTTTCGGGCAGGTTGATCCAGAATGACGGACGGCTCCGGGGATCGGTCGGCCGCGCCATTGCGCGCCGCTGACACTGACCCAAAAGGCAGTGATCTATCCAGCACGGCCCCCAACGGGACCGCGCCCGACGCGTCGCGTGGCGACGATCTCCCCCACGCCCTGCGTGGTAAGATCGTTATCTCCATCGACGCGATGGGCGGGGATAAAGGCCCGGCGCCGGTCATTCAGGGTATGGCAATGTCCGCCGCGAAGAATCCCGATATCGGGTTCATCGTGCACGGACCGCATGCGGAACTCGAACCGCTCATCGCCCGGCGCAAACTGGGCGATCGTTGTGTTATACGCGATGCCGAAGGCGTCGTGACAATGGATGCGAAGCCCAGCCACGTGATGCGTCACGGCAAGGGCACCTCGATGTGGTCGGCCATCGAATCGGTCCGCGACAAGCAGGCCACCGTTGCGGTCAGCTGCGGCAATACCGGCGCGCTTATGGCCGTATCCATGATCCGGCTGCGCCGTCTGCCCGGCGTCGCCCGCCCTGCCATTGCCTGCCTGTGGCCCTCGCGCAATCCCCAAGGGTTCAACGTGATGCTCGATGTCGGCGCCGATGTGCGCGCCGATGCCGAGGATTTGCTGCAATTCGCGATGATGGGCACCAGCTACGCGCGCAACGGGCTCGATATTGCCCGCCCCCGTGTCGGTCTGCTCAATGTCGGCACCGAAGAACACAAGGGCCGCGCCGAGCTGAAAGAAGCGCATGATCTGATCTCTCACGCCGCTGCCAGTTCCGATTTCGAATTTGTCGGCTTCGTCGAAGGTGGCGATATCCCGTCCGACCGGGTCGATGTGATCGTGACCGACGGCTTCACCGGCAATGTCGCGCTTAAGACCGGCGAGGGCACGGCCAAGCTTATCTCCGAACTGCTCCGCTCCGCGTTCAAGCATAGCCCGCTAAGCCGCATCGCCGCGCTTCTGGCACTGACCTCGCTGCGCCGCTTTTCCAAGCGGATCGACCCGCGTCGGGTCAATGGCGGGATCTTCCTCGGGCTCAACGGAACAGTGGTGAAATCCCACGGCTCCGCCGATGCCACCGGGGTGTCCGCCGCGATCAAGCTGGCGTTCCGTCTGGGTCAGATGGGCTTTGCCGACAGGCTGGCCGCGCGGGTTGCATCCGCGACAGCTGCGGGGCAGGATGCGCTCCACACCGCCGAAGAGAGCGATAAAAGCCAATGACAATACGCGCCACGGTTCGGGGCGTCGGGCATTACCTGCCTGACCGGGTGGTCCCCAATTCCGAATTCGAGGCGACGCTTGAAACCTCCGACGAGTGGATCCGCTCGCGCACGGGGATCGAACGCCGCCATTTCGCCGCGGAAGGCCAGACCACCTCCGATCTTGCCACCAATGCCGCCCGCGCCGCGCTCGACGATGCGGGGCTGGAACCCGGCGATGTCGATGCGCTGATTGTCGCGACCTCGACCGCCGATTTCACATTTCCCTCCGTCGCCACCATGGTCCAGTCCAAACTGGGGATGACCACGGGCTTTGCCTTTGATGTGCAGGCCGTGTGCGCGGGCTTCGTCTACGCGCTGGCCAACGCCCATGCCTTGATCGTGTCGGGTCAGGCACGCCGGGTGATGGTCATCGGGGCGGAGACGTTTTCCCGCCTGCTCGACATGACCGACCGCGGCACTTGCGTGCTGTTCGGCGACGGCGCTGGCGCATTGCTGCTTGAGGCGGGCGAAGGCGACGGCACACCGCAGGATCGCGGCATCCTCGCCACCGACCTCAATTCCGACGGCACCTATCGCGACATTCTCTATGTCGATGGCGGCGTGTCCACCGGCACCACCGGCGTTCTGCGCATGGAGGGCCGGGAAGTGTTCCGCCACGCGGTCGAGAAGCTCGCCGCCACCGCCCATACCGCGCTCGACAAGGCCGGGCTGACCTCCGATGACGTTGCGTGGATCGTGCCGCATCAGGCCAATCTGCGCATCATCAAGGCCACCGCGCAGCGGATGGGCCTTGGCATGGACAAGGTGATTGTGACCGTTCAGGATCATGGCAACACCTCTGCCGCATCGATTCCCCTCGCCCTGTCGGTGGGCAAGGCTCAGGGCCGGATCAAGCGCGGCGATCTGGTCGTAACCGAGGCGATCGGCGGCGGGCTCGCGTGGGGATCGGTCGTTTTGCGCTGGTAACGGCGGAAAACACGGATCTGACGGGCTTTCCAAGCCATTGATATTGACTCGGAATTTCAAAGGCACCTAACCTGCCCGCAAAGTTGACAGGGGGACGGGAATGACTGGCAAGACATTGACGCGTATGGATCTCAGCGAAGCGGTGTTCCGCGAAGTGGGTTTGAGCCGTAACGAATCCGCTCAGCTCGTCGAATCCGTGCTGGGCTATATGTCCGACGCATTGGTCGAGGGCGAGAGCGTCAAGATCTCCTCCTTCGGGACATTCTCGGTCCGCGACAAGGCCGCGCGCGTTGGCCGCAACCCCAAGACGGGCGAAGAAGTGCCGATCCATCCCCGGCGCGTTCTGACCTTCCGCCCCTCGCATCTGATGAAGGACCGGGTCGCCGCTGGCAACAAATCCTGACGACCTGGATGATACCCTATGCCCAAAGCCCCTGACGCCTTCCGGACGATCAGCGAAGTCGCCGACTGGCTCGAGGTTCAGACCCATGTGCTGCGCTTCTGGGAGACCAAGTTTCCGCAGGTCAAACCGCTGAAGCGCGCCGGTGGCCGTCGCTATTACCGTCCTGCCGACATGCTGTTGCTCGGCGGGATCAAACGGTTGCTCCATGATGACGGCATGACCATCAAGGGCGTGCAGAAGATGCTGCGCGAACGCGGCGTGCGCGAGGTGGCCGACCTGTCGCGCCCGCTGCGCACCGACGAGGAGGGCTACCTCACCGTCGCCCCCGCCGCCAACGCCCCCCGCGCGCCCCGCCCGCGCACCGTTCCGCCGATCGCCGTCCATGACGTCGCGCCTTCCGAGCCGACGCTTTCCGATGCCGTGCTTTCCGATACCGCAGCGGGCCAGCACGACGATACGAGCGCGCCGCATCCTGACGCGCCCTCGCCAACGACCTCGGACCCGGTGCCAGCCGAGGCCGCAGTGGCAGAAGTTTCGCCCGCTGCCGCAACGACTTCGCAGCCGATCTCCGATCCCGCCGCCACGGGGTTCGACGCACAGGCTCTTGCATCGCAGACCGGGCAGGAGGGCGATGCGCCAGCCTTTCCCGAGCCTTCCGACGCCGACGCCATCACACCCGCCACAGATAACAGCACCGCCGAAGCTCCATTCATCGACTTGGGCACTCTGGCCCGTCCCGGTGCCGCCGCGCCCGCCTTCGCGGACCCGTCCGAGCGACCGCTTTCCCCGCAGCCTGACCCCAGTTCGCAGGAGCGCGCCATGAGTGACCCCACCCCGCCCGAGGATCAACCTGGCCCCCAGGATCAATCTGGCTCCGACCCGGACCGCACGAACACGCCCTCTACCGATACGCCGCCAAAGCCCCATACCCCCGTCGGCGTCACCACCGATGGTCTCGCAGAACCCCGAGACAACCCGCTGCATGATCCCGCCGAGCCGGGCGCTGGCATCCGTGCCCCCCGCCCCTTCCGCCCCGGCGGCTATGGCATTGCCGACGGCGCGATCCAGTCGCCCCCCGCGCCGCAGCACGGCGGCACGACAGGCACGGACACCATGTCCGAGCCCGGCCCCCTCATCAGTCGCCAGCTTGCCCATAGCCTGCCCGGCGACGCCACCCGCGCGCGCCTGCGTCCCATCCACGACGCACTCGTGGCGCTGCGTGAAAGAATGACGAAAAACCCGTGAGATCGCCCTTGCCTCGGCCACGGAAATCGGTAGAACACCCCAACGTCGGGCTATGGCGCAGCCTGGTAGCGCGTCCGTCTGGGGGACGGAAGGTCGCAGGTTCGAGTCCTGCTAGCCCGACCAACAAAACCGCCCGCGTGCCCATCCGGGACGCGGGCGTTTTGCTGTCTGCGCTCCCGCTCAGACGCGCCACGGCCTGGCCGGGCCCGGCGCAGCCCACCGACGCATAGGCAAAGGGAGGCCGCCGCAGATGACCGACACCCAGACCCTCCGGGGCGTTCTGCCCAGTCAGACCATCGCCGCAATGATCGACAGCGGCGCGATTGACGCGCAGCCCGCGATCACACCCGCGCAGATCCAGCCCGCGAGCCTCGATTTGCGGCTCGGCACCCATGCATGGCGGGTCCGCGCCTCGTTCCTTGCCGGGAAAGGCCACCGGGTCGAAGACCGCCTCGACGAATTCACCATGCATCGCATTGACCTGACCGAGCAGGGCGCCGTGCTGGAAAAAGGCTGCGTCTACCTTGTGCCGTTGATGGAGCATCTCTCCCTGCCGGAGGGCGTGCAGGCCGTCGCCAATGCCAAAAGCTCGACCGGCAGGCTCGATCTGCTGACCCGTCTGATCACCGATGGCGGCGTGGAATTCGACCGCATCGCCCCCGGCTATACCGGACCGCTTTATGCCGAGATCTGCCCGCGCAGCTTCTCCGTCCTCGTGCGCCCCGGCATGCGGTTGAACCAGATCCGGTTCCGTCAGGGGGACGCGGTGCTCAGCGACGACGCCCTACGCAGGCTGCACGCGCAAACGCCGCTGGTCTCCGGCACCGCGATGATCTCCCAAGGTCTTGGTTTTTCGGTCGATCTGCACCCCGCCGAAGGCGACCTCGTCGGCTGGCGCGCCAAGCCTCACACCCCGGTCATCGACCTCGACCGCATCGGCGCCTACGACCCGGCGGAGTTCTGGGAGCGTGTCACCTCCCGCAATGGGCGCATTATTCTGGACCCCGGCGCGTTCTACATCCTCGTCAGCCGCGAGGCCGTCACCATCCCGCCCGATCACGCTGCCGAAATGGCGCCCTATCTGGCAATGGTGGGGGAGTTTCGCGTGCATTACGCGGGCTTCTTCGATCCCGGTTTCGGCCATGACGCGGCAGGCGGCGCAGGCTCTCGCGGGGTTCTGGAAGTCCGCTGCCATGAGGCCCCCTTCGTGCTGGAGCACGGCCAGATCGTCGGGCGGCTGGTCTATGAACGCATGACCACGCCCCCGGACCAGCTATACGGTGTCGGCATCGCCTCCAATTACCAGGGCCAAGGCCTGAAGCTGTCCAAACACTTCCGCGCGGACTAAGCGCTGCAGGAGGACTGCGCCCACCTCGGGGCGCCAAGGCTCGGTTTTCCGGCGATCAGCCCCCCAAAGCCGCGCTCAATCCTCGCCGTCATCCTCCGCAGCGTCAAACATCGCGCCCTGCCCTTCGTCCTCGTCCAGCGCTTCAGGCACGCCAAAGCCCGGACGCGGGCGGTTATCCAGCAGCCCGGCCTCCCGCAGCTCTTTCAGCCCCGGCAAATCGCGCGCGCTTTCCAGTCCGAAATGATCGAGGAAGCCCTGCGTCACCACATAGGTCACCGGGCGACCGGGCGTCATCCGACGGCGACCAAAGCGGATCCACTCCAGCTCCAACAGCTGATCCACCGTGCCCCGGCTGACCGAAACGCCGCGAATCTCTTCGATTTCGGCGCGGGTCACCGGCTGGTGATAGGCCACGATCGCCAGCGTCTCGATCGCCGCGCGCGACAACTTGCGCGTCTCGACCGTCTCGCGCTGCATCAGATGCGCCAGATCGGGCGCGGTGCGCAGCGCCCATGCCTCGCCCACCCGGACCAGCCGCACGCCACGTCCCTCATAGCGGCGCGACAGCAGCTCCAACGCCAGCTTCGCCTCTGCGCCATGGGGCATGCGGGCCTGCAACTCCGCGATTGTCACCGGCTCAGCCGTGGCAAACAGGATCGCCTCCACCATCCGCTCCTGCTCGGCCAGCGGCGGGGCCTCGAACAGCCCGGTGGGGTGGGGGCCGTCCTCCGCGTCGATCTCCATGGGGTCGTTTCTGTTGGCGGGATGCGGCGTGCGGGGGTCAGTCATCATCGGCCTCGTCAGTCATCTCGGCGCGGTCGGTCGCGATAGGCGCGCCGGGCCGCTGGTCGTCGTCATCATCACGCGCGGCGCGTATTTCGATCGGGGCAAAGCTTTCGTCTTGTCGAATGGTGATCCGCCCCGCCTTCACCAGTTCCAGCGAGGCCGCAAATGTCGATGCCGTCGCCGAGCGCCGCTTCGCCGGATCGTCGCTCCACCCGTCAGGCAGATAGCGCGTCAGCTCCGTCCAATCGCCCGCAAAGCCGATCATGCCGCGCAACCGCTCCAGCGCCTGCTCCATCGTGTAAAGCTTCTCCCGATCCATCACGAAGGGGCGGAAATCGTCCTTCGTCCGCACGCGGGCATAGGCGCGCATCAGGTCCATCAGATTGGCGCTATAGCGCACCACGCGCACCCGCTCGACGGTTTCAGGAACGCCACGCACAAAGAACTCGCGCCCCTTCTGATCCCGTGCCATCAACTCGGCGGCGCGTTCGCGCATCGCCTGCAACCGCTCCAGCTGGAACGCCAGATGCGCGGCAAGTTCCTCGCCCGAAGGCCCGTCGTCGCGCGGATCAGGCGGCAGCAGCAGCCGCGATTTCAGAAATGCCAGCCATGCCGCCATCACCAGATAATCGGCGGCCAACTCGATGCGCAGCGCCTTCGCGCGCTCGACAAAGCTCAGATATTGCCGCGCCAGTTGCAGGATCGAGATCCGTCGCAGGTCCACCTTCTGCGTCCGCCCCAGCGTCAGCAACAGGTCGAGCGGGCCCTCAAAGCCCTCCACATCGATGATCAGCGCCTCGGCGGCCAGACGTTCGGCCACCTCACCGGGATGAAGCGGCACCGGCTCGTTATCAGCCATCTCGGCCTCGTTCGTTGGGGTCTTGCAGGCTCGGGCGGAGCGCGCGCGGCTTAGAGCACCGGCGCAGGCAGGGCGTCAAACTCCGCCGTGAGCGCCGCGATGTCAATGTCATCCGGGCGGCGCCGGGCGGCCACCGCCGCGTCAGCCCGGCGCAATGCCGCGCCCGTCAGCACGCCAGAGGCCTCTACCGTGGCCAGCATCTCCGGCATCTTGCCGTTGCAATGCAACACCACATCGCAGCCCGCCGCAATCGCGTCCGCAGACCGCGCCGCGATCCCACCCGAAAGCGCCTCCATCGAAATATCGTCGCTCATCAGCAGCCCGTCGAACCCCAGCGCCTCGCGGATCACTGTGATTGCAGGGGCCGAGATTGTCGCCGGTAGGTCCGGGTCCAGCGCGGTGTAGACAATATGCGCGGTCATCGCCATCGGCAGGTCGCGCAGCGCGTGGAACGGCAGGAAATCCCGCGCATCCAGATCGGCCCGCGTGGCCTCGACCACCGGCAATTCCAGATGACTGTCGAGCCGCCCGCGCCCGTGACCGGGAATATGTTTCAACACCGGCAGCACGCCCCCCGCCAGCAACCCATCCGCCACCGCACGGCCCAGGTCGGCCACCGCGCTCGGCACGTCGCCGTAGCAGCGGTTGCGCAGGAAATCATGGGTCTCGTCATCGGCCACATCGACCATCGGCGCGCAATTGCCGTCGATCCCCAGCGCGCGCAACTCCGCCGCGATCAAGCGGTAGCGCAGATACATGCCCCGACATGCGCTTGCATGGTCAGGCGCGGCGCGGATCTGGTCCAGCGGTGGCATCCACTCCCGGCCCAACGGGGGGCGCAGGCGCTGCACACGCCCACCTTCCTGATCGATCAGGATCACCGCCTCATGCCCGGCGGCCTCCCGCAACGCGGCACAAAGCGCGCGGATCTGGTCCGGCGTCTCAAGGTTACGCGAAAACAGGATAAAGCCCCAAGGCCGCACGCGCGAAAACAGCGCGCGTTCCTCGGCGCTCAGAACCAGCCCGGCACAGCCCAAAATCGTCGCGGAATAGCTCATCAGCGCGCCATGACCGGAATGCAATCGGCCCGCTCGGCGACCAGCGCCGCACAGAATCGCCGCGCCTCTGACAGATCGTCGAACCCGGTCGCGCGCAGCCGGTAGAACGTCCGCCCGCCGGAGCGCGCCTCCTGAACCACCCGGCCCTTGCCCTCCATCAATGCGCCGAAACGGCTATTGATCCGGCCCCATGCGCCGCGCGCGTCCTCGGCACTGTCAAATGCGCCCAATTGCACCAGCCGCGCGCCGACAGGGATATCCGCTGCGGCGACGTCTTCCACCTCAACCGGGGCTGTCGCCGTGACCGACGCCTGCACCGGCGCCACCCGCATCACCCGGCCCGCAGGCCGCGGGGCCGGGCGGGGGGAGCGTGCAGGCCCCGGTCCCTTGACCATCACACTCGGCTCGGGCGGCTGCGCCAGCGCCGCGACGCGCACGGTTTCGGCCACTTCTTCCTCAAGGCTCCGGGTCGCGCCCAAGGCCGCCATGATCGCCGAAGCGACATCGGGGTCATCCACCTCCGACACCGCCTCAGGCAGCACCTCCACAGGCGCGCTGTCGCGGGCGTCCATCTCCGGGGCGGACAGCTGCGCATCCGGCGCGCCCAAGGCCACGGTCTCCGGCTCCGCGATCAGGCTCGCCGCATCAGCGGCACGCGTGATCTCACGCGGGGCAGCATCAGCGGCAGGAAGCGTCACGCCACGGGTCAGACCCAGCATCATCTCGCGCGCGGCAGCGGCGGGATCCTTGCGGATCACATCCGGGGTCAGGCTCGCCAATGTCGCGGTGGTGCCCGGCAGGCCCTGCACCGGCACGCCCGTGCCGGCCCGCTCCAGCGGTGTGGTCGCCGCCGGGGCATTGGCCGCGCGGCTTACTTCAGCCTGCGCGGCAGCTTTCGCCTGCGCCAGCCGCTCGGCCTGCGCGGCGGCATCTGCCTGCGCCTGCATGGCGGCGGCCAGCTCGACACGCGGCTGATCCTCGGCCCGCAACCCATCGGGGACCGGCGCCAGAACCAATGCTTCGGGCACAGGCACAGCTTCGCCCAGAGACTGAACAGAGTTCACGGCAAGCCCTTGGTGCACGGCAATATTTCCGCCGGGATTTTCCGGTGCGACCCGCATGGGCCCCTCTTGCGCCGTCACCACCGGGATGCCCTGCACATCGCGCATCACCACGCGGTAGCTCCACACCCCCAGCCCCGCGATCAGCGAGACCGAGACCAGCGCGCCCATCACATTGATCAGAACCCGGCCCGTGCCGCTGTGCATCGGGGCGTCGGCCTCGGTTGCATAGGCCGCGCCATCGGCGCCGTAATAGGTGCCGCCCGACAGATCCTGCGGATCGAATTGATCGAACATCTGCCCCATCATCTGGGGCGCAGTGGCCACGCCATCACCGGGCTGGCCGCCAGTCCCGTCGCTCATCCGGGCCGTGCCACGGATCTCGCCGGGTCGTCCGGTCCGGTCGCCATCGCGGCGCGGCGCGTGGATCGCACCCTGCCGCCCACCCTCAGTCGGGTATGCCATTGCACTGCCTCGTCTCTCGCGCCCGCGCGCCAGCACGGGCACCGGGCGAGATACCGGGAACGGGCTGGATCGGGGGCTTTGCCTGCTTCCCCGATCCGGCGCTGGTGTCAGCGCATTTCATCTGCCGGGGTTACGCCAAGGATACCAAGCCCGTTGGAAATGACAACGGAAACGGCGCGGGCCAGCGCGATTTTGGGCAAGGCGGCGCTGGCGTCATCCTGCACAAAGCGCAGATCCGTGTCCTCATTGCCCTTGTTCCAGAGCGCGTGGAAGGCGGCGGCCAGCTCGTTGAGGAAAAACGCGATGCGATGCGGCTCGTTGGTGCGCGCCGCGATTTCCACCAAACGCGGCCATTCCGCCAGCTTTCGCGCGACGGCAAGCTCGGAGGGATGGGTGTTTCCGGTCAGGTCGGCGGCAATCAGGCTGGCGTCATCGGTGGCCTGCCCGGCCCCGTCGGCCTTACGAATGGCCGAGCACACCCGCGCATGGGCGTATTGCACATAGAACACAGGGTTCTCGCGACTTTGCTCCAGCACCTTGTCAAAATCGAAATCCAGCGGCGCGTCGTTCTTGCGCGTCAGCATGACGAACCGGGTCACATCCGGGCCGACCTCATCCACCACATCGCGCAGGGTGACGAAGTTGCCCGCCCGCTTCGACATCTTGAACGGCTCGCCGTTCTTCCACAGCTTCACCAATTGCGTCAGCTTCACATCCAGCGGCACCGTGCCGCCCGACAGCGCCGATACGGCCGCCTTCATGCGTTTCACATAACCGCCGTGATCGGCACCGAACACGTCGATCAGCGCGTCATATCCGCGACTTACCTTATCATAGTGATAGGCGATGTCGGGGGCGAAATAGGTCCAGGATTCATCCGATTTCATGATCGGGCGGTCGACGTCATCGCCATGCGCGGTCGACCGGAACAGCGTCTGCTCGCGCGGCTCCCAATCCTCGGGTGTCTTGCCCTTCGGCGGCTCCAGCGTGCCGCGATAGATCAGATCCTTGGCGCGCAGATCCTCGATCGCCGCTTCGATCTTGCCCGTGCCATAAAGCGATTTTTCCGAGAAGAAGCGATCCATCTCGACGCCG
Source organism: Marinobacter sp. (assembly GCA_040119125.1). GTDB lineage: Bacteria > Pseudomonadota > Alphaproteobacteria > Rhodobacterales > Rhodobacteraceae > Pacificitalea. The sequence continues at coordinate 142,316 of JBEDTR010000007.1, forward strand.
AGCGCCTTCAGATCGGACCGGATCAGCTCCATCATCGCGGCGGTGCCGAAATCGCGCACCTCCTCCAGCCAGACGGATTCGGGCTGACCGACATAGGCATCTCCGACCTTGTCCTTCAGCGCCTGACCGACCTCGATCAGATAGTCGCCGGGATAGGTGCCATCCTCAAATGCGACCTCCTGCCCATGCGCTTCGAGGTAGCGCAGGTAGACCGACCGCGCGAGCACATCGACCTGCGCACCGCCATCATTGATGTAATATTCCCGCGTGACCTCATAGCCCGCGAAATCCAGCAGCCCGGCCAGCGCGTCGCCAAACACCGCGCCGCGCGTGTGGCCCACATGCAACGGACCCGTGGGGTTGGCCGAGACATATTCCACGTTCACCTTGCGCCCCTGCCCCAGATCCGACCGGCCATAGCCGTCGCCGCCCTGCAACACGGCGCGCGTCACATCGGCCCAGACCTGCGCGCCCAGCCGCAGGTTCAAAAACCCCGGCCCTGCGATTTCGGCGGTCTCAATGCGCGGATCTTCGGCCAGCTTCGCGGCCAGCGCCTCGGCGATGTCGCGCGGCTTCAGGCCCGCGGGCTTGGCCAGCACCATTGCGGCGTTGGTCGCCATGTCGCCATGCGCCGGATCGCGCGGAGGCTCCACCGTGACATTGTCGAGCGACAGCCCGGCGGGCAGGTCGCCCGCGTCCATCATGGCCCCGAGCGTATCGAGGACGAGGCGGTGAATGTCGGCGAAAATATGCATGAACGGCTCCCGGATGATCCGCCGGGATGTATCAGAGGCAGTCAGCGCGTCAACTGCAAGCTCCCCACGCGCGCCGGTTGCACGGCTCCTTCGGGCCCTCGCTCAATAGGTCGCGCACAACAGCCCGCGCCGCATCATCGATTTGCCCGGACTACTCCCGCGCTCCGTCTAACAGCGCGCCCCGCCCGCATTTCACCCCCACCGCACCGCAGATCGCACCATGCCCTCCCCTATCCGCCACGCGGGGGCGCCCTCCCCCGGCACGCCCAGCGGCCAATCCCACAGCCCCAAACCACCTCGCCGCACCCCGCGTCACCCTGCCTTCCGGCGCCTTTGTCGCGCCCCCTGCGTCGTAAAGCGCATTGCCCTGTCAGCCCGAACCTCCTAAACCGTGCGTGGAAACGGGCCGCCTTTGGGATGGGTTGCGCCCGGCGTAGCAGGACTAAGCCAGGAGACACCTATGGCGGACGCAGCCATTCACGGTCACGGGCATGACGACAACCGGGGGTTCTTCACCCGGTGGTTCATGTCCACCAACCACAAAGATATCGGGATCCTCTACCTGATCACCGCCGCGGTGGTCGGGTTCATCTCCGTCGCCTTCACCGTTTATATGCGGATGGAGCTAATGGAGCCGGGCGTGCAGTTCATGTGTGCCGAAGGCGCACGCCTGCTGCCTGCCGCAGCCGGGGAATGCACCCCCAACGGGCACTTGTGGAACGTGCTCATCACCGCCCACGGCATCCTTATGATGTTCTTCGTGGTGATTCCCGCCCTCTTCGGCGGCTTCGGCAACTACTTCATGCCGTTGCAGATCGGCGCGCCGGACATGGCGTTCCCCCGTCTGAACAACCTCTCCTACTGGCTCTATGTCGCGGGCACCGCGCTCGCCGTGGCGTCGGTCCTGTCGCCGGGCGGCAATGGTCAGCTGGGTTCGGGCATCGGCTGGGTTCTTTACCCGCCGCTCTCCACCACCGAAGGCGGATATTCCACCGATCTCGCGATCTTCGCCGTGCACGTGTCGGGCGCCAGCTCGATCCTCGGCGCGATCAACATGATCACCACCTTCCTCAACATGCGTGCGCCGGGCATGACCCTGCATAAGGTGCCGCTGTTCGCGTGGTCGATCTTCGTCACTGCTTGGCTGATCCTTCTGGCTCTGCCGGTGCTTGCCGGCGCGATCACCATGCTGCTCACCGACCGGAACTTCGGCACCGCCTTCTTCGATCCCGCAGGCGGCGGCGACCCGATCCTCTACCAGCACATCTTGTGGTTCTTCGGTCACCCCGAGGTCTACATCATCATCCTGCCGGGCTTTGGCATCATCTCCCATGTGATCGCCACCTTCTCGCGCAAGCCGATCTTCGGCTACCTGCCGATGGTCTACGCAATGGTGTCGATCGGTGTTCTGGGCTTCGTCGTCTGGGCGCACCACATGTATACGGTCGGCATGTCCCTGACCCAGCAGAGCTACTTCATGCTGGCAACCATGGTCATCGCCGTGCCCACGGGCATCAAGGTGTTCTCCTGGATCGCGACCATGTGGGGCGGTTCGGTGGAATTCAAATCCCCGATGCTCTGGGCCTTCGGCTTCCTGTTCCTGTTCACCGTCGGCGGCGTCACCGGCGTGGTGCTCAGCCAGGCAGGCATCGACCGGGTCTATCACGACACCTATTACGTCGTGGCCCACTTCCACTATGTGATGTCGCTCGGGGCCATCTTTGCCATCTTCGCGGGGATCTACTTCTACTTCCCCAAGATGACCGGCAAAATGTATAACGAGCCGCTCGCCAAGCTGCATTTCTGGATGATGTTTATCGGTGCGAACCTGACCTTCTTCCCGCAGCACTTCCTTGGCCGTCAGGGCATGCCGCGCCGCTACATTGACTACCCGGAGGCTTTCGCCACCTGGAACATGGTCAGCTCGATCGGTGCCTTCGTCGCCTTCGCGTCCTTCCTGCTGTTCTTCGGCATCATGGCCCATGCGCTGCTGCGCGGTCGTCCCGAAACCCGTCCCAACCCGTGGAACGAGTATGCGGACACGCTGGAATGGACCCTGCCTTCGCCGCCGCCCGAACACACGTTCGAGCAGCTTCCCAAGCGCGAAGACTGGGACAAGCAGCACGCCCATTAAGCCGGGCCTTCAGCACCAGACAGCAGACGGGCCCCGGCATCACGCCGGGGCCCGTTTCGCATCAACCCAGCCGTCGCGACGACCCAGAACCAGACCGGTCGCGCAGGCCCCCGATGATCGCCCCTCACCGTCACACGTCGCGACCGCACGCTGATCTCCACACCCCGCCCAACCGTCCGAGCCGCCATGCCCTATGAATGGATCCCGCACCCGCCCGATGGTCAGCCGCTCCCCGATCCGGGCGCGGCCACACCACTGCGGCTGCACGCATGGCCCTATCGGTCGCTATCGCGGCGCGGGTTTGCCGGGTTCATCGCCGCGACCTTCGTGCTGCTGATGGTGCCCTTGATGCCCGCGCTCGGCACGCCGGTGGCCTTCGCATTGCTGCCGTTCCTTCTGGGCGCGCTGGCGTTGCTCTACCTGCTGCTGCAACGCAATCAGCGCGATGGCGAGATGGTCGAGGAACTGACCCTCACCGCCTCCGAGATCCGCCTCACCCGCCACAATCCCCGTGCCGCGCGCCAAGACTGGCAGGCCCATCCCTACTGGACCCGGCTGTCGTTGCACGCGCATAGCGGACCCGTGCCCCAATACCTGACGCTGCACGGCAATGGCCGCGAGGTCGAACTCGGCGCCTTTCTCACGCCCGCCGAACGTGAGACGCTGCATGCCGACCTCGCCCGCGCCCTTGCCGCCGCGCGCGCGCCCTTAGCGGAGCCGACCTGATGGCCCAGAACCCCGCCACCCCAAAGCTCCGCCGCCTTGCCTTGCGCATCGCGGCCCGCCTTGGCCTTGCCCCGCATCTGCCCCGCCAACGGTCCGAGGCCGCGGCCCTCGCGCTGCGCGCCACGCCTCCCGCGCCCCTTGGCGACGGGGCCGAGGTCGTCTTTCTGATCCCGCTGGTGGGGCGCGCCCATGTGGGCGACTGGGCGCAGGTCTCCGCCGCGCTCGCCCGCACGCTGCAAGGCTTCCGCAACCAGACCGATCCACGTTGGCGCGCCATCATCTGTGGGCAGGACCGGCCCGACGGGGTGGCCTTCGATGACCGCGTGCAGTTCCTGCCCTTCACCGATGCGGTCGAGGGCAATGACAAATGGGATAAACTCGACCGCCTCGCCCGGCACCTGCCCGCGCTTGGCCTGAGCACGGGCTACGCCATGCCCTTCGACGCCGATGACCTGCTGCGCGACGATGCCGTGGCGCGGATGCTGTCAGAGCCCGCCCCCGGCGGGTGGCTCATCACACAAGGCTGGGTCTGGGATGTGGGCCGCGACCGGATCGGCGCCGCCCGTCCGCAATCGCTGGCCGAGCCGGGGCAGAAGGCCTTGTGGAAGCTCTGCGGCTCCACCGCCGCGTTCCGCATCGGTGCCGCAAGCGCCGGGGTGTCCGAGGCCGAAGCGGAATTCATCGCCGCCGTGACCGGCCATGAACACCGCATGTTCCCCTATCTCGCCACCCTCGCAGGCCGCCCGCTGCGCCCCCTGCCGGGCGCGCCCGCTGTCGGCTATCTCATCGGGCATGGCGAAAATTTCGGGGCACGTCGGGGGCGCGTGTCGTTTAAACGCCGCTTCGTCGACCGCTTCCCGGCAGGCGACGCAGGCCGCAGCGACCTGACCCGGCATTTTCCCTGAACTTCAAACGCGCGGCGCAGGGCACGCCCCAAGGCGCGCCCCTCACTTCCGACAGGTCCCCAACGGGCAGCCGTCGCGGCGCTTACGCCCCGCGATCGCCCGAGGACAGACCCAGCAGCTGATCCATCGTAACCGCAGGCTGCGCGCAGCCCGCCTCACCCACGACTTTCGCGGGCACCCCGGCCACGGTCGATTTCGGCGGCACGTCATGCAGCACCACGGACCCGGCAGCAATGCGGCTGCAATCGCCCACGCTGATATTGCCCAGCACCTTCGCGCCCGCGCCGATCAACACACCATTGCCGATCTTCGGATGGCGGTCGTCGTCTTCCTTGCCGGTCCCGCCAAGCGTCACCGAATGCAGCATCGACACATTATCGCCCACCACCGCCGTCTCGCCGATGACGATGGAATGGGCGTGGTCGATCATGATGCCCCGCCCGACACGCGCCGCCGGGTGAATATCGATGCCGAAAATCTCCGACACGCGCATCTGGATGAAATAAGCCAGATCATGCCGCCCCTGACGCCACAGCCAATGCCCGACCCGATAGGCCTGAATCGCCTGAAAGCCTTTGAAATACAGAATCGGCTGGATGAAGCGATGGCAGGCCGGGTCGCGCTCATAGACCGCGACCAGATCGGCCCGCGCCGCCGTGGTCAGATCCGGGTCCGCGCCATAGGCCTCATCCGCGATCTCGCGCAGCACCTGCGCGCTCATCTCGCCCGAGGCCAGCTTCAACGCCAGCCGATAGGCCAGCGCGCGCTCCATTGTGGGGTGGTGCAGGATACACGAATGGAACATGCCCCCCAGCAACGGTTCCTCGGCCACAGCCGTGCGGGCTTCTTCCGCAATGCGACTCCAGACCGGGTCGACCTCGGCAATACGGCGTTCTGGCTTGGCCATCGGGAGCATCCTTTCGTTCGCGTCCTGCGCTCCCAGATAGCATAGCACAGGCCGGGGGGAAGCCTGTAGATAGGTATCGTGCTGTGTGCAGCCAAGCCCCGCTTTCCTCGCGCGCCCCCCGTGCGCCCCTTGACCCCTGCGCCATGTCAGGGCATCGCAAGCGTCATGGCAGACCGATCCGACCTCCTGATCCTCGACGGCGTGCTCAGCGACCGCGGCTCGAAATACGCCGTCGCAGGCGCGCCCGCCCATTGCAAGGCAGAGGCCGACGCGCTTCTCAAAGCGCTCAAACGCAACAAGAAATTCGCCAAGGCCACCCATAACACATGGGCGCTTCTGCTATCCGACACGCCGATCAAGGCCGACGACGGCGAGGCAGGCGCCGGTATGGTCATCCTGCGCATGCTGGAGCGCGCCGGGCTTGAGAACCATCTCATCATCGTCACCCGCTGGTTCGGCGGCACCCATCTGGGCGGAGATCGCTTTCGTCACGTCCAAACCGCCGTCCGCGCCTATATGACCGAAATCGGCATCAACCCCGCTGGCTAACCGCGCTCCGCCACGCGATCTTCCAACGCCACGGAGACCCGCCCCGTGCCTTTGCCTTATTCGCAGACAGATACGCTCAGCTTGCAGGCCGCTCCGACAATAGAAAATTGTGCACGACGTCAGCCTGCCCGTGGGATGGCGCCGGGACGGTTGAGCGGTGTGCTTTATGGTGAAACCAGCCTGCCCGCTCCGAGGTCAGCGTGAGATGGCAAAGCGCCAGCCCGCCGGAACGGGCAGGCGCTCGCCCGCGCGCTTCGCTTGTTCGCGGGCGGACGCGCTCAGTTCAGGTGACTCACTTGAATCGAAAGGACAAAGCGCACCATCAGCCTGCCCGTGGGATGGCGCTACAACACCCGAACAGCGCACTTTATCCCACCAAACCCCTCCCCGCCCCAAAATCAGCGCAACATACCAAAGCGCCAGCCCGCCCGAACGGGCAGGCGCTCGCCCGCGCGCTTCGCTTGTTCGCGGGCGGAAGCGCTTACCTCGGGTGACTCACCGGAATCGAAAGGACGAAGCGCACCATCAGCCTGCCCGTGGGATGGCGCTACAACGACTGAACAGGGCACTTTATCCCAGCCAAACCCCTCCCCGCCCCGAGATCGGCGCAACATACCAAAGCGCCAGCCCGCCGGAACGGGCAGGCGCTCGCCCGCGCGCTTCGCTTGTTCGCGGGCGAAAGCGCTCAGCTCAGGTGACTCACCTGAATCGAAAGGACAAAGCGCACCATCAGCCTGCCCGTGGGATGGCGCCACAACACCCGAACAGCGCGCTTTATCCCACCAAACCCCTCCCCGCCCCGAAATCAGCGCAACATACCAAAGCGCCAGCCCGCCCGAACGGGCAGGCGCTCGCCCGCGCGCTTCGCTTGTTCGCGGGCGGAAGCGCTCAGCACCGTAGCCCCCCTCACCCGAGCCCCGCCAGCACCATCCCCAGACACCGGCGAAACTCCGCATCGCGCACCGTCCCCGGCACGCGGGGCGCCTTCATCGCCGCCGCCATGAGCGAGCCGTCACCGTAGCGCGGATGCGCCCGCCCGGTGCGCTGCCGATGCCGCTCGGCCAGCGCCGCACCGCGCAGCAGACAGTCCAGACGCCCTGCCCGCGCGCGCTCCGGCACCGCCGCCAGCACCTGCGCCGCCGCCAGCAGATCCCCGATCAACACAGATCGCATGCTACAGCCCCGGCAGCCCCACCGAATAGCCATGCACCGCGATCCGCACCCGACCGCCTGCGAAATCACCGCCCAGCGCGCCCAGCCGCAGCGGCGTCGCCGCGTAGACCCCCATTGGCGCGCCCAGCAGCCCCCGCGCCCAGGCGCCCACCGCCAGCCCCATGCCGGTCCCGAACATCGCCGGATCGGCCGCCAGCCCCATCTCCCAACCGCTCAGCGTGCCGGTGATCTCCTCGGTCACGCGGGCCGAGACCGCGAACACCATCATATCCGCCGGGATTTCCTGCACCGTGGTGTGGCTCGCCCCCGCCGCGATGTCCTCCTCGAACTCGATCACCTCGAACCGCGACGCCGCTCCCGATGCGCTCAGCCCCAGATCGGCGGTGACCCAAGCCCCGCCGTCGAACACCCGCACCCGGCCCTCATCGGCGATCCACGCGCGCCAGCCCCGGCGCGGCGTGACCAAGGCCCAGCCGCCGTTCAGCCCCACCGCCAGCTTGCCGCCCGCGCCCGCCCATGCGTTCACCGCGCCTGCGGGCACCGCATAGACCGCACCCTCGACGACAATCCCCGGCGGCGTGGTCAGACCCCGGCTCTCCACCACCAGCTGCGCCAGCGCGTCGAGCCGCCCGAGCGCCTCATTCACCGCCACATGTTTTTGCGCCTGCGCCGGCATCAGCAAGGGCAGGTTCAGAATTGCGGTCTCATCCATTGATTTCGATCCTCTCAAATGGTCCGGCTCCGAACCGGTCCGACAGCTGTGCCACCTCGATCATGCAGGGCAGAGCGACGCCATCCGCCGCGCGCTGCCCGGCGCTGTAACTCCACTCGGGCGCGGTCTGGGTCACCTCGCGCCTGAGCGCCCCGGTCCCGTCGCGCACCCGGATCAGGTAAAGCTCGCGCGCCTCGCCCAGCGGCACCTCGTAGGAGGCCCAGCTGTCGCCGCCCTCCCGCGTGCGCCGCACCCATGTCAGGTCCAGCCGGCCCCCCGCCCAAGCCGCGCGCAAATGGCAGGGCCGATAGGGCCGCAGCCCCACCCCGTCAAACGCCAGCTGCATGTGGGTATAGGACGCGTCGTCCACCCCGCGCGCCGCCGGTCCGATCCGGTAATGCCGCGCCAGCCCGCGTGCATCCTCGCTCAGCGGGATTTGCTGCGGCACCCCGTCCAGCAGCACCGCGCGGCTGCCCACAGGCCATAGATCCGGCATCACCCCATCGCTGCCCGCCTGTCCGCGCAGCAGACCGTCGAGCTCCCATAGATCCGGCCCCACCAGCCGCGCTTCGCGATATTGCAGCACCTCCCACGGGCCGGTCGATCCCGCGCCCAGCGCCAGCACATTCGCGCCGTTCAGCACCTCCAGCGCGGAGGCAGACATCAGCTCCGCCCCCGGCACCATCCGCAGCCGCAGCGCCGCGCCCCACTGCCACAGGCCCACTCGGCCCGCAGGCAGCGCGCTGACGCTTTCGCCCAGCGCCGAAGGGGCGTTCAGCACATCCAACAGCGCATAGCCCTCATCGCCGGGCGCGCCATGCACGGCCACCGTGCCGGGCCAAGGCGTCGCGCTTACCGCCAGATGCGGCGCATGCGGCACCTCATCACCGCGCAGCAGCGGCAGATCCATGAACACCGCCTCCACCGGCAACGCAGGCGTGAAGGCGCCCGTGCCCGGCAGATCCTCGATCATATCGGGCGGCTCATGCACCTGAGGCTCCACCCGCACGGCCTCGATCAGCCGCGCACCGGCGGCCTCCACCCGGTCGATCCGCCACAGATCATCCACGCCCCGCGCATCCTGCAACCGGATCAGATCGCCGGGGCCCAGATCGCGCCGCGACGGCGGCAAGGCGAACCGCGCCGTATCCCGCGCCACCCGCGCCTCTGCCAACCAGCGTTCCGCAATCGCCCGGCCCTCCGCCGCGCTCAGCACCATTGGCAGCTCGCTGTCCGTGACCGGCGCCGCGTCATTGCCCGGCACCACCGCTTCGGCCACCCGCGTGGCGAAATCGCCATCGGCCTCCACATGGCTCAGCCGCAGCCGCCCGGCGATTTCCGGCTCTGGCGCGCGGGTCAGTTCCAGATCGGCGTCGAGCCGGTCGCTCACCGCCATTTCCTCGCGCGCCACCGGCACACCCACCTGCGCCTGCGCCCTTTGCCGGAACGCGATCTGCCCCCCGCGCTCCACCACATCCAGACCATGCGCCAGAACCAGCGGCTGCAACCGCGCGCGCGCCGTGTCGATCCGGTCGCAGCCATAGCCGCGCACCGTGCCCCACAGGCCCGTCACATCCGGCACCAGCCCGGCGCGGGCACAAATATCCGCGATCACAGCCGCGAGGGATTCGCCCCCCGTGCGCCCGTTCAGCCAATGCCCCCGCGCGTAATTCACCCCGTCCGACCACAGGTCCGCTTGGTTGGGAAACCACGGATAAGGCCGCGCGTCCCACGCCCAGACATGCGCCCGCGTCATATCCAGCATCGGCCCGCCATAGACCGCCGACAGCGGGTTGCGCGCCGGATCGCCCCAATAGCCCGCCATGGCCCGCAGATATTGCGCCTGCATCGCGTCATCGCGCCGCCCGTCCGAAAACGGAGGCAATCCGGATTCCGAGCTTTTGGGGTCCAGAAACCGGTTCGGCGCATTCGCGCCCTTGTCGATGGCCGCACAGCCATATTCGGTGAACCGGATCGGCTTCGACCCCGGCACCCAAGCCGTCGCCTGCCCCTGCCGCAGGCCGTCAATGCGCTCGTGATGCGGGTTACCCCACCAGCCCCGCAGATCCTTCACCCGGTAGACCCAAGGTTCCCCATGCGCGCCATCGGTGATGGGCGCGCGGCGCTGCGCCATGCGCGCGGCCTCGTCGGGGTAGAACCAATCATAGCCCTCCCCGCCCTCGATATTGGCCTGGAGATAGCCGACGTCATGCACCGCGCTCCACCCGGCCTGCGCATCCAGATGATCCGCGCTGTCGCGCCAATCGGCCAGCGGCGCGTAATTGTCGATGCCGATGAAATCGATGTTTTCATCCGCCCAAAGCGCATCCAGCGGAAACCGCAGATCATCGCCCGCGCTCACGGGAACATAACCGCCATATTCGGTCCAATCGGCGGCATAGCTGATCGCGCACTCCGGCCCCAAAATCGCGCGCACCTCCGCCAGCAGCGACCGCAACGCATCCACCGCCGGGAACCCCGCCGCATCGCACACCCGCGTCAGCCCCCGCATTTCCGAGCCGATGCAAAACGCATCCACCCCGCCCGCCTGCGCACAGAGCCGCGCATAATGCAGGATGAACCGCCGATAGCCCCAACTGTCCGGCCCGCTCCACCCGACGCTGTCGCCCAACGGCACCGTATCCCCGGCAGCGCCCGCCCCGAAAAACGCCGTGACCTCCGCCGCCGCCTGCGCCGTGCCATCCGGCGATCCCGCCACGCCCGGCGCACGCTCGGTCGTGATCCGCCCGCGCCATGGCAGAACCGCCTGACCCGTGCCCCCGCTCCACGGATCGGGCAGAGCATTGCCCGCCATCTGCGTCATCAGGACGAAGGGATAAAACATCACCTCCCGCCCCGCCGCGCGCAGCGCCCGGATCGCCTCGATCACCGAAGCATCGCAGGGCGTGCCGCCATAGACCGGCGCGCCGCTGTCGTCCTTGGGCACCTCGCCCGCCTCCAGCCGCGTCAGCCCGCTGACCGCCCACGGCATGCTGTCACCATCGCTCTCGCGCTGCTCCACCAAGGGGCGCACCTCGCAGGAGCCACAGCGCAGATCATCCCCGAACCACGACACCACCAGCGACACGGTTCCGCAGGCGGGCAGCTCCTCCTCCAGCGCGGCGAGCGAGGTCGCAAAATCGCTCTCCCCCGAGGGCGTGTTCACATTGGCGGCGCGGTTTTCACCCAGAAACCCCCGGTAATGCACTTTTGAGGTCGCCAGCGCATATTCCCCCGTGCCGGGGATCAGGCAGACGCCGCGCACCAATTGGCTCAGGCTTTCGGCGCCCGCCGGGGCGACCTCCGACGGCACCGGGCGCACCACCTCAAATGAAAACTGCGGCACGCGATTGCCGAACTGCCCCAGCGCCAGATCCTCGATCACCACATAGGCCAGATCGCGATAGGCCGGCACCGTGCCCGCGCCCTCCACCGCCTCGATCAGCGGATCGGGCATCTGATCGGCAGCGCCGGTATAAACCCGCAGGGTCACGTCTTCCCGCGCGATCTCCATCCCATCGGCCCAGATTCGCCCCACGCGCAGGATCTCGCCCCGGCACAGCGCCACCGCCAGCGACACCGAATAGCTGTAGCTCACCACTTCGGGCTGCGACGGCGCGCCTTTGCCGCCGCCCCCGCTTTTGCTGCGGCGCTCCTTGAACTCGGACGCCCAGATCACCTGACCGCCGATCCGCATCCGCCCCCAGACATCCGCGATGGCGCTGCCCTCGCTCGCCCCGGTCAGGCGGAACCGCTCGATCCGCCCCACCTCCACCGGCTCCGCGCCTGTGCCCAGCAGCCGCGCGTCGATCACCCGGCCCAGCGTCGCGCCAATCGCCCGGCCCACCACCGCGCTCGACAGGCCCAGCACCGTGCCACCCAGCGCCGAGCCAGCCCAAGCTCCCGCCGCCGACAGAACCAAAGTCGCCATTCACCGCTCTCCCGTCTGATCAATGCCGCCCGGCCCTGCCGGAAACGCAAACCGCGCCACCACCCGCCGCGCCCAAGGCGGGGTCAGCGCGCTTTCGCACACCCCATGTCCCGAATAGGCATGGATAAATTTCGCCGGCGCGACCGCGCTCAACACGCCCAGATGCTTGGCCACCCCGCCCGCGCGCATCCGAAACAACAGCACCTGCCCCGGCGCATGGGGCGTGCCCGCAGGCAGCTCCTCCAGATGTCGCGCGGCGGCCTGCCATAACCGCTCCTGCCGCGATGGCTCGGACCAATCGGGCGTGTAGGGCGGCACATCCTCCGGCCAGTCGCCATGCAGCGTCCGCCAAATGCCCAGCACCAGCCCCAGACAATCCGTCCCCGCGCCCCGCGTCGCGCATTGATGGCGATAAGGCGTGCCCAGCCAGCGCCGCGCCTCATCCGCCACCTGCACATCCAGCCCTGTCACGCTCATCCCTCGCCCCCCTGCAACCCGGTGACGAAATTGACCAGCGCCGTGCCCGTCTTGCGCCGACTGCCGCCGCTCTGCGACTGGCTCCGCTTGGGATAGCTCATCAGCCAATCCTCGCCCGGAATGTCGGGAAAGCCGCGAAAGTTCAGCAAGTTGTCGAATTTCACCGCACAGGTGCCCGCGCTCTTGTCGCAGCCCGCCTCCAGCCGGATCACATCGCCCTCGGCCAGATCGACGCGCAACTCCTGCCACAGCTCGATCCGCCGCAAACCGTCCTCTTCCAGCCGGTCGACCTTGACCACACCCGACAGCCCCGCGCCCGCGCCGCTCAGCACGCGCACCCGCCCGCGCGCGAACCAGCCCGGCGCATAGCCCGTCAGGTCGGGCAATCGAAACACCCGGCCCCGCGTCACACCGCCCGCCGCCATTTCAACCGACCGCCCCGGCGCCTCCAGATCGACGCCGCAGGCCCCATCGCCCAGCACCGCCGGGCAGGTCGCCTGATAGACCGCGCCCTGCGGCTGGTTCAGCGCCTCAGTGACCCCGCGCAACTCGGCGGCAAAGCCCCCGTCGCCGCGCCGGATCTCCCCAATCGTCCCCGCGAAATCCAGCGCCCGGTCCTCCGGCACCTGCCAGTTCACCAGCCACGCGCGCACCTCTGCGCCATCATAGCGCCCGGCCTCGATATCCTCCGCCCGGATCGCGGCATGGCTCAGCACGCCCAGCGCCTCGCTATTGTCGACCGACAGGCCATTTGCCTGCACCAGCGCCTGCGCCGTCATGCCGCCGCCGGGGCGAAACACGATCCCCTCGAATTGGAGCGCTAGATCATGATCGGTGAACCCCAGCGTGACCCCATCGCGCCGCGTCACCGCCCAGGCCCGCGCCACCGTCGTCGCGCCCGCGCCGAGATGCGCGCTCAGCGCCGCCTCCGCCGCGCCGCTCCCAACCACGGCACTCACAGCCGCAGCTCCACCACCGGCACATCCGGCACTTCGCCCGCCTGAAAATTGGCGACCGACGTGGCGATCCGATCCGTGTCGAACCGCACCGGCACGTCAAATTGGAACCCCGCCGTGATCCGCAGCCCGTCCTCGGGCGGCTCGGCGAATGTCACAACGCCCGTGCCCGTATCGACCGCGTAATGCACCCCCTCGCGCATTTCCTGCCCATCCAGCCCGATCCGGACCGAGCCCGCGACCGGCTTGGCAATCGGGCGGTGATAGACCACCCCACCCGAGGCATAGCTTTTGCGCAGCGCCACCTGCGCCGTCCCCCCGTCGCCCCGGCCCAGTTCCACATCATCGAACGCAGGCTCCCCCGAAGGCAGCCCGGTTTTCCAATCGCTCCAATCCTTCCAGCGAAAGCCATGCAACTGCCCGGCCCGCGCTTCGAAAAACGCGATCAGCGCGGCAATATCGTCAAGCGAGCGCAGCCCAAGCCCCGCATCATACCGCCGCCGCGCATGGGCCCAGGGCGTGTTGCGCTCCTCATGGCCATTGGCCAGCGTCACCACCTCTGTCCGCCGCTCCGGCCCGCCCACCGAGCCAAAGCTCAGATCCGCCGGGAATCGCACCTCATGAAACGCCATTCCGCCGCTCCCTCCGATTGTCATTGATGTCTTTCGCTCTGGCGCGCCGCCACCGGCGTGCAACCCTGCGGGGCGATCCGCCCCGACCCGCGCGCGCCCTCACCTGTTGCGCGCCCCGCGCGACAGCGCCCGCCCCATCTCCGCCGCGATCTGGCTCTGACTGCGGCGAAACCCCGCGACATCCGGTGTGCTCACATGGATTTGCACGCTCACCGGCCGCGCGCCGCCGCCGCCCTCGGCGCTCACGCCCAGCCGGCCATCCGCGCCGCGCCGCAGCGGCATGATCGCCTCCGGCCCGGCCTCGCCCATCAGCCCGCTGCCGCCCCGCATCGGGAACGCCACCGGCCCCGTCACCACGCCCCCCTGCGCAAAGGGCATCACCCGGCCCTGCGCGAAGCTCCCGCCCTGCGCAAAAGGCAACGCGCCGGTCACCATCCCCTCGATCCCCCGCGCAATCATCCCGCCCATCTGCGCCTGCACCGGCTTCAGCGCCGCCGAATAGGCCGCGTCGGCGATCGAGGCCGCCACACCCCGCATTGCCTCGCTCAGCTTCATGCCGTCAAAAACCAGCCCGTCGAACGACCGCCGCAGCCCGCGCCCGATCGCCCCCGACAACTGCGCCACCCCGCCCTGCGTCTGGCCCAGAGACACTTGCATTCGCTGTAGCTCGCGCTCGAACAGAACCGCCATGCGCCCCGCCCCGTCGAGGCTCCCGGCCAGCGCCTCCAGATCATCCTGCGCCGTGTCAAACTCATCCATCTGTCGCCTCCCGTTCCGCGCCGCGCTCATCCGGAAACGCCGCCTCCAACGCCGATAGCCCGGCCCGCGTCAGCGGCGTCACCCCGCCCCCCGGCGCCAGCCCCAGCATCAGCAGCAATTCCACCGGGCTCAGCGCCCAGAATTCCGCCGGTCGCAGCCGCAGCCGCGTCAGCCCCAGCCGCAGCAAACCGGGCCAATCCAGCCGCTCACCCATCCGCAGCGGCCCCCACCTCGGGCAGCGCAAAGGCCCGCGCCAGCAGCGCCGCCGCCACCTGCGCCGCCGCCACCGGACCGCCCGCGATCTCGACGCTCATCAACTCCCGCGCCGTGCCGGACCAGCCCCCGCCGCGCAGACCGGCGACGATCAGCGCCAGCACATCGCGACTGGCAAACTGCCCCGCCTCGAACCGCGCCACGAGGTCGAGCAAACTCTCCGCTCCCAGCTGCGCCTCCAACTCGGCCAGCGCGCCCAGCGTCAGCTTCGCCCGATGCGCCACCCCATCCAGCGTCACCACGACCTCCCCGGCCCAAGGGTTCGCGCCACCGCTCATAGTGCGACAAAGCTCAGCGCGCCCGCCGAGGCCAGCGACAGCTCATAGGTCGCCTCTCCGTCATGGCTGCCCGCATATTCGAGCGAGGTGATCTGAAACGCCCCCTGCACCCGGCCGAAATCCGGCACGATCACCTGAAAATCCGGACAGTCCCCGTCGAAGAAAATCTGCCGCGCCCGTTCATCCGTCGCCGCATCGCGAAACACGCCAGACCCTGAAATCGCGGCAGAGCGCACCCCCGCCCCGCCCAACAATTCCCGCCAGCCGCCGCTGCTCGCCATCGAGGTCACATCGACCGTTTCCGCATTGAACGACACCCGCGTCGCCCGCAGCCCCGCCACCGTCTCGAACTGCCCGTCCCCGGTCAGATCCAATTTGATCAGGAGATCCCTGCCATTTTGAGCCGCCATCGCGCCCTCCGTCCAAAATGTTGAAAATATTGACTTACCGCGCGTCTCGACGCCTCACGCCGCAGCGCGACGCCTTGCCCGAAATACCCGCGCGTCGCACTCGTCAGACGCAGCCCGTATCGGTCAGCTCACGCCTCCACCCGCGCGGCAAAGCGCAGATCGATCCGCCGCCCGCCTTGCGTGCCGGTCCGCACCGCCCGCGCCCGCTCGAACCGCAGCGATACCAACCGCCCGCGCGCCAATGGCGGCAGGCCCGGCTCCAGCGCGTCACACACCGCCGCCGCTGCGGCCTTCACCTGCGCAAACCCCTCCGACCCGCCGATCACCGACAGGGTGAACCGGATCAGCGCGCCGCGCGCCGTGGCGTCATCGCGGGCGCGGACGTCCTCCGCGCCGATCAGCACATAGACCGGCGGCAACGCCGCGCCCGGATCGGGCAGCGCGTCATGCACCGCCCCGCCGATCAGCGCATCCAGCGCCGCATCCGCGATCAGCGCCTGATAGACCGCCACCTGTAGCGCGCCTGACACCGCATAGCTCATGTCGCGACCTCCTCTTCGCAGATGCAGGTCAGCCAGCCGGGCACGATCGGCGCGGCGGCCTCCGTCACGCTCACCACGCGAAATGCACGCATCCCGCCGGGCAAGCGCTGCTCGAACCTCTGCCCCGGCACGGGCCGCGCCGCATCGCCCACCGGCGCCGCCCGCAGCACCACCGTCACCGGCAGCCGCGCCGCCACCGCGCCGCCCGTTCCGCCCTGCACCCGCGCGCTGCCCCGGCGCGCGCGCAGTTCCCCCCAGACCACGCCCAGCTCGGTCCAGGACCGCACCCGCCCGCCAGCACCATCCGGCACCGCGCCCGGCGTCATCAGCCGCAACCGCAGGTTCGGGCGCGGCACCTCGCGCCGCCGCGCGCTCATCGGCGCGGCCCCCCGGCCAGCAATCGCATGTTGCGCCAGCGCTCGATCAGCGCCGACACGCCATAGGGCATCACGCCCTCGCCCATCCGCATCTCATGGCGATATTCGTAGTAATGCGCCGCCAGCAACATCACCGCCTGCGACAGATCGGGGGGCAGGTCATCCCAGTCCGGGCCGAACCCGGCAGTGAATTCGACCGTCACGAACCCACCGTCGGGCACGGGCGGCAACGCCGCCCCGCGCGCCGCCAATCCGGGCCGATGCGTGTCGGGGATCAACCGCCACGCGGCAGGCTCCACCACCACATCCCAATCCAGCCGGTCGGTCACGCGCACGGCGGTGATCGCGCTCACCGGCGCGACCGGCAGATCCTGCACGCGCAGACCGCGCCAGCGCTCCAACCGCCAGCGATAATCGCGCTCGATCAATACCTTGCCGGTCCAGGCCTCCACCGCGACGCTGGCCGCGCGCAGCAGCGGCACCAGCAGCGCATCCTCCTGCACCGCCGCCTCGGCAAAGCCAGATCCCAGCCGCAAATGCTCCTTGAACAATGCCAGCGGCAACGCCGCTTCCGGCACCGGTGTCAGCTCGGTCAACATCATCGGCACTCTCCCCACAGGCGGCAGATCGGCCCTGCCGCAGGCTGCGGAGCCGCGCATGCAGCCGCGCGGCATCCCTTGCATTTCGGTTCAACATCGGGACGGGCCCGCACCCCCGCGCCGCTCGGACGGGAGGGAGCAGCTGGACGACGCGGGTTCCCGGCACGCGCCCGCCCCTGCGACCCGCCGCACCCTTTTCAGGGCACGGACAGGCCGTTCGGCTCACCCCGGTCAGGCTTAGCTGGCCACGGCGAATTTCATCAGCTTGATGGCTGCGAAATCGGTCACGTCACCGCCCACGCGGCGGGTGGCGTAGAACAACACATGCGGCTTGGCGGAAAACGGATCGC
This sequence comes from Marinobacter sp., assembly GCA_040119125.1. Taxonomy (GTDB): domain Bacteria; phylum Pseudomonadota; class Alphaproteobacteria; order Rhodobacterales; family Rhodobacteraceae; genus Pacificitalea. Next base: position 159,761 of record JBEDTR010000007.1, read on the forward strand.
GCAACACGCGCAGATCGGGGCGCTCCGCCACCGTATAGCCCGCGCCGAAATCCCCGAACGCGATGGCATAGGCATCGGCGGCAATGTCGGGCATGTCCTCGGCGATCAACACCGCATAGCCCAGCAGCCGCGCAGGCTCGCCACTCGACAGACCATCGGACCACAAGAACCGGCCATCGGCATCCTTCAGCTTGCGCACCGCGCCGGCGGTCTTGGAATTCATCACGAAACACGCATTTGCGCGATAGGGCGCGCCCAGCGCATAGACCAGATCGATCAGCGCATCGGCACTGCCGAACCCACCCGACGCGCCCGAGGCCACAAACCCCAGATTGCCCCATTCCCACAGCTCGGTTTCGACCTTGGGATGGGCGAGGAAGCCCTTGGGCTTATCGATCCCATCGCCATTGATGAACGCCCCGGCCTCGGCCCGCGCAAAGCGGTCGGCGATCCGCGCCGCCAGCCAGCCGTCGATGTCGAAGGCGCTGTCATCCAGCAACCGCTGGCTTGCCTTCGGCATGGCCGACAATTCATGCAGCGGGATCGAGATTCGGTCCACCTGACCCGTATCCGTTTCCACCGAAGCGCCGCTTTCGCTGGCCCAGCCCGAGCCCATCTCCCCCCGGTCGACCAGCACATCGAACGAGCCCGCCTCGACCGTCACCACCTGCGCCACCGCCCGGATGGATGCTGTCGTGCTCAACGCCGATTTCACCGTCTCGGCGGTCTGCGGATCGACCAGATAGCCGCCATCCGCCGCGACCGCGCTCGACATCGCCTTGCCCTCCAGATCAATGCCGCGCAGCGCGTCATCATCGCCCGAACGCAAATACGTCTCGAAGGCCGAACGATGCGGTGCCTCCACATCAGTTGCGGTGGCCAGCGCCGGACGGCGCATGGCGAATTGAGATTTACGATCCAGCATGGTCACTCGCTCTTCTGTTGCTTGAATTTGGCTCGTCATGTCGTCCTGAAAGCCCTTGATCTCAGTCAGAAACCCCCGCAGCGCCTGCTGCAGATCAGGCCCCTCCGCCGCGCCGGTCTCGGCCTCCCGCAGGCCTTCGGCCCGTTGTGTTATCCCGCTCATCTGCCCTCCTTTCGGCTGTTCCGCGCCTTCTGGCGCATCTCCGCAATCTCGCTCCGCGCCACATCAAAGGCCCGCGCGATCCCGCCCGCCCCCTGCGCCGCCTCATCGGCAGGTGCGCTCTGTTTCGCTTGGCGGCCCCCGACCCGCGCCTGCGGCAGCATCGGAAATGTCACCAGCGACACCTCCCACAGGTCCACGACCTCCAGCACCCGCCGCCCCTGCGCATCGCGGCTTGCCCGGCTGGTGCGATAGCCAATCGACAGCCCGTCGAGCGCGCCCGCCGCGATCAGCGCCAGCGCCTCGCGCGCCTGCGCCACCTCCGGCAACAGCCGCCCCCGCACCCACAGGCCGCGCGCATCCTCGCGCAGCTCCTCCCACACCCCGATCGGTCGCGTGGGATCATGCTGCCACAGCATTTTCACCTGCCGCTCGGGCCGCTCCAGCGACGCCGCATAGGCCCCACGCCGCACCACGTCGCCGCCCTGATCCGCCGCCCCGAACAGCGACGCATAGCCCGCGATCCAATTGTCATCCTCGACACGCAACCCCGCGTCGGGACGGTGAAATTTCCGCTCCAATCCGCCGTCGTCGATCATTCTGTGTCCTCCTCATCCGGGCGTGGCGGCAGACCCAGCAGCTGCCGCTTTTCCGCATCGCTCAGGAAATCCGCGTCTGACACGCGCCGCCATTGCGCCTCGCGCTCGGCGGCCAGGGCGGGCACCTGATCGGGATCGGGCGTGATCCGCACCGGCATCGCGGACCCCATCTCGGCCCCCGTGCCAAACCCCGCCAGCCAATGCGCCAGCTGCGCCGTGACCTTCTGCGCCAGCGGCAACACGGTCAGCCGGTAGAACGCCCGATGCGCTTCTTGATAATTGGCGTAGGTCGCCTCCCCCGGCACGCCCAGCAGCATTGGCGGCACGCCAAAGGCCGTGGCGATCTCGCGCGCGGCGGCTTCCTTGGTTTTCTGAAATTCCATATCCGAGGGCGAAAACCCCATCGGACGCCAGTCCAGCCCACCTTCCAGCAGCATCGGACGGCCCGCATTATGCGCCCCGCTATGGGAGCGCTCCATCTCGCTGATGAGCCGGTCATATTGGTCACTGCTCATCGAGCCCTGACCCTCCGGCCCCTTGTAGATGATCGCCCCCGAAGGCCGCGCGGCATTGTCCAGCAGCGCCTTGGACCAGCGCGACGCGGCATTATGCACATCCATCGCCACCGCCGCCGCCTGCATCGGGCTCAGCCCATAGTGATCGTCCTGCGGATGGAAGCTGCGGATATGGCAGAGCGGCGCGACCTCTGCGCCCATGTCAAAGCGATGCTTGCGCCCGCCCACCGCATAATCATAGGCCACCGGCCAGCCATCCGCGCCGGGGATCAGGCTCATCCGGTCCGAGCGCAGGATATGCAGCTCCGCCGGCAGCCCATCGCCCGTCAGCCCCGCCGCCTCGACATAGGCATTGCCCGTCAGCAAAAGCTGCCCGTAAAGCGCCTCCAGCAACTCCGCCCGCCCCTGCGCCGGGTTGGGCCGCGCCAGCAGATCAATCAGCGGGTGCTGCTCATAGCGACAGCCCGCATCCTGACAGACCAGAGGCAACGCCGCCGCCGCCTCCGCGATCAGCTTCACGGCGCGAAACCCCACCGGGTTGCCGGTAAACCCCGCCCGCGTCAGGCTGACCACATCGCGCGAGGACCACACCGCCCGACCGCCCCCCTGCCACGCCACGACCCGCCCCGTGGCCGAGGCCTTGCGCTCCGGCGGTGCCCCGCGCGGCGCGCTGCCTCCCGTCCCGCTTCGCTTGAGAAATCCGAACCCCATCGCTACCCCTTCCCGCCAATAAAAAACCGCCGGTGCTGAAAGCACGGCGGTCATACGCATCGTCTTGTTTTTCCAAGGGGTGATATCCCCCGCCCGGCGCGGATCACGCCTGCTCGCGGCCTGTCCCGCGCGTCACAATGCCCGGTAATGCGGCTCCGCCTGCACCTCGCGCGGGCGGATCAACAGCTCATGCACCGCCCAGACCAACGCATCGACGCGGTCCGGGCTGCCGCTGCCCTCGTAGCCGCGCAGGGTCATGCGGCACATCTCATCCTCCAGCGCGTCGAACACGCCCAGATGCCGCACCCGCCCTTGCTCATACATTGCGGCGACCGGCTCGGCCCGCGCGGCCTTGCCACGCTGCGCCCGGACCGCCCGATAGGGCACGCCCGGATCGACCGTGCGCAGCAGCGTCTCGATCAAATCGCCGCCTTGATTGACCTCCACCACCAGCTGACTGGCGCCATGCCGCTCCGTCGCGGCAATCACCGCCCGCGCCCAGTCGATCGGCATCTGGCCCTGCACGCTGGCATCCTCCAACACCACCGCGCGCCACTCATGCACCGGCCCCTGCATCTGTGCGCCCACCACCACGATCCCGCAGGCGTCCGAACCCGCCCGCGCCGTCACCGCCGGATCGACAGCGACAACCACGCGGTCCAGTTTTGGCATCTCCTCCAGCCGCTGCGCCGCGATCCCGGCCCGGCTCCACAGCGCGCCCTCGGCATCCTCCAGCAGCACACCGTCCAGCTCCTGCCGCTCCAGCGCCGTGCCCCGATGCCGCCGCCGCACCTCGCGCAGGAAACTCTCGGCCAGATGCGCGCGGTTGGCCTCTGTCGGCGCGCTCGTCACCACCGTGGATGGCGCGGCGAGGATCTGTTTCAGCACCCCCAGATTGCGCGGCGTGGTCGTCACGCATTGGCGCGGATCATCGCCCAGCCGCAGTCCGAATTGCAGCATGTCCCATGCCGCCTCGGCCCGCTTCCACTTGGCCAGTTCATCGGCCCATGCGGCGTCAAATTGCGGGCCGCGCAGGCTTTCGGGATCATGGGCGGAATGGGCCTCCGCCACCGCGCCATTGGGCCATTCCAACCGCCGCCGCCCCGCCTGCCACTCGGGCCGCCGGTCCGGGGGCGAGCACGCCAGAATACCGCTTTCGCCGAAAATCATCACCTCGCGCACTTGGTCAAACGTCTCGCCCAGCAGGCACATTCGCCGCGCCCGTCCGGGGCATTGCGGGGTCGGCCCCTCGACCATCGCCCGCACCCATTCCGAGCCGGCGCGGGTTTTCCCCGCGCCGCGCCCGCCCATGATCACCCAGCTCATCCAATCGCCTTCGGGCGGCAATTGATGCGGCAATGCCCAGAACTCGAATATCCACGGCAGTGCCAGCAGCGCGTCGTCAGTCAGCGCTTCCACAAACCCGTCCTGCACCTCCGCTTCGGCGGAGACGAGCCAATCTGCGCCCAATTTCGGCGCGCGCATCGGCAAGGTCGAGCGCCGGTGACCCACAAGCGGTTCGATGTTTTTCACGGCTGTCTTGGACAACGGATCTCTCCTGATGGGCCACCAAAGCGGCACGACGGATCTCGGCCAGCGACGGCGCCAGCCTGCGGGCGCGATCACTCTCGCCCGCGTCGATTTCTGCAACCAGTTTCGTCAGGTGACAGCACATGCTGTTGAGCAATATATCGGCGGCGGCCAGCGGCCCCGTTTCCGGACTTCCGCCCGTGGCCCATAGCGCCACCGCCCCCGGCCAGTCGTGGTCAAGCTGCCCCTGATCTGTCGCCTGTGCGTCCTCGTGACCGCCCCCCCCGAGCCGCCCACGTCGCGTCATTCCCGCAGGCGTTGCCTGCGGATCATCATGCGCTTGTTTCATGCAAATCGCCTCTCATGCTCCCCGCACGAGCAGAAACAAAAAAAGCGGCCCCGGTTCGCACCGTGCCGCCTGCCCATTTCTTCCAGCTTGCCTAAGTTCTACGCTAGAGCGTCCGACAAGTCAAGAACTATCTTTCAGGTTGTGCGCCCCCCACCGTGCGCTGCCTGATGAACCCTCCCCCAAACACCGCCCTCAAACGCAAAACGGCGGCCCGTTTCCGAGCCGCCGCATTGCATGAAACCAGCCGCGCGCATTGCGCGGCGCATGTCACTGATTAGCGCGCTCCGCCTCGATCTTGCGCCACTTGGCGACATTGGCGTTATGCTCATCAAGCGTCCGCCCAAATGCATGTCCACCCGTGCCATCGGCAACAAAATAAAGGTAATCACCATCCGCAGGGTTCAGCGCGGCGGCAATGGCGGCACGGCCCGGATTGGCAATCGGCGTCGGCGGCAGACCGTCGATCTGGTAGGTGTTATACTCCGTCGGACGGTCCAGTTCGGACCGGCGCAGACCCCGGCCCAGCGTGCCTTCGCCATTGGTGATGCCGTAGATCACGGTCGGGTCGGTTTGCAGCCGCATGCCTTGGTTCAGACGGTTGATAAAGACCGATGCCACCTCGGGGCGTTCCGCCGCAACGCCGGTTTCCTTCTCGACGATAGAGGCGAGAATCAGCGCCTCTTCCGGTGTCTCGATCGGCAGATCGGCGGAGCGTTCGGCCCATAGATCCGACAGGATCACACCTTGGCGGCGGGTCATCTCGGCCAGCAATTCGCTGCGCGCGCTGTCGCGGGTGACCTCGTAGCTGTCAGGCGCCAGCGTGCCTTCCGGCGGGACTTCCGCGATCTCGCCCGACAGGAAATCAGCCTTCCGCAGGCCATCCACCACATGCCAGCTGGTGACGCCTTCTGCCAGCACGATGCGGAACCGCACATCGGCCTCGTCGCGGGCTTCCAGATATTCCTGCGGGATATCCTCGGCGCCAGCTTCGAATTTCACGATCTCTTCGTAGCGGTTGGTCGCGGGGTCCAGCTCGCGCACGATGGCTTCGGCGATGGTGATGCCGATGCGGTAGTTGATCTCGGTGCCGCAGGTCGAACGCCCGGCCTCGGTCACGATTGCGACGACACCGACCATGGGCGTGCCTTCGGGAATCAGGAACGAGCCCGCCTTCAGCAGGTGCGAGCGGTCATTGTAATCCGCGCCCAGCCGGAAAATCCGCGCCGAGCTGACCGCTCCGCGCTCCTCCAGCTGGTCCGCCACGCCACGGATATTGGCACCCGGCGCCACCTGAAAACAGATCGCTTCCTGCAATGGCCCTTGGGCCAGGAATTGCGATTTGCCCCAATGAACCGCGAAAGCACCGGCAAGGCCGAGCACGATCAGAATCGTCATCGCGTTAGAGGCAAGAGAACGCCACATCAGCTGGCCACCTTTCCAAGAACGAGCGAGGCATTGGTGCCCCCAAACCCAAAGCTGTTGGACAGCACCACGTCGATTTTCCGCTCCACCTTGGCATTCGGAGCCAGATCCAGCGCGGTTTCAATCGCGGGCGTGTCCAGATTGATCGTCGGCGGCGCGACCTGATCGCGGATCGCCAGCACGCAGAAAATCGCCTCGACCGCGCCAGCCGCGCCCAGCAGATGGCCGATGGACGACTTGGTCGAGGACATCGTGGCCTCCCCCGCCGATGCGCCCAGCATCCGCTCCACCGCGCCCAATTCGATCACATCGGCCATGGTCGAGGTGCCATGCGCGTTGATGTAGTCGACATCCGCAGGCTCCAGCCCGGCCCGCTTCAGCGCGGCGCGCATCGACCGTTCGGCCCCGTCGCCATCCTCCGCCGGAGCGGTGATGTGATAGGCATCGCCCGACATGCCGTAGCCCAGCACCTCGGCATAGATCTTGGCACCGCGTGCCTTGGCGTGCTCGTAATCCTCCAGCACGACGACGCCCGCGCCCTCGCCCATGACGAACCCGTCACGATCCGCGTCATAGGGACGGCTGGCGCGCTCAGGATCGTCGGGGCGTTTGGTCGACAGCGCCTTGCAGGCATTGAAGCCCGCGATGCCGATCTCGCTGATTGCGCTTTCCGCGCCACCTGCGATCATCACATCGGCGTCGCCCCATTGGATCAGCCGCGCCGCGTCACCGATGGCATGCGCACCGGTGGAACAAGCCGTCACGACCGCGTGGTTCGGCCCTTTAAAACCATAGCGGATGCTGACCTGACCCGAGATCAGGTTGATCAGCGCGCCGGGGATAAAGAAGGGCGAGACCCGGCGCGGGCCGCGTTCCTTCAGCAGAACGGCCGTTTCAGCGATGGAATTCAGCCCGCCGATGCCAGAGCCGATCATCACGCCGGTGCGTGCGCGCGCATCTTCATCCTCGGGCATCCAGCCCGCATCCTTCACCGCCTGTTCGGCGGCGGCGACGCCATAGAGGATGAAGTCATCAACCTTGCGCCGCTCTTTGGGCGACATCCAGTCATCAGGGTTGAACGTGCCGTCGCTGCCGTCACCAAAAGGAATCTCGCAGGCATAGGTCGTCGCAAGGTGGCTCGCGTCAAAGCGGGTGATCGGCCCCGCGCCGGATTGTCCGTCCAAAAGCCGTGCCCAAGATTCTTCGACACCGCATGCCAGCGGAGACACCATCCCGAGACCTGTGATTACCACGCGCCGCATATGCTCTAACCCCATGTGTATTCTTTGCGCTCTGATAGCGGTTTCAGCCCCGCCACGCAATAATCCGAGACACCCTGCCCGCCACCGCGCGGCAACACCCCGCCGGGCGGAACGGCACTGCACATGGCATAGGCGCGCCGCCTACGCCATCAGCCTTGTCGCATCCGACACGGCGCCCCGGCAGCCTGCCCCGTGGGGCGGCGTCGCGGCGATTGAACCGCGCGCTGCAAGCCGCCACATCGCTCGCCGCCTGAGGGTCGCCGAGAGCCACCAACCCGCCCGCCTGCCCGCCGGGCGCATGCGCGGGCTGAACGGCTCAGGCACAAACACAGCCCGGCCAAAGCAAAAGGGCGCCCGAACCGGACGCCCCTTCACGAAAATTCTATCACTGCGGATCGGGCCGAATGGTCACTGGCGACCCATACCATTCTGGCCGAGGGCGCCGGGCCGCAAGGCCCCGCGCGCAGTCGATCACACGGCTTCGGAGATGAACTTCACCGCGTCGCCGAAGGTCTGGATGGTTTCGGCTGCGTCGTCCGGGATCTCGATGCCGAACTCTTCTTCGAAAGCCATCACCAGCTCGACAGTGTCGAGGCTGTCAGCGCCCAGGTCATCGATGAAGGAGGCGTTTTCAGTCACCTTTTCTTCTTCGACGCTCAGATGCTCGACAACAATCTTTTTCACGCGATCTGCGATGTCGCTCATGTCAATTCCTCATTTCTGTTCGGGAACAGCGCCCGGTTCGGTTCGTGTCGTCACTGCCCCACCGGGCCATACCCCGTTTTTCACGGGGGCAGCCTGAACCGGGCCAGTGACTGGCCCCGGATCGAAACTGGGTGGCCCTATAGCACGTCTCATGCCGGACGCAAATGGTTTCGCAGCCGGGCTGCGCGGTGCCGTAAGGCCGCCGCGCACATGCCCCGGCATGCGGTTCAGATCATCGCCATGCCGCCGTTGACATGCAGCGTCGCGCCAGTGGTGTAGCCCGCCTCGGGGCTGGCCAGATACAGTGCGGCTGCCGCGATCTCGGCGGTCTCGCCCATGCGGCCCGCGGGCACCTGGGTCAGGATCTTAGATTTCTGATCGTCGGTCAGCTTTTCGGTCATCGCCGTGGTGATGAAGCCCGGCGCGATGCAATTCACGGTAATCCCGCGCGACGCGACCTCATAGGCCAGCGATTTGGACATGCCGACCATGCCGGCCTTGGCGGCGGCGTAATTGCCCTGACCGGGATTGCCGGTCGTGCCCACAACGGAGGAAATATTCACGATCCGCCCCCAGCGCGCCTTCATCATGCCGCGCAGCACGCCCCGGCACAGGCGCATCGTGGCGGTCAGATTGACCTCCAGCACCTGCGCCCATTCATCGTCGGACATGCGCATGAACAGGTTGTCACGGGTGATGCCGGCGTTGTTCACAAGAATGTCAACTGCGCCCATCGCCTCGGCGGCCTGCTTCGGCAGCGCGGTGACGGCCTCTGCATCGCCCAGATTGCAGGGCAGCACATGCGCGCGCGCGCCCAGCTCGCCCGCCAGCGCCTCCAGCGGCGCTTCGCGGGTGCCCGACAGGCCGACGGTGGCCCCGGCAGCATGAAGCTGGCGCGCGATTTCGGCGCCAATGCCGCCCGAGGCGCCGGTGATCAGGGCGGATTTTCCGGTCAAATCGAACATCAGGCGTTTCCTTCCAGCGATGTCTTGGCAGCGGCCACATCAGCCGCAGTGCCGATGGTGCGGCTCACGAGGGTCTTGTCGATGCGGCGGTTCATCCCCGACAGGGCCTTGCCCGCGCCGACTTCCCATGTCTCGGTGACGCCATGCGCGACCAGCGCCAGCACGCTTTCGCGCCAGCGGACGGAGCCTGTGACCTGCGCGACCAGCAGCGCCCGAATGCGCGCGGGGTCCGTTTCGGCGGCGGCGGTGACATTGGCGATCAATGGCACGGAGGGGGCGCTGATGCGCACATCGGCCAGCGCCTCTTCCATCGCGTCAGCCGCGGGCTGCATCAACGCGCAATGGAACGGGGCCGACACCGGCAGCAGCACCGCGCGCTTGGCGCCACGGGTCTTGGCGATCTCCAGCGCGCGTTCCACGGCGGCCTTATGGCCCGACACCACGACCTGACCGGGGTCATTGTCGTTGGCGGCCTGACAGACCTCGCCCTGCGCGGCCTCCTGCGCAACCTCTGCGGCGGTCGCGAAATCGAGCCCGAGCAACGCCGCCATTGCGCCCTCGCCCACCGGCACGGCCTGCTGCATGGCGCGGCCCCGGATGCGCAGCAGCCGCGCCGTATCGGCCAGCCCCAGCGCGCCCGCCGCACAAAGCGCGGAATATTCGCCCAGCGAATGCCCGGCCACGAAACCGGCAGTGTCGCTCAGGGTGATGCCTTCGGCCTCCAGCGCGGCGATTGCGGCCATTGATGTGGCCATCAGCGCCGGTTGCGCGTTCTCGGTCAGGGTCAGCGCCTCGGCTTCGCCCTCCCAGATCAGGCCCGACAGATCGGCGCCCAGCGCCTCGTCGACCTCCTGAAACACCGCACGCGCGGCGGGATAGCTGTCGGCCAGATCGCGGCCCATGCCAATGGATTGGGCCCCTTGGCCGGGAAAGATGAATGCGCGGCTCATGCGTCCTCCTGTCTCGTTGCGGGCGGGTCTATCGCGCCTGCCCGCGCGAAACAAGAACGCCGCGCGCGCCCGGCCTGCGCGCGCTGCCGGTCTCCTCGTGGCTGGATTGCCCCCGTCAAAGGCCCGACCCGACCAGATGGTGGGCGCGGCACAGGGTGCCCCCGCACAGGGCATGTGCAGCGACGCGGAGTTCCCTCGCCCGTCGCGCGCCGCTAGATCGCCGGTCACTCCGCCGCCCCTAGCCCCGAGGACCTCATGCCCCTGACCAACTCCGCCTCCCGCTATGGCGCGGCGGCCCGCCTGTTTCACTGGCTCACCGCCGCCCTGATCCTGACGCTGATCCCGCTGGGCCTGATCGCGGAGCGCTGGAGCGCCGAGACCTCGGACGCGCTGGCAGCCAAGGCCACGCTATTTTCGCTGCATAAAACGCTCGGACTGACGCTTTTTGCCGTCGCCGTGGCGCGCATCCTATGGGCGCTAGGCCAACCGCGCCCCGCGCCGCTGCACCCCGAACGGCGGGCGGAAACCGCGCTGGCGGATCTGGTGCATTGGCTGCTTTACGGGGCCATCGTGTTGATGCCGCTCAGCGGCTGGATCAGCCATGCCGCCACCACCGGCTTTGCGCCGATCTGGTGGCCGTTCGGACAATCCCTGCCCTTCGTTCCGAAATCGCCCGCGCTCGCGCATGGCTTCGCCACCCTGCATTGGCTGTTCGGCTGGGTGCTGATCGGGACGCTTGCGCTGCATATCGCGGGCGCCGTGAAACACGCGGCAATCGACCGGGACGGCACGCTGACCCGGATGCTGCGCGGGACCGAGGCCGCCCCCGCGACGCCCGCCCGCCACAGCCGTCACCCGGCGCTGGCGGCGCTGGTCCTATGGGGCGTGGCAATCGGCGGCGGGGCGCTTCTGGCCACCACTGGCGGCAGCGGCGCCACGTCGGAAACCCCCAGCGCCGCGCCGCTGGAACAGGTCGCCTCGGACTGGCAGGTCGACGATGGCACCTTGTCGATCACCGTGGCGCAATTCGGCAGCGCGGTCACCGGCAGCTTCGCGGATTGGACCGCCGCCATTCGTTTCTCGGAGGAGCCGGTCGCAGGTGAATATGGCGCGGTCGAGGTGACAATCGCCATCGGCTCACTCACCCTCGGCTCGGTCAGCGATCAGGCGATGGGCGCGGAGTATTTCGACGCGGGCGCCTTTCCCACAGCCAGCTTCACCGCTCCGATCCGGGGCGATGGCGCGGGCGGTTATCTGGCCGAGGGGACATTACAGCTGAAAGGCGCGGAAATGCCGGTCACCCTGCCCTTCACCCTGACGCTCGATGGCGACCGGGCCGTGATGACCGGACAGACCACGCTGGACCGCCGCAATTTCGGTATCGGTGACAGCCAGACCAACCCGGATCAACTGGGATTCGAGGTGGTCGTCGATGTGGAACTGACCGCCACCCGCCAAGCCAAATCAGCCGACTGACTAACGCCTTCAGCGCACGACGCCACGAAAAAGGCCGCCCCGAGGGGCGGCCTTTCGCATGTCACGCGACATGCTGGAACCGGATGAGATATCAGTTCGCGACCTGAGCACGGTTTTCCAGCTGCAGGTTCACGGCTGCGGCCAGTTCATCGCCGCTCATGCCGATGGACAGGCCACCGTCGGTGGCGGAGAAGGCCGATGCGGGCATGGCAATCACTTCGACATCGCTGGAAATCGAGGCTTCCATTTCACTGTCGAGGTCAATCATCACCGTGCCGACGGACTGATCGAAGGACGACACCGTGCCGATGGTCTCGCCGGCACTGGACATGACCACGCTCTCGGCGGTCAGCGCAGCTTCGACTTCAGCGGCCAGATCGCTCGTGGCGGACAGGCCTTCGGCGGCGACATTCACAGCAGCTTCGCCGGTGGCGTCAAGCGCGGCATTCGCCGTCTGACCCACGGTGTTTGCCGTGCTGGTCACAGCGTCGGATGCGGTGGCCACGGTGTTGTCGATGGTGTTGCCAACGCCCGTAGCGGAGCCGGATGCAGACACATTCGCATCAGCACCAGCGGACACATTGCCCGCGGAGCTTGCGACATTGCCGCCTGCGCTGACGCCGGTATCGGTGGACACGGATTGCGCCGTAGCCATGCCGGCCATAAGAGCGATTGCGGTGGTCGTCGTCAGGATGCGCTTGGTCATCATGATAGTTCTCCTCAGTAGTGACGGCCCGTCTCTGCGGGGCCTCTGGCAGCACAATGCAGCCCAAGCATTCCCGTTCCATCGCGGCCTGCCGCGGCAGACAATATCATAAATTACAGCGATATCAGTGCATTGCCACAGAACATCCGCACCTGCGGCGTCTCGCCTGACGGAGCCGTGATCTGCGCAGGGGGCTGCCTTCACCCCGGCGTGATCCAAAAGCGGTGAAATATCCTCTCCTGCGTTATTGCAGGCCCAGCGGCACGCGCGCATGGCGAGTTTCCCGCGGCGGGCAGGCTAAAAATCACCTCCGGACGGCGATATTGCGCGCTTGGCTCAAGAGCGGCGGAACCGCACCGGCGGTCTGGGCTCAGGCGATCTGGGCTCAGGCAGCCTGCGCCTGCGTCACCTGCGCCAAGGCCTGCCGCAGCACATCCACACCCGCGCCGGGGCGGTGGCCCTGTTCCGACAAGACCCGCCGCCACCCCCGCGCGCCCGGACGCCCAGAGAACAGGCCCAACATATGGCGCGTGACCTGCGCCAGCTTGCCGCCCTGCGCGACATGCCGGGCGATATAGGGCTCCATCGCGGCGACAGCGTCTTCGGGGCTGTGCAGCGGATCGGGCGCGTCAAATATCCGGCTATCGGCCCGGCCCAGCACACTCCACGGGTCATGATAGGCCGCCCGGCCAATCATCACCCCGTCCATCGCAGGCAAATTCCCATCAGGCGCAAGGAAGCCCAGCGCCGCGTCCAGATCCGCAATTCCGCCATTCACCGACAGATGCAGCGCCGGAAACGCCGATTTCATCGCGCGCACCAGCGGGTAATCGAGCGGCGGAATATCGCGGTTTTCCTTGGGCGACAGACCCTGCAGCCACGCCTTGCGCGCGTGGATGCTCACACGGTCCACCCCGGCGGCAGCGACCCGGCTCAGGAAATAGGGCAGCACATCCTCGGCCACCTGATCATCGACACCGATGCGGCATTTCACGGTCACGGGCACATCGACAGCCGCGATCATCGCGGCGCAGCACTCCGCCACCAGATCGGGCTGACGCATCAAACACGCCCCGAACGTGCCTGACTGCACCCGGTCAGAAGGGCAGCCGACGTTGAGATTAACCTCAGCATAGCCATGATCCGCGGCCATCCGCGCCGCCTGCGCCAACTCCGCCGGGTCCGAGCCGCCAAGCTGCAATGCCAAAGGATGCTCGCCCGCCTCATAGGCCAGCAAATGCATCGCCCCCCCCCGAACCAACGCAGGCGCGGTCACCATTTCCGTATAAAGCAACGCATGCCGCGACAATGTCCGGTGGAAACTGCGGCAATGACGGTCGGTCCAATCCATCATCGGGGCGACGGAGAGGCGCCAGGGCGGGAAGTGAGGCGAGTTTTGTAGCATAGGCTCTGCATATACCTTAGTTACGGCCTCCACCAGAAGCCGTAATGGTCCGGTTTGCCCACCTGCAAAAGCTCCTACCGCCTCAGCCGGGAGTGTCACACGATCAGCGCATGAGCCCGTTGGCGCAGCACCCGAAACGCGCTGAGCGAGGTCAGGGCAGACGTTTTGGGATTGTCGGGCATCGTGCCGCCACTGCTTGTGAAGTCAAAGTCGAAGTTCGGCCCCTGCGCCACGATCCGATGAGTGTTTCGCTGGGCCGCCGGATCGGCGACAAGTCGGACGGAGGTGTTGTCGAATCCGAGCCCCGCCAAAGCAACAGTTGCCACCACATTCGCATTTTTCGGAAAACGCTGCGCGGCCTCTCGCGCTGATCCGGCAAAGACTTCGACCGGGGCCGCCAGGGTCGCCAGATCGCAGATCTCCTCCGCCGGGGTTCCGCGCCACGCCAAGGGTGCCTTGGTCCCGGTATAGGTCACGCGGTCAAGCTGCTCTGGCCCCGCGGCGGCGATCGCATCAATACCGCCAATCGCGCCGGGGATCACCAGCACCTGCGCCCCGCCGTCGCGGGCTGCGGTGTCCAGACCGGCGCGCAGGTCATCCGAAGCGAGCGCACCGACCGATAGCACGCCAAGATCGAGCCCCCGCCGCAAGACGGCCTCGCCATACGCCGCGAGCGCGCCGTGGCCTGCGGCCTCCAACACCAGATCGACGTCATCGGACAACTCATCCACGGTCGCGACCGCCTCGATTGCGCCTCCAAGCTGCGCCTGATGCGACGTCAGTCGTTCAGGCCGGACAAGAACCTGCGCGACGCGGAGCAACGGGTCCGCCGCAATCCGTTTTATCAGATCTCCGGCGATGGCTCCGTTGCCGATCAATGCCACGGTTTTCATCATTTCACACCCCGTGCCACTGCTTGGCCCTGCGGGCTGCCGCTGACGGCGGAGCGACTGGCGAAAGCGTCGACCACCTCAATCGTGCGCTGCACATCCGCAGCGGAGTTGAACGCGTGCATCGCCATGCGGATCTGCCCGCGCCGGATGGAATGGGAGACCTGTTCGGACTTCAGATGGGCGGAAAGCGCCATGATACGCGGCTCATCTGAGACATCATGCCCGCCGGCATCCAGCGTGCCGAGGGTGACGATATGGGAATGCTGCGCGGGATCTGGGGCCTGCCCCACCAGCGCGCCGAACGCGGTGCCCGACAGCCCATCACGCAGCTCCGCCGCGAGAGCTAGCGCGTGTTTTTCAATCGCTGCCGCCCCAAGGCCCAGCAGCAGATCGAGCGAGGCCGAAACCGCGTATGCCCCGGCGAGGTTGTAGCTTCCGACCTCGAAGCGTCGGCCATTGGGTTGCAGCATATAGTCGTAATCGCCCATCGCGGAATGGTCCTCACCCTCCTGATAGACGGCGGGTCGCGACAGATAGGCGGGCTCGAACCGGTCGCGCCAATGCTCGGCCAGATACAGAAACCCGAACCCATACGCCCCGAGCAGCCCCTTGGACGACGAGGTCACGAATGCATCGATTGGCTCGGCGGAGAGATCATGCTGAAGGATGCCGGTGGTCTGCACCCCATCGACCATGAAAAAGACGCCGCGCGCGCGACAGGCCTCGCCCAGCCGCCTCAGATCCGAGCGGAACCCCGGCGCGAAACTGGCGGATGCGCAGGTCATGATCACCGTATCCGCATCCATCGCGGCAATCATCGCATCCGTGTCCACCGTGCCGCCGGGGCCTTCGGGAACGATGCGCAGGTTCAGCCCGCGCTTTTGCTGGCGCAGCCACGGGTAGAGGTTGTTGGGGTGTTCGGCCGAGGCGGTGAGCACCATGTTGGCCCCATCGGCCAGCGGTCGCGCCCATGCGAGCGCGTTCACACCGTCCGAGACATTGCGCGTGATCGCGATGGTGTCGGGCGATACGCCGACCAATGCGGCGAACCTGCGCCGGGCATTCTCGACCTCGGCTTCGTGCTCGATCCGGCTGGCCGATGCATGGGCCAGCCGGTCGAGATGCAATTCGACCGCCGCACGCACCTTGTCATGCAGGATCATCTTATCGGCGATCGAGAGATAGGTCTGCTGCCGCAGCGCCGGAAACCCTGCCCGAAACGCCGCGAAATCTGGCGTGCTTATCTGTGTCATGCAATCCGCCGTTTCAATGCGTGAGAATCTGTTGGAGGAACTGCCGTGTGCGGGGGCTGCGCGGGTCCGAAAAGAAGGTCTCCGGCGGGGCTGCCTCGACCACTTCGCCATCCGCCATGAACACTACAAGATCCGCCACCTTGCGCGCGAAACCCATCTCATGCGTGACGCAGATCATGGTCATGCCGTCATCGGCCAGTTCGGTCATCACGTCGAGCACTTCGGAGATCATTTCGGGATCAAGAGCGGAGGTCGGCTCATCGAACAGCATCACATCGGGGTTCATCATCAACGAGCGCGCAATCGCCACCCGCTGCTGCTGACCGCCCGACAGTTGGCCCGGAAACTTGCTGGCCTGTTCGGGAATCCGCACCCGCTCCAGCAAGGCCATTGCCCGCTCCTCCGCATCGCGGCGGGGCATGCCATTGACCAGATTAGGGGCGAGCACGAGGTTATCGAGCACGCTCAGATGCGGGAACAGATTGAAGTTCTGGAACACCATGCCGACTTGACGGCGGATCGCCTCGACGCTTTTGACATTCTGGGTCAGCTCGACACCGTTGACGAAAATCTCGCCTTCCTGATGTTCTTCGAGCTGGTTGATACAGCGGATCATGGTGGATTTGCCTGACCCCGAGGGGCCGCAGACCACCACCTTTTCGCCGCGCCCGACCTGCAGGTTGATGTCGCGCAGGACGTGGAAATCGCCATACCATTTGTTGACGTTGTTGAGGCGGATGACCGCGTCGCTGGAGGTCATCGCCGCTTGCCCCGGTTCAGGTCGCGTTCCAGCGCCTCGCTGTATTTCGACATGCTGAAGCAGGCGAGAAAATAGAGGGCGGTTACGAACAGGTAGGCTTCGGTGCTGTAGGTTACCCAAATCGGGTCCTCCAATGCTGATTTTGTGGCTCCGAGAATGTCGAACAGGCCGACGATCGCGATGAATGTTGTGTTTTTGAACGCGCGGATAATGTCATTCATCAGCGCGGGCAGAACGATGGTGACGGTTTGCGGCAGAATGATCCGCACGGTTTTGGACCAATAGGACAGCCCCAGCGCGTTGGCGGCCTCATATTGGCCGCGCGGGATCGCTTGGAAACCGCCCCGGAAAATCTCGGCGGCATAGGCGGCAAAGAACATCAACATGCCGATCTGGGCGCGGACGAATTTGCCGGGCGTCAGGGTTTCGGGCACGAAAAGCGGAAAGATCAGCGCGGCCATGAACAGCACCGTAACCAGCGGCACACCGCGCACCACCTCGATGAAACCCACGCAAAGCGCCTTGATGACCGGCAGATCGGATTGGCGACCCAAGGCCAGCAGCACCGCCATGGGCAGCCCGCCGATCACGGTCCCGAAAAACATCAGCAGGGTCAGCGGCAGCCCGCCCCAGAGGTGGCTGGGCGTCGGTTCAAGGCCGAAGACACCACCAAGCTGCAAGGTCAAGATCGCGATCCACACCGCGATCCAGCCATACACCAGCCGGCGCGACCAAGCCTTGCGAAATCCGCTAAGGATCGACATGCCGACCAGCAGCACGACCACCAGCGCGCCGCGCCAATGTTGATCGTAGGGATAGGTGCCAAACAGCATCAGGCGGTATTTCTCGCCGATCACCGCCCAGCAGGCGCCGGTGCTTGCGCGACAGGCATCTGACCCGACATCGGAGGTCCAGACCGCGTCAATCAGGCTCCAGCGCAGCAGGTCAGGCACGGTGGCGATCAGCAACCACAGCCCAAGGCCGGTAAGGATCCAGTTATGCACCCCGTTGAACAGGTTGGCATGAAGCCAGCGCAGCAGGCCTGAGGCCGTGGCGGGCGCGGGCCGCGCCGGTGCTGCGCCGGACACGGCATAGGATGTCAGGGTTCGGGCTTCCATCGCTCAGCGCTCCTTCAATTGCACGGAGGCGTTGTAGAGGTTCATCAGCAACGCGACCGATGCGGTGATGCTGAGATAAATCGCCATCATGATCGCGATCGCCTCAAGCGTGTTACCGCTCGACACCAAGATAGTGTTGTTAAGGTTGAACAATTCCGGGTAGCCGATCAGCACGCCCAGCGAACTGTTCTTGATAAGGCTGACATATTGCGCCGTCGCGGGCGGCACGATCACCCGCAGCGCCTGCGGCAGGGTCACCCGGCGCAACACATCGCTGTGGCGCAGGCCCATCGCCTCGGCGGCCTCGATCTGACCACGGTCGACCGCCAAAATACCGGCGCGCACAATCTCTGCGATGAAGGCGGCGATATAGAGCGACAGCCCCAAAAACAGCGCCAGAAATTCTGGCGACATTTGCAAGCCGCCGCGAATGTTGAAGCCCTGAAGCCGCGGGATTTCGATATCGGCAGGCTGGCCGAATAGCAGCCAGAGCACCGCCGGACAGCCAAGCAGCAGCAGCACCGCAGGGACCAGCACAGGGGTCTGGGTTCCGGTTTCGCGCAACTTGCGCGCCGCGTGGCGAGTCAACATCCGCACCAGCACCACCGCGATGATCAGGCCGATGGCCACCAGCCAGATCCGCGCATTTTCGCCGGGGCCGGGCATCGACAGGCCGCGATTGCTGAGAAAAGCCAGACCGCCGAGGTCAAAGGCCTGTTTCGGGCCGGGAAGCGCGACCGCCAGAATATACCAGAACACGATTTGCAGCAGTTGCGGCGTGTTGCGGAACAGCTCGACATAGGCGGAGGCAAGGCGGTTGACGATGAGATTGCTCGACAGGCGCGCCACCCCGATCATCAGTCCAAGGATGCTGGCCAGAACAATCGCGGCAATCGACACTTTCAATGTGTTGAGCACCCCGACCGCATAGGCCCGCAGATATGTGTCCGACGCGTCATAGGGGATCGGCGATTCACCGATTGCAAAGCCTGCTTTTTGAAACAGGAAGCCAAAGCCCGTCTCGATACCGCGCTGCGCCAATGCCGATTGGGCATTGGCAACAACGTGATAACCGAGGCCAAGCAGAACCGAGATGACCGCAACCTGCGCCACCACGCCCCGGGCGCGGCGGTCATGCCACATCCCGTTCAGCCGGAAAGCCTGCTTGCGCGGCGGACTGCGCCGGGGCGCGCTGCCCAGCGGTGAGGAAGCCGAATCGAGGGTCATCTCGGTCCTTTCTCTTTGCGATTACTTGAAAGGCGGGGCGTAGATCATGCCGCCGTCGGTCCATTGCGCGTTCAACCCACGCTCAAGTTTGAGCGAAGACCCTTGGCCGAGGTTGCGCTCGAAGACTTCCCCGTAATTGCCGACCTGACTGACGATCTGATAGGCCCAGTCGTTTTCAAGCCCCAGCAGATTGCCCAGATCGCCTTCGGTGCCGACGAAAGTGGCCGCTGCGGGATCGGTGGTTTCGCGCAGCTCGCCAATGCTTTCGGAGGTGATGCCGCGTTCTTCGGCCTCGATCATCGCGTAGACGGTCCAGGCCACGATATCTTTCCACTGGGCATCGTCTTGACGCACCACCGGGCCCATCGGGTCTTTGCTCACGACCTCATCGAGGATCACCCAGTCATCGGGGTTCTCGGCCACGGTCGCGCGCTTTGCATAAAGCCCGGAAAGAGACTGGATATTGACGTCACAACGACCGCTGAAAAAGGCGGTGTTCAGCTCGCTGGCGTTCTGGATGACCACCGGCTGATAGCTGAGCCCTTGGCCGGTAAAGACCTCCTCGGCGACCACTTCCGATGTCGATCCCGGCAGCAGGCACACGGTGGCGCCGTCCAGATCAGCGATGGTCGCAGCACCCGCTTCGCGGTTCACCATGAACCCTTGGGCGTCGTAGAAAGTGGGTGCTACGAAATCGAGCGCCATCTTGCTGTCGCGGCTCAATGTCCAGGTCACGTTGCGCACCAGAACGTCGATCTCGCTGGTTTGCAGCGCGGTAAACCGGGTCTGGCTGGAGGTTTTGACCATCTGGATCTTGCTTGCGTCGCCCAGAACCGCAGCGGCCACCGCCCGGCAGACATCCACGTCCAACCCCTGCCATTCGCCCTTGCTGTCCAGCGAAGAAAAGCCGGCCCGCGTTCCGTTCGCGCCGCACATCACGACGTCGCGTGCCTTGACCTTTTCCAAGGTCGTCTCGGCAGATGCGCTGCTTGCGACACCTTGCAACGCCGTGGCGGCCGAAACGGCCAAGGCGAGTTTCACAACAGGTTTCATGAAAATTCCTTTCAGATGGGGGAGAGAGAAAATTCTGGCTGAGACGCGTTCACGAGCTGTCTCCGTAATCGGCAACCGGCGCGTAATCTTTCATGCGGCGGAAGATCTGTAGCCGCGCTTCAAGCCCGGCGGACATATGCGCGATGATCTTGGCCTGAGCGGCAGCGCCATCGCGCGCCTTGATGGCGTCAAGGATGCCGAGATGCTCTTCAATCGAGCGAAACACCCATTCCGGGTCGTAATATTGCGGAAGTCGCAGGGTCATCGCAAAACGCAGCCGGATCGGCTCATACACCTGCTGAAGCGTCGCGTTGCGCGCGGAGCGGAAAATCGCGAGGTGGAATTCAGCGCCGTAGGAATAGACTTCCTTCACATCGAATTCGTCGAACCGCGCCGCCATATCGTAGAAGCGCTCCTCGTAGCTGAGCAATTCGGGAAGCGGCCCGTGGACGGCGGCCAGATGCGCGGCCATCCCTTCGAGGGCGTAGCGCACCTCATAGGCTTCGCGCACCTCCCCAAGGGTCATCTGCCGAACGAACGTGCCGCGCGCGGGGAGGGATTCCAGCACGCCGCTGTTGATGAGATCGCGCAGCGCCTCGCGCACCGGTGTCCGCCCGACGCTCAGCCGTTCGGCCAACCCGCGTTCCGACAACGGGGCTCCCGGAACGATGCGACCGCTCAGGATCTCGTCGAGGATCATCTTGTGGACTTGGCCACGCTCTTGAATCGCTGTGTGCTTCATACTGGTATACCAGTGGTCAGGCAGGTTCCGAGTCCAAGGTTTTCTTCGATCGGCATGCGTAAACCGCCTAAATGCCCGCTATATGGGCATGGACGCACGGTAGATGACGTTGATTTGGGCGGAATTGGCTGACCGAGGCGCGCAGGAGCGGCGTTCAGCCGCCAAACAAGACCTGCACCGGGAACAGGAATGCGGCGGCAAGAACCAGACATGCCAGCCGCATATGCACACGCAGCTCACTGCGGAAATAGCCTGCGATCCCGATGGAAAACAGCCAGACCCCGATAAGGGTGGTCCCCACCGCAAGCAGGTTGGACGTCCAGTCGCTCCGCAGCAAAAGCCCCGGAGAATAGACAAAGACGAAAGGTATGAGGAAGACCGGCCAGCCAATGCGCATCGCCGTCACCGCCGTTCGCATCGGGCTGGTCTCCGCAATGCTCGCCGCGGTGAACGCGGCAATCGCCACGGGCGGCGAGATCATCGACATCAGCCCGAAATACAGAATGAAAAGATGCGCCGCCATCGGATCGATCCCAAGTTCGATCAACGGCGGGGCGGCAAGGGTGACGACAAGGAGATAAATCCCGGTCGTCGGCATCCCCATCCCAAGGATCACGCAGATTGCCGCAGTTAGAAACAACAGCAGCAGCAGGCTGTCGCGCCCCAGTTCAGTCAGCGTGAAGGTCAGCCCAAAGCCAAGTCCGGTGCTTTCCAGAATGGCGATGACGACCCCTGCAACCGCGCCGATCACGACGATCTCGACCGATCCTTTACCGGTGCCGATCAGGGCATGGAGCACGCTGGCCATGCTGGCGCGTTTACCCTCATATCCAAAAATCATATTGGCCACGAGTAGCACGCCCGCCGCATAGAGAGCAGCCTCCGCAGGGGAGCGGTTCCAGACGAATAGCGCGATGATAAGGACCGCGAAGGGCAGCGGGAAATACCATCCGCCCCGAAGGACTTCGCGCACCGGGCGGATCATGTTTTCGGGAACCGGCGGCAGGTTGCGGCGCCGCGCTTCCAGATCCGCCTGCACCAGAATGGCGAAAACGAACAGCAGCGCGGGCACCGTTGCCGCTACGACCACATCGCCATAGCTCACCCGCAGAAACTCGGCCATCAGGAAGGCCACCGCCCCCATCACCGGAGGCATGATCTGCCCCCCGGTGGAGGCCACGGCCTCGAATGCGGCGGCGGTGCGGGGGTGAAACCCCGCCTTCTTCATCAAGGGTATGGTGATAATCCCGGTAGAGACGACGTTCGCCACGGCACTGCCGGATATCGAGCCGAAGAAGGTCGATGCGACAATGGCGATCTTGGCCGCCCCGCCCCGGCTGCGCCCGACAAGCGCGATGGCCAGATCGGTGAACCACTGAGAGCCGCCGGTCACGCTCAACAGGTTTCCAAGCAGAACATAGATGATGACGATGCTGACAACGACTTGTAGCGGCGTGCCGAAGATCGCCGTGCTGTCGATGGCGAGAAACGGCAGAAAATCAATTGGCACGATGGCCCGCCCCTGAAGCTGCCCCGGCACATGGTCCGCAAACAGCCCGTAGAGAAAGAATAACGCCACCACGACGACAAGGCCCAGCCCGGTGGTTCGCCGCAGCGCCTCGATCAAGAGCGGGACAAGCAAGACACCCGCCACCGTGCTTTCGCCGATATGAGAATAGAACTGCTGCGACAGCACGGGGAAGCGGATCGCGATATGAAGGCCAACCCCAAAGGCCACAAGCGCCAGCGCGATATCAATCAGCGGCGCCGCGTTTCGGGGCGCGCCGGTGACCGAGCGAAGCAACAGCCCTGCGGCGATACACGCCCCCAAGACAACAGCGATCAGTTGCTCGGGATATATCAACAGCCCAAGGCGTATGGGCCCCTCCGCTGCCATAAACAGCGCCAGCGCCGGGACCACGAAACCCAGTGTCTGCGTCAGGACGCGGGTCAGGCGCTCGGTTCTCATGACAGTGCCCCTCAGCCTCGGAAAATGACAGCGGACGCTTTTCGCATCCGCTGTTCTGTTTCTTCTGATAGGAGTTCTGCGTCAGCCGTCGGTCTTGATCAGACCAGCCTCGCGGAAATAGCGAAGCGCGCCGGGGTGATACTCCAACCCATAGTCATGGGCGAGATCGGCAGGGTCGTAATCGTTCCACAGCGGCGATGACGCCTGCAGGTCCTCGGTATTGTCGGCAATCGCCTTGACCGTCTTATAGACCGTGTCTTCGTCCAGATCGGCATTGGCGAACAACACGACCTCGTAGCGGTGCATCACATTGTCATCGCCCACGCCCACAAGGGCGTCGGAGGTTTCAATCGGCTCGATCCGCGTTTTGGGCAGTGCGGCGAGCAGCGCGTCGCTGGTCTCGATGGGGATATAGCGGATGCCGCCGTCGATCATGACGTCCATTTCCTGCACCGCGCCCGATCCTGCCGCAGCAATCACCGCATCGACCTGCCCTTGCTTGAACGCATCCCAGCTTTTGGGGAGCGACGCCACGGGCACTTCGGTCACGTCCTCATAGGACAGATCGGCGTTATCAAGAAACGCGCGCCAGAACGTATCAAACAGCGGGGAGCTGCCGTAGCCCGCAGGAATGCGCAGCCCCTTGAGATCCGCGACCGACTGCACGTCCGAGTCCGCGCGCACGATGATACCTTGCGTGAAGGGCACCAAGGTGGCGACCAGTTGCAGATTTTCGAACGCCTGCCCCTCGGCCAGACCGGTGCCGCTTTGGGCCATGTAATATTGCATGACGTTAGAGACACCGAAATCGACGCGCCCCATATCGACCGCCGCGATATATTGCTGGGTGCCGCTCATTTTCTGCGGACGCATCTGAAAGCCGGAGTCGCGCGAGACTGCGGCGGCGACGGCATCGCCGATCTGTGCGATTGCGCCCCCCTTCGTGGTGCCGATGGACGCCACCTGCGCCTCGGCTGCCGCGCCAAAGCTGAGAGCGACCGCGGTTGCGGCTGCGATAATGGTCTTCATGATCTTTCCTCCCTTATTATCCTTGGCGGCCTAAGCGACGGTATCGCCGCATAAGGCCAGCTCAGGCCGCGTGCGCGCGGGACATCCCCTCCACCGGATGACCCGTCGCCACGGCCGCAAGCATCGATACATCCGCTGGCAATTCATTTCCCCGCCAGACGATATGCAAATCCGGCCGGATCAGGAAAAGCCCGCGACCGTAAAGCCCCCGCAGCCGCTCGTCCGGCAGATCCAACGTCTGTGCCGGTGCGCCGCGGGCGCGCAGCGCCTCGACCAGCGGCCCGGCATCGGGCGCGGATTGTCCCAGCCGCAGGACTGTATAGCCCTGCCCCACCAGATCCTGCAGCGATTTCCCCTCCGCCACCCAACAATGGGGAAGCCGCACCCCGGTCCATGCCGTGGGATCGTAGGTGCGGAACCGTTGCTCCGGCCCGCCCGGTTCATCCCAGATCACAGGGCTGTCGACATACCGATAGCCAAGCTCCGCGCCGATCATTTCGTTGGTCTTGCGCTGCTCGACATCCGCCACGGCGGCAAGCTGACCGCGCAGCGCCTCCCCCTGCACGGTGTCTTGCTCCATCTCGGGGGTGTAAAGCCCGCGCCATTTGCGCCGCCCTTGCGAGGCATAGCGCGAGGCGCCGACATTCTGGTCACCGACCTGCCGACGCTCGACCTCGTAGGAGCGCAACAGGTTCGGCCCTGCCCACCCCTGCAACGTTGCCGCCAGTTTCCATGACAGATCCACCGCGTCACCGACGCCCGTGTTCATGCCCAGACCGCCTGTCGGGATCACCAGATGGACCGCATCGCCCGCCAGAAACACCCGGCCCGCGCCGTAGCGATCCGCAAGCAGCAGGTTCTGCTTCCATTCGCCCACATAGAGCATTTCGTAATCGACGGGAAAACCGACCACTTTCTCGAACTGCTCCGCCATTTGCGCATCATTCTCGACCTGCGCATGCAAGGTCCAATGCCGCGCCGAATCCTGCATGATCAGAAACGAGGATTGACCATCGGCGACATGATAATGCCGCCCCTTGCCCGGCCCCTTGCCCATCGGGATGCGGTCGAACAATTCATCGCAGCGATAAAGCGCCTGCCGCAGTCGCAGAATATCGCCCTCGCCGCGCAGCCGGATGCCAAGCGCCTTGCGCACCCGGCTGGAGCCGCCGTCGCATCCAACCATATAGCGTGATCGGATTTCTTCGGTGCCACCATTCGTCCGAACGACTGTCGTGACGCCCTCGTCATCCTGCCTGAATTCCTCGAACTCCGTGTCATACATGACCCGGACGGATGGCAGGTCTTCGGCCACGGATTTCAGCAGCGGCTCTAGGGTATATTGCGAAATCAGCTGGTAGGGCTCCGCCGGCAGCGAGGTATCCTCGCTCGCCTCGATTTCAGCGCGGGCCTCTGCAACAGACGGATAATCCAGATGAAGCAGCGGCGCCTCTGTCATGGTCTTGACGATATAAACATCCATCGGGACGTCCTCGCGCAGCCCCGCGTCGCGAACCCGCGCGGTAAGCCCCATCCGGCGAAAGATCTCCATGGTGCGCGCATTGCAACGCTCCATCTTAGGCAGAAATTCCGGCTGCTCCTTACGCTCGACCAGCGTGCAACTGACACCCTGCTGGCCAAGTGCGACAGCCATGGTCAAGCCTACCGGCCCCGCGCCTACGATCAAGACATCCGTGTTGATGGCCAAGTTTCCGCCCTCGCTACTGCAATTTCGGGGAACTTACAGACGGGGATTATGCCGGTCAAGTCATTGCGCAATGAATCTCACATAGCGGGACTGTAGACAATATGGGTGATTGTCGGACCCCTCCGGAACACTTAAAAGACATGCCAGTAAGGCAATGCAAAGGATGAGGTTGAGATGTTAAGCAACGAACGGATGCTCTCGGTCCTCGACCTCTTTGACCTTGAGCGGCCAGAATGGACCTTTGACGAAATCAGCGCACAGATCGAATGCGGGCGCTCGACCCTCTACCGACATATCAAGCTTTTGGTGGATTCAGGCCTACTGATGACCGTGACGGAATCGGTCTATCGGCTTGGGCCGCGGATCATTGAGTTCGACCATCAAATCCGGGCCACCGACCCGCTGATCCGCGCCGCAAAGCCGCTTATGGCCGAGATCGTGCGCGAGGAATCGGGCGTCAGCCTTCTGTGTCGCCGCTACCGTGATCGCGTGCTTTGCGTCCATCAGGAGGCCAGCACGACCCATTTTCTAAGTAATTATGAGCGTGGTCGCGCGCGTCCACTGCTGCGAGGCGCGGCATCGCTGGCCATCCTCATGCATTTTCCCAGCCATCAGCTTGCGAAGCTTTACGACCAGATGCCCGACGCGCTGATCGATGCCGGGCTCGGCACCTCCCTGACGGAGGTTCGCGCCAATCTGCGGGCGATGCGGCAGCACGGCTGGGTTGCAACCGAAGGACAGGTGACACCGGGCGTTACCGGCATCGCCGCCCCTGTTTTCGGACGCGGCGACGAGATCAGCGCCAGCCTGAGCCTCACCCTCCCCGAGACCGGCATATCGCCGGAGCGGCGCGAGGCGCTTGGCAAACGCATCTTATTCTGCGCCCGCGTCGTGACCAGCGCGTCGCAATAAGAAATATGCTTATTCTCTCATTATGAGAAAATGCCGAAGAGATAGTTGACAATAAGTCTCCCGTTCGTAGTGTGGCGCCATACGCTACGACAGCTCGCGCTTTGGGAGGAGACGCATGTCCGTTCTTGCGGAAATCATCGACGATCTCGTGACCGGAAGCCGCATCCTTGCGGCGGAAGGGATCTGTGACGCATTCGGCCATGTCAGCGCCCGCCATCCCGACCGGCCTGATCGCTTTCTTCTTGCCCGTGCCCAGCCGCCCGAACTGGTCGAGCATGATGACATCATGGAATTTGAACTCGACGGCACCCCGGCGGGCAGCGACGATCGCAAACCATTCCTTGAGCGGTTCATTCACGGCGCTCTTTACGCCGCCCGCGATGACGTCCGCTCCGTCGTGCACAGCCATTCGCACAGCGTGCTTCCCTTCACGGTGACACAGGCGAAACTGCGCCCCCTGCTCCATAGCAGCGCGGTCTTGGGCAAGGACGTGCCGGTCTGGGATGCGCAGACGACGTTCGGGGATACCAACCTGCTGATTTCGTCCAACGAGATGGGCGTTGATTTCGCTGACGTTCTCGACAGCGGCACCTGCGCCTTGATGCGCGGTCACGGGTCGACCGTTGTCGGGCGTTCGGTCAGGGAGGCCGTGTATACGGCGGTGTATCTTGAGGTGAATGCCAAGTTGCAGATCAGCGCCTCGTCGCTGGGCGAGATCAAGCATCTGACCGATGGCGAGATTGATCTGATCCAGTCACGCCTGGCCGACGCAAAGCCGGGCGAAGGCTATGACCGGGCCTGGCAATTCTGGTGCCGTCGCGCGGGGATGACGCATAGCAGCGCGCGGCCCGACAAATGACGACCGCGCCCGCCTTGCCAAACACAGCGGCGGCCCGGTTCGGCAGTGACGTGATCGCCGAAACCCTGCGTGATTGCGACATCCCCTATGTCGCGTTGAATCCGGGGGCAAGCTTCCGCGGCCTGCACGACAGCCTCGTCAACTACTTGGGCAACCGCGCGCCTGAGATCCTTTTATGTCTGCACGAAGAACACGCCGTCGCCATCGCCCATGGTTTCGCCAAGGTGACAGGTCGACCCATGGCCGCCGCCGTTCATTCCAATGTCGGGTTGATGCATGCGACAATGGCGATCTTCAATGCGTGGTGCGACCGGATGCCGGTGATGGTGCTTGGCGCGACGGGGCCGGTGGATGCCGCGCAGCGGCGCCCATGGATCGACTGGATTCACACCTCTGCCGATCAGGGCGCGCTGGTCCGGTCCTATGTCAAATGGGACGCGCAGCCGGCATCGGTGGCGGCGGCGCGGGAGGCTGTCTTGCGCGGAACGGTGCTGGCCCGCAGCGCACCGCAAGGGCCCGTCTACATCAATTTCGACACCGAAACACAGGAAGGCCCGGCGCCCGATCAGCCGTTCGATGACGCGGCACGCTTTCTGGAGGTTCCCACCAGCGGCTCCAGCCGTACGGCCCTGCGCGATGCGGCAGACCGGCTGTCACAGGCCAACCGGATCGTTGTCCTTGCCGGGCGCGTATCGCGCGGGAAGACGGGGTGGCACAACCGCATCGCACTGGTCGAGGCGCTGGGCGCAGAGGTCATCACCGACACGAAAGTCGCCGCGGCATTTCCAACAGATCACCCCGCCTATTCGGGCGATCTGCGTGGCAGACGCGGTGCCGAGGCCCGCGCCGCGCTGGCACAAGCGGATGTTGTGCTGGCCCTCGATTGGGTCGATCTGAAGGGGGCGCTGGACATTGCAAAACCCGCAGGCGCGGCGCAGGTCATCCGCGTCACCCTCGACCCGCATATCCACAATGGCTGGTCGATGGATCATCAGGCCCACCCGCCCGCCGATCTGGTCATCGGGGCGGATCCCGACATTTTCGTAGCCGACCTGCTCGATGAAATGGATCTGCCGCGCGTCTCGACCTATCGCGCGGTTGACCCCGCGCTCCGGGACCGCTCAGGCACCCATATCGACGTGGAGCGGATCGCGGTGGAGCTGCAAGAAGCGCTGGGCGATCTGTCTGCGACGCTGACCCATGTCACGCTGTCATGGGATGGCACGTTCTGGCCGTTTCGCGACCCGCTCGATTTCCTTGGATCGGATGGCGGCGGCGGGCTGGGCGCTGGACCCGGCCATGCCATCGGTGCGGCATTGGCCCTGCGTGATATGGGCTCGGACCGGCTGCCTGTGGCGATCTGCGGCGACGGCGATTTTCTAATGGGTGTGACCGCACTGTGGACAGCTGTGCATCACCGCATTCCCTTGCTGATGATCGTCGCCAACAACCGCTCTTTCTACAATGACGAGGTGCATCAGGAGAGGGTCGCCCGAATGCGCGGGCGCGATGTCGCGAATAAGGGCGTCGGCATTCAGATGACCGATCCCGGCATTGCATTGGCCGATATGGCGCGGGCACAGGGCTGCACGGCCTTTGGCCCGGTTACCGACGCATCCGCGCTGCATCGCGTGTTGCTGGATGCCATCGCCGTGACACAGGCGGGCGGTGTCGCCGTGGTCGAGGTCGAAACGGAGCCCGGCTATCCGCCCGCGCTCGTCAATGCGCTGACCCCCACCACAAAGGACTGAGCGCCGCGCCGTTACCGCAGGTTCACCAACCACGAGCGTCGCCAAGACGCCGACGACCCCCGGCACACGGGACCACTGTTCAATGGGAGAGAGATCAATGTTTACCAATCGACTGACCCACTTGGGGCGCCGAAGCTTTGCAAAGCTCGCCGCCGCCGGGGCCGTCCTGGCCCTGGCCGGAACCGGCGCGCTTGCGCAGGACGACGCTGACACCTTCTTCGAAGGCAAGACCGTCACGATCTATGTAGGCTTCAGCCCGGGCGGCGGATATGACCTCTACGGTCGGCTTGCCGCTGATTTCCTAGGCGATCATATCCCGGGCAACCCCACCGTCATCGTCGAGAACATGCCCGGCGCGGGCGGGCGGCGCGCGGCACAGTTCCTGTATCAGGCGGCACCGCAGGACGGCACGGCCCTTGCCGTGATCGTTCAGTCCATCGCGCTCGACAGTGCCACCGGCGCTATTCCGGGCGATCTGGATGCGTCGGAATTCGGTGCCATCGGTCGTCTGACCGCGAATTACGAGATGGGCATTGTCTGGAACGAGATGCCGGTAAAAACCTTTGAGGATGCCAAGGAGCACGAGATTGCCTTTGGCTCCACCGGAGCGGGCTCGGCCTCCTATTTTGTGCCGAAGATGCTTAACGACATCGAAGGCACGAAGTTCAATGTGATCGCGGGCTATCGCGGCACCTCCGCCTCGACACTCGCCATGGAGCAAGGGGAAATCGACGCGGCCATGATCGGTCTGGCCGGTCTGCGCGCCTCCCGTCCCGATTGGCTGCCTGACGGCACGGCGGTGCCGATCTGGCAGCTGGCCGTCGAGCCGCATCCCGATTTTCCCGACGTTCCTGCCGTCGGACAGTTGGGCACGACTGACGAAGAAAAAGAGATGCTGAAACTTGTCGCTGGCGCATCGTCGGTCGGTCGGTCGCTGGTCACCACGCCAAATGTGCCCGCCGATCGCATCGAAGTCCTGCGCAGCGCGTTTGACGAGATGGTCAAGGATGACGAATTTCTGGCGGCTGTGAAGCAGCGCAATCAGGAACTCGACCCCGCCACGGGCGCAGAGCTTCAGCAGATCATCGCGGACCAGATGAATGTGTCGGATGCCGCGATCGAACAGATCCGCGCCTATCTGGTGGCGGAATAAAACTGGTGGCGGCGTCCTCGGGCGCCGCCATTGATCTGAGGGGGGGAGTAAGATCTTGAGGCCTGCATCCGCAAAAATTGACGAGCTTATTCAGCATCGCGCCTTGTATTGGGGCGGGGACTGGCATGCTCCGCTTTCGGGAAACGCCTTCCGATCCGTGGACCCGGCGAACGGGGCGGATCTGGGGGACGTGCCGCGCGGGGATGCGCAGGACGCGGATCGCGCCATAGCTGCCGCCCGCGACGGGTTCGAGATATGGCGTCACACCCCGCCGCAAGAGCGGGCCAGATTGCTGAGAGAGGCCGCGCAGGTCATCCGCAGTCATGCCGAGCGTATCGCCTATGTCGATGCCGCCGACGGCGGCAACCCGATCAGCAAGGTGCGCTCGGACGTCGAAATCGCAGCCAAACGTTTCGATTTCTTCGCCGGCCTCATCACCGAATTGAAGGGTGATACTGTGCCGGGGCGGGACGGCACGCTGAACCTGACCACGCATGAGCCGGTCGGGGTTGTGGCCCGCATCGTCGCCTTCAACCATCCCTTCATGTTTTCGGCCAGCCGCCTTGCCGCGCCGCTTGCTGCCGGGAATGCCTGCATCATCAAACCGCCCGAACAGGCGTCGCTCTCGGCGATGATCCTTGCGGAGTTAATCGGCCCGATTTTTCCGCCGGGCGTCGTGTCCATCCTGACCGGACAAGGCGATCTGGGGGCTGCCCTGTCCCGGCATCGGGACGTCGATATGGTCACGCTGGTCGGCAGTGTCCCGACCGGCAAGGTCGTGATGCAGGCCGCCGCCGAAATGCTGAAACCCGTGGTGCTGGAACTTGGGGGCAAGAATGCGCTGATCGCCTATCCCGACGCCGACCCCGAAGCGGTCGCGGAGGCGATGGTCGACGGGATGAATTTTACATGGTGCGGGCAGTCCTGCGGCTCGACCAGCCGGGCCTTTCTCCATTCCGATATCCATGACGCGGTGCTGGGCCATCTGGCCCGGAAGATCGCCAAGTTTCGCCCCGGCCCGCCGCTGGCCGATGACACATCAATGGGGTGCCTGATCGACGCGCAGCAGCATCAGCGCGTTCTCGATTATATCGAGGCGGGCATAGCCGAGGGCGCACGCCTGATCCATGGCGGCGGCGTTCCAGATGATGACGCGCTGGCGGATGGGTGTTTCGTGGACCCGACCGTATTTGCCGATGTTACGCCCGACATGCGCATCGCACGCGAGGAGATTTTCGGCCCCGTATTGAGCGTTTTGCGCTGGACGGATGAGCCGGGAATGCTCTGGGATGTCAACGCGTTGCCCTACGGTCTGACCTGCGCGATCTGGACCGAAAGCCTTCAGACCGCGCTGCGCGCGGCGGGCGAAGTGCGCACCGGCTATGTCTGGATCAATGATGTCTCCAAACACATTCCGGGGATGCCGTTCGGCGGGGTGAAACAGTCCGGCATCGGGCGGGAGGAGTCGTTGTCGGAACTCTATGCCTTCACCATCGAAAAGGCGCTTCACGTCAATTTCTCCGGGACGCGATGATGCCCTGCACGCCCCTGAATAAGGACGCGCGCTGATGGATGTCAGCAGCGCCGCCGCCGCCACCGAAGCGCTGCACGCGCTGATCGATCCATTCCGGCTATTGATGCTGGGATGCGGGGTTCTGATGGGTCTGTTTCTAGGCATCGTGCCGGGGATTGGCGGGCTGGCCGGGATGGCGCTGTTGTTGCCGTTCACCTTTAACATGGACCCGTTCGCCGCGTTTGCGCTGCTGCTGGGCATGTCTGCGGTGATCGGCACGAGCGACACGATCCCCGCTGTCATGTTTGGCGTTCCCGGCACGGCGGGCGCGCAGGCGACGATCCTCGATGGCAATCCGATGGCACGAAAGGGCGAGGCAGGCCGCGCGCTGAGCGCCGCCTTCACGGCCTCCCTGATCGGGGGGCTGGTGGGAGCGCTTCTGCTGGCGCTGACAATCCCGATCCTGAGGCCGTTCATCCTATATATTGCGTCGCCGGAGCTTCTGGCATTTTCGATCTTCGGCATTTCGATGGTTGCGGTGTTGTCCGGCACCGCGCCGTTGCGCGGACTTGTCGCCGCGGGCGTCGGCATCCTGCTTTCGATGATCGGATCAGACCCCCAGACGGGCACGATGCGCTGGACGCTGGGGCAGCTTTACCTCTGGGACGGGCTGCCCATCGTGCCGCTGGTGCTGGGTTTGTTTGCGCTGCCAGAGCTGGCCGATCTGGCCATCAACCGCCGCGCTATTTCCGAGACCGCGAAATACGACACGCGCAGCGGCATGCGCCAAGGCGTGCGGGACGTGTTCGCCAACTGGTGGCTGGTGGTTCGCTGCGGCGGTATCGGCGCCGCAATCGGCGCGATCCCCGGCATGGGCTCGGCGGTGGTCGACTGGATCGCCTACGGCCATGCCGCGCAAACCGTGAAGGGCGCGAAGGAGACATTCGGGCATGGCGATGTGCGCGGCGTCATTGCACCCGAATCCGCGAATAATTCACTGACCGCCGGATCGCTGGTGCCCACGGTGGCCTTCGGTGTGCCCGGCTCGGCGGCGATGGCAATCCTGCTCGGGGTCTTCTTGATCCACGGGCTTGAGCCGGGACCGAAGATGCTGTCGGAAAATCTGGCGGTGACCTACACAATGGTCTGGTCCGTCGCCATCGCGAATATTCTGGGGGCTGGCCTGTGTTTCGCCTTCAGCGGGCAACTCGCGAAGATCGCCCTGCTGCGCTACACCGTGATCCTGCCGCCGGTCCTGACATTCGTCTTCATAGGCGCTTATCAGGCCTCCCGAAGCTGGGGGGATCTATACACGCTGCTGATCTTCGCCGTGATCGGCTGGTTGATGAAGCAGTTCCAGTGGCCCCGCCCGCCCCTGATCCTTGGCTTTGTGCTTGGCTCCTTGATCGAACTGTACATGTTCATCTCGGTCAATCGGTTCGGGTTCGAATGGCTGACCCGTCCGCTGGTGGCCGTGCTGTTGCTGGCATCGCTGCTGATGATCCTGCTGCCCGCGCTTAGATGGGTGCGCACCCGACGGGCACCGGGCGTGCGGCCCAAGCGTCAGCCTGCGTCGCTGCGCCGCTCCGACATGATGTATGGGCTTTTGCTGGGGCTGGCGGCGTGGATGGTGTGGCAGGCATGGTCATGGCCGTTCGGTGCACGGATCGGGCCGCTTTCGGTCGGGATCTTTGTGCTTGTCATCGGTGCGATCAGCTTCGCCGCCGCTATGGCCAGCCGGGTCCGCCCCGCCGCCGGAGATGTCAGCGCCGGACATATGGACACGCCGCTTGCCGCAAATGGCCTGTCCGGCAGAAAAACCGCCAGCCGCGCCGCGATGTTCGGGATCTACCTGCTGGGCTTTCTCGGCTCCATCGCCGTCATCGGCATGATCCCGACAGTTGCGATGTTCACCATCGTCTACATGCGCGTCGAGGCGCGCGAAAGCTGGAGAAAGATCGCCATTGAGGCCGCGTGCCTCGTGCTCAGCGTCTGGATCGTCTTCGACCGGCTTCTCCACATCCCTTGGCCCAGTTCCGTTCTGGGACAAGCGGTTCCAGTACTCCAAGTCATCCCGTCGGTCTGACCGGCGGAAAATCCGACCCTACCCAAAAGAGGCTAACCATGCAGTATATCGATGCATTTAACCATTTTTTCCCCGCCGGTTTGTGGGATCGAATGGAAAATCTCGACGGCGCTGGCCGTAATATCCACTCCCGC
Organism: Marinobacter sp.; assembly: GCA_040119125.1. Lineage (GTDB taxonomy): Bacteria > Pseudomonadota > Alphaproteobacteria > Rhodobacterales > Rhodobacteraceae > Pacificitalea. Next base: position 193,600 of record JBEDTR010000007.1, read on the forward strand.
ATGCAGGGCATTCCGTGCATCTTTGACATCGACGAACGCCTGCGCGTGATGGATCAGTTTGAAAACTACCGACAGGTCCTGTCGCTGGGCATGCCGCCGCTGGAGTCGATGGGCTCGCCCGAGACGGTCTGTGAACTTGCCCAGCTTGCCAATGACGGGTTGGCCGATCTATGCGCACGGCATCCCGACCGGTTCGTGGGCTATCTTGCCGCGCTGCCGATGAACGCGCCCGACGCCGCCGCGCGGGAACTGGAACGTGTCTTTGCCGCCGATACAGGCGCGGTGGGGGTGCAGATCCACACCAATATCAACGGCCTTCCGCTCGATGATCCGCGCTTCCTGCCGGTGTTCGAGACCGCCGAGAAATTCGATCGCCCCGTGTTCCTGCACCCGTCTCGCGGCGAAGAAATGACGGATTACGCCAGCGAGGATAAATCCCGCTACGAGATCTGGTGGACCTTCGGCTGGCCCTATGAGACCAGCGCGGCAATGGCGCGGATCGTGCTGTCGGGCATGATGGATAAGATGCCGAACCTGAAGCTTCTCGCGCATCATCTGGGCGCGATGGTCCCCTATTTCGAAGGCCGCGTCGGCCCCGGTCAGGATCAGCTGGGCAAACGCACGACCACCGAAGACCTCAGCCACGTTCTGCGCGACCTCAAGAAACGCCCTGTCGACTATTTCAAGGACTTCTACGCCGACACGGCCGTGTTCGGGTCGCGTGCGGCGACGGTTTGCGGGCTTGAATTCTATGGGGCGGACAAGGTTCTGTTTGCCTCCGACTCGCCCTTCGATCCGGAAAAAGGCCCTGGATATATTCGCGACACGATCGCGGTTCTGGAATCGCTCAATCTGCCGCGCGAAGACATGGAGAAGATCTGCTTCCGCAACGCGCAGAAGCTGTTCCGCATCGAATAAGCCCGCCTCAGACTGCGGAAAGTTGCGCAGGTCTTAACCCCTTTCTGGCCGGTCCGCCCACGCGCGTGATCGGCCAGTCAGACATCGCGACGCGCGGGGTGCAGGCCAGTTTGCGTGTCGAAGTGGATGCTTGTGGTGGCGCCGATCGCCGCCGACAGGCCGATACCCTCCAGACCAGAAATTGCGACGGGCGCGGCCCCCCAGCGGGGCGGTGTCCGATCCGGTCCGGGCGTGTGGCCGCGAAGGTGCGCGTTCATCGCCTAGCAGGGCCCGCCCTGCCGAGCGCACATGCCGCACCCCGGCGCTTGACAGAATCCCTGACGCACCGTAACAAGCTCATATTCAGTATTTAGAACTAAGTTCACAATACTGAACTTTGGGGGGATGTCAATGAGCGGACGCGGTGCGGAGCGAATTTTGCAGGTCATCGAATGGATGGCGGGCGAAGTGCGTCCCGTGGGCTTCGCCGAAGTGGTCGCTGCCCTGTCTCTGCCCAAAAGCAGCACGCTCGACCTGCTGCGCCTGCTGGTTGATACCGGCTATGCCGAGCGGCTGGAGGACGGGCGCTACCGCTTGCGGCGGCTTCCGGGTGAGCCCAGCGCCGAGCGGCGCGGTTGGGGCACCTTGCTGCGCCATGCCGATGCGCCCCTGCGCCGCGCCGTCGCCCGCACCCGTGAAAGCGGCTTTATCGCCGTGCTGGGCGATGACTTGGGCATTCATTATATCGCCAAGGTCCTGCCCCGGCGGGAGATCTATTACGACCGGGACGTGACCGTCGCCCGCCGCCCGCATCAAGTGTCATCGGGGATGATCCTGCTGGGCCGGTTGAGCCATGATGCGCTGCGCGATTACGCCGCCGCCGAATGCGCGGCGGGGCGCTATACCGGGACCGAGGCAGAGCTGATCCAGCAGGTCGACACCGCGCGCCGCACCGGCATGCAGGTCACCCGCGTCGGCATTGTCGAAGGCGCGGGCGGCATGGCCGCGCCGATCCGCGACCGCGCAGGGCATGTGATCGCCGCGCTCAACATCGCCGGTCCCGCCCTGCGGCTGGGCGAAGCGGTGGCCCAGATCGAGCCGGTGCTGCGCGACACCGCCGATGAGATTTCCAGATCGCTGGGATGGGAAGACCGCGCGCCGGACGACAGCGGAGAGGACGCCGCCTAGCCCGACCGCATCGCAGACCGCCATGTCCGCGCGCACCCCGCCGCCCCGGTCGAAGCGCAACGACCGCGGCGCATCCTGCGGCACAGTTTACCGCCGCGCAGGAGGCGGCACGGATTACCGCCGCGCCAGACGCGGCACAGATTACCGCCGCGTCCGACGCGGCACGCATTACCGAAAGCAAATGGGAGGAACCAACATGCTTACATCCAAACTTCTACGCCGCACGGCGCTTGGCCTTATGGCGGGCGGCCTTGCCGCGCTGACGGCCCTGCCCGTCGCTGCACAGGACGATTTCCCCGGCGGTCGCGGGATCGAACTGGTCGCAGGTTACGGCCCCGGTGGCGGCCATGACACGCTGCTGCGCACGATGGCCAAGATCCTTCAGCAAGAAGGCATCATCGAAGCGCCGCTGAGCGTGGTGAACAAGCCCGGCGGCAGCTCCGCCGTGTCGATGGGCTACCTCAACGGCCATGCCGGCGATGCGCATTTCCTGATGTCGGCCACGTCCTCGCATGTGACCACGCCGCTGATCTCCAATGTCGGGCTGGATTACACCGATTTCACCCCGATTGCGCGGCTGGGCATCGACCCTGAATTGCTGCTGGTCAGCTCAAAAGGCCCCTATGCGTCGATCGACGATCTGAAGTCGGCGGGCAAGACGCTCAATGTCGGCGGCACCGCCACCGGCTCGATCGAGCATATCGTCGCCATCGAGTTTGGTGAGCAAACCGGCGTCGATGTGAATTTCATCCCCTTCCAAAGCGATGGCGAGGTCGTCTCCGCGCTGCTGTCGGGTCAGGTGGATTTCACCATCGGCAATCCCGGCTCCTCGCGCGATTTCATTGAGGCTGGCAATTTCACCGCATTGGCCGTCTCCACCGAGGAGCGGATCGACCTGATGCCCGACGTGCCGACCTTTCAGGAACAGGGCCTCGACATCACGATGAGCGTGTTTCGCGGTGTGACCGCGCCGGGCGACATCGACCCTGCCGAGCGGGATTGGCTGATCTCCAAAATGAAGGAGTTGAGCGAAAACCCCGAGTGGAAGGCCGTCTATCTTGATCCGAACGGTGTTGTGCCCGGTTTCCTGCCCGGTGACGAATTCGCTGCCTATCTGGAGGAAACCCAAGGGATCTACTCCGATGCGCTCACCAAGCTCGATCTGCTGAAGTAAGCCATGACTCCCCGCAACAGAACGTCGGAACTGCTGTTCCTCGGTGGCCTCGCGCTGTTTGCGGGGATCACCTTGGTGGGCAGTTTCGGGATGCCCTTCACATCGGGACTGACCTTTGGTCCCGGTTTTCTCCCCTTGATCATGTCGGTGGCGGTGCTCGCCATCGGCGCTCTCATCGCGCTGCGCCGGACGGGCGCGGGGCAGACCGCAGAGACGCCCGCAGCGGCCCCCGCGGACACGTCGCCGGACCCGTCCACAGGCCCGTCGCCAGACCCATCCGCAGACACGACACCGGCCACGGGCGATATCCGCACCGTCATCCTCTGCGTGGTGCTGATCGCCGTCACCATCGTCGCGGCAAGCTACGGCTCGCTGTTGCTGGCGCTGGGCGTGTGCATCGCGCTGATCACCGCGTTCTTGCTCAAACGCGGCTGGATCGTGGCGCTGGTCTCAACGGCGATCACCATCGCCGCCGTTTACGCCATTTTCGATCTGTGGCTGCAGATCCCCATCAGCTGATCCCCCGGAGACACCAATGCTTGACGCACTGAACCAGCTTGCCGGCGGCTTCGGCACTATTCTGACGCCCTATAACGTGATGCTGATCTTCCTTGCCGGGATGATCGGCACTGTGGTCGGCGCATTGCCGGGCTTGGGCCCGTCGGCGGGGATCGCGCTGATGCTGCCGCTGGCGGCGGGGATGGACCACGCCTCCGGGCTGAGCCTGCTGACGGGGGTCTATATGGGCACCATGTATGGCGGGCGCATCACCTCGATCCTGATCAACACACCCGGCGACGCACCTGCGATCATCACCGCGCTGGAAGGCTACCCGATGATGCAGCGCGGGCGTGGCGGTATCGCGCTTGGCATTTCCGCGTTTTCATCCTTCATCGGTGGCATGTTTGGGCTGACGGTCCTGATCTTCTTTGCCCCTGTGGTGGCGCGCAACGCGATCTTTCTCGGGCCGCCGGAATATTTCCTACTGATGCTGCTGGGCCTGTCGACAATCGTGCTCTTGGCGGGCGAGGACATGCTGAAGGCGCTGCTGATGGTGTGTTTCGGGGTGCTCGTCTCCACCATCGGGGCCGATTACATTTCCGGCTATGTCCGGTTCGCCCCCCTGCCCGAATTGATCGAAGGGATTGATTTCGTGGCGATCATCATTGGCCTCTACGGGCTGGGCGAGGTGTTTCACAACCTTGAACACCGCGTGGTGCTGAAGCTGGGCAAGCCGTCGCTGCGGGTGGCCGATTACGTCCCCTCCGGCGGCGACCTGCGCGAAGCGGGCGCGCCCACCGTGCGCGGCTCGCTCATGGGCACGGTGATCGGCATCCTGCCCGGCGCCGGCGCCACCATCGCCACCTTCCTGTCCTATGCGCTGGAAAAAAGACTGTCGAAGACGCCGGAGAACTACGGCAAGGGCGAAATCGCGGGCCTCGCCGCGCCGGAGGCCTCGAACAACGCCTCGGTGCCCGGCTCGCTGATCCCGCTGATTACGCTGGGCATTCCCGGTTCCGGCGGCACCGCGATCATGCTGGGCGCGCTGATCATGTTCGGCCTGCAACCCGGTCCGCTGTTGATGATCAAATCCGGCGATGTGGTCTGGGCGATGATCGCGGGTCTGGTGCTGGCCAATGTGTTCCTGCTGCTGTCGAATATCCTGCTGATCCCGCTATTCGTGAACCTGCTGCGCGGCATTCAGGGCGTGCTGGCCTCGGTCGTGATTGCGCTCTGCGTCGTGGGGGCGTTCTCGCTGGCCTATTCGACCTTCAACATCTGGGTGGCGCTGATTTTCGGCGTCATCGGCTACCTGATGCGCAAGAATGACTACCCGACCGGGCCGTTTATCCTTGCCGTCGTGCTGGCGCCGCTGGCCGAGAACTATTTCCGCCAGTCGGTGATGCTGGGTCAGGGCCGCATGGCGATTTTCTGGGAGCGTCCGATTTCGGTGACCATCATCGGCGCGATGATCGCGGCGATTGCGCTGACATTGGGTCTGCGCCTGCTGATGCGCCGCCGCCGTGCCGCGTTGCAGACCGGCGCGGTCCCCAGCCCCCGGCCCACCCCCGAGACCAAGAACCCGACCGAGGAGGCCGAATGATGAGCGACACCCAAAGCTGGACCCGCCGGGAGTTTGCCGCCGCGCCCACCGGGCCGCTTGTCGGGCTGAAGGTGCTCGACCTGTCGCGGCTGGTCGCGGGCAATATGACCTCGCTCCAATTGGCGGATTTCGGTGCCGATGTCGTCAAGGTGGAGCCGCTGCCCGCGGGCGATCCGCTGCGCGCATGGAAGCAGAAGGGCTATTCGACCTTCTGGAAGACCTATGGCCGCAACAAGCGCTCTATCGGGCTGGATTTTCGTGGCAAGGGCGGCATTGCCCTGCTGCGCGATCTGATGGCCGGTGCCGACGTGATGATCGAAAGCTTCCGCCCCGGCACGCTGGAGAAGATGGGCCTTGGCGCCGATGTCATCGCCCGCGATTTCCCCCGGCTTATCGTGCTGCAAGTCTCCGGTTTCGGCCAGAGCGGTCCCTATTCGAAACGTCCCGGTTTCGGCACGCTGGTCGAGGGCATGTCGGGCTTTGCCCATCGCAATGGCGAGGCGGGCGGCGATCCGCTGCTGCCGCCGCTGGCGCTCGCCGATATGATCGCCGGGCTTTATGGGGCCAATGCGGTGATGATGGCGCTGCGGTCGCGCGACATGACCGGGCGCGGGCAGACTGTCGATCTGTCGCTGCTGGAGGCTATGGTGTCGGTTCTGGGGCCGGAGCCTCTCGACTATCGGCTGAATGGCACGGCAAAGCCCCGTGTCGGCAATGGCTCCAACACCTCAAGCCCGCGCAATGTCTATCGCAGCCGCGATGGGCATTTCATCGCCGTGTCGGCCTCGATCCAGAGCACGGCAACACGGCTGTTCACCGCCATCGGGCGCGACGACATGAACCACGACCCCCGCTACGCCACCAATGAGGCCCGCGTCGCGCACCGCCATGAAGTCGATGAGATCGTCGGCGGCTGGATGGGCGCGCGTGACCGAGACGAGATCGTGCGCTTCTGCGACGCCGAAGGCATCACCGCCGCGCCGCTCTATGCCGTGGGCGACATTGTCACGGACCGCCATTTCATCGACCGCGAGATTTTCGCGGAGGTGCCGGATGACGAGCTGGGCCATGTCCCCACCCACGCGCCGCTGCCGCGCCTGTCGGACACGCCCGGCAACATGTGGCGCCCCGCGCCGCGATTGGGGGAGCACAGCCACGAGGTGCTGCGCGATTATGCCATCGATCCCGAGCGCGCCGCCGCGCTGATCGACGCGGGCACCGTGCTGGCCGAAACGGAGAGCGCCCGATGAGATTGCGCTCGCTCCTCTATGTGCCCGCTCATGTGGATCGCTTTGTCGACAAGGCCGCCGAGCGGGGGGCGGATGCCATCATCCTCGATCTGGAGGACGCGGTGCCCGAGGGCGAAAAAGACGCCGCCCGCGCCGCGCTGGCCCGTGCCGTGCCGCAGGTGGGGCGCAGCGGCGCGCAGGTCTTTGTGCGCATCAACGCCACCGCCCGCGCCGATGCCGACGCCCGCGCCGCGCTGGCCGCCGGGGCGGATGGGCTGATGCTGCCCAAAATCGAAAGCCCCGCCGATCTCGACCGGCTTCCCGACGGCTGTGCCCGTGTCATCGGCATTATCGAATCCGCTTTCGGGCTGCTGGCCGCGCCACAGATCGCCGCGCATCCCCGGCTGGCGGCGCTGTGCCTTGGGGCGGAGGATTTCGCCACCGACACCGGCGCCGTGCCGGATGCCGAGACCCTGCACCTGCCCAAGCTGATGGTGCATTACGCCGCCAAGGCGTCGGGCAAGCTGTCGCTGGGGCTGCTGCGCTCCGCCGCGCAATTCTCCGACCCGGACGACCTGCGGCGCGCGGCGGCAGAGGCAGTGCGCTTTGGTTTTGACGGGGCGACCTGCATCCATCCCAAGGTGGTCGCCGTGCTGAACGACGCCTTCACCCCCGATGCGGTTGCCGTGGCCCGCGCCCGCGCCATCATCACCGCCGCCCGCCGCGCCGCGACCGAAGGCTCGGGCGCATTCATGCTGGACGGCGAATTCATCGACGCCCCGATCATCGCGCGGGCAGAGCGCCTGCTGACCCGCGCCGGGCTTGCCCCCGCACCAGAGCCGCCCAAATGAGCGCCATCAATGGGCTGGAGCAAATAAGTGTCCGCACTGAACCGGCGCCAGTTCCCTAGACGCTCGAACATGACTTCGTTCCTGCGCGTTTGTCGTGCCCAGACGCGCGCGCATTGCGGGGCCCCTCCGATCCGGTAGGGCCCGAGGATGCCCGTGCGGACCCCGACATGCGGCACCGCTGGGCCCGGTCCTTCCCGGCTCTTACGGGCGAGTGCGGCGGCGTGGTTTCACGGCCCGAATGTGGCTTGATCCAGATCAAGGTCTGACGCGGGAGATCGGGTAGCGTGGCTCTCATCGCAATAGGGTGCAGAGTTATCAAAGAATGCCGCCAATGTTTTCTTCTGCCGATCAAAGCGCCGATGCCGGCATTGCCTTCGCGGAGGCGATCCTGCGGCAAGAGCACCTTTGCGATGCATTGGAAACACTGGCCGACAGCCTGCCTGAGCGGGTCGATACCTATACCGCCATGCGCCTCGCCGGCAGCCTTGTCCCGACCCTGAAACGGTGTCAGCGGCTGGAGGAGCAGGTCGTCTTTCCGCTGCTTTTGGAACAGGCCCCCGCGCGCTCCTCGATGATCGACCGGCTGCGCGCCGAGCATCTGGAGGACGAGGATCAAGCGATGATGCTTGCCCCTGCGATCCGTGCCTTTGCGCAGCAGCCTGCACGCGAGGATGCGGGCAGGTTGGGCTTTGCGCTGCGGGGGTTGTTTCAGCCATTGCGGCGACATGCAGCCTTTGACCGCGATGTCCTCTTGCCGCTCTATCGACGCGCGCTGATCGGCTAAGGCCGGTGGCCGTGTTGTGCCCGGCGCCCTTGCTGGCGCTGCTCAGGGGCGGGGGGCGGAGCGCGTCCCGGCTGGGTCGGAACGGGGGGCGGTGGGATCGGTCTCATCAAGCAAGATCCGCGCCGCATCGCCTTCGAGATCGTCATATTGCCCGTGGCGCAGCGTCCATAGGCAGGCGGCAAGCCCGGCGGCGCCAAGGCAGATCGAGACCGGGATCAGGACAACTAGAATATTCATCGGCGCACCGCGTTCAGGACAACCAGAATGGAGGAGGAGGACATCACGGCCGCCGCCATCAACGGCGTGGCAAATCCCAAGACCGCGACCGGAATCGCCACCGCATTATAGACCGCCGCCAACCACAGGTTTTGCCGAATGCGCGCGCGGGCCCGACTTGCGCATTGCAACGTCTGTGCCACGACGCGCAGATCCGCCGCCAGCAAAACACCATCTGCGGCGACCCGCGTGGCATCCAAGGCGGTGGCGGGGGCGAGGGACGCATCGGCGCAGGCAAGCGCGGCGGTATCGTTCAGCCCATCCCCCACCATCAGCACGCGCCGCCCCTGCCCCGCCAATTGGCGCACCAGCCCGGCTTTATCCTCGGGGCGGATGCCCGCGTAGATCTGCTTAATGCCCAGACGCCCGGCCAGATCGGCGGCGCGGTCGTCGGTGTCTCCGGTGACCATGGCCAGATCATACCCCGCGCGGTCGAGGGCCGCGATGGTCTCCGCCGCGCCGGGACGTGGCACCTCGCTCAGCGGCAAGGGGATGCGCCGTCCGGGCAGGTGAAGCTCCGTCCCTGCCGCGCCCCGCCACAGCCGCACCGGCGCGCCGTCCCACAGGCCGCACACCCCTTCGCCCGGCACTTCGCGCAGGTCTTGCAGCGCGGCGGGTGTCTGACCGGCAAGCGACGCCGCCAGCGCGCGGGAGACGGGGTGATCGGATGCCTGCGCCAGCGCCAGCGCGACCGAAGCGGCGGTGGGGTCCAGATCTGGCAGGCGGGCCACGCCTTCGGTCAGGGTGCCGGTCTTGTCGAACAGCACGCAATCGACCTCGGCCAGACGCTCCAGCGCCGTGGGCGATTTGAGCAGTACCCCGGCGCGGAACAGCCGCCCGGTCATCGCAGCGGTCACCGCCGGAATGGCAAGGGCCAGCGCGCAAGGGCAGGTGATGATCAGCGTGGCGGTGGCGACGCCAATCGCGCGATGCAGATCGCCGCTCATGCCCCACCACATGACAAAGGCCAGCGCTGCAAGCCCATGCACCACCGGCGCATAGAGGCGCGCGGTGCGATCCGCCAGCCCGCTATAGCGGTGGCGCCCGGTTTCCGCGATCTCGACCAATGCTGCAAGGCGACGCAGGGTGCTGTCCTCGGCACGGCGAATGACACGAAGGGTCACGGGCGCGCCAAGGATCACCTCGCCCGCACAGATCGCATCGCCCGCCGCAATCGCGACCGGGTCGGCCTCACCCGTCAGGGCGGATCGGTCCACGGTCGCGGCCGCCTCGGCGATGCCATCCACCGGCGCACGCGCGCCAGCGGCCAGCGCGATCCGATCCTCAGGGATCAGCGCCGCCACATCGACCGTCTCGCGCCCCTGCGCGGTAAGCCGAGTGGCGCGGGGCAGTTCCAACGCCGTCAGTTCCGCGGCGGCTGATCGGGCAGAAGCGCGCGCGCGATGTTCCAGATAGCGGCCCACCAGCAGGAAGAAGGTCAAGGACAGCGCCGCATCAAACCATGTATGCGCGCCCGTGTCGGCGATGGTTTCATATAGCGACGTCGTCGCGGCCAGCAGGATCGCCAACGCGATTGGCACATCCATATTCATCCGCCCGGCGCGCAAGGCGATCATGGCGGAGGCAAAAAACGGCACGGCGGAGAAGGCCAGCGCAGGCAGGGCGATGCTGGCGGAAACCCAATGGAACATCGCCCGTGTGGCATCGCCTGCCCCGGACCAGACGGCGACGGACACCGCCATGACATTCATCATCGCAAAGCCCGCAACGGCGGCGCGGGCCAGCAGGCTACGGCCCTCGGCATCGCCTGCGGGGCGCAATGCGGTTGCGTCCAGCTCATGCGCTTCATAGCCCGCATCGTTCAGGGCGCGCAGCGCTTCGCCGGCATCACAACCGGCGCTCAGAACGATGCGCACCCGCTTGGCGCCAAGGTTCACCCGCGCGGCACGAACGGAGGGCAAGGCCGAGAGCACCGTCTCCACCCCCGCGATGCAGGCCGCGCAACGGATCTGCGGCAAGGCAAGATGCAGGGTCGTGCCGCTTTCAACGCCAGCTTCGGCGCCGGTCTCGGCTATGTGCGCGGCGGCGACGCAGCCCGGACAGGCAAGGATTGTCATAGCCCCGCACGCAGCGCGATGCGGCGGCGAAACAGCGTGCCATCCTCCGCCTGTAGTTCAATGCGCAGGTTCCAGTTGCCCGGTCCGGCGGAGACAGGCGCGGTCCAGGCGTCGCCGTCCCAGACAAATGCAGGGATCGTGTCATTGGCCACGGTCGTTGCACGGCCCAGCGTGGCGGCGGCGATGTCAGGTTTGACCACGCCCTGTGCCGCATCGCGCACGCTCAGCCGCAGCAGGGTTGCGCTCAGTTCGGCCTGCACGGTCCAGCCAAGGGCCTCCTGCGCGGCGCGGTCGCTGTCGAAATTCTGCGATGCGACATAGCTCGAGTCGGTTTCTTTGCCCGGAAAGGTCCGCACCGCGCTGAAGGCGAGCATCAGGTTCACCGCAATGATGATGGAAAACCCGGCGACGAACATGGCCAGCACATGCCAGCCGGTGAGGCGGTGGTCAGCTTTCATTTGCGCGGCGCTCATCGGCGATATCCTTTCCATTGAAAATCGTGTCGCCAAAGGCGCGCTCGCCCGAGGCTGTATCCTCGACCCAGATGCGCAGATCGCTGCGCTGCTGCATCGCGGCGGGGTCTTGCGCATCAGCAATCACATAGACGCGGACCAGCCGGGTCGCGTCCGCAGGAACCTCGGCGATGCTGCCGCTGGCGCCCTCCAAGGCGAGGTCCAAGCCGCTGTCGGGCATCAATGACAGGCGGAAGGACCGCGCCTCCCCATGCTTGTTGCGCAGGCGGATGTCATAGGCATTGCGGATCGCGCCATCCGACAGGGTGACGAAGGTGGGATTGCGGATCGGGGCGATCGTCATGTCGATCTCGGGCCGGACGAATAGCGCAAAGATCAGCAACATCCCGATGGCCGCCCAGGCGAAAGTATAAAACAGGGTGCGCGGGCGAAAGACATGCCGCCACAGCGGTTCGGGCTGCCACGCGGGGCGTGCGGCACCCGCGACCTCGCCAGACGGGGCCTCGGCCAGCCCGGCGACTGCGGCGCGTGCGCCGGGCGCGGTGGGCGGCTCGTCATCAAGGGCGAGGTAGTCGATCAACCCGCGCGGACGACCGATCCGGGCCATCACATCGTCGCAGGCATCGATGCACAGCGCGCAGGTGATGCATTCCATCTGCTGGCCTTCACGAATGTCGATGCCCATGGGACAGACCGCGACACAGGCGTGACAATCGATGCAATCCCCGAGCGCCTCGCCGCTGCGCGCCTGCCGGGTGCCGGCGGTGTTCTTGTCCGCGTGCTTATCGACCGCCGCGCCATAGCGCGCCACCGCGTCGCCGCTGCCGATGGCGCCTGCCGCCGCTTGCTGGCGTTTCACCCCGCCCTTGCCGCGCGGCTCCCCGCGCCAGTCGCGATAGCCCACGGTCAATGTGCCGGGGTCCATCATGGCGCCCTGTATTCGCGGCCATGGGCACATGTAGATACAGACCTGTTCTCGCATGAACCCGCCAAAAACGAAGGTCGTGGCCGTCAGCACCCCGATGGTCGCATAGGCCACCGGCGCGGCCTGCAAGCTGATCAGATCGCGCGCCAGTGTCGGTGCATCGGCGAAATAGAACACCCATGCGCCGCCCGTGGCCACGGCAATGACCAACCATACGGCCCATTTGCTCAGCCGCAGGCGCCATTTGCGCAGGCTCCACGGGGCCTTGTGCAGACGGATACGGGCGTTGCGGTCGCCTTCGATCCAGCGCTCGACCGTCATGAACAGATCGGACCAGACGGTTTGCGGACAGGCATAGCCGCACCAGACCCGCCCCAATGCGGAGGTAAACAAAAACAACCCCAGCCCGGCCATGATCAACAGCCCGGCCACGAAGTAGAATTCATGGGGCCAGATCTCGATCCAGAAGAAATGGAAGCGCCGGTTTGCCAGATCCACCAGCACGGCCTGATCAGGAAGGTTCGGTCCTCGGTCCCAGCGCAGCCAGGGCGTGACATAGTAAATCCCCAGCGTGAGGATGAGGATGATCCATTTAAGCCGACGGAACGTGCCGCTGACCCGTCGGGGGAAGATCGGTTCGCGCGCGGCGAACAGAGGGGGGGCATTCGTTGACATGGCGGCGCAAGCTCCGGGAGTTTCTGCTGCGGCCTACGCGTTGGGCGCGCAGGCCGCATTGATCTGCATCAACTGCGCGGCCTGCTCCTCGCTCGCTCGTTACTGGGCCGGGTCGTCGGCCTGTGCCGACGGGGCTGTGTCCTCCGGGGTTGCTTCGCCGCCGCCCAGCCCGTGCACATAGGCGGCCACCGCGCGCACGTCAGCCTCCCCCAGCCGGGTCTGCCATGACGGCATCACGCCCATACGCGGGGTGGCGAGTTGGCTCAGGATCGCCTCTTGGCTGCTGCCCCGCAGCCAGATCGCATCCGCCAGATTGGGAGCGCCAAGCGTGCGGTCCCCCAGCCCGTTTTCCCCGTGGCAGGAGCTGCAATTATCCGCGAAAAGCTCTGCCCCCTCTCCGGCGGCGGCGGGGTCATGGTCAAGGTCGGACAGGCTGCGCACGAAATGCGCGGTTGCCTCCCGCTCCGACTGCTCCATCCAGTCGAAGGGCGGCATTTCCGAAAACCGCGTGTCGGGGTCCTCTTCGTTGCGGATGCCGTGGCGCACAGTATAGGCGATGTCGTCGATCGTCCCGCCCCACAGCCAGTCATCGTCCAGCAGGTTGGGATAGCCGGAGGCGACCACGCCCCCTGCCCCCGCCCCGTGGCATTGCGAGCAATTGGCGGCAAAGACCGACCGCCCCGCCTGAACCGCGTAGCGATGCAGGGCTTCATTGTCCCGCAGCACAGCCAGATCAACGGTGGTCAGGCTGCTTTCCAACTCCGCATTGGACAGCGCGACGCGCTCGATCTCGGCCGCGACCTCGCCCCGCGTCGAATAGCCCAGCAGCCCCGCCGTCGCGCCCGACACCATTGGCCAAGCGGGGAAAAGGATTGTGTAGATCACCCCCCAGACAATCGTGGCGTAAAAGGTCCACAGCCACCAGCGCGGCAAAGGTGTGTTCAACTCCTCAATGCCGTCCCAGCTATGGCCGGTGGTTTCGGTGCCCGTTGTGGGGTCGATCTTGCGGTCATCGGTCATTGGGAGGCTCCGTCTGTGCGGCCATCATCGGGGCGGTCGTGGCGAAAGGGCACATCCGCCGCATCGTCATGCAGATCGCGCGACCCGGGGCGGAACGACCAGCCGATGACGCCGAGAAAGATCAGCGTCAGGATCAGCAGCGCCCAGCTATCGGCCAGTTCACGCAGGAGGGAATAGGTATCCATAACGGGGCCTCAGCGACTGGCATCGGGCACGAAGGTCGAAAAATCGACGAGCGTCCCGAGCATTTGCAGATAGGCGATCAGCGCATCCATTTCGCTGATCCCGCGTTGACCGTCGAAATTGCGCACCTGCGCGCCGGGATAGCGCTCCAGCATCGCGTCATAGGCGCCAAAGGGATCGACCTGCACCCGGAAATCCGCGCTGGCACTGGCGACCATCTCGTCGGTATAGGGCACGCCGACCATGCGATGGGTCGCGACCAGATCGGTGATATCCTCGCTGGACAGGTGCCGATCCATCAAGAAGGCGTATTTCGGCATCACGCTTTCCGGGACGACCGATTGCGGGTCTTTCAGGTGATCGACATGCCATTCGTCCGAATAGCGCCCACCAACCCGCGCCAGATCCGGCCCGGTCCGTTTCGACCCCCATTGGAACGGGTGGTCATACATGGATTCCGCGGCAAGGCTGTAATGGCCATAGCGCTCGGTCTCGTCGCGCATCGGGCGGATCATCTGGCTGTGACAGACATAGCAGCCCTCGCGCACATAGATTTCGCGGCCCGCAAGTTCGAGCGGGGAATAGGGGCGCATGCCCTCCACCTCCTCGATGGTGTTTTCCAACCAAAAGAGCGGGGCGATTTCGACAATCCCGCCAATGCTGACCACCGCGAGGGACGCGACAAGCAGCAGGGTCGCGTTGCGCTCGAACCTCTGGTGCAGGGAAATGGTCGCGGTTTCGGGGGGCAGCTCATTGGGCACGGAGCCGGTCTTCACACCCTCGCCGGCAGTGACCACTTTGGGGTCATCGGCGGGATCATAATTCGGGCTTTGGGGGTTCTTGGCCATCTAATTCACTCCGCTGGCGTGGCGACGGTAACGGGATGCGCCTGCGGCGCGCGGATGGTCATCCACATGTTCCAGACCATGACCGCACCGCCGGCAAGGTAGAGCACCCCACCCAGGCTGCGGATGACATACATGACGAACTTGGCCTCGACGGTGTCGGCGAAGCTGTTGACGAGGAAGCCATTGGCATCCACCTCGCGCCACATCAGCCCTTCCATGATGCCCGACACCCACATGGAGGCCGCGTAGAGAACGATCCCCACGGTCGCGAGCCAGAAATGCAGGTTGATCGCCGAGACAGAATACATCCGCTCCCGCCCCCACAGCCGCGGCGTCAGGAAGTAGAGCGCGCCAAAGGTGATCAGCCCGTTCCATCCCAGCGCACCGGAATGCACATGGCCAATCGTCCAATCGGTATAATGCGACAGCGAGTTGACCGCGCGGATCGACATCATCGGCCCCTCGAAGGTCGACATGCCGTAGAAGGCGAGCGAGGCCACGAACATGCGGATGATCGGATCTGTGCGGACCTTGTCCCACGCGCCTTGCAGGGTCATCAGCCCGTTGATCATGCCGCCCCAGCTGGGCATCCACAAGATGATCGAAAACACCATGCCCAGCGTCGCGGCCCAATCCGGCAGCGCGGTATAATGCAGGTGATGCGGCCCGGCCCAGATATACAGAAAGATCAGCGCCCAGAAGTGGATGATCGACAGCTTGTAGCTATAAATCGGGCGGCCCGCCTGCTTGGGCACAAAGTAATACATCATGCCCAGAAAGCCTGCCGTCAGGAAAAAGCCCACAGCGTTATGGCCATACCACCACTGGGTCATCGCATCCTGCACACCGGCAAACACCTGCACCGATTTCGAGCCCCAGATCGACACTGGCACCGACAGGTTATTGACCAGATGGAGCATTGCGACGGTGATGATGAAGGCGAGGTAGAACCAGTTCGCCACATAGATATGCCGTTCGCGCCGGCGCAGGATCGTGCCGAAAAACACCGCGAGATAAACCAGCCAGACGACCGTCAGCCAGATATCGACATACCATTCCGGCTCGGCATATTCCTTGGACTGGGTTGCGCCGAGCAGATAGCCGGTAGCCGCCAGCACAATGAAAAGCTGATAGCCCCAGAACACGAACCATGCCGCGTTCCCGCCCCAAAGCCGCGCCGCGCAGGTGCGCTGCACCACATAGAATGACGTCGCAATCAGGGCGTTGCCGCCAAAGGCAAAGATCACCGCGCTGGTATGCAGCGGGCGCAGGCGCCCAAAATTCGCGTAAGGCTGCGCCCATTCGAGATTGAGCACCGGAAAGGCCAGCTGAAAGGCGATGAACGTGCCCACGAGGAAGCCCACAACCCCCCAGAAGGCCGTGGCGATCACACCGTAGCGCACTGGGCCGTCCATGTAGCCTTGCGGCGCGTGCCGCACCGGGGCTGGCCCATCCTCGACCGGGATCTGACGCACCTGCCACAGGAACAACCCCGCAGAGATCGCCATGATCAGCAAGGCGTGCACCATATAGGCCGGGTCGCGCGCCCAATTCGCCCCCAGCGCCGCAAAGATCATGATGAGCGCAAGCACGATCAACTTGAGCGTATCGAACATTTCCCGAATCCCTTCGTCTTTGGGAAGCGGGATCGCATGTCAAAAGTCGCCACGCCTTGATCTGGATCAAACCGGGCCGGTCAGGGGGTCAGGGTCGCGTTAGGTCAGCTCGGGTCAGGGCGCGATGCGCCTGTCAGCGCGAAAGCGTCCCGGCCTCATCCTCCCCCGCCTGCACCAAAAGCGCCGTAAGATCGTCGCATAGGATTGTGCGCCCGTTGCCTTCCAGCCGGATGAGCCCATCGCGCCGCAGCGCGGTGATCTGACGGCTGACCGTTTCGATGGTCAGGCCCAGATAGGTTGCAATCGTGTCGCGCCCCAGCGGCAGGGTGCAGCGCAGCGGAGAGGCGGATACGGGCGCGCGGCGGAGCACGAGCGCAAGGAATGTCGCCACCTTTTCCCGCGCGGTCTTGCGGCCCAGAAGCAACATCCAGTCCCGCGCGGCGTCAAGCTCGTCGAGCGACATTTCCAGCAGGCGCGACGACACTTGCATGGAGTTTTTCAGCAAAGCTTCGAATTGCGCGCGGTCGAACATGCACAGCGTCACTTCGCTGATCGCCGTCACCTCATAGGGCGCGGTGCTACGTCCCGGCCGTCCGATGAAATCCGAAGGCATGAGCAAACCCACCATCTGCACCCGCCCGTCTTCGAGATAGCGGGTCAGCGACGCCGACCCCTTCACCACGGATCCGACAAAGGGCAGCGTGCCGCCCTCCATCACGATGGTCTCGCCCGCCTGCCATGTGCGATAGCTTTTCATCCGCTCAAGGCGGACCAGTTCGTCATCGTCGCATTTTGCGCAGACCGCACGATGGCGGATCGGGCAAGCCTGACAGTTCTGCGAGGCAAGCGCGCCAATGATCGGTGCGGTCGCTGTCATGTGATGCCTCCAATACTGGCAACGGCAGATCGAAAAACCGGCCCATCGTCAAAGCGCCATCTCGACGCAGTATCAACCTGAAGTCGAATTTACTACATCGCGGATCTTTTGATCCCATAATGGGTCGCGAGGCGCCGAAACTGTCCTCCTTTCGGATGGTGGGACGCCGTAGACGCCAGCAATAAACGCGCCCAGCAGCATCAGCGCAGGATCGGGATCGCCACAGCCCCCACCGCGATGTCGCGCTGGGTCATAGTTCTTCCCCACCCGCGGTCACTGTCGCAGGGTCGAGAGCGAGAAGGCAACGCCATTGGCGGGCGACGCAACCGGGCGCGCCCTGCCCGGCTGCTGTGCAGATCGGCGTTGAACCCGGTGCCGTCCGCCGCCCCTCAGAGCTCCAGTTCGTCCAGCACCTTACCGGCGATCACCGTGCCGGTGCGCCGAAGCGCGGCATGGGTCTGCGCGCCCAGATGGGTCAGGCCAATGACGCGCGGCGCCTGCAGCAGGGGCAGGTCGGGCGCGGGCGGCTCCTGTTCGAACACGTCGGTGGCCGCGCCCGCCAGATGGCCGTCCTCCAGCACCTGCGCCAAGGCGGTCTCCTCCACGATGCCGCCGCGCGCGCAATTCACCAAAAAGCTCCCCTTTGGCATCTGGCGCAGACGGTCGACATCCAGCAGGTGGCGGGTGTCCTGGGTCAGCGGCAGATGCAGGAAAAGCATCCGTGTGTCATCCAGCACCGCATCCACGCTGGCGCGGCGCGCGACGCTTTGAGGCCAGTCGGCATCCGACAGCATCGGGTCATAGCCCGACACCTGCGCGCCGAACCCCTCGAGCCTCCGCGCCACGGCCCGGCCAATCACCCCCATGCCCAGAATGCCGCAGGGCAATTCCGACAGCTCATAGCCGGTCATTTCCGCATTGGGCAGCGGCGTGCCCCGCTTCAGCGCGTCGGAGGCCACATCGGGGGCGCGCGCCAGCATCAAGGCCAGCGTCAGCGCCAGATCCGCGACGCTTTCGGCATTGGCCCCGGCGGCGGTATGCAGCGCGATGTCGCGCGCGCGCAGAGCCGGCAGGTCGATATTGTCCGTGCCCACCCCATGTTTGCCCACCACGCGCAGCGCGGGCAGACGGGCGATCAGGTCGGCACCGATCGGCGCCGCGCGCACGACGATGGCGGTGATGCGGTCATGATGCGGGGTCGCGTCTTCGCCGGGCAGAATGATCTCTGCCCGCGCGCGCAGCATCTCGACGGCATCGGGGTGGATCTGTTCGGTGATCCAGATCAGCGGCGTCGGGGTCATGGTGGTCCTTTCTAATGCGCCCGCAGGCGGCAATCTGGGAGTGGCGCCGCGCGAGTCGGCTGCGGGACTTTGTATCCCGACCGGCGCGGCGCGCGGCGGGCGCGACGGCCCGATTTTTCACGCATGCCTTGGCGTGAGTTAAAATTTTCCGGTGCAACCTGCTTGCGCTCAGGGCGCAGTTCGGCACAAAAAAGATACAAACACGGCAGGCAGACCCCGGTTCGCCCCCGCCGCAACGGCAGCAGGACAGACCAATGAATGCGACCGAAACCGTCTATACCGCAATCCGCCGTCGGCTGCTGACCAGCCATTATGATCCCGGCACCCAGCTGAAGGAAGAGGCGCTGGCCGGGGAATTCGAGGTCAGCCGCACGCCGATCCGTGCCGCGATCAGCCGTCTGGTGACCGAAGGCTTGCTGACGCTGGGCGAGAAGCGCGGCGCCATCGTGACCCCGTGGCATGTGGAAAATACCGCCGAGGTGTTCCGCCTGCGCATCCTGTTGGAAGGCTACGCCGCGATGCTCTGCGCCCAGCACGCCAATGACGCCCAAATCACCCGGATGGAGCAGATCTGCACGGAGATGGAACAGGGTCATATCGAAAAGCGCCCCGACTGGATCAAAGCGATGGACCGGGGCAATCTGGAATTCCACCAGATGCTTTACGAGGGGGCGGGCAGTCCGCATTTGCGGCTGTCGGGGCGGCATCTGCTGGAAGTGCCGATGGTGGTCGGGGGCTTCTATATCTACGACGATGACGACATCGCGGAAAGCCTGCGCCACCACCGGGAGATCGCCAAGGCGATCCGGCTGGGCAATGGCGAATGGGCGCGCTCGATGGTGTCGTGTCACCTGAACGCGGCGATGGAGCGGTTCCGCCGCCGCTCCGCCGCGCGCGACTGACCGCTCCGCGCAGGCAGGCGACGCCCCGCGCCGCCTGCCCCACATGGTTGTCCCGCAGACCATCGCGGTGCGCTTACACGCCTCTCTGCGCCAGCGCCTGACGCCGCTTCTGACGCGCCAGATACTTGCGCAGCAGCGGCACCCCGGTGGAGCCAAGGATCAGCACGATCAGCAGGATTGAGATCGGTCCCGCCACCAGCGCCAGAAAACTGTCGCCAGAGATCAGCAACGCCCGGCGCAGGTTTTCCTCCGCGATGGGGCCAAGGATCATCGCCAGCACCGCCGGCGCGGTCGGAATGTCGAGCTTCTCCATCGCGTAGCCCACCAGCCCGAAACCGATCATCAACCAGACCTCGAACATGCTGTTATGGATCGCATAGACGCCGATCATCGCCAGCGTCAGGATCATGCCAGCCAGCAATTGCGTCGGCATCTTCAGCACGTTGACGAAAATCCGCGCGCCGACCGCGCCCATGATCAGCATCATGCCAGAGGTGACCAGCATCGACAGCATGAAGCCATAGGTGATGTCGGCCTTGTCGCGGAACAGCTGCGGCCCCGGCACAAGCCCGTGCACCAACAGCGCGCCAAGGATGATCGCGGCCACGGAACTGCCGGGAATGCCCAGCGTCAGCGCCGGGATCAGCGTCGCGGCAGTGTCGGCGTTATTGGCGCATTCGGGCGCGGCGATGCCTTCGGGTGCGCCTTTGCCATATTTGTCCTTATCCGGGTCGCCGCGTCGCTGCTCGTTCCATGCAAACAGGGCTGCGATATTGCCGCCAAGCGCCGGGATGATGCCGGTGACCACCCCGATGACCGCCGCCTTGGCCCAGACCGGGATCAGTCCCGACCAGCGAAACCCGACGGTCTCGCCGCTGAGTTCCTGCATCTCGGCTTCGGGCTTGGGCGGGTTGAGCGCTAGGTCGATGGCGGGCGGAATGGCATAGAGCCCGGTCAGCATGACAATGATGTTCACACCGCTCAGCAGGCCCAGCTCATCAAAGGCGAACCGCTCCACGCCGGTCATCATGTCGATGCCAACCATCCCCACGGCCAACCCCAGACAGGCCGACAACAGCCCCTTCACCGGGTTGTTCGACAGCAGCACCGCAATGGTCATAAGCCCGAACAACGCCAGCCAGAAATAATTGGCAGGGCTGAATTTCAGTGCGATCAGCGACAGCGGCGGGGCCAGCATCAGCAAGGCGACCGCACTCGCCGCCGACCCGATGCTCGACGAGACAAGAGAAATCCGCAGGGCAAGTTTCGCCTGCCCTTTCTGCGCCATCGGGTAGCCGTCAAATACCGTCGCGATCCCGGCGGGCGTGCCGGGGATCCGCAGCAAGATCGCGGGGATCGAGCCGCCATACATCGCGCCATTATAGATGCCCGCGATCATACCCAGCGCGGTGACCGGCTGCATGGTGAATGTCAGCGGGACCAGAACCGCGATCCCCATCGTCGCCGACAGGCCGGGCAATGCGCCGACGCCAATGCCGATGGCCGTGCCGCCCATCATGGCCAGAATGGCCTGCCAAGTGAACAACAACGGCAGCGCATCAAGCATGTGCTGGAAAATAGTGGCCATATCAATCAGCCTCCGAACAGGGTGAAGATGGCCTCAGGCGGCAGCGGCAATGCCAGCAATGCCCGAAACACCAAAAGCAGCAGGACGATAAAGCACGCCGTGCCCAACAGCAGGCCCAGCGGGCGGCGATAGCCCAACCCCCATGCCATGGCGGGCACCGCGATCGCGGCGGTCGTAAAGAAGCCTAAAATCGACATGCCGATCAGCAAAAACAGCCCCCCCGCTGCCACGACCAGACCCGCGCGGCGCTGTTCGGGCGGAATATAGATCGGCTTCGCGGCGGGATCGCCCTCAGGCTCGGCTGCAAGGCTGGCCGCCAGATCCGAGGCCGAACCGGCGACCTGCGGGGCCGAAAGGGTTTCATCCTGCGCCACTACCGCGCGCGGCGCCCGAAGCACCCGCACCGACTGGATGGCCCAGATCGCCGCCAGTCCCATCGTTCCGGCCATGACGGCGCGGGGCATCAACCCGCTGCCCCCGCGGTAGCCCCAGGCCTCGACCAGCCCGACGCCGCTCAGCACAACTATGCCGACCGCCACGCCGCACTCGATTGCAGCCTTTTTCATTCAGTTCTCCCCGGCCGACCCGCGCGACCCTCAAATCTCATTCGACTGCTGTGCAGCCTTCTATTGGTGCAATCGTCATGTTGGCGGGGCAGCATGCCACCCCGCCAGCTTTGATTACTCCTGAACCCAAGGCGTCTTTTCCCAAAGCGCCTGATAGGTTTCGGTCTGCGCCTGCAGATTGGTCAGGAACGCCTCCGAGTCGAGAAACGCCAGCGGCAAATGCTGCTGCTTGGCCTTTTCCTGAAACTCCGGATCGTCGATGGCGGATTTCACCGCGGCTTCAAGCTTGGCGATGATCTCATCATCGACACCGGCAGGCGCGGCCAGTCCGCGCTGCGAGCCCATGATGACGTCATAGCCCTGCTCGCCAAAAGTCGCGATTTCGGGCGCGCCATCCCAACGCTCCTCTGCCATCTGCCCCAGCGCGTGCAGCTGGCCTTCCTGAACATCCGCAATCGTTTCCGAGATGTTCATGCTGGCCATCATCACATGACCGCCCAGAACGGCGGTGCGCACATCGGCATTGCCGGGGAAGGGCACATGCTTCAGCTCCACACCCGTCAGACGCTCGAATTGCAGCGCGCTGAGATGGTCGTCGGAGCCAAGCCCGGTGGTGCCGTAGGTCAGCTTGCCGGGGTTTTCCTTGGCGTAGGCGATCATGTCGTCAAAGGTTTCGATCCCGCTATCAGGCAGGAAGCTGAAGGCACCGGGATCTTCGACCACATTGGCGATGGGCCGGAAGCTTTCCAGCGAATAGCGCGCATCGCGCTGGATCGGGATGGTCAACAGGTTCGGCGTGTTGACGAAACCGATGGTGTAGCCGTCGGGCTCGGCCTGCGCGAGTTCGGTAAAGCCGATCTCCCCCCCGGCGCCGGCACGGTTCAGCACGACGATCGAGGCATCTTCGCCCAGATATTTCTCAACGAACGGGGCCAGCGTGCGGGCCGCGATGTCAGTGCCGCCCCCGGCACTATAGGCCACGATCATGTTGATCGGGCGCTCAGGATATTCGGCAAGCGCGGGCAATGCCGACGCCAGTACAACCGCGGTGGCCGCGAGATATTTGTTCATGTGTCCTCCCTTGCTTGCATCCCTACAAGCGTGACTATGGATACAAAAATGAGTAAATGAGCCGCCGCGATGCGTAAAGAAAATTTTGTATTAACTCGACAATATTCGTATAAAATACTGATTTACTGCATAATTTATTGCGATCCCCTGAACCTCTCTCGCCGAGCAAATTAAAAACAGCGCTCACAGGCTCTTGCGTAATGTATTTTTTTTGTGTTCATTTTCGGCGAGCATCACGATACCGGCCGACGTGCCGGGTGATGGGGAGGAGACATCACATGGACGACGCAGACAGACCCGGCGCGCCGCGCCTTCTGGTTGTGGGATATGGCGCTGCGGGGCGCGCCTATGCGGAGGCTTTTGCCGCCGCCGGGGCGGCGGTATGCGCCGTCGACCCGCAGGCCGATCCCGCCGCAATCACACGGGCGCAGACCCAATCTGTGACCCTCGACACCGCCCTACCCGCCACGGTGGAGCAGACCGACCTTGTCGTCGTGCTGACCCCCGCTGCCGCCAGTGCCGCCGTGCTGGCAAGGCTGGCGACGCTGCCCGGCACCTGTCCGATTCTCGATCTGACGTCTTCTGCCCCCGATGCGATGCGCGCGGCGGCGGACCGGATCGGGTCGCGGTTTATCGACGGCACGGTTTTGGGCGCGGTGGGGCTGTCGGGCGTTGCCACGCCAATGATCCTTGCGGGTTCAATGGCCCCACAGGCGGCTGCCCTGCTGGGCCCGCTGGGATGCCGCGTCACCTGCCTCGACCATGCGGCACCCGGCGCGGCGAGTGAGCTGAAACTGCTGCGCAGCGTGTTCATGAAGGGGCTGGAGGCGCTTTTCGTCGAGCTGAAGCTCTGCGCCGCCACGCTCGACCATGATGACCAGTTGCGGCTGATGCTGTGGGATCTGGGCGAAGTCGAGATGTTTGGATTTCTCGATGAGATGCTGCGCACCCATCCTCGCCACGCCGAACGCCGCCTGCATGAGGTGGAGGCCGCGGGCGCGATGATTGCGGCGCGCGGGCTGGCCACGCCCATGACCGAAGCCACGCAGACGCTTTTCGCGCGCAGTGCCGCCGGTGCGCAGACCGGTGCCGGTGGGACGGGGGGCGGCTCAATCGACGCCGCCAGCTCCCCCTGCCCCGATGCGGACCCCGCCAGCGCGCTTGACTGGCTGCTGCGCCGGGCCGCCACCGTCGCGGCCTGAGCCCCTTACACAGATTCAAACCCCAAGACACGCCATATAGGAGAGTTTCATGACCCTTGGCTTTCGCATCCACACCCGCAGCCGGCAGGTCAGCGCCGATATCGCTGAAGCATTCCGCACCCTGCCCGTCGCCAATGTCAGCGACTGCATGTCGCGTATGTTCGCAGGCGGCACCACGCTGCGTCCGGTCCACACCCATGCGGTGACGCTGTCGGGGCCTGCCGTGACCGTGCGCTGCCGTCCCGGTGACAATCTGATCTTGCATTACGCCCTGGATCACGCCACCCCCGGCGATGTGATCGTGGTCGATGCGGGCGGCGAGGTGACGACGGCAATCATGGGTGAAATCATGGTGGCCATCGCCCAGAAACGCGGTATTGCCGGGATCATCATCAACGGGGCGATCCGCGACGCGGACGAAATCCGCAGCATGAAATTCCCGGTTTTCGCGGCCGGTATCACCCATCGTGGCCCCTATAAGGACGGACCCGGCGAAATGAACACACCGATCTCGATCAGCGGCATGACCATTGAGCCGGGCGATCTGATTTTGGGCGACGGCGACGGCATCCTGAGCGTGCCCTACGATCAGGCCGAAGCCCTTCTGGCCGCCGCGCGCGCCAAATACGACGCCGAGCAGGTCGAACTGCGCCAGATCGCCGAAGGCAGCGAGGATCGCACATGGGTTGAAGAAACTCTGAAATCCCGTGGCTGCGAACTTGTCTGAACGCGTGTCCAACCCATGAGCCGCGAGCCTGCCTCCGTCGCCATCGTGCGGCGCAAGTCCTCCACCGTCCCGCGCCGTCTGCGCGGGATGCTGGCGCTTGACGATTTCGAGCAGAAGGCCCGGCGCCTGCTGCCGAAGCCGATCTTCGAATATGTGCGCGGCGGGGTCGAAACCGACTGGAGCCTTGCCGCGAACCGCAGCGATTTTGGCCGCTATGGCCTGCGCCCACGGGTGCTGCGCGATATGTCGAGCCGCAGCATCGCGACCACGCTTTTTGGGGAAGAGCACGCCCTGCCCGTGGGCATTGCGCCCATGGGGTTCAGCGCGGTGGCCGCCTATGATGGTGACGTCGCGCTGGCGCAGGGCGCGCGCGCGGCGGGGAGCTTCGCGATCTGTTCGGCGGCCTCCGTCACCCCGCTGGAACGGGTCGCGACCGAAGGCGGCAGCCGCTGGTTTCAGACCTATATCCCCGGCGATGAGGCCCGCATCGGCGCGCTGATCGACAGGCTTCTGCGCTCCGGCTTTGACACGTTGGTCGTCACCGCCGATGTGCCCGTCTCCGCCAACCGCGAAAACAACGCGCGCAACGGGTTTGACGCGCCGTTCCGCCTGTCGCCCAAATTGCTGTGGCAGGGGATGACCCATCCGCGCTGGTCGCTGGGCACGCTGGGCCGCGAGATGCTGACCCGTGGCATGCCGCATTTCGAGAATATGGAATCGGTTCAGGGGCCGCCGCTATTTTCGCGCACGCTGGTCCGGTCCACTATCGCGCGGGACCGGCTGTGCTGGGACAACCTCGCCTATATCCGCGCGCGTTGGCCCGGCAAGCTGATCGCCAAAGGTCTGCTGCATCCCGATGACGCGCGAGAAGCGCAGGCGCTGGGGTGTGACGGGATCATCGTGTCGAACCACGGCGGGCGACAGCTTGATGGGGCGATTTCGGCCCTGCAGGCCCTGCCCGATATCCGCGCCGCCGTGCCGGATATGACGGTGATGTTCGACAGCGGCATCCGGCGCGGCACGGATGTGATCAAGGCGCTGGCGCTGGGGGCTGATTTCACCTTCATCGGGCGCCCGTTCCTCTATGCCGCTGCGACCTATGGCGTGCCGGGTGTGCATCACGCGATGCGGCTTCTGGCCGAGGAAATCGACCGCGACATGGCTCTGCTGGGCCTGCATACAATCGCCGATCTGCGCGCGGCCTCGCCGCTCGTGCGTCCCCTAGGCGCGCCCAGCTGACACGGGACCGGGCGGGGGCCATGCGCCCCGGTCCAACCGCCCTTCCAACGCGCTCCGACCCCGCCCTGCATGGCCCCGCGCCACTGCGGGGCGTTTGGCGTGGCGGCCCGTCACCGATCTGCGTTTATCCACGCCTTGCACATCGCAGCCCTGTGGCGATTGACAGCCTCACTTCGCAGCGCTACGAAATAGCTCCGCGCCCGGTGCTGCCCGTCAGCCATTCGGGGGCTGGATGACCGCCACGGATCGGGAGGGGAGGCCTGATGACATCGCCTGAAAACACCCGCGACACTGCCGCAGCGCAGGACGACGCGGGCACGACCGCCGCGCGCAAGACAGTCGAGGATCTGCGCAGCCAGCGTTGGTTCGCCTCCGACGACATTCGCGGCTTCGCGCACCGGCAGCGCACCCAGCAAATGGGCATGCGCCGCGAAGAATTCATGGGCAAGCCGGTGATCGGCATCATCAACACATGGAGCGATGTCAGCCCCTGCCACGCTCATCTGCGCGACCGTGCGCAGGCGGTGAAGCGCGGCGTCTGGCAGGCGGGCGGCTACCCGATTGAACTGCCCGCCCTGTCGGTGGGCGAGGTGATGGTGAAGCCGACGACCATGCTTTACCGCAACTTCCTCGCGATGGAGACCGAGGAGCTTCTGCGCTCCCACCCCATTGACGGCTGCGTGCTGCTGGGCGGCTGCGATAAATCCACGCCCGGTCTGCTGATGGGCGCGATCTCGATGGATATTCCGACGATCTTCTGCCCTGCCGGGCCGATGTCGAGCGGGCGTTGGCGCGGACAGGTCACCGGCGCGGGCACCCATACCAAAACCTATTGGAATCAGTTGCAAACCGGCGCCATCACCAAAGACGACTGGATCGATCTGGAAAGCCGCATGACCCGCTCCCACGGGACCTGCAACACGATGGGCACGGCATCGACCATGACCTCCATCGTCGATGCGATGGGCCTGTCGCCCACCGGCGCGTCAAGCGTGCCTGCGGCGGATTCGGGTCATCCCCGGCTGGCGTCATGGTGCGGCGAACGTGCGGTGGCGATGGTGTGGGAGGATCTCAAACCCTCCGACGTTCTGAGCCCCGCGAGCATCCGCAACGGGCTTGCAACCTATATGGCGCTTGGCGGCTCGACCAATGCCGCGATCCACCTGATCGCGATGGCGCGGCGCGCGGGGCTGGACCTGAGCCTTGACGACATGAGCGCCGCGGCGGGCGAAATTCCGGTGCTGGCGAACCTCTTTCCCTCCGGCGGCTACCTGATGGAGGATTTCCATTTCGCCGGTGGCCTGCCCGCCCTGCTGGGCAAGCTTGGCTCCCATATCGACGGCGCGGCCCGCACGGTGGAGGGGCGCAGCCTTGGCGCAGCCCTTGACGGGGCCGCTTGCCACGATGACGATGTGATCCGCGGGCTCGACAATCCGGTGGTGCCGCTATCGGCGGGGCGGACGCTGGCGCTGCTGCGCGGCAATCTCGCCCCCGATGGCGCGATCATGAAAACCTCCGCCGCCGATCCCGAGCGCCTTAACCATCGCGGTCCCGCGTTGGTCTTTGAGGGCCCCGCCGACATGGCTGCCCGCATCAATGACCCCGATCTGGATGTCACCGCCGACACCGTTCTGGTGCTCCGCAATTCCGGTCCCGTCGGCGGGCCGGGCATGCCGGAATGGGGCAATCTGCCGATCCCGGTCAAGCTGCTGAAGCAGGGCGTCACCGATATGGTGCGCATCTCCGATGGTCGGATGAGCGGCACCCATGCTGGCACCTGCGTTTTGCATATCTCGCCGGAATCGGCGGTGGGCGGACCGCTGGCGCTGTTGCAGACCGGCGACATGGTGGTGCTGGACGTGCCCGGAGGGCGCATTGATATCGACCTCCCCGAGGATGAACTGGCCCGCCGCCGCGCCGCATGGCAGCCGCCTGTCTCCGCCTATCGCCGCAGCTTTACCGCGCTTTACCAAAAACACGTCTCGCAGGCGCATGAGGGCTGCGATTTCGACTTTCTCGAAGGCACCGATCCGGTGCCGGAACCCCCGATCTACTGAGGCCCGACATGGATATCACCAACACACTTAAAACCCTGCTCAAAAGCCGCTCCGGCACGCCGCTGGGCACTTGGCTGATGGCGGGCACGCCCTCGACCGCCGAAGCGCTGGGGCATTCGGGGTTCGATTTCCTCGTTCTGGATATGGAACATGTGCCGATCGGGATCGAGCAGACCGCCAATATCCTGCGCGCCATCGGCCTCACCCCGGCGCAAGCGCTGGTGCGCCTGCCGTGGAACGATCCGGTTACGATCAAACAGGTGCTCGATGGCGGCGCCAATACGATCATGCTGCCCTTCGTGCAGACCGCAGATGAGGCCCGCGCCGCCGTGCAGGCCGCGAAATACGCCCCTCAGGGCACACGCGGCGTGGCGGCCGTGCATCGCAGTTCCGGCTATGGCGCCAGCACCGATTATTTGCAGCGCGCCAATGACGAAACTTGCGTGCTGGTGCAGCTCGAAACCCCCGAAGCGCTGTCCAACATGGCCGAAATCGCCGCCGTGCCGGGCCTTGACGGGATTTTCGTGGGGCCCGGCGATATGGCCGCGTCGATGGGCTATATCGGCCAGATCGACCACCCCGAAGTGCAGGAGGTTCTGGCACAGGCGGCGCGCGACGCGGCCCGACTGTCGCTGCCGGTGGGGATTGTCGGCGCGAATGCGAAAATGGTGCAGGATTACATCGACATGGGCTATACCTATGCCGCGATCGGGTCCGATCTGGCGCTGATGAAGGCGCAGGTTCGGACCGCGCTCGACACGCTGCGCGGCCATGCTCCGGCGACCCTCGACGCCGGGACCTCCGCCTACTGAGGAGCCACCATGCCCCGCATCACCCGCCTGCAGGCCTGGGCCTGCCGCAGTCCGATTGCCGAACCGGTCGCCACGTCCTTTGGCACCATGCGCGACCGCCCGGCGGTGTTTTTGCGGATCGAGGATGACACGGGCGGCTTTGGCTGGGGGGAGGTGTTCGCCAACTGGCCCGCCGCCGGGGCCGAACATCGCGTCAACCTGATGGCCGATGACATTGCCGGGCTGGTGCTGGGCCAGCCCGCCGACGACCCCGCCGCGCTGTTTCACCAACTGGCGGCCCAGACCCATATCCGCGCCCTGCAATGCGGTGAATTCGGCCCCTTCCGACAGGTGTTGGCAGGGATCGATCAGGCCCTGTGGGATCTGGTCGCGCGGCGGGATGGCGTGCCGGTGCACCGGGCGCTGGGGGCCGCGCCGGTGGCGACGGTCCCCGCCTATGCCAGCGGTATTCATATCGACGCGGCGGAGCGGGTGATCCCGAAAGCCCGCGCTGATGGCTTCACCGGGTTCAAGGTCAAGGTCGGCTTCGACCGGGATCGCGACCCGGCCCGCGTGCGCGAGATCGTGTCAGGGCTGGAGCGGGGCGAGACGCTCTATCTGGACGCCAATCAAGCATGGAGCGCGACGGAGGCCGCGTGGTTTCTCGACCGCATCGCCGATCTGCCCATCGGCTGGATGGAAGAACCGATCCGCGCCGATCTGCCGCCCGAGCAATGGCAAAGCCTGACCGGGCGCGTGCCGCTGGCGGGGGGCGAGAACCTCGCCGGTTTCGACGACTTCGCCGCCGCGACCGATCTGGGCGTGCTGGAGTTTTACCAGCCCGATATCGCCAAATGGGGCGGCTTCACCGGCTGTCTGGGCGTGGCGCGCCGGGCGCTGGCGGCGGACCGGGTCTACTGCCCGCATTTTCTGGGCGGCGGCATCGGGCTTGCGGCCTCGGGGCATCTGCTGGCCGCCGCTGGCGGTCCCGGCCTGCTGGAGGTCGATGTGAACCCCAATCCGCTGCGCGACGGCTTCGGCGCGGTCGCGGAGCGGATCGTTAACGGGCAGTGGCGCGTCGGGGATACCCCCGGCATCGGGGTGGATGACCTGCCCGGCGACATCCGCGCCTGTGTCACCCATATGCGCGAGGCGCGCGCCTAAGCCACGCGCGCCGCGCCTCCCCTCACAGCAGGACCATCACCCCCGCCAACACGAAGCCGGCGATGAACAGCGTGTTCAGCACGATCAGGATCACCGACTGGCGCGGCACTTCCAGAATGCGCTTCAGTTCGGTTTTCATGCCCACGGCGGCAATCGCCGTCAGCATCGCCCATTTCGACAGCGCCCACAGCACTTCCTGCACCACGCCCGGAATCCAGCCCAGCGAGTTGACAAAGGCCAGCGCAAGGAAGGCCAACACGAAGCCCGGCACAATGGGCGGGCGCGCACCGTCGCGGCGCTCCTCCACCCCCGCTTGGCGCAACGAGAGCGTCAGGATCAGGACAAAGGGCGCCAGCAACGACACGCGGATCAGCTTCACCGTCGTTGCGGTTTCGCCCACCTCATCGGACACCGAGAACCCCGCGCCCACAACCTGCGCGACATCGTGGATGGTGCCGCCCAGAAACACGCCCGAGGCAAGTTCATCCAGCCCCAGCAACTGCGCGATGATCGGGTAGACGATCATCGCCAGCGTGCTCAGCAGCGTGACGCTGAACACGGTGAACGACAGGTTGCGTTCGGACACATCATTGCGCGGCAGCACCGCCGCAATCGCCATCGCCGCCGACGCACCGCAGATTGCGACCGACCCGGCGGCAAGGATCGCCAGCCGCCAGCCCCGCCCCAGCAGCCGCGCGGCCAGCGCGCCAAAGGCCATCGTGGCAATCAGCCCGCCGACCATCAGCCCGACAATGGGCAGGCCCAGATCGGCAAAAACCTCAAAGCTGATCCGCCCGCCCAGCAGCGCCACCCCGATCCGCAGCACCAGCTTGGACGAGATATTGATCCCCGGCGCGCAGCGCTCGCCATCCTCGACAAGGAAATGCAGCGACAGCCCGATCAGCAGCGCCATCAGCATCGCGGGCGCGCCGTAGTGATCGGACAGGAACTGCGCCGCCAGCGCGGCCAGCCCGCAGACCAGCAGGCCGGGCCAAAGGCTGGAAATGCGCGCGGTGATCTTGGCGCCGCGCCCCGTGGGGGACGCGGTCGGTGTGTGGGGGACAGGGTCGGTCATTGGGAGGTAACGGCCTTTCAGAACAGCATACCGCCGGGCAGTGGCACCGACAGCACTTCGCGGAAGATCAGGCTGAACGCGACGACGATCACCACCACGCTGCCGCCAAGGGCAACCCAGCCGCGCGTGCTAAGCCGGTGATATTGCGACAGCACCATCAAGAGCAGCGCCATGACCACGCCCGCTGTGGCAAAGCCCAGCACCGGCACCAGCACCACGGCCAGCCCCATCGCAATCGGCACGCCGACGCGCCGCGGGGTGGAGCCGGGCGAGCGGTCCTCGGTCACATGCCGCGTCAGCAGGGTGTTCAGCATCGCCATACCGCAGAGCACCAGCATGCCGATGGCGATGGTGCGCGGGAATACGGCGGCTTCGGGGTTCAGCGATCCGGTCTGGACCAGCGCCACCAGCGCCACCAGCGCCATCACCCCGACCGCCACCAGATCACGGGCCATGGCCGCAGGCGTGGCGCGCGGGCGGGAAGCGATCTCGGGCGGGGTCCGGCGGGTGGCCAGCTGCTTCAGGCGCGGCATGAACGGATAGAGGAAGCTCAGAACCGTCAGCACGATGATCACCAGCGACAGCGGGCGACCAAAGAACTGCCCCCAGACATTGCCCATGGCGTCGCCGATGGTCCAGCTCTGCACGAAACCTTCCTCGGCGATGCGTCCCAAAATCAGGCCCAGCACGATGGGCGAGACCGAAAAGCCGCGCCGCCCCGCGATCCAGCCGATCACGCCCAGCACAACCATGATGCCGACATCGGCCAGATTGTTGCGGATGGCAAAGCTGCCGATAACGGTCATGAAGGCCACCACGGGCACCAGCCCGGCCTTGGGTGCGCGGACGATGGCGCCATAGGCGAAGCGCCCGATCAGCAGACCGACGGGCAGCATCAGCAGCGTCGCCAGCAGCAGACCAAAGATGAAGGTGTAAACGATGCTCGACCCATCGGCGAAAAGCGTGGGCCCGGTCCGCACGCCCTGCACCAGCAGCGCGCCAAGGATCACGGCATCCGGCGGCGTGCCGGGAATGCCCAGCACCAGCGTCGGGATGAAGCCGCCGCCGACGGTGGCGTTATTGGCGCTTTCGGTGGCGACGATGCCGCCGGGATTGCCTTCGCCATAGGCGGGTTTGCCCTTGCCCGTGCGGCGTGCCTCGGAATAGGCGACCAGCCCGGCGATGGAGCCGCCCGCACCGGGCAGCGCGCCGACCAGCGTGCCGATGACCGAACTGCGCAGCACATTGAATTTCTCGCGCATCAGGATGGCGATGGCTTCGGGCAGGCGGAAGCCGCGGGTTTCCTCCGGCTCCTTCAGGTGGCGGGTGGAGCGCGCCGCCAATTCGATCAGCACCGGCACACAGTAGAGCCCGATCAGCGCGGAAACGGTCTCGATCCCGCCCAGCAGGGTGTTGGAGCCAAAGGTGAACCGCACCTCGGCGCTGGTCTCGGAAATGCCGACCATCGCGATCAGGATGCCGAATGCCGCGCCGATGAGGCCCTTCAGGAAGTCCCCGGTGGACAGTGCCGCGATCAACGACAGGCCAAAGATGGCGAGCCAGAAATATTCGACAGGACCAAAGGCCAGCGCGGCCTCGGCCAGCGGCGGCGCCAGCAGCAGTAGCGCAATGGCCCCGATGACCCCGCCCACCAGCGATGACAGGCACGCCACCGAAACCGCCAGATCGCCGTCGCCGCGTTTCGCCATCGGATAGCCGTCAAACGTGGTCCCGATCGCCGAAGGCGTGCCGGGCGTGTTGAGCAGGATCGCCGCATAGGCCCCGCCATAGATCGCGCCGGTATAGATCGCGCCCAGCAAGATCAGCGCGCTTTCGGGCGCCATCGCGAAGGTGACAGGCACCAGCACAGCCACCGCCATCGTGGCGGTCAGGCCGGGGATCGACCCGATGATGGTGCCTGCGGCGACGCCGAGCAGCGCCAGAAATACGTTGAGCGGCGACAGGGCCGCGAACAGGTAGTCGAGCATGGGTGAGGTCCATTCGGCTGACGGGACGGGGCCGCGACGCGGGGATCGCTCGGGGCCGATCACAGGGTCCGGCGGCGCGGGCGATCATGGATGACGGGGCACGCAGGACGAAACGGAAGCGCGTGCGGATATGGGGCACGGGGGGCCGGGCGGTGCAGTCAATAGAAACGGGCGCCGCGCACATGGGACATGCGCGGCGCCCGCGAGGCGTATCAGTCGATCACACCGGCGGCTTTTGCGGCGGCGAGGTAATCCTCCGCGCGCTCGGCCATGAAGGCGTCCATTTCCGGGCCATAGGGCACATCGACCAGCGCGAAACCACCGTCGAGCATCTTCTGGCGGAATTCCGGATCGGCGTTGATCGCGGCGATGGCGTCCGACACCTGCTGACGGGTTTCCTCGGACGCGCCGTTGGGCACGGCGATGCCGCGATAGGCGCCCGACACGATGTCGAAGCCCAGCTCCTTGAACGTCGGCACATCGGGGAAGGCCGGCTGGCGTTCTTCGGTGGCGACGGCGAGCATCCGCACCTTGTCGCCCTGCGCGGCACCCACGGTGCTGTAGCCCCATTCGGCGGCAACCTGCCCGCCCAGCATCGCCGTGACGGCAGCGCCGGTGCCCTTGAACGACACATAGGTCGTCTCGATCTCGGCGAGGTTATCGAACTTCACCTGCACCAGATGGTTCGCCGTGCCCTTGCCGGAGCCCGAGAACGTCACCTTGCGCGGGTCGGCCTTGGCCGCCGCGATCAGATCGTCCAGCGTCTGGAAGGGGCTGTCGGCCTCCACCACGATGGCGTCAGGCGTGTAGTGGAACATGTAGACACTGGTGATGTCGTCAGAGGTGAAGCCGACATTGCCCTGCTCCGGCTTGACGATGATATGGGGCAGGTTGACCCCCATGATGACCGAACCGTCATCCGCCATCGAATTGAGTTGCGACCAGCCCACGGCGCCGCCGCCGCCCGGCTTGTAGGACACGACCAGTTCTTCGTCGAAGAGCTTCTTGAAATAGGGCTGTTGCAGGCGCGCGGTGATGTCGGATTCACCGCCCGGCCCGAAGGGGATCACATAATCGACCGCGCTTGGCGGAAACTCCTGCGCCTGTGCGATACCGGCGGCGAGCCCGAAGACTGCGGCGACAAGTGTCAGTTTTCTCATTGTTTTGTCTCCTCCCTGAGAACATTAGTGCGTATCACCGGGCGGGCCTCCGCCCGGCAATCTGTCCGAGGGGCGGCCGCGTGGGGCTGCCCGGTCCGTGACGGGGGCGGCGCGCTGTTACGCGTCTCCGCCCCTGCCCGGTATGCAATGCCACCCGCGCGGCCGCGTCAACGGTCGGCGAGCGTTTCGATCTCTGCCAGCAGATGCCCCGGCACGCGCACGCCCTCCTCGGCGCTGGCGGCGCGGCCCTTCAGGCGGCTCTGCCCCGGCAGGCGGGTGCCCTCCTGTGCCAGCATCGCGCCCAGCAGCGTCTCCAGCCGCGTGCCAAAGCCCGCACCCCCGACCCGTCCGGTATCGAAGGCAAGGATCATCTGACCCACGCCCGGCGGCGGCCCGTCGGCGTCGAAGAACGAACTGGCCTCATTGGAATGATTGGCCCCGGTCAGCGTGGCGGCGAGGATCTCGACCACCAGCGCCAGTGCCGCGCCCTTGGCATCACCCGCTGGCACCATCGTGCCTTTCAGCGCTGCGTCGGGGTCGGTCGTGGGATTGCCATCGGCGTCGAGCGCCCAGCCTTCGGGAATTGTCGTGCCCGCCTTGGAGGCAGCCATGACCTTGCCCCGTGCGACCTTCGACAGGGACAGATCGATGACCAGCGGCGGCTGGCCGTCGCCCCGCGGCGCAGCAAAGGCGATGGGGTTGGTGCCGAAAAGCGGCGCGCTGCCGCCCCAAGGCGCCATTGCCTGCGGTGAATTGGCGACCATCAGCGCGGCCATGCCCCGCTCCGCCAGCCGCTCCACATGCGCGCCAAGCTGGCCGCAGTGATGCGACCGGCGGATGGCGGCGGCGGCGATGCCAGTCTCCGGCGTCAGAGCCGCAAGCTCCTCAATCGCCAGATCAATCGCCGGGAAAGCAAAGCCATCGCGCGCATCAATATCGATCCGCGCCGTGCCATTGCGCGTGGCCACGGGACAGGCCGCGCCCGACACCTTGCCCGAGCCAGCCTGCCCCGCATAGGCCGCCACGCGCGAAAACCCGTGGCCCCTCTGGCCGTCGATTTCTGCGGCGACAAGCGCGCGGGCGACGCTGGCGGCATTGCGTTCCGACACGCCGGAGCCCTCCAGCGCCCGTGCGATCAGCGCTTCGGCCTCCTCGCGGGTCAGAGTTGCGTCAGCTTTGCTCATGCGCGAGCTCCCGTGCCACGTTTTCGACTGTGATCGCGCTGACGCGGATATTGCCCTCATCGGTGACGCCCGCGATATGCGGCGTCAGGATCAGGTTCGCCACGCCTTTGAACACGGCGCCTGCTTCGGCGGTCAGCGGCTCGGTCTCGAACACGTCGAGCGCGGCCCCGCCCAGACGGCCCTCGCGCAGCGCATCGGCCAGCGCGGCCTCATCCACCACGCCGCCACGGGCGGTGTTGATGACGATGGCGCCCGGCTTCATGCCCGCGATGGCCTGCGTGCCGATCAGGCCGCGCGTGTCATCGGTCAGCGGCACATGCAGCGACACCACATCCGCAAGGCTCAGCAATTCGTCGATTGTGCAGCGCTGAACCCCCTGCCATGCGGGATCATCCGCCGGCAGGAACGGATCATAGGCGGCGATGGTCATGCCCAGCGCGCGGGCGCGTTCGGCCACGGCGCGCGCGATGCCGCCATAGCCCACCAGCCCCATCACCCGGCCTGAGGCCTCCAGCCCGATCAGCGCGTTGCGCGGCCATTGGCCCGCAACCATCGCGTCATTGGACGTATAAGCTCCGCGCAGCAGGCTGAGCGTGGTGGAAATCACATATTCGGCCACAGACAGGGTATTCGCCCCGGTGGCGGGATGGACAACGACGCCGCGCGCCTTGCACGCCGCCATGTCGATATTGTCGAGGCCGACGCCCAGCCGCCCCACGACGCGCAGATCCGGCGCGGCGTCGAGCACCGCCTGATCGACCTGCGTTCGGTTCCTGACGATGAGCGCCTGCGCATCGGGAAGCGCCGCAAGCAGCGCCTCCCGGTTGTCGACGAGGCTCGGATCATAGGTGACATTCACCTGCGGCCCGAACCCCGCCAGCGCGGCCTCGTCCATGAATTCGGAGACGATGACCTTCATGGATTACGCCGACCGATACAGCTTGGTCAGCGAGAACTCGCGATGGCCCAGTGCTTCGGCAGCGGTGTAGCGGCCATTGGCGGTGCGGATGATCTGATCGATCAGCGCGTCGCCCGCGTCCTCGATGGTCATTTCGCGCGACAGCACGCCGGTCACATCCACGTCGATATGCTCGGACATGGTGCGCAGGGTGCGCGGGTTGCCGGAGATCTTGATGACCGGCACGATGGGGTTGCCGACCACATTGCCCTGCCCGGTGGGGAAGGTGTGGATGACATAGCCCGCCGCCGCCATCAGCGTGACGCATTCCGCCGCCGCCGAGGACGTGTCCATGAAGTAAAGCCCCGGACCCTTCTCGGGGGCCTCCGCCGGACCCATCGCATCGATATAGGTCGAGCTGCGACCGATCTTTTCGAGGTTGCCGAGCGCCTTTTCCTCGATCGTGGTCAGACCGCCGAGGATGTTGCCCTTGGTGGGCTGGCTGTCGGACAGATCGGAGGTCTTGAACTGCTCGATCACGTCATCCTGATAGGCCTGGAAGATCTTCATGAACTTATCGGCGGCTTCGGGGTTCGCGGCGCGTTCTTTACAGATGTGCTCCGCGCCGGTGATTTCCGACGTCTCGCCAAAGCAGCCGTAGATGCCATGGGGCAGCAGCTTGTCATACATATTGCCCACGGTCGGGCAGGACGACAGGCCGGTGGTGGTGTCGCTTTCGCCGCATTTGGTCGAAACCCACAGATCGGAAACCGGGCACGGCTCTTTTTGCAGTTCGCTGGCCCAATGGACGTATTCCTTGGCCTTCCAGCTGGCCTGACGGATCGTCTCGAAGTCGCCCTTCTGCTCGATCGAGAAGCCGGTGACGGGCTTGCCGGTCTTGGCGATGCCATCGACGATGATCTGGGTCCATTCCGGTTCGATGCCGATGACGACGACGGCGGCCACGTTGGGGTTGGCGCCGGTGCCGATCATGGTGCGGAAATGCAGGTCGAGATCTTCGCCGAATTGCAGACGGCCATAGGCATGCGGGATCGCCAGCGTGCCTTTGACGTTATTGGCCACGGCCTCACAAGCGGCGTTGGAAATATCATCCACCGGCAGGATCAGGACGTGGTTGCGGACGCCGACGCGGCCATTTTCGCGGCGCCATGCGTTGACGGTCGTGTTGCTGATATCGAGTGCCATCGTCATTACCACCGTTTCGTCTTGCAGTTGTGGGTATGGACGTGATCGCCCTTCTTGGCGCCGCCGACCATCTTGCCGATGTCTTCGCCGTATTTCATGACCGTATCGCCCTCGGTCAGGTCGCGCAGCGCCACCTTGTGACCGATGGGAATGTCCGCGTTGGCGGTCAGCGTGAAGTCGGAATTATCCGCAGTCACGACGCACAGCATGTCAGTGCCCGATGTCAGTCCCTCGACCACCACGACGCCGACGTTGTCCTCGTGATCATGCACAAGAAGATGTGGTTTTCCCAATGTGAGGCCTCCTCTGCCCGCTATAAATGTGTTGCGGCGGTCGTAACATGTATAATTAAACTTATACAAGACCTATTATAGAAAACTTGCTCATACCCCTCTCGGCCTGCTACAGATGAGGTCCGTTTTCTGGAGAGTTCTCAATGGCCCCACCGCTCTATCAAGTCGTGATCGACACCATCGTCGAGCGCATCGCGTCGGGCGTGCTGCAATCCGGCGCGCTGCTGCCGAGCGAGACGCAGCTGGGCGCGGAACTGGGGGTAAGCCAAGGCACGGCGCGCAAGGCGCTGATCGAATTGGAAGCGCGCGGGCTGGTGCAACGCGCACAGGGGCGCGGCACGTTTGTGACCGTGCGGACACCGGAAACCTCGCTGTTTAACTTCTTTCGCCTGCGCGCCGCCGATGGCACGCTGCACACGCCGAAGCTGGAACATGAAACCGCCCGCCGCCGCGCCGCGACCGAGGCCGAGCGTGACGCGCTCTGGGGCCGTCCCGATGAGGTGATCGAGATTGAGCGGGTGCGCAGCCTTGCCGGGCGCGCGATGACCTATGAGGTCTCGGTGATTTCCGCCGCGCTGTTTCCGGGGCTGGCGGACCGGGTGCCGCTGCCCAACACGCTTTATGTGTTCTACCAGCAGGCCTATTCGATCATCATCGTGCGGGCTGACGAACAGGTGAAGGCCGTCCCTGCCCCGGCGCGCTGCGCGCGGCTGCTGGGATTGAAGGTCGGCGCGCCAGTGCTGGCGGTGCAGCGGCAGGCCGTGGATGTGCTGGACCGGGTGGTGGAATTGCGGTTGAGCCAGAACCTGACCGACGACCACGCCTATTTCATCTCGCTGTCCTAAGCGCGCGCGCCTCAGATGGGCGCGCGCGGCTCTGCCCGCTTAGCCGTCGTTGCGGCGCAGGGCGCGGGCGGGCATCACCCGGCGCAGGCCGCGCTTCAAAAGCGGCCCGAACACCGCCAGCAGGACACATAGGAACAGCCCCGTGGCCAGCGGCCCGTCGACGAAGAACGCTGCGAAGTTCCCGTCATTGAGCAATAACCCCCGGCGCAGCGTCTGTTCGAACTGCGGCCCCAGCACGAGCCCGATCACCAGCGGCGCCAGCGGGAACCCGGTCAACCGGCAGATCAGCCCAAAGATCGCAAAGCCCACAGCCGTCACCACATCCAGCGGATTGCCCCGCACCGTCGCCGCGCCAACGACGCCAAAGATGACGATGCCCGCGGTGATCAAGTGCTGCGGAATGGCCAGCAGCCGCCCGAAGATGCGCACCAGCGGAAACGCCAGCACCAGCATCACCAGATTGATCAAGATCAGCACGATGAAGATCGCGTTCACGACATCCAGATGTTCCGACATCAGGCGCACGCCCGGTGTGATACCATGCACCACCAGCGCGCTGAGCAGGATCGCCGTCACCACGTCACCGGGAATGCCCAGTGCCAGCGTCGGGATCATGGCGCTGCCGGTGACCGCGTTGTTGGAGGATTCGGCGGCAACCAGACCATCGGGTTCGCCCTTGCCGAAATTATCGCTGCGCCGCGAGCTTTGCTTGGCCACCGCGTAGCTGATGAACGACGCCGTCGCAGCGCCGGTGCCCGGCAGCGCGCCGATGACGCAACCGATGGCGGAGCTTCGGATCAGGGTGCCGATGCGGCTGCGCCATGCAGCAAAGCCCGGCATGATGATGCGCGCGCGCGACACTTCGGCGGTGCCCTCATTGCCGGTGGCGACGCGGTAGAGCGCCTCGGACAGCGCAAACAGCCCGATCACCACAGCGATCAGGTCGAACCCCGCAGATAGAAACTGCGTGCCAAAGGTGAAACGCGCGGCCCCGGTCACGGGATCAGTGCCGACCAGCGCCAGCGACAGCCCGATCACCCCCATCAGCAGGCCCTTGATGGTGTTGCCCGCGGAGACGGCGGCGATGCAGGTCAGCGCCAGAACGATCAGCGCGAAGACCTCGACCGAGCCAAAGCTGGTGGCAAAGCGCGCCAGTTGCGGCGCCGCGACGATCAGCACGACGCAGGAAAACAGCCCGCCCAGCACGGAACTCATGGTGGCCCAGCCAAGCGCCAGACCGGCCTCGCCCCGCTGCGCCATCGGATAGCCGTCCAGCGTGGTGGCGGCGGCCTGCGGCGTGCCCGGCGAATTGACGAGGATCGCGGAAACGGAACCGCCATAGACGGAACCGCAATAAATCCCCAGCAGCAGCGTCAGGCTGGGCACGGTTTCCATGCCAAAGGTAAACGGCAGCCCGATCGACAGCCCGACGACCGAACCCAGACCCGGCAGCGCGCCGATGATGATGCCAAGCCCGGTGCCCAGCACCAGTGCCAGCAGCGTGGAGAATGTCAGCACGGTGCCAAGGATAACGGCAAGATCCTGCATTAAAACGCCCCTCCGGAAATGAGCAGCGGCAGGCGCATGCCCAGCCCGTGATGGAATACGGCCCAGAGCCCCGGCCCCAGCAGCAGCAGCGCCACGGTAAAGCGCAGCGGGCTGCGTTCGCCCAGCAACCAAAGCAGGATGGCGAGGCCTATGGTGATCGGCAGCAGATAGCCCAGCAGGGGCAGCGACACCGCCGTCAGCAGCAAGACGGCGGCGAATGTCGTGACCCGCCCCGCGCCGACACGGGCCGTGCGGCTGGTCGGAGCGGCCATCGGCACGAAGGCCGCGCGCGCGGCGCAGGCCACGGCCAGCCCCGCCCAAAGCACAAGCAGGATACGAGGGAGGCGCATAGGCTGGTCATTCGAGGCCGCGTTGACGCCCCCGACCGATGCCCATGACGCCGCGAACGCCGCGACGGCCACGGCCAGTAATCCCAGCGTCACCGCCAGTTCTGCCGGTCGTTTGACCATGCTGCGCCTCCCCCTTTTTCAGTATCGTCAGATGCCGGTGATCAGTTGACCAGACCGGCGTCTTTCAAGATCGTTGCGTTCATCTCGGCATTCTGCCGCACGAAGGCTTCGAACTCCTCCGGGCCGCGATAGAGCAGGCCGGTATTGGTCTTGGCCGCCAGATCGGCGAAGGCCTCGGATTGCACCGCCGCTTCACAGGCGGAGGCAAAGGTCGCGAGCTGATCCTCGGCCACTCCTGCGGGTGCGAACAGCCCCTGCCAGACCGAGAAATCAAGATCATAGCCCAGCTCCGCCATCGTCGGCACATCCGGATATGCGTCCAGCCGTTCGCCCGCGAAGACTGCAAGCGCGGTGACGTTATTGGCCTCCAGCACGGTGGCGGTGTCAACGAACAGGTCGATCTCGCCGCCGGCCATCGCGTTCATCGCGGTGCCGGTGCCATCGAAGGGCAGATGCACGGCGTTCAGCCCGGCCTCGGACGCGAAGGCGGCCATGGCCAGATGCGGGATCGTGCCCGGACCGGAGGAGCCATAGACCACGCGATCGGAGGTGCCCTGCCCGACCCAATCCTCGACCGAAGCGTTTTCGGCCTCAGCCGCCTGAAGCAGGAAGACCGGGGTCGATGTGGTCTGGCAAATGTAGGAGAAGCTGTCGAGATCATAGGCCGTGTCGCGCAGGCTGGGCTGGATCGCGACGGGACCGATGGGCAGGTAGCCCACAGTGTTGCCGTCCGGGTCTGCCGCAGCCGCCGCCGCCGCACCGATCGTGCCGCTGGCGCCCGCGTTGTTGCGGATCACGACCGTGCGGCCCAGCGCCTCCGCGAAGGCGGGCTCGAACACGCGCGCGACCGTATCGGTGCCGCCGCCCGCACTGAACGGAACGACCATTTCCAGAGTCTGTGCCGATGCGCCCGTGGCGAGCCCGGCAACCGTTACCAGTGCAAGCCCGGTCAGCGAATATTTATATGTCATGTCTATCCTCCCAAGATGATCCGCAAACTGTCTGATGCTTGATGCCGCCGCCTCCCGCAGCGGCCCCGGAACGGGGATCGGCATCTGCGGACGCCCTCAGATAATAGCGCTACGATTTGCGAGTCAAACACTCTCTTGGCTGGTGCGGAACCTAAGCATGAAAAAAGGGCGGCCCCGGCGGACCGCCCCCTTCAACATGCAAGCAAAATCAGGCGTAAGCGGCGGAAAACGCGCCTTCATGGCCGATTTCAGAGATGTCGAAACTCGGCTGCCACGGTTTCGCTTCGGCGGCGGTCAGCGTGCTG
Source organism: Marinobacter sp. (assembly GCA_040119125.1). Lineage (GTDB taxonomy): Bacteria > Pseudomonadota > Alphaproteobacteria > Rhodobacterales > Rhodobacteraceae > Pacificitalea. The sequence continues at coordinate 235,349 of JBEDTR010000007.1, forward strand.
AGGCGGCGCAGGCGTTGCAGGCCATCGGCCTCAAGCGAGCCGCGCACCGCATCGGTGTCCGGGAAATGCGACACAACCGAATCGAGCCAGATGGTGCGCCCGGCCAGAAAACCCTGCGCGCCTGCGGCATAGGAATATTGCAGCACCCGCTCGAACTGCTCCGGCGCGGCACCGCCAGACAGCATGACCCATGGCGCACCAGCGGCGGCACAGATCGCGCCGACCTCCTCAAAGGCGCGGGCGGCGTCCTTATGGGCGGCGCTGCCATCGAGCGGCGGCAGGGAGGCGGCGGGCAGCGGGGTCTCCAGCTTGAACAGATCGACGCCGTATTCCGGCTTGGCGAATTCGCGGACGCTTTCGATCACCATATCCGCGCGCTTGTCACCGGATTCGACGTAATCGGTGGTATGGGCCGCGCTGTCGGGGAAGGGATAGACCAGCAATTCCAGCACATAAGGCAGGTCATGGCGGCGGCATTCGGCCCCCACGGCGCGGACGTAATCGCGCTGATGGGCCAGAACCTCCGGGCTGGCATCGGGGCGATACCAAGCCAGCACCTTGACCGCGTCCCCGCCAATACGGCGGATCTTGTCGACGCTCCAATTATCGATGGAGCGGCTCTTGCGACCCTCGGCGCCGTCCTCAAAACGGTGCTCTTCAAGCGTGACGATCATGCCGGTGCTCGACGGCAGGATGTCGATGGCGGCGGGAATGGCGAAATTCGGGTCAAGCAGCATCGAGCTTGCATCCTTTGCCAGCGCCTCAACCAGCAGCCGTTTGGCGGTCAGCATTTCCTTGAAGCTGACCTCATCCACGCTGACGCCACGGGCCTGAGCGATGGCGTTGAACAGCGGCGGGCGCTGATCCAGGGCGACCATCGTGAAATAGCCGTCGGCATTGGCCAGACGGGTCAGGCCGCGCTGTTTTCCGAAAGTGGTCATGGGTGTTGTCTCCATAGCGTCAGTGTTTCTGCGAGTCCGGGGATGCCCCCGCGCCCGCCGGGTTTGGTGCATTTCAAAGCGGCAGCCGCCGCGGCAAAGGCCATCGCGTCGGCCACGGCCAGCCCGGCGCCGAGCGCCAGCGCATAGGCGCCGTGGAACACGTCGCCCGCGCCATTGGTGTCGCGCACGGTGACCGGGAGGGCGGGCCGGTGGCCCGGCGTGCCATCGGCAAGCCAATCGACCCCTGCCGCGCCACGGGTCACAGCGGCGACACGGCATCCGCGCGCCGCGATCCGGTCGAGCGGACGGTCGGTGCCGGCGTAACGGGCCAGCGACGGCTCGGAGAAGATCGCGTGATCGGTCAGCGGCAACAGCCGGTCAAAGACCTCTGGTTCCGACACTTCGGCATCCAAAACGGTGGGCACGCCCGCCGCGCGCGCCAGTCGAAACGCATGCTCCGCCCCATCGGGCCAGCGCGGATCGGCCAGCACGGCATGTTGCGCCGCGATTTGATCGGCGGGCAGCCAACCGGGATCGTCGGGCAGGTCCGCGCCGCGAAAATTGACGATCATGCGCTCGCCCTGACCGTCAACGATGACACCGGAGATCGACGATTGCGCGCCCTCGACCAGCCGCATCTGGGTGATGTCGACGCCTTCGCCAGAAAGCTCGCGCTGCATCATGCGCCCGGCATCATCCGCCCCGGCCCGGCCCAGAAACAGCGCCTGCCCGCCCAGCCGCGCCACGGCGACAGCGGCGGTCGCGGCCATGCCCCCGCCCACGGAGGCAAAGCCATCGGCGCGGAATTTGCCAGCCGCGTTGGGCAGGTGATCCGCATGCCAGATGTGGTCAAGCGCGGTCATGCCGACACAGGCCACGCGCGGCTGCGCGTCCACAGGATATGCGGCGGCTCCGGTCACAGGCCCGCCACGCAGAGGTATTTGATCTCCAGATATTCCTCGATGCCGTATTTCGATCCTTCCCGGCCAAGCCCCGATTGCTTGAACCCACCGAAAGGCGCGGCCTCATTGGCGATGATGCCCGTGTTGACGCCGACGATGCCGGCCTCCAGCGCCTCCCCCACCCGGAAGGTGCGGGCCAGATCGCGGGTGTAGAAATAGGCGGCGAGGCCGAACTCGGTATCATTGGCCATCGTCAGCGCCTCGGCCTCGGTCTTGAACGCGATGACGGGGGCGAGCGGCGCGAAGGTTTCCTCATGCGCCAGCAGCATGTTCTGCGTCACGCCTTTCAGGACGGTGGGTTGGAAATAACTGCCGCCTAGCGCATGGCGCGCGCCGCCGCTGACCAGTTCTGCGCCTTGGTCGAGCGCGTCGCGCAGATGGGTTTCCATCTTGTCCACGGCGGCCATGTCGATGAGCGGCCCCTGATCGGTCCCGGCCTCCGTCCCCGGTCCGACCTGCAATTTGGCGGCAGCTGCCCCCAGTTTTTCCGCGAATGCATCAGCGATGCTGTCATGCACATAGATGCGGTTGGCGCAGACGCAGGTCTGGCCGGAATTGCGGAATTTGGCGATCATCGCGCCTTCGACGGCGGCGTCCAGATCGGCATCCTCGAACACAAGAAACGGCGCGTTACCACCCAGTTCCAGCGAGAGCCGCTTGATGTCATCGGCGCTTTCACGGATCAGCCAGCGCCCCACTTCGGTCGAGCCGGTAAAGCTGATCTTGGCCACATCGGGATTGGTGCAGAATTCAGTGCCGATCTGCGAGGCCTTGCCGGTGACGACCTGAAAAATGCCGTCAGGCACGCCCGCCCGTTCGGCCAGCACGGCCAGCGACAGCGCCGAAAGCGGCGTCTGGGAGGCCGGTTTGACGATGATCGGGCAGCCTGCGGCCAGCGCCGGACCGGCCTTGCGCGTGATCATGCCATTGGGAAAATTCCACGGGGTGATCGCGGCGCAGACGCCGATGGGCTGTTTCAGGACCAGCACGCGGCGGTCGGCGGAGGGTGACGGGATCACATCGCCATAGACGCGCTTGGCCTCCTCCGCGAACCATTCCAGATAGGCGGCGTTGGCGATGATCTCACCGCGTGCTTCCGCCAGCGGCTTGCCCTGTTCGGCGGTCAGAATCTTCGCAAGGTCATCGGCATTTTCGACGATCAGATCGTGCCAGCGGCGTAGGATCGCGGCGCGGTCCTTGGCCGGGCGCGCAGCCCATGCGGGCATGGCGTCGCGGGCGGCGGCGATTGCCTCGCGCAGGGTCTCGACGGGCAGCGAGGGCACGGTGGCCACGGTGCTGCCATCGGCGGGGTTGGTCACCGCAATGCCTGCGACGCCGTCCTCGGCCCGCAGCCAACGCCCCGCCACGCGGCAGGCATCGGTAAAGAGCGAAGGGTCGGAAAGAGAAAGATCGGTCATGCCAGTTCCTTCTGACGCTGGCGGATCGCCGCGCCGGTTTTGGGATCAAACAGATGTGCCTTATCCATCGCGATGCGGACGCTCAGGCGGCCATGGGCGTCGACCCGATGATCGGGCGGCACGGTGGCGATGACCCGCTCGCCCGCGAGGGTGAAATGCACCAGCGTCTCGGAGCCCAGCGGCTCGGTCAGCGTGACCTCGACGCTCAGCGCATCCGGGTCGGTGTCGCTGACGATGAAATGTTCGGGCCGCACGCCCAGCACGACCTGTGCGTCGTCACGCAGGGTAACGCCCGGTGGCAGCGGCTGCGAACTGCCATCCGCCAGATGCAGACGCCCGGCGCGGTGGGTGACGGTGTTGAAGTTCATCGCGGGCGAGCCGATGAACCCGGCCACGAACTGGTTCACGGGGCGGTTATAGACCTCCTCCGGGGTGCCGACCTGCTGGATTTCGCCCTCCTTCAGCACCACGATCCGGTCGGCCATGGTCATGGCTTCGACCTGATCGTGGGTGACGAACACCATCGTGGTCTTGAGCTTCTCCGACAGGGCCTTGATTTCGGCGCGGACCTGCGCGCGCAGCTTGGCGTCGAGGTTCGACAGCGGCTCATCAAACAGGAACACACGCGGATTGCGGACGATGGCGCGGCCCATGGCGACGCGCTGACGCTGCCCGCCTGACAGCGCTTTGGGGCGGCGGTCCAGCAGTTTGCCAATATCGAGAAGCCGCGCGGCATTATCGACCCGCTCCGCGATCTCGGCCTTAGGCATGCCGCGCATTTCCAGCGCGAACCCCATGTTCTGGCGCACGGTCATATGCGGGTAGAGCGCGTAATCCTGAAACACCATCGCAATGTCGCGGCGCGAGGGCGGGACGTCATTGACCAGATCGTCACCGATATACAGCTCGCCGCCGCTGGTAGGCTCCAACCCGGCCAGCACCCGCAGCAATGTGGATTTGCCACAGCCCGAAGGCCCTACAAGCACCACGAATTCAGTGTCATGGATTTCGAGCGACAGTTCGGGAATGACAGTCGCCGCGCCGTAGCGCTTGACCAGGTTCTTCATGGTGATCGAAGCCATCAGCGATCCTCCTCAGGGAAGGCCAGCACGGGCTTGATCAGCCCGCCTTGCGCAAATTCAGCGAATTTCTCGGGCAGCGCGTCGAGCCCGAAACGGTCGTCCACCAGACGCGCATAGGCGTCACGATGGGCGCGCAGCAGCGCGACATTGGGGGTGAAATCGCCCTTCGGGAAATAGAAGGTCCGCAGCATGATGAAATCCTTGCGGCGGAACACCGGGCCTTCCTGGATCTGCCAGGGCGCGGGGTTTTCGCCCACCAGCACGATCACGCCCTTGGGCAGGATCAATTCAATGGCCAGATCGCGCGCCGCATGGGCACCGGAACATTCAAGGATCAGGTCGAAGCGCTGCGCGCGGTCGCCCACCGGCACGGCGATGCCGCCGAATTCTTGGGCCAGCGCGATGCGCTCGGGGTTGGGGTCGGACATATGGACCTGTTCATGGCCCATGGCCCGCAGCGCCAACAGCACGCCCAGTCCGACAGGCCCGGCCCCGGTCACCAGCACGCGGGGCGTCTGGGTGGCCAGCACGCGCCGCGCCTCGCGCACCGCATGGGCAGAGGTGCCAATCGTGTCCAGCAGCAGCGGCGCCAGATCCAGCGGAATGTCATCGGGCACCGGCATCAGACAATTGTCGGGCACGCGCAGATATTCGGCATAGCCCCCATCGCGGTTCCACCCGATGAGCGAGGAGACCTCGGTGCACATCTGGGTATTGCCTGCGCGGCAGGTGGCGCAGGTGCCGCAATGTTCGGGGATGTAGACCGCGCAATGCTGGCCGTCGCGCGGGTGACCCGCCTGCGCGACATGGCCGCAGATCTCATGGCCCGCGACATGGGCCGCGCCCTTGTGCCACAGCTTGAAATCGGAGCCGCAGAGCGCGGTGCGGCTGACGCGCAGGATCGCCTCGCCGGGGGCGGGTTCGGGGCGCGGCATGTCTGAGACCACGATGGCCTCCCCGCCCTGAAAATCGGCGTAGCGCATGGTTGGGGATGCGGTGGGCATGGCGGTCAACCTTTCACGGCGCCCAGCGTGAGGCCGGAAATCAACCAGCGCTGGACAAGGGTTGCAAGGACGAGCGGCGGCAGCGCGATCAGTGTGGCGGCGGCCATCAGCCCGCCCCAGTTGGTCGATCCCTCACCGATGAAATTGAACGAAGCCGCGATCAGCGTCTTGGTGTCGGAATTCGACAGGACCAGCGAGAACAGGAAGTAATTCCACGAAAACACGAAGGCGAGGATGGTCGAGACGACAAGACCGGAACTGACCAGCGGCAGCGCGATTTTCCAAAACACATAGGCCGGCGAGCAGCCATCGACCTGCGCGGCCTCATAGATCGAGCGGGGGATGTTGTCGAAGAACGGCAGCAGCACCCAGATCACGATCGGCATGGTGATCACGCCATGGGTCAAGATCAGCGACCAGTAGGAGCCGATCATGTCGAACTGCCGAAACATCAGATACCACGGCAGCAAAAACAGCGTCCCCGGCGCCATCCGCGCCACCAGCGTGACAATGGCGGGCCATGTGACGCGGGTCCATGACGCGACAAAGGCCGCAGGCGCGCCGAAGAGCAGCCCCAAAAACGTGGAGCCCAGCGTGACGATCATGCTGTTGAGCGCGTAGCTCAGAAACGGCGTGCGTTCCGACAATGTCGCGTAATTTTCCAGTGTCGGGGTGAACAGAAGCGTCGGCGGATAGGCCGTCACCTCGAAGGATTGCTTGAACGAGGACAGCACCATCCAGAAGGTCGGCGTGATGACGATGATCCCGGCGATGGTCAGCATGACCGAATTGGCGATCCGTGCGCCACGGTCGGACATCGGGTTTGAAAGAGTGCTCATGTCAGGTCTCCGATCTGCGCGGGGGCGCTCACCACGCCACTTTCTGGCGCAGCTTGTTGAGCACGATGACCGCGCCGAGGACGATGGTGGACAGGGTGATCATCAGCGCGCCGGAATAACCCAGCTGGAAGAATTCGAACCCCGTGCGGAAGCCGTAGATATTGAGCGTCAGCGACGCATCGGCAGGGCCGCCCTGTGTGGTGATGTAGATCAGGTCGAAAAACCGCAGCAGATCGACGCTGCGCAGCACCATCGCGGTCACAAGCGTCGGCAAAAGCAGCGGCAAGGTGATGCGTGTCAGCTTCTTCCAGCGCGGCGCACCGTCGATTTCGGCGGCCTCATAGACATTGGGCGGCAGGGATTGCAGCCCGCCCAGCACGATCAGCGCGACATAGGGCGTCCACTGCCACGTATCGATCAGCGCCAGCGTCGGGACGACCAGCGCCGGAGAGGCCAGCCATGTCGAGGGCGGCAACCCGAGTGAGGTCAGCAGGTAGTTCGCCACACCCAGCGACGGGTCGAGGATGACGATCCACATCATCCCCGCCACCACTGGCGGCATCATGAAGGGCGAGATGAACAGCGAGCGCAGGATGCCGGGCAGACGCTTGGCGTTGAACAGCAAAAGCGCCAGCCACGTCCCAAAGAAAAGCTGCAGCGCCAACGACAGGAAATACAGGTAGAACGTCACCCAGATCCCGTTCCAGAACTGGCCGTCCTGCACCATGCGGCTGTAATTGCCGCCCCCGGCAAAACGCATACCGCCGGTGGGGGTGGTCGACTGAAAACTGATCCACACCGTGTAGATAATCGGAAATGCAATCATGGCGACACAGAAGATGACCGATGGCGCGGCCAGTGCGGTGAGTTGATGTTTCTGGGAATGGGCGCGCATCACGTCCTCCGTCAGCTGGCGAGAAAGCCGCCATCGACCGCGTAGACCGATCCGGTCACATAGCGGGAGGCAGGCATGGCAAGGAAAGCGACGGCGCCGGCGACATCTTTGGGCTGACCCCAGCGTTTGAGGGCGGTGCGGTCGGCGATGCGCTCGTAATGGGCCGGATCGGCGCGGCCCTCGGCATTCATCTCGGTCTCGATAAAGCCCGGTGAGATCGCGTTTACCCGGATGCCGTCAGGGGCCCAGGCATGGGCCAGCGCGCGGGTGACCATCACCACCCCGGCCTTGCTGGCGCAATAGCCCGGCAGGCGCGGCAGCGCGCGTTCGGCATTCATCGATGCGATATTGACGATAGCACCGCCCGCCGCCGCCAGAGCGGAGCGAAAGGCGACGCAGGCGGAAAATGTCCCCGTCAGGTTCACATCGATCACCTGCCGGAATGTCTGAATGTCATATTCCGCGTCGCGCCGCAGGATGCCCGCGCAATTGATCAGCACATCCAGACGCGCGACCCCGGCGGCAAACCGTGTCATGGCGTCGTCGTCGGTCACGTCGAGCACGGCGCAGGTGATCCCGGCCAGATCGCGCAGACCGCTTTGAGCGATCTCGCTTTCGCTGGCGCCGGTAATCGTGACCTCGGCCCCCAGCTGGAGGAATTGCCGCGCGATGGCGCTGCCAATCCCGCCCGTGCCGCCGATGATGACAACAGAGGTTTGCGCAGGCAGAGAGAATGGTTCGGCCATGGTGAAAACCGCTCCGTCAGGGTCAGAAATGTCTGGGTGTGGCGTGGACAGAAAGCCCGCCCGGCCATCGCGATGCGGCAGCCGGGCGGTCAGGGGGAGACCCTATTCGCGCTCGATCAGCGCGTTCAGCTCAGCATCCGCAGCCGCGCAGGCTTCGTCGACTGTCGCCTGTCCCAGCAAGACGGCATTCACCGCCTGTCCGATGTATTCGCGGGATTCGGGGTTCTGAATGATCGGGAAACCGACCTCCGACGACCCGGTATCCGCAAGCTGCCCGATTGCTGCCTGCCATTCCTGACGCACAGGCTGTTCCTCCAGCCATGCGAGGTATTCGGGGTTCTCCGCCGCGGCGCTGCGCGGGGGTGCGATCCCTTCCAAGGCAAGCCGGGACTGCATTTCGGGGCTGGTGGCCCATTGCACGAAATACCACGCCGCATCGGGATTATCGCTGAAGCCCGAAACCGACAGGGCCCAGCCAATCGCGGTCGGCACGGAGCCGCCATCACCGGCTGGCAATGGCATGAGGCCGGTATCCTCAAGCCGGGCGCCGCCCTCCATCACTCCGGGAAATTCGTTCGACGACTGGAACGACATGGCCGCCCTGCCCGCCCGATAGAGCGAGGTCAGCTGATAGAAGCTGTAGTTCACCGCGCCCGGAGGGCCATAATCCTCCAACATGCTGGCATAAAGCTCGATCGCGGCCTTACCCTCGGCGGAGCAGAGATTCGACTTTCCGTCCGCCATGTAGCTGCCCCCCATATTGTGGAGCATGTTGCTGAACGTATAGGGCAGCGCAGGCTTCAGCCCGCGCGTGGCAAACGCCGTCATGCCCGGCTCGCATTCCGCGATGGTCGCGGCGGCAGCCTGCATTTCGGTCAGCGTCGTGGGCGGGGCCACGTCGCATTTCTCGAACACGTCGGTCCGATAATAAAGCAGCGGCCCCTCGATATTGAGCGGCATGCCGGTCAGCACGCCATCGAAGGTGGCCGCATCCAGCAGCGCGCGGCTCAGCCCGTCATAATCGTAATCGGACGCGACATCGGATTGCGCGAATTCCGCCAGATCGTGATACCAGCCGGCCGCGGCGAATTGCATGCCCTCGCGCGATGGCAGGGTCATGAACACGTCGATTTCGTCACTGCGGGCGTTCATCACGGTCAACAGGCGCTGGCGCATCTGCTGTTCTTGATAGCTGTCCACCGCCAGTTCGATCCCGGTCAGCTCTTCGAATTCATCGGCGTATTTGAGAACCGTCGTGGCCCAGGGGTTGTTATTGGCGAGAAACGAAACCGTTTCACCTTCGTGAGCGCGCCAGTCGAAAGCACCCTCCTGCGCCATCGCCGGCAGGCCCGACACCGCAGCCATCGCCAAGGCGCAAGCCGTGCTCGGCCCTGCGAACTTAAATACCGTCATTTCCATATCCTCCCATATGAAGCTGCGGGCACCTTCTCCCATACTCGCAACTTGTAACCGGTTACATATAGCAGCGTTACGATTCGGTCAATCGCCTTGGTTGACGTGGCAGACCCTAGTGACGGTAAGCCGTTTTTTATGTTAGAAGACGGGATTGAAATGTAACCGTTGCCAATGGGGCCTATGACAGACAGCACGCAATCCATCGGCATCCGGGATGTGGCCCGCGCGGCGAATGTCTCGACCGCGACCGTGTCACGGGCGCTCAACCGCCCCGACAGCGTGAGCGAAAAGCTTCGGGATCGGATCACCACCGCCATTCGCGATCTGGGCTATATTCCCGATGCGTCGGCGCGCGCATTGTCATCGCGGCGCACCCGGACCATCGGCGCCATCGTCCCGACCGTCGATAACGCCATGTTCGCGCGCGGGCTTCAGGCGCTGCAATCCTATCTCGCGTCGCAAAATTACCTGCTGCTGCTGGCCACCAATGAATACGATCTGGAGATCGAGCTGGAGCAGGCGCGCAACCTTGTCTCACGGGGCATCGACGGGCTGATCCTGCGCGGCGATGCCCGCCATCCCGACCTGCGGCGCATGTTGCTGTCGCATGCGATCCCCTTTGTGAATGTCGGCGTTTACGAGCCGGAAAAGCCCTATCCCAGCGTCGGCGTCGATAACGAAGCCGCAGGCGTGCGGATCACCCGGCACCTGATGGAACTGGGCCATCGCCGCGTGGCGACCGTGTCAGCCATCCACAGCAATAATGATCGCGCGCAGGCACGAACCCGCGGCGCGCTGACGGTGCTGGCCGAACATGGCGCCACCCCGCCGGCGCATTGGCAAATGCAGGTAAATTACCATCTGGACGAAGCGCGGCAGGCCGCTCGAACGTTGTTTTCCGCGGGGGACCATCCGACAGCGGTGATCTGCGGCAATGACGTCATTGCCTATGGCGTGATGCTGGAAGCGATCCGCATGGGGCTGAAAGTGCCCGAAGATGTCTCCTTTGTCGGGTTCGACGACCTCGACTGGAGCCGCCATCTGAACCCGAGCCTGACCACCATCCACATGCCCACGGACGAAATCTGGGTCTGTGCGGGCCAGTGGCTGACCGCCAACCTCGCCGGGGAGCCGACGATCCCACATCGGGAGCTGGATTTTTCTCTGGTGGTGCGGGAATCGACGGCCCCTCCTCCGGCCTCTTCCCAGACCTCCCATCCCGCCCCGACTGCGGCCTCTGCCGCGACGTCCTCGCCCGGCGCAGGCCCCACTGGGGCGCGCTAATCGCACGCTTCGACCGGCGCGCCCCGGCGTTCTTCTTGTTCCGCGCCCTGCGCCTGCTATCTTGCAGGCTCCGCAGGAACAGGTCGTGTGAGGACGATGGACAGCCCCGACAGCCCAAGGTCGCAGCGTAAACGGCGCAAGATGCAGAGCATCACCATGACCGATGTCGCGCGGATGGCCGAAGTGTCGCCTTCGACCGTGTCGCTCTACCTGCGCAAACCGGCGGCTGTGTCGGAACGGATTGGCCTGCGGGTCAAGGCCGTGATCGACGAGTTGGGCTATGTGCCCAACTATGTCGCGGGGGGGTTGGCCGCAGCGGGGTCGCGCGTCGTCAGCGTCATCGTGCCGTCGCTGCGCAATGCGTTCTTTTCCGAAACCGTCACTGAATTGGAGCGCCTGCTGGCGCGCCACGGATTGCAGACGCTGGTCGGGCACACCGAATATTCCCGCGACCAGGAAGAAGCGCTGGTCCGCGCCGCCCTCTCATGGGCGCCGGCGGCAATCGTGCTGACCGGCTGCACCCATACAGACGCCACGCGCCACCTGCTGCGCAAGACCGCAACCCCGGTGGTGGAAATGTGGGAACTCGGCTGCACGCCAATCGATCAAGCGGTCGGGTTTTCGCACGAGGCCGCAGGGCGTTGCATCGCGCGCCGGTTCATCGAGCAGGGATATGAGAGCGCCGCATTCCTTGGCGCGCGGCTGAACGAAGATGTGCGGGCCGCCCAGCGGGCACAGGGGTTTCTGGATGAAATGGCGCAGGCCGCGATACCCGCGCGCCTGCTGGAGGACGCGCAACCGGCCAGCACCGCGTCGGGCGCGCGGCTGCTCGCCGCAATGGCCGAGGCCCCGGCCCGCGCGGTGGCCTGTTCCAACGATACGCTGGCGCTTGGCGTGCTGTTTGAGGCGCAACGCCGTGGGATCGCCGTGCCGGACACGCTGGCAGTGGCGGGGTTCGGAGATCTTGATTTCGCAGCACAGACGGTGCCGCCGCTGACCACGATCCGCCCGGCGGCGGACCTGATCGCGGCCAAGGTCGCAAGCTGCATCATCGCGCGCGACCCGCTTGCCGGTCCTGCCGCCGACCCCGACAGCACCCGCGACGCGCCCCGCATCCATGACACCGGGTTTACCTTCGTGCCGCGCGCCAGCGGCTAGGCGGGATCACCGCGCCGTTAGCCTGCCCGGCGCGGGCGTTTCAGTCGCAGCGCACCGACATGCCACCATCGACGGTGATTTCGGTGCCGGTGATGAAACGCGCCTCGTCGGAGGCCAGAAACAGCGCCGCATTGGCGGTGTCGCGCCCGTCGCCCATCCAGCCCATCGGAATACGGGCCACGCGCTGCGCCAGCAGCGTATCCACATCACCGCCCGCGCGCTGCCCTGCCAGCCGCGCCTCGACCATCGGCGTGTGCAACTGGCCGGGCACGACGGTATTCACCCGCACGCCTTTGGGGGCGTATTCGACGGCCGTCACTTTGCCGAACTGGATCACGGCGGCCTTGGACGATGCATAGGCCACCTGCGCCGCGCCGGTCCAGCGCGTGCCCGAGGTAGAGGACGTATTGACGATTGCACCCGCCCCCTGTCCAGCCATTTCCGGCAGCACCGCGCGGCAGGTCAGGTAGACGGACTTGAGGTTGAAGGCCATCTGCCGGTCCCAATCCTCCTCCGACAAATCGACCGGGCCACCCTTGGCGGAGCCGCCGACATTGTTGACGAGGATATCGACCCGCTTGAACCGTGCGAGGCAGGCGGCGACCATCGCCTCGACCGCTGCGCGATCCGTGACGTCGCATTGATGCGGCTCCACCTCCGCGCCGGTCGCACGGGCGCGGGTCAGGGTTTCCTCCATCGCGTCAAGGTTCAGATCGACGGCAAAGACGCGCGCGCCCTCCTGCGCGAACCGCACGCAGGCGGCGCGGCCATTGCCCCAGCCGGGACCGACACAACCCGCGCCGGTGATGATTGCGACCTTGCCCTGCAGCCGTCCGGTCATGCGTCCTCTCCGAATGCGTAAAGTCGTTGGGGATTATCGACAAGCAGCCGCCGCAGCGCGGCAGGCTCGGGCGCGATGACCTTCAGCGTATCCACCAGCAGCCCGTCATCGGGCGGGGCGGCGCGGTAATTCGGATGCGGCCAGTCGGTGCCCCAGATGGTGCGATGGGGGAACAGATCGACCAGACGCGCGGCAAAGGGGGTGGCGTCGGCATAGGGCGGCTCCTGCCCCGAGCAGCGCTCGGACCCCGAAACCTTCACCCAGATATGGGGCTTCTCGGCCAGTTTCAGCAGGGTCTGGAATGGCGCCTGATCCATACCCAGCGTCGCGTCGATGCGGGCCATGTGATCGATCACCACCGTGCAGGGCAGATCCGCCAGCACCGGGGCCAGATCGTCGATCAGCCCGGCCTCCATATGGATCAGCAACTGCCAGCCGTGATCCGCCAGACGCGGTGCCAGCGCGCGCAATTCATCATGGCTGGCGCCGGGGGCAAGATGCGCCATGTAATTGAACCGCACGCCGCGAAACCCGTGCGCATGCAGCGCCCGGATACGCGTGTCGGAGATGTCGGGCGGGGCCAGCGCAATGCCCAGATAGCGCCCCGGACGGGCGGCGATGGCGTCGGCCACCACGGCGTTATCATGGCCGTGGCAGCCCGATTGCACGATCACGCAGCGTTCGAATCCCAGCATGTCATGCAATGCGAATAGCGCCTCTTTTGGCGCGTCACCGGGTTTGGAGCCGCTTTCCGGCGCGAAGGGAAACCGCGCCACGGGGCCAAAGACATGCACATGGCAGTCGGTGGCGCCTGCGGGCAGGGTCAAGGTCGGCGCGGAAGGCGCGCTATTCCATGTGCGAGGGGCGTCATTCATGAAAGCTGCCTCCCGGCATCCTGCGGCGGCGAGATGCGAAACACGTTCAGCGTGGCGGAAATTAACGTGTAATAGCCGATCACGCCCACCAGATCGACGAGCCGCCCGGTGCCCAGCACCGACTCCGCTTCGGCATAAAGCGCATCGCTCACATCGCGGGTTTCCAGCACGGACACCGTCACGGCATGGGTCACGCGGGTTTCGTCATCGTCAAAGGGCGGCGGCGTGCGGGTGCGCAGCGCCTCCACCACCGGCGCGGGCAACCCCGCCTTCAGCGCGGGGGGCTTATGCGCGAACCACTCGTATTCGGCATCCCAGTGCCGCGCCATGGTCAGGATCGCCAACTCGCTCAGCCGTGGCTCCAGCGAGGTGTCATAGCGGCAGTAGCGCCCCAAATCCTGCGCCCGCGCGGCCAGTTCGGGCCGGTGCAGCCAGACCGCGAGCGGCCCGCGCACACCGCTACGCGGACCTGACGCAATGGCGTCGTGGATCTGCTGCTGGCGGGCGTCATAATTGGCGGGATCGGGCGCGGGAAGGCGCTGTTCGGGCCAGTCGGTCATTGCGGTCTCTCCGTTTCGGCATGGGCAGGCTCGGCGGCGGCAAAGGCCGCCTGCCAGTCGACAAGCGCGGGCCAGCAGGTGCGCCACTCCACCGGCATGCGCCAGTCAAGATATCCCAGCGCGCAGGCCAGCGAGATCGACGCCGCATCGGTGCGGCGCGGATCGGGGGGCGCGGCGGCAAGCGTGGTCAGGCCGCGCTCAATCTTGCCGCGCTGATGGGTGAGCCATTCGTCGGATTTCTGCGCAGGCGCGCGAAACCGGTCTTCGTAGACCATCAACAGTGCCGCATCGGTGACGCCATCGGCCAGACTAGACTGTGTCAGGCAGCGAAACCGGGCCGGGCCATCGCGCGGGATCAGGCGGTCGCCGCCAGCCAGCATGTCGAGGAATTCGACGATCACCCGGCTGTCGAACAAGGTGCCGTCATCGGTCATCAGGCAGGGGATCTTGCCCAGCGGGTTTTGATGGCGCAGATCATCGGTCACATCGCGGGTGTCGGCGGCGATGACCTCGATCCGGGGGGAAAGCCCCAGCACCGAGGCCGCCATGCGCACCTTGCGCCCGTAGGGCGAGGTCAGGGTCGAGCGCAGCACCGCGCGCCCGCCCCGGCCCGGCCCGCTCAGGGCCTGCGGGGTGGTTGTCATCATGGTCACAGCATCGTCTCCGGCAGGAACAGCGCCAATTGCGGGAACAGGCTCAGCAGGACCAACATCGCAAAGCCCGCCAGCACGAAGGGCACCAGCCCCTTGAACACCTGCTCCAGCGACACACGACCATTCGACGCGGATTGCACGACGAAGCAGTTGATCCCGACAGGCGGCGTGACCGCGCCAATTTCGACCAGCAGCACCACGAAGATGCCGAACCAGATCGGATCGAACCCCAGATCCATCATCACCGGATGGGTGATCGGCAGGGTGATCGCCAGCAGCGCGGGCGCGTCCATCATCATGCCGAGCGCCAGATAGATCAGCGACACCAGCACCACGATGACCCAGCGGTTCACCTCCAATCCGGTGAGGAAGCCGCCGACCGTGTTGGCGACGCCCGACAGCGCGAGGAATTTGGAAAACACCAGCGCGGCGATCAGGATGCCGAAGATCATGGCAGAGGTCTGGATCGTCTCCAGCAGGGTCTTGCGCAGTTCCACCCCGCCAACGCCGCGATGCCGTATGATGGCCAGCGTGAAGGTCGCGAAGGCGCCAATGCCGCCTGCCTCGGTCGGGGTAAATATCCCGGCGTAAAGCCCAACGACGATCAGCAGGATAATCAGCACCAGCGGCCCGGCGAGCTTCAGCGAGGCGAATTTCTCGCGCAGGGTGAAGTTATAGCTTTCGCGCGGCGCCAGTTCCGGCCGCCGCCACACGGTGAGCCAGATCGCAAGGCAGAGCACCAGCGCGAAGACCACACCGGGAATGAACCCCGCAATCAAAAGCGCGCCGATGGAGCTGTCGGTCAGGATGCCATAGACCACGACCAACGCCGAGGGCGGGATCATCACCGCCAGCGTGCCCGCAATGGCGATGGAGGCCGAAGCGAGGCTTTTGTCATAGCCACGGTCGAGCATCTGCGGCAGCGCCAGCTTGGTGAACACCGTTGCGGTGCCAACGGAGGAGCCTGACGCCGCGCCAAAGGCCGCAGCCCCGAGCGTGGTGGAAATCGCAAGCCCGCCGCGCAGGTTGCCCAGCCATTTGGTCGTCGCCTCGAACAGATCCTCACCCAGACCCGCCCGCATCGCGAAGAAGCCCATCAGCAAAAACAGCGGGATTACCGAGAAATGGAACGAATGGGTGGTGTCGAAAAACACGGTGCCAAGGATCGCGGTCGCGGCGTTGAACCCGACCAGCGCCGCCAGCCCAAAGGCGCCCACCAGACCCAGCACCACCATGACGTTGATGCCCAGAAGAATACCGCCGAACAGCGCGGCGACACCGATGCCGCCAATCACAAGCGAGCTCATTCCATCACCTCGTCGGTTTCATCAGGAAGGGTGCCGCCCAGCGCGACCCAGATCCCGTCGAGCAGGAATTGCACCGCCAGCAGGGCAAGGCCGAAGAACACCGCGAATTTGACGGGCCAGATCGGAAAGCGGATCGCGCCGCGCTCCAACTCACCGATGGCAAAGCTTTTGGCCGCCATGTTCCAGCCCGCATAGGCCGCCCATGCAAACAGGATGAACCCTGAAATCATCGCCAGCACCTTGGCCGCGCGGCCAAGCCGGGGCGACAGATGCTGGGTCAGCAGCACGACCTTGATATGGCCGCCATGCGACTGCGTCAGCGCGAGCGAAAAGAAGATGATCAGCGGCAGCGCGCTTTCGGTCAGCTCCAGCGTGCCGGTGACCGGCTGGTTAAAGGCGTAGCGCATCACCACATTGGCGACGACCAGCAGCATCACCGCGAAGAGCAGGACACCGGCGGCGAGGCCGCACAGATAGAGAAGCGCGCCGTAGCGGCGGCGCAGGGATTCCATGAATTGCATGTCAGGGGCTTTCGCAGATGTGCGGGCCCCGCGCAGCTAAGACGCGGGGCCAATGGTTCGTCGATCAGGACGGAGCGTCGTCGAACGCCAGCGATTTGGCGATCTCGTCAGCGGGGACACCGGCCTCATTGGCCTTGTCGATCCATTCCTGACGGACCTCCTTGACGCCGGCATCCTCCAACACGTTCAAAAGCTGGGCCTGCGGGAAGTCGATCACTTCGACGCCCAGCTCGCCCTGCCACAGCTCGCGCACGCGGGTTTCGTCCTCGCTCAGCACGCGGGCGTATTCGACAAGGTAGTCGCGACCCAGCTGATCGATCACGGCGCGGGTGTCGTCATCCATGCCGTTATAGCTGTCGAGGTTCATCGCCAGCAGGTGCCCGAAGGACGCGCCAAGCGGGATTTCGATGTAATACTTGGCGACCTCATCGTATTTCCAGCCGCGCGCCAGTGCCGGACCGATGGGCGTGCAATCAATGATCGACCGCTGCAGACCCTCATAGGCCTCCGACGTGGCAATCGAGACGGGCGATGCGCCCAGTGCTTCGATCAGCTTGGGATAGGCGAAGCCGTAGGAGCGGATGCGCAGACCCTCCATATCCTCGACGCTGTTGACCGGCTTGTTGCACAGCAGACCGTAATCTTCGAGCGGGCGGAAGCCGATGGCATGCAGGTTCTGGCTGGCAAGCTCATCCTCGAATTCCGGATAGGTCGCGTGCAGCTCCTCCATGAACTGGCCCACTTCGAGCGTGTTCATCGGCTGCGGGATAAAGAAGCCCACGGCATTGTTGAGCGGCATCTGATCGGGGAAATAGGGCGTGATGATATCGCCAAAATCGCCCACACCCGCGGCCAGAGCGTCGGGGATTTCGCGGGTTTTCGCGACGGAGCCGCCCCAGAACACTTCGATCTTATGCTTGCCGTCGGTGCGCTTCTCGAACTCATCGACAAGCCATTGCGTCGTCACCGCCTGCGCGTCGCCCGCGCCCTGCGGCTTGAACGTCAACCATTTGTAAGTCTCGGCCTGCGCGGTGGCGGCAAGGCCGGTGACAGCCACCAGCGCAAGCGCCGACGACCGCAAAATTGCGTTAATAAACATGTATCCTCCCAAGGTATCGGGCGTTCCTCCTGCCCGTCCAAGGACCAACCTGCGCCACGGGAAGGCATACTTCAAATACTGTTATATCATCGGCATGATACCGAATAGGTATCGCTACTTCCAGATCCCCGACACGACGAGTTCGTCAACGATCTTGCGCACGCAGGCCTCCACCACCTGAATTGCCATCTTGGTCCGCTGGTCTGCCTTGGTCGCGGTGCACAAGGTCCATGTCATCGTCGGGCGCACAATCGGCCGCGCCTCTAACGTGCCATTTTGAACCTCGGACATCACCCCGCCATAGGTCAGGATGGTGAATCCATGCCCGTCGCGCACCAGAGATTTCAGATGCCAGACCCCATCGGCGCGCTGCACGATGTTCAACTCCGCGCCCACCGCATCGGCGTGTTTATCCACCAAAAGGCGCAGGAAATTGGGGCGGCTGGGCATGATCAGCGGCATCACCGCCGCTTCCGCCAGTGTGTATTCGTCCTGATCCAGCGCCCCGCTGGGCCCGATCATGAACAGATGCTCGACCAGCAATTCGACGGCGACAACGTCATCGCGCAAGGGCGGGTCGTGCATGACGGCAAGCCCGATTTCGCCCTGCGTCAGCTTCCCCTCCAGCGCGTTCGAGAACCCCTCGACAAAGCGCAGCTCGATATCGGGGTAGTCGCGCTTGATCCGCGTCAGCAGGGGCGGAATGATGAATTCGCCGGGCGTGGGCGGCATGCCCACCACCACCACCCCGCGCGGCGCGTCAGCATGGGCGGTGACGTCGTGATGGGCCTGCGCGATCTGCGCCATGATGGCATAGGCGCGGCGCTGCAGGATCTCGCCCGCCTCGGTCAGCTCCATCCCGCGCGCGGTGCGATTGAACACCTTCAGCCCCAGATCCTGCTCCAGCCGTGCGATCTGACGGCTCAGCGCCGGCTGCGCGATGCGCAACCGCTCCGACGCGCGGGTCATGTTCTTCTCTTCCGCCACACATAGGAAATAGCGCAGCGTCCGCAGTTCCGGCTGCCAATCATGCATGGGGGTGGTGGACAGAGCCATTGTGCTCCCTTGCCTCTGAAGTCGCCGCTTAACTGTCGGGCCGATCAAGTTCCCACGCCTCGGTCACGGTAGCATAATCACGATAGCCCATCCGCGCGATGGGCCGCGCCGCTGCCGTATCGAACCGGCCTTCGCGAATATAGGCGTCGTTGATATGGGTCTGCACCACTTGTCCGATCACCATGTAGCGGTCCACCGGCGCGCCGTCACGGTCGACAATCTGCTGAAACGACACGGTCACGCATTCCAATGCCGCCGGGCTGTCGGCCACGAAGGGCGCAGTCGTCGCGACGCTTTCGCCAATCGCCAGACTGGCCTGCGCGAATTCATCCGCCCCATCATCCCACACCGCCGAGGACACGTTCACCGCCTGCGCCAGATCCTCCGTCGCGAGCGAAAAGGTAAACGCCCCCTGATCGCGCGCATTGACCACCGAATGCTTCAGGCCTTCGGAGGTAAAACAGATCATATGGGGCGCGTTGCCAATCGCGTTGAAAAAGGAATAGGGCCCCAGATTGGGAACACCCTGCGCATTGCGCGTGCCGATCCAGCCGATGGGCCGAGGCGCGATGATCGCCTTGAACGGATCGTATTTCAGGATCTCGGGGCGCGTGTCGCCGTAATGCATGAAACCTCCTCCAAATTGCTCCGCCTTTCTAAGGCGAAGCAAGCGGGCATGACCATGGCCATCTGCCCCGGCGCCACAGCGCGCCGCCTTGGCGTATGCGCTGGCGTGGTTTTAAAGGCTCCGCGCATCGATATGGGGGCACCCGGCGTTTCGTCGCGCGGGCCTGACGGTGACGGAATGGCAGGCCCTCTTCCAGCCAATACCGAGATTGAAAGTGCCTACTGCCCGAATACACGTAGTTCTGCAGTGCGATCGGCCTCGGATAGTTGATGCCAGCCACAGCCGCGCAGCTCGGATGGCCATCTGTGTCGCTCAGCAGGAAAGAGTGGCTGTAGATGGTGCCGCTTTGCGCCTAAGAGAGTTCCGTCGCCCGATTAGGGGCGGCGGAGAGGTCGTCTTGAACGTGCGCGCCGCCTTGAGATTGCACTGTCATGGCAGGGATTGTTGATGTGCGCCATCGACGTCACCCTGGGCACCCTGATCGGCGGTCTGCCCGATGTCGGTGTTTTGGCAGCCGTGTCGCTCGTGCTGCCTCTGACCTTCGGCCGGTGAACCTGGCTTCTACGCAGATTGCCCGAAAGATGGTACTCGATCAAATCCCGACCGGCAGTCTTACCAACGCGAATATCACAGCAGTCTTGGGCTGAAACAGACCTGAGCCCCGCCATTACAGCGGAGCTCAAGTGTCTGTGTTAGAGCGTCACGCGCAGATCCTTGATGAGGTCTGGGCGCTGGGACAAAAAACGCGCGATGCCGTCCCGCCTGCCCGGTTTAAGTGGCGCAAGCGTGTTTAAAGCAGTGCTTTGGAAAACGCCGTGGGCTGCATGAAGCTGCTGGCAATGTTGGTCACGACTTCGCCGTGCGCTTCGACATGGGCCGCGCGGGCCTTGACCCACTCTGGATCGCCTGCGAACTGCGCCCATTTCTCCTCGCGCTCGGCCAGACTGTCCCAGGCAAGAAAATAGGTCAGATCGGTGTTTTTAGGCCCAACCACTGTAGTCAGAAAACCGGCAGGGCGGATGCCCAAACGTTCCCAGATGCCAAGCGTTGTGTCCTCAAACCGCTTCAAAAGCAGCGGAAGCTGCCCCGGCGCACAGGTATAGACCCGCATTTCATATATCATCTGTTTTGTACTTTGGATTAGGCCCGTTGATAGGCGGTTTTGACAGTGGTGAAGAATTCGGCAGCATAGCGCCCCTGCTCGCGCGACCCGTAGCTAGAGCCTTTGCGCCCACCAAAAGGCACATGGAAATCCACGCCGGCTGTGGGCAGGTTGACCATGACCATACCGGCCTCTGCGTTGCGCTTGAAATGCGTTGCGTGCTTCAGGCTCGTGGTGCAGATCCCGGCGGACAGGCCAAACTCCGTATCATTGGCCACCGCCAGTGCTTCGTCATAATCGGACACCCGGATGACCGCCGCAACAGGGCCAAAGATCTCCTCTTGGGCGATGGTCATGTCGTTCGTTGCCTCGGTGAACAGCGCGGGTTGCTGAAAGAAGCCGTCGGTGTCGCGCGTCAGCCGCTCTCCGCCGAAGGCCAAATTTGCACCATCCTCGCGGCCAATGCCGATGTAACGCTCATTCTGCGCCAGTTGGCTTTCATCGACCACGGGGCCGATATCCGTGCCCTCTTTCAAAGCGTGATCGACGCGCACAGACTTGAGCCGCTCGACCATCGCGTCAACGAACCGATCATGAATGCCGGCCTGCACGATCAGCCGGGACGAGGCCGTGCAGCGCTGCCCGGTCGAGAAAAAGGCGCCGTTCACCGCTGCCTCGACCGCCACATTAATATCCGCATCGTCAAGAACCACCATCGGGTTCTTGCCGCCCATCTCAAGCTGCAACTTGCGCATGAAGGGCGAGGACTTGGCGAGAATGCTGCGCCCCGTTCCGACCGAGCCGGTGAAGGTCAGGGCATCGACATCGGGGCTGTTCACCATGGTTTCGCCCACGATCGAGCCGCGCCCCATCACGAGGTTCAGCACCCCGGCAGGCAAGCCCGCCCGGTGCAGGATGTCACAGATGGCCCAAGCGCTTCCGGGCACGAGATCGGCCGGTTTAAAGACCACCGTGTTGCCGTAGCAAAGGGCGGGCGCGATCTTCCAGGCGGGGATGGCGATAGGGAAGTTCCAGGGCGTAATGATGCCTACAACGCCCATCGCCTCTCGGGTAATTTCGACGCCAACGCCGGGCCGCACCGAAGGCAGAACCTCTCCGGCAAGACGCAGTGCTTCTCCGGCGAAGAAATCAAAGACCTGGGCCGCGCGCACCGTCTCACTGATGCCTTCGGCCAATGTCTTGCCCTCCTCGCGGGACAACAAGCGGCCAAGTTCGTCCTTGCGGGCGAGAATCTCATCGGCTGCCTTGCGCAGGACCGCGTGACGCTCCAATGGGCCGGACCGGGACCAGGCCGGAAAGGCAGCCTTGGCGGCGGCGATCGCGTCTTGGGTCTGCGCCTCGCTGGCGCGGGCGTAGTGGCCGACCACGTCGTCGCGATCAGATGGGTTGATGTTCGGCGCGGCGTCACCGTCACACCAGTCGCCGGCGATCAGATTAGCATGGAATGAGGTCAATTCAGTAGCTCCAGTGAGAGTTCAGACGCAGGATTTCCGGCCTCAATCGGCGACGATGACGCTTTGATCGGAGTAGCGGATCGTCAAGGTCATCGCGCCTTCGTTCATTTTCCATTTCTGGATGGTGTAGCTGCGCAAGCCTTTGGCATGGAACGGGTCTTGGTCAGCCAGGGCGCGCGCTTCGTCATAGGATCCGGCGCGCAGCACGATCATTCCGGCGACTGGGGCTTCGCCGCCCTCGTCAAACAACGGCCCGGCGCCAAATAGCTTGCCCTCGCGTTCCAGTTTCACCTGATACTCCAGATGTGCGGGCAGGACCTCGCGCAGTCCGGGGCCGCGGGCGGGGCTGGTGGTGACAACATAAAGCGCCTTACCAAGCATTTTGCCCATCGTCTCTTCCGGGGTTTCGGCACTCATGGTCCTGTCCTTGTGACGGTTGTAGGGGCGATAAAGGGAGGTGGTCTGAAGATCGAACGCGGGCCCGCCTATAACAGGAACGGGCCCGCAGCCGCGTCAGCGCTTGGGAACTCCAGCGCTTTCGACAACTTTGGTCCAGGTTTCGATCTGGCTTTGCACCATGTCGAGCAACTCTTCATTGCTGGATGCGCCCGGCTTGGCGCCGAGAGTCTCAACCTTTTCTTGCACGCCAGGCAGAGCCATGATGCGCTGCATTTCTGCGCTGACTTTCGCGACGATCTCTTCTGGCACGCCGGCAGGCATCCCGATGCCGGTCCAGGACACGACGTCTGTGCCGGGGGCCACGGTTTCATCCAGGGTCGGCACGTCGTCAAAACCAGGCCAACGCACATCCGATGTCACCGCCAGAATATCAAAGGCCCCGCCTTCGGCCTGGCCGCTAATCACGGTGCCGGTGTCGATCAACACATCGACCTCACCACCTAACAGCGCCGTCGCAGCGGCGGCACCGCCTTTGTATGGGATGTGGATAAACTTGGCACCGGTCGACAGGTCGAGCAGCTCACCGGTAAGGTGCTGGGTCGACCCAACGCCGGAATGGCCAATCTTTAACGTGCCGGGTGCAGCCTTGGCCTGTTCGATCAGATCCTCGATGGACTCGAACTTGCCTGTTTGCGTTGCAACAAAGAACGGAAACTGGCCGATCGTGGAGATATAGGTGTAATCGCCCAGCGTGTCGTAGGGCAGCTTGTTATAGAGCGCGGCGGCGACCGCATGCCCTCCCACCAGAAGCTGCATCGTATAGCCGTCAGGATCGGACTTTGAGACATAGTCCGACGCCACGGTCCCGCCTGCCCCGGGTTTGGATTCCACCACGACCGGCTGACCGAGGCCCTCGCTCATGGCCTCTGCAATGATGCGAGACACGGTGTCCGCGTTACCGCCGGGCCCGAAGCCGTGCACCAGCCGGATCGATTTGTCAGGATAGCTGTCTTGGGCAAATGCTGTACCGGACAGAGCCGCGACGAGCGGCAAGGCCACCATGAGTTTCTTGAACATCTTTCTCTCCCTTGGTTTATCAGCCCGTTCTTCGTTGATCTGACCCCGGGCTTGGGCCTGCCTCCAAAGCCGTTACGACGGCTTCAAGAGATTCTGTTTGCGGGTCCGTTTCCCGGTGATTGCGGCCCAGACAAAGAGCAGCACGCACAGGCCGACAAGCACGGCGCAGATGGGGCGGGTGACGAAGACGGTGAAATCGCCGCTATAGAGCAACATCGTGCGGCGGAAGTTCTCCTCCAGCATCGGCCCGAGGACAAAGCCCAGAAGGACCGGCGCGGGCTCGAAGCGGTATCGCTTCATGAAGTAGCCAAGCACGCCAAAGAGCAGGGTCATCACCACATCCGTCACGCTGTTGCGGTGGGAATAGACGCCGACGCAGATCATCAAAACGATGCCCGGAAAAAGCTTTTGATAGGGAATGCGCAGCAACAGCACCCAAAGCCGGATCAATGGGATGTTGATCAGCAGCAGGATGATATTGCCGACGAAAAAGCTGGCGATCACACCCCAGAACAACTGTGGCTCGTCGACCATCAGGCGTGGTCCCGGAATGATCCCGTTGAGGATCAGCGCGCCGATGATCAGCGCCATCACGGCGTCGCCCGGAATACCCAGTGTCAGCGTCGGAATAAAGCCAGTCTGCGCCGCCGCATTGTTGGCCGCTTCGGGCGCAGACAGGCCCGCGAGGCTGCCTTTGCTAAATTCCTCCGGCTTGCGCGTCACCTTGCGCTCCAGTGCATAAGCCATAAACGAGGCAATCGCGGCCCCCGTGCCCGGCAACGCTCCAAAGGCACTGCCGATGCCAGCGCCGCGGAACGCTGGGCTGATCAGCGCGCGAAACTGTTCGCGCGTTGGAATGATGTCCCGCAGAGAGACGCTGATCGGGGCCTGCTCTGGGCGTTTCAAGCCGGCGTTGCGAATGACTTCGCTTACGCCGAACAGCCCCATGGCCAGCGACACGAGGCTGATGCCATCGGCCAGTTCCGGAACCGGAACAAACCGATATGTGCCAGTGGTTAGGTCCGCTCCGACAAGGCCAAGTGCGATCCCAACAAGGACCATGGCAAAGGCCCGGATCTGGCTGCCAGTGCCGATCAGCGAGGCCGCCAACAGCCCCACTGTGACCAGCATCGTATATTCGGGTGCGCCGAACTTGAGCGCGAAATGCGCCATCGGAATTGCTGCAAGCACAACAATCGCGACCCCGACCATGCTGCCAAAGAAAGACGACATGGCTGTGACGAACAGGGCAAGCCCCGCCTTGCCGTTTTGGGCCAGCGGATAGCCCTCAAGGCAGGTCACAACCGACGACGGCGTACCGGGCAAGTTCAGCAGGATGGATGCGATTGATCCGCCATATTGCGAACCATAGTAGATTCCCGCCAGCATGATCATCGACGTGGTGGCATCGAGATAGAAGGTGATGGGCAACAGCAGCGAAATCGCCGAAATCGCTCCGATCCCGGGCAGGACGCCAATCAATTGCCCGACCAGCACGCCGATAAACGCGTAAATCAGCACGTCCGGCTGCATGACTTGGGTCAGACCAAGGAGAAATTGTTCAAACATGGCTCAGACCAGAAATGCAGTGAGAGGAAGGCCAAGGGCCTTGATGAACAGCGCCCAGCCGAGAACTGTCATGGCACCGGCGTAGATCAGGATTCCCAGCGGCGTCGCCTCGTCATCGGCAAGCATGGAAACCGCAACCGAGAGGAACATCGCCGGGACAAGCCCTAGCCAGTTGATGAGCAGCGCAAAGAGAGAAATGCCCGCCGAGATCAGCACGAAGGCACGCCAGCGGATCGGATTGACCGGTTTGACCGCATCCGAACGCAGATCGGTGATCAGGATCACAACACCCAGAGCGACAATGCCAAGACCCACATAGTGTGGAATGAAACCGGGACCCATCTGGGTTACGGTTCCAAACGGATAGCGCCAGGAAATCGCGATGATGGCAATGCCGATCGCGGCTAAGATCGCGCCGCTGGCGGCCCTGCGCCAGGCCACAACGGTGTCAGGTTGCATCGTCATCTAAACCGGTCCTCCCCTTCGTTTCATTACGTCAGAGCATTGCCTTCCTCCCCGCAATGCCCCCGCCTGATCTTTTCGGCCGTTAAGCCTCTGACTTGATCTGCTCAGGCAGCGCCACTCCGAGCCGCTCCGCCAGCGCACAGAGGCGTTTGGTGGTTCCGGCGGCCAGCGGGATGCCTTGGTCCATACGGCATTTGGACAGGGCGAAACCGCGCTCGCCCGGCATCAGGATCTGCTCGACCCCGGTCGCCTTCGGCAAACCCTTCAGCGCCGCAACGAGTGCTGCGATGTCTTCTGCAAATCTCTGCGGATCTCCGAAGGCGCGCAGGTTGAGCGCCAGCGCCAATCCATTCATCGAGGCGTTGCGCCCCGACAGTGCTTCTGAGATCACCGGATTGCCAATCAGCACACTGGCCAGCACCTCGATCATCAGCGACAGACCCGAGCCCTTTGCGCCACTCATCGGCGTGAGCGTGGCGACGTTGTTCGGGTCGGTGGCGGCACATCCATCCGGATCAATCGCCCAGCCTTCGGGAATGGATTTACCGGCATCGCGCGCATGCATGATCTTTCCAAGCGCAACGGTCGAGGTCGACATATCTAGCAAGAGCGGCTTGTCCGCGCCGGGCACCGCGATCGAGATCGGGTTGGTCGACAGGGCTGAAACCCGCGCCCCGTGATAGGCCATAAGCGGCCCGGAAGCCGTCATGACGATGCCCAGATACCCCTGCTTTGCTGCCTCAAGGGCGTAGTAACCAACGGCCCCTGCGTGGGTGATGTTGCGGGCGGAGCACCAGCCAATACCATTGCGACCGGCCATGCTGACCGCTTCCTGCATCGCTGCGATCATAGCAGAGGCGCCGGGGGCACGGGCTGCTTCCAGCACCGTGACCGCGCCCTCGCTCCGTTCCGCCGCGGGGCGCGCGACCGGGTCGATCTTACCCTCTTCTATCATCTCGACATAGCGCGGGATGCGCAGCACGCCGTGCGAGTCTGCCCCGCGCGCATTGGCCCAGACCAGCACCCGCGCGGTATTGTCGGCATGCTCAGGGGCAAAACCACCCGCCAAGAGCAGGTCACGCGCGAAGCCTTCAAGCGTTTGAGCGGCCAACACAGTCATGCGGCGGCGAGTTTCGGGCTGGGGAAGAACTTCTTCAGCCACGCCTCAACCAGAGCCTGCGTGTGCGGGCGGTCTTCGTCCGACACCGGGAAATGCGACATGCCCGTCGGGATCATCAGCTCGGCATTTGCGCCGGCCTTTTCGAACAGGCGAATGGACTGCTCCATCGGAGTGATCACATCATGCGCGGTGTGGAACAGCAGCAACGGCCGCGGCGCGATGGACCCGACAACGTCATCGGCGCGGAAGTTGTACATGCTGATTGCGGTCTCCACCGGAACCTCGAACTGCGCCTTGGGGGACAGGTTGACCCGCAGCTCTGGCGGGATCGGCACCACGTCATAGCGCGAGACCCACATGCTCTCGCCGGTCTCGGCCCGGTGCTTGCGACCGTCCTCAAGGATGCCTGTGAACTTCTCCCAGGCCTCGGGTGTCGGGTGCTGGCCACGGAATTTGCGTTCGCCGTCGCCCCAACCGCAGAAGGACATGACGCAGGCGATCCGCTCATCGACGCCGCCGGTAAAGATCGACACCGCCGCGCCAAAGCTGTGGCCGGTGACACCAATACGCGCCGGGTCCACTTCTTCGCGCTCCGACAGGAAGGTGACGGCGTTGCGGGTGTCGGCCACCTGATCAAAGCAACGCACCTCGCCGCGCGCGCCTTCGCTTTCGCCGCAGCCACGGAAATCCATGCGAAAGACGCAGTATCCCATATCTGCAATCATGCGGGCGATAATCTCGACATGGGATTTGTCTTTGGTGCCGACAAAGCCATGCAGGACGATAAAGGTAGGCAGACGCTCGCCGGGTTTGCGATCGTCTGGGACATGCAGGACCCCGGATAGCTTCAGGCCGTCTGACATAAAGGTTAGCGCGTGTTCCATTTTAGAGTTCTCCGAGATGTCAGGTCGCTCTGTTCCAGCGCCGTGCGAAATCGCTGAAAGTGGCGATATGCGCGGTCAGGAACTTCGCTGTGTCTTCATTGGTGATCGTGCCGGCTGGGACATCGACCTTGGTCTTTGCCAGCCCGACTTGGACTTCGGGCTTGGCCATGACCTGCATTCCTTGGGACAACAGGACGTGACGCAGCCCTTCGTGCACACGCGCGCCGCCAAGCAATCCAGGCGAGATCGACCAGATCGCGGCCGGCATGCCGTCCAGCGGGTTGGGCGAAAGGCGCGACAGCCAATCAATGGCGTTCTTCAGCGTGCCCGGCATCGCCCAGTTGTATTCCGGCGTGACGATCAGCAGCGCGTCCACCTCTGCCAGCGCGGCGGCATAGGCTGCCACTGCATCAGGCAGACCGGCATCCAGCACGTCCTGATTGAAGTGCGGCATGGTGTCGGTGGCAGGCAGCGCCACAAAGGACACGCCCTCGGGTGCGAGGCCCGCTGCGGCGCCCGCCAAGGCGCGCGACAGGGAAGCCTTGCGCAACGAACCTTCGATAAAACCGATCTTGAGACGATCTGTAGTCATGCTCAGCCCTTCTTCGCCCAGGGAAACTTGTGCTCGCGCCAGACAAGCGGCGCGGGCTCACCCCAGACGTTCATCACGCGGACGTTTTCGGGACGCTTGAGCGCGGTAATGACATTGGGCTCAAAACGATCATCATCGTGGATCATCGCCATGCCACCCGAACACTCGACCATGGCTCCGCAAGTATCGATGTAATAAGAATAGGTGTTGTCGCCCGGGCGATGGCGGCCGGGGCCCCAGACGAAGTTCTTGCCGACCGTGTCCAGCCGGTCACCAAGGCGGCAGTAATCTGCAAACTCGCCCATTTCGAATGAATAGTGATGCAGGCCGACCTCACCTTTTACGATGCCGACGCAATGGTGCAGACGATTGGCGCCGCGCATCCAGCTGAGGCTGTCATCCACCATCCGCTCTGACAGGCGCAGACCCATGATGGTCTCGAACTGTGTGCGGGTCGCGGCGGGATCAGGTGAAGTCAGGTTAACGTGGTCAAGACGCAGCGCGCCAACGCCGACAGAGGCATGGCGGCGGCCATAGGTTTCATCCTTGATCGGGGAATGCACCTCGATCAAAAGACCCTCTGGCGTCTCGAAGGAGACGCCCTCTTCGCAGCAATCGAGCGACGGCTTGTCCGATACAACTGTGCATCCGGCCGCATCAATCCGCGACGCCACCTCTGAGACAGCTGCCTTCGATACGGCGTCAAAGCCGAGCGACCGCACCGAGTTTTCGCCGGATTTGTGCAGCACCAACTCGGCCTCGCGACCACCACAGGACAGCCAGACCTCTCCGTCGGTCTGACGCGTGACGTGCAGGCCCAGAATCTCGGTGGATTCTTTCACCAGGGCATCAACGTCAACAACGTTGAGCTGCACGTGCCCAATCGCATTCACAAGATAGTTCATTATCGGTCTGACCTCCGCATTGTCTGTCCACTCAGTAGCACGCGATTTTCGAGTACTCAACTATTTTCGAAACTTTTACCTTAGTCGAATGCTTATCCACGCTCCTCGTTGATGACGGCGTTGCGAAGCACGCCCAATCCGTCGATCTCGACCTCGACCAGATCGCCGGCATTCAGAAATTCCTGAGGTCGACGCGTCGATCCAAACCCAGTGCAGGTGCCCGTAACGATCACGTCCCCTGGCAAAAGCGTCGTGAAGGTGGAGACGTAGTTGATGAGATACGGGATATCGAAAATCATCTGCGACGTGTCCGTGCGTTGCTTCTCGATGCCGTTCACACGCGTCACAAGCGTCAGCGGCCACTCCGGCAAGTCATCTGGCGTCACCAACGACGGACCAAAAGCGCCAGTCCCGACAAAATTCTTTCCGGGCGTGAACTGATGACTGTGTTTTTGCCAATCCCGCACACTGCCGTCGTTATAGATCGCAAAGCCGAAGACATGGCTCATGGCATGTTCTTTGGGGACGTGGCGCCCGCCCTGCCCGATCACCACGGCCAACTCGCCCTCGTAGTCCAGCTTTTGGGAGGATTCAGGGATAACGAGCGGCGCGCCATCGCCGATCTGCGATTCCGCCAGCCGCAGGAAAAGGACCGGATAGTCAGGCGCTTCTGAGCGGTCGCTGTCAGCTTCGAAGTAGTTGACCGCCGCCATGACGATCTTGGACGGGTTCGGGATCACGGGAGACAGGACAACATCAGCAAGCCGCAGCTCGGCCGGGCGCTTAGCCAAGCGCTCGATATCGGGACAGCCGGCTTCGATGAAGGACCGCAAATCCGGCATCACCGCGCTGAGGTCCACAATCCTGTCGCCACGCAAAAGCCCCCAGGACGCCAAGCCATCGGATTCGAAAGAGACATACCTCATCTGTGATCATGCCTTGTGTAGAAAATATCTAAAGTTTCGAAATTTAGCGTATCGTTGTAAAAATCCTTGCGCAACCGTGCATTTTACGATTCAATAACAGCTGATATATTCCACTCTCACGCGCCGCCTTCTTGGCGCGTGCGCATGGGACGCAAATTCGGGACAGGGTCTGCAGGTTCGAACCGGTTCCGACAGAACAAGAAGGCAGTACACGCCCTGTCCACCACCGTAGAAGCCACCACAAAACGGTCCAACGATGACGCTATGGCGGACCGGCCCCTCGTAGATCAGCTACGATCGGACATCACGAGCAGTGTGTTTGCGCCGATGGAGAAGCTGAAGTTTGCAGATTTGTCCAAGCGTTACGATGTGGGCATCGGGACGCTGCGCGAAGCGCTCACACAGCTGGCGTCTGAGGGGTTCGTTACTTTGGAAGCCGGAAAGGGCTTCAAGGTGGCTCCTGTTTCGCGCGAAGAACTGCTGGAGATCACCGCCCATTTTATCGATTTGGAAAAGCGTGCGATCGCGGAATCGATCAGGCACGGCGATGAGACCTGGGAGAGCAATCTGGTCGCAGCCCATCACCGTCTGACCTTGATCGAACGCCTGCCCTGGTCAGAGCGGATGGAGCGACACTCCGAATGGGTGCAACGCCACCGCGATTTTCACAGGGCGCTGATCGCCGCCTGCCCCGGCATCTGGCTTGTCCGGCTTCGCTCCTTGATGTTCGATCAACTGGACCGCTACCGCTTTTTGACCAAGAAAGCGCCGGAAGGTCTGGGTGCTCGGAAATTCGACGAGCACAGCCAGATCAAGGACGCCGCCCTTGCCCATGATTTGGACAAGTCAGTGGAGTTAATAGAGCACCACATCCGCGACACCTCTGAGCGGATCGTTTCGCTGCTGTAAGCTTGCTGCGGGCGCATAGGGCGCCGCTCATGCCTCTCAGCTTGCGCGCTTGGCGGATAGAGCGCCCACTAAGGACTGAAGCGATCCAAACAAGCGGATATTAAGAGCGAGACCCATTTTGACGCTCAGCCTCCGCCTTGCTCGCGCTTTGCCTGATTGCCTGTCTGACGTCGTCGTTTACCTGCCCCCACTGGTCTCTCGCTCATGACGAAAGTCTGCGGATTTGATTTTGGCAGTCGTCGGTTTTGGGCTTAGCAAACGCAGCAGGCGCGGAGCCGTCAAATAGCTTAAGCGCGTGCCGCGCTTGCTTTGGCGTTCTGTTTCCTAGTGAAGATGACATCAAGGCTCTTGAAGAGCCTTTCAAAAAGGACATCGACCCAGAGTGAGCCTGCGAAGAGCGCGAACGGCCCAAAACGGCGGACGCCGTTCACGAAGATCCAGGATCGGCAATTAGCACCCATCGAGCCAGCTCATTGCATGACGCGGAGGGCGCTTCGCCTTAAAGTGCTGACTTTAATGTGTTAAATGGTGCCCGGGGGCGGAATCGAACCACCGACACGAGGATTTTCAATCCACTGCTCTACCCCTGAGCTACCCGGGCACGGGTGAGCGTTTCCGCTCGGGGTGGCGCTCTTCTAGACGGGGGGCGGGGGGGTGTCCAGAGGGTGTGAGGCAAAAAATTCACGCCGGTCGGTAAGGCGTTGCCACGACCTAGCGGCAAGCACGCTCAATGCGGTTTCGGGGTGTCCTTGGCGGGCTCGCGCGCGGCGGCTTCGAGCGCTTCCTCGATGTCTTCGGGGTCGGTCGAGGGCACAGCATAGGCCCCGGTCATCCAGCGTCCCAAATCGATATCCGCGCAGCGTTTTGAGCAGAACGGGCGATATTTCTGATCGGTGGGTTCGTTGCAGATCGGACAGGCCACTAGAGCACCTCGCTTAGCGGCACGCGCTCGCGCTTGCGCTGCAGTTCGAAATGGCCCAGCGGGGTCCACCCGATCAGCGCGGTTTCGATCGGGTCGGCTTTGAAGGCCGCGCGCAGGGCGTGCTCGAACGTCGTGCGATCCTTCTTGGGCATCGGGGCCACATCGATCACCACCTGCCCGCCCAGACCGCGCAGGCGCAGCTGACGCGGCAGTTCGCGCGCCACGGCGAGGTTGGCCTTCAGCGCGGCGGCGGGGCTGGTATCGCCGCCAGTATTGACGTCAACGGCGACCAGCGCACGGGTCGGTTCCACATATGAGGTCGCGCCACCGGCGGCAAAACCGGGACGGCGCAGCGCCTCCAGTTGATCCAGCACGCCTGCGGTCTCGAAATCCTCACCCGCTGCGGGCAGGACGGGAAATTCGCGCCACGCGACCTCAGCCGCATCGGGGGCGTCGAGCAGCAGCTCGGGGCCGTCATCCTCCGTGTCGGAGGTCACGGCCACGGCGAGGTCGAGCATCTGCGCGATGTCCTGCGCAATGTCGTCATCGGAGGCCTCCTCAGCAGCGGAGCGCAGGATCAGGCCGAAGCCTTCGGGCGCATCGACCATACCCTCGTGGGCCAACAGTTGCAGACGATCGCGGGCATCGTCGTCGCGGATGCCACGGGCCACATTTCGGCCCGGCGCGTCGGGGGTGACGATGGCGTAGCGGCTTTTGAATATCACGCGGGTGGTGACGGGCACGGCTTTGCCCTGCTCGGCGCGGCCAGTGACCATGACCAGCAGGGTCTGCCCCTCGGCCAGCCCCTTGGCCCCGCGCAGGAAGCCTTTATGCCCCGGCAGATCGACGATCATGCCGCCTTGGCCTTTGAGCGGGCGATCACAGCGGGCGCGCAGAATGGCACCGGGACCGGGGGCGTCCTCGGCCTGGGCATCGAAAACCAGATCGTCGAGCCGTCCGTCCCGCATCAATGCGGCGGCAGCACGCCCGCTGATCTCTCCCAAAACTGTTTGCAGGCCCTTCATGCGGGGATCTCCTGTTGCGGCCCCGGCACGATTCCGGCGGAGCGCAGTAGCGTGGCGGTTTCCGACAAGGGCAGACCGACCACCGCCGACCACGAGCCCTGAACCCAAGGGATGAACGCGGCAGCGCGGCCTTGGATGCCGTAGCCCCCGGCCTTGCCCTGCCATTCGTCACTGTCGAGATAGATTTCGATTTCGGCGGCGTCGAGAGGGCGCATTTTCAGCGTGGTCACCACATCGCGACAGCGCAGCCGGTCGCCATCGCGCACGGCAAGGGCCGTGATGACCCGGTGTCGCCGTCCCGACAACGCAATGAGAAAGCGCCGCGCCTCATCGCGATCCACGGGTTTCCCCATGATCCGGCGGCCCAGCGTTACGGTGGTATCGGCGGTGAGGCCGACCTCTCCGTCCGCCAGTGTCAGGGCTGCGGCCTTCTCCACCGCCATGCGGGTGCAGTAAGGCCGCGCCAGTTCGCCCCGGCGCGGTGTTTCGTCAATGTCGCAGGGGCGAATATCGGCGGGCATCAGCCCGATCGAGGCCAGCAGCTCCCGCCGGCGCGGGCTGGCCGATCCGAGGATCAGGCGAGGCGTCATGCGTCCGCCGATCAGCGGAAGCGGTAGTTGATGCGACCCTTGGTCAGGTCGTAGGGGGTCATTTCGACCTGCACTTTGTCCCCGGCCAGAACACGGATGCGGTTCTTGCGCATCTTGCCTGCCGTATGTGCGATGATCTCATGGCCGTTCTCAAGTTCGACCCGAAATGTCGCATTCGGCAGGAGTTCCTTCACGACACCGGGGAATTCGAGCATTTCTTCCTTGGCCATGTGTACTCCATATCAGCGTCAACCCGTGTAGTCACAGGCGGCGCATAAATGCGCTCGAATGGCGCTGTTTTCAAGTCCTAACCGTGCGGTTTCGCAATCGTTACCCCAAGAGGAGGTATTGCACCGCCTATGGGCGGGGGTGACCCGACGTTTCCAGCGCCCCGCGCAGGCTGTATAGGGCGTGCCCCGGTGCCGCAGGATGTCGCATTGAGCCGAAATCAGCCGTCAGTATCGCCCTTGCGGCCGAACCGGGCATCCATGCGGGCGATGATCTGATCGCGGGTCTGCCGATAGGCGCCGAGTTTCGCATCGCGTGATTCGCCAAGCCCGGTGGGGTCCATGATCGGCCAATATTCCACTTCCAGATGGGCGTAGCGGGTCAGATCCAACGCTTTGCGCTGACTGGCGGGCGAGAGCGCGATAATCAGATCATAGGATGACAGATCGTCGCCCCACTGCTCCATATCGTCAAAACTGCGCGCGCGGTGGGTCGAGAGCTCCACCCCGATCTCAGCACATACCGCAATGGCAAAGCCGTCGATTTCAAGGTCATTCTTCACCCCCGCCGATTGAACATAGGCGCGGGTGCCGAACAGCATTTTCATCAGCCCCTCCGCCATGGGGGAGCGGACGGCATTATGGTCGCAGCAAAACAGGATCGATTGGGGCATGCCTCCCGCCACGCAGTCAGCCCCCGAAATGCAAAACGCAGATCAGCGTGAACAGGCGGCGCGCAGTGTCGCTGTCCACCTCGGCCTTGCCGTCGAGCCGCTCCATCAGCACGCGCGCGCCTTCGTTGTGGATCCCGCGCCGGGCCATGTCGATCGCCTCGATCTGCGAGGGGGCGAGCTTCTTGACCGCGTCGAAATAGGCTTCGCAAATCTGGAAATAGTCTTTCACCACCTGCCGGAACGGCCCGAGCGACAGGTGGAACTCCCCCACCGGCTGCCGGTCTTCATTGGCGATGTCGAACACCAGCCGCCGTTCGCGAATGGCAAGGTTTAGCCGATAAGGCCCCGGCGGCACAGCGGCCTCGCCCCGCGCCGGCAGGGTAAAGCTGTTGTCTTCCAACAGGTCAAAGATCGCCACTTTGCGTTCCTGTGCGATCTCCGGCGTCGGAGGCGGCAGGTTCGCGTCGTCAATCTCGATATCGATCAGTCGTGCACTCATCGCGGCACCTCAATCGC
Organism: Marinobacter sp.; assembly: GCA_040119125.1. Classification (GTDB taxonomy): domain Bacteria; phylum Pseudomonadota; class Alphaproteobacteria; order Rhodobacterales; family Rhodobacteraceae; genus Pacificitalea. The sequence goes on from JBEDTR010000007.1 coordinate 270,011, forward strand.
TTTGTGCCGGCAGGCGCGGCAAGCCTAAGGCCTGTCGCGGCTGGCGGCAATGGCCCACCCATCCCTTGCAATCAAGCACCCCGGGACACGAAGTCAATGCAAGCGCGGCGTAAAAATGCTGCACTGCGGCAAAAGGCCGGTCACGATGACGAGTTCAGCGCGTCGAGGCGGGCCCGCACCGACAGACCATGGGCCTGAAGGCTTTCTGATCGCGCAAGCGTTTCCGCCGCCGGACCAATGGCCTTCAGGCTGTCAGGGGTCATGCGGGCGATGGTCGTCCGTTTCAGGAAATCCATCACCGACAGGCCCGACGAAAACCGCGCGGACCGGGCGGTGGGCAGAACGTGGTTTGGTCCGCCAACATAATCGCCGATGGCCTCCGGCGTCCATTGACCTACGAAAATCGCCCCCGCATGGCGAATCGCGGGCAGCAACGCCTGTGGATCGGCCACACATAGCTCCAGATGTTCCGGCGCGATCCGGTTCGACAAGGCCGCAGCCTGCGCCAGATCGGGAACGGTGATGATCGCGCCGAAATCCTGCCAACTGGCGCGCGCGATGTCGCGACGCTCCAGCACCTGCAAGTGCCGATCCACGGCATCCGCCACGGCGCGGCCCGTCTCGGCGCTGGTCGTGATGAGGATCGACTGGGCGCTTTCGTCATGTTCGGCCTGGCTCAACAGATCCAGCGCGACCCAATCGGGATTGGCCGTTTCATCGGCGATAACGAGGATCTCCGACGGGCCCGCGATCATGTCGATGCCTACTTTGCCAAACACCCGACGCTTGGCGGCGGCGACAAACGCATTGCCGGGGCCTGTGATCTTATCCACCGGGGCCACGGTTTCAGTGCCATAAGCCAGAGCCGCAATCGCCTGCGCGCCACCGATGCGGTAGATCCGCTCCACCCCGGCCAGCCGCGCAGCATAGAGCACCAGCGGATTGGCCACGCCATTTGGCGTCGGCACGCAGATCGCCAAACGCTCAACCCCCGCCACAGCCGCCGGGATCGCGTTCATCAGCACCGATGATGGGTAGGAGGCCAGACCGCCCGGCACATAAAGCCCTGCGGCCTCCACCGCCGACCAGCGCCAGCCAAGTTCCGCGCTGGTTTCATCAGTCCATTGCGCGTCTTCGGGCATCTGGCGGCTGTGATAGGCGCGGATGCGGGCGGCGGCGAGGTCGAGCGCCTCACGCTCCGCCTGCGGCACGCGGGCACATTCCGCATCGATTTCCTCAGGCGTGAAGGCCAGCCTCTCGGGCGTCAGGTCCAGCCTGTCGAATTTTGCCGTCAGCTCGATCAGTGCCGCATCGCCGCGCGCGCGCACATCGGCAATGATCCCGGCGACGGCAGCATCCACATCGGGGCTGTCTTCGCGCTTCATCGTCAGCAGGGCGGCGAAATCGGCGTCAAATCCGGCGGCAGTGGCGTCAAGGCTGATGGGCATCGGAACTCCTCGGGTTGGCGGCTGATGTAGCCGCTGGCGGCGGCTGCCTCAAGCCTTCGCGCGGGCCCATCGGGACAGATCCCGTGCCCCCCGCCTAGTCGGCAACGCCCTCATCCATGCCCGGATGCGACGGAGCCTTGCCGGACGGGGCGACATAGGGGCGCTCCACGTCGCGCAGCAACAGATCGAGACACTCGACCTCCAGCCGGATCGCGCCATCGCCGGCCAATGTCAGCACCAGCGTGCCGGTGCCATCAGCGCCCGGCTCGAACGCGATGTCGAGCAGGGATAGCACCAGATCCTTGTCGCGGCGGTCAATCCCGGTGGTGGCGACGCGCATCACGTCGCTGATCATCAACACCGCGCGCACGCGCTCATACGGGCGGCCCTGTGCCTCGGCGGCGGATTTATCCTCCCAGCGGAAGCGGTTGATCAGCAGCGCAAAGCGGCGCTCGACCCGCTCAAACCGCATCTCGGAGATCGGGAAAACCGCATCTTGCGCATAGGCCGACAGCAGTGGCACCGCGCCCGCATCCAGCGCCTTGAGATAGAGCGGTGTTTCGGCTCCGTCCTGAAAAGTCGCGTCGGTCATCGTCATGTTCCGTTGCTATTCCTGCCGCGGGGCGCGGCGTCCTGCCCTGCCCCGCTGGTGTGGGTTCTGCCTCAGTCGCTGATGCGCTCGATCTTTGCACCGCAAGCGCCAAGCTTATCCTCGACCCGCTCATACCCGCGATCCAGATGATAGACCCGGTTGACCACAGTGTCGCCCTCCGCCGCCAGACCGGCAAGGATCAGCGACACGCTGGCGCGCAGATCGGTCGCCATGACAGGCGCACCGCGCAGCCGTTCCACCCCGGTCACGGAAGCCTGCCCCCCCTGCACGTCAATCTGCGCGCCCATGCGGATCAGCTCCGGCGCATGCATGAAGCGGTTCTCGAAGATCTTCTCTTCCAGATGCGACGTGCCATCGGCGGTGCAGAGCATCGCCATCATCTGCGCCTGCAAATCAGTCGGGAAGCCGGGGAAAGGTTCGGTCACCACATCCACTGCGCGCAGGCGGTCGTTTTTGCGGGTGACACGCAGACCACGTTCGGTTTCCGCCACTTCGACGCCGCTGGCTTCGAGCTTGTCACAGAAGGCCGCGACCAGATCGCGCCGTCCGCCCAGCAACTCGACCGAGCCGCCGGTGATCGCCGGGGCCAGCATATAGGTGCCCAATTCGATCCGGTCGGTGACCACGGGATGGGTCGCGCCCGACAGGCTGTCGACGCCTTCGATCGTCAGGGTCGAGGTGCCGATCCCGTCAATCCGCGCGCCCATCCGGACCAGACAATCGGCCAGATCGACGATTTCAGGTTCGCGCGCTGCGTTTTTCAACACGGTGGTGCCGCGCGCCAGCGTGGCGGCGAGCAGCGCGTTTTCGGTCGCGCCGACGGAGATCAGTGGAAATTCGTATTCGGCCCCGCGCAGCCCCCCTGCGGGGGCTTTAGCGTGGACATAGCCGTCGCGCAGGTCCAGCTCCGCGCCCAGTGCCTCCAGCGCCTTCAGGTGCAGGTCCACGGGCCGGGCGCCAATGGCACAGCCGCCGGGCAGCGACACTTCGGCATGGCCGTAGCGTGCCAGCAGCGGCCCCAGCACCAGAATCGAGGCGCGCATCTTGCGGACAATCTCGTAATCCGCCCGGGTCGTTGTCAGGTCATGTGACGACATCGCCAAGACCTGTCCGCCCTGCAGCGACGAGACCTCGACCCCAAGCGAGCGCAGCAATTCGGTCATCGTCTTGATGTCCGACAGGCGCGGCGCGTTGGTCAGGGTCAGCGGTTGATCGCTGAGCAATGTCGCAGGCATCAGTGTCAGACATGCGTTTTTCGCGCCCGAGATCGCGATCTCGCCATTCAGCGGGCCGTTTCCGGTCACCACGATTCTATCCATTGGGGGTCTGCTCCTCGTCCTGCCCGCGCCCCGAACCTTCTGATCCGGTGGCGTCGTCCCGCTCCAACTGGCCGGTATCCCGTGCCTTTTTCTGTGCCTTACGCCGAGCGAGATTCGATTTCAGCGCCTGTTTCAGGCGCTCATCGCGGGACTGAGTCCCCGTGTTTTTTCGCGTAGGTCCGGCCATGAGAGGGACAGGTAAGTCAGTGCCCCACTCACGTCCAGTCCGGGCAGGACAAAACCGTGCCGTTCCGCCCGCTTTGACGATGAGGGGTCTATTGCCCGTCGATATAGGCGCGGGCCTGATCCATGATGCGGGCGCCGGTGGTGCTTAACCGGCCATGCGCATCGACGGTGCCGATCCCCTTGGCGAAATTGGCGCGATCCTCAGCGGCAAGGCGCGCGGCCTCGTGGCGCAGCTCGACCGGCAAAGCGGGAGATTCGGACATCCGCTCCATCGCCCAGGCCATGCGCGCGGAGACGAACGTGGCGTGATAAATGCCGTCCATCGGGCGCGGATCGATCCGCAGCGGCGAGGTGAACAGCTCATCATCGGGGTTCAAAACCAGCGGCTCGGTCCGGGTCAGACCGAACAGCAGCGAATGCGCGGCCTCATGGGCCAGCACCTCGACCACCGCCAGCGGGGTCTTGTGATGATTGGGGTTCAGCAACAGCAGCCCCCAGAATTGATAATGCGAGGCGCCGTCGAATTCCATTTTCGCGCCCACAGGCGCCTGTGCCAGCAGCACTTCGCGTAAGATCGCGGTGATTTCGCCATGCAGATCGGGCAGCGTCTTCTGCATCAGCGCCAGCCCGTCGTTGAGCCGGGTCTCGAACTCCTGCGCCAACTCTGCGGAGACGGGGGCAAACCCCGCCGCTTCCTCCGGGCCGAACCGTTCTTCCAGCACCGGCCATAGTGCCTGCGCCTCCGCCCCGCCCCGTCGCATCACCTGCAATCCCGGCGGCGCGGCGGGCACCTGAGCCAGCACCTGCGCAATATCGGCTGCGGCATCGAGATCGCCGGTCAGCGCGGCCTCGCCCATCTGGTAATACAACCCAAAGGCTACAGGCGGCAGGCGTTGACCGTCGCGAATCCGCGCGGCCACAGCATCAAGAGCCCCGGCGCATTCGGGATGCGCCGGGGCCATGTGTTCGGCTAGATAAGCCAGCGATCCGGCCAGATCCTCATGCACTGATGCATCGATCGCCTCCCCCTCAACGGTCGAGGGCACGAATCGGAACGCATCGGAGCGCGAGGTCACGGCGGAGAGTGCCGGCATTTCTAGGTCTTTCCGGATCAGGATAGCGTGCGTGAGGCGTGCGTCTGAATCAGTCGGGCTTCAGGCCGATCTTCGCGGCCATGATGCTGGAGGCGTAAGGCTTGCTGACAGGCTTCCAGCCAACTTTCAAATCCAGAATTTTAACAGGCTTGCCACCGACTTTGGAGCCAACTTTCGTCCCCATTTCGCAAGCATCGGCTGCCGCAACGACGCGGAAGCCCATCAGGCGGGTGGGATCAATGGCGGCGGTCGTGGGTGCGTTCTTGGTCATATTCTCAAATCCTCGTTAAAAGCATCGGGCATCAGAGCGGCGCACTGCGCCCTAATGAAAAGGCACGCCGCAAGCAGCGCACCCTATTCGCAGTCTCGTTCAGCGCCTCTGGCACCAGCGTCTGATCAAGTGATCTTCGACCCCTGTTTCAGGCCCATCACAGAAAGGTCGGCGGGTTTGCGTTTGTCACCGCGCTTGGCGCTCAGCACGGCCGCATGACTGTCGGCGTTCAGTCGAAATCCCATCAACCGGCGCGGATCACACGCTGCGGGACGCGAAACGGAAACAGATTTGTCAGTCGTGGACATGCAGTAGACTCCTAGCGGCAATCGCGCATTATGCGCTGAGCATCATAGGGACGGTTCCAGAGTTGTTACTTCGCGTCAAGAAAAATACCATTCATGCGGTCTTCGTCACGACACGCGATCACCGAGAGCATCTTAAAGGGCTTGTTGAGGCGGCAACTGCAGCGGGAACGCCCGTGCATGTGGCGCATTACTGGGAGTTGATGCGCCTGACCCGCCTGCCACGCGCGGTCTATATCTTCTGCGATCTGGACCGGCTGTCGCCTGCGTGGATGGAACTGGCGGTGCGGATGTTTGATCGTGTGCGCGAGGCCGGGCTGCCGGCGCTGAATGATCCGCGCGGGTTCCTGCCGCGCGCCGGACTGATCCGCAAAATGCGCGGCGCGGGACTGATCGACTACACCTGCTGGCTGCCGATGTTGGACGAATGGCCGGATCGCTTTCCGGTGTTTTTGCGCACCATGGCCGCGCATCGCGGCGTATTCGGCGGCTTGATCGAAACCGAGGAGGCCGCCCGCGAAACGCTTGCTCAGGCGCTGGCCGCCGGGCATGTCATCTCAGATCTGGGCTTCATCCAGTTTCAGCCGACCGAGCGGGATGCGAATGGCGCGACGCGCAAATACGCAGCCTTCCGTCTGGGGGATCGTATCATCCCCGCGCCCCCGGTCAGCGAACAGAACTGGCTGGCGAAACATGGCAGCGTCGCCGCCGCCACCGATGAAGCCTATGCCCGCGATCTGGCGGAATTCGACATCAACCCGCATGAAGCCGCGATCCGCGCCGTGTTCGATCTGGCGCAGCTGGAATTCGGCCGCGCCGATTTCGGGCTGCACGAAGGCCGGGTGAAGGTCTTCGAGATCAACACGAACCCGACCATCGGCCTGAAACTGACCCACCCCAATGCCGACCGTAACGCGTTGATCGACCGGCATGGCAAGGCGCTGGTCGCAGCCCTGAAGAAGTTGACCCCTGATGACCCCGGCGCGCTTGTCGAAATGCGCCGGATCCCAAAGCTGCGCCCACCTTTTTTGCGCCCGCCCCGTATCCCGTGAGAAAACTGCTTGCACTCCGCCGCCCAATCAGTAAAACGCCCCACACTACACAGGACGCCGTATTTGTCGGTTGCCGGATCGCCCCGTTTTAGACGACCCGGAACATCGGACAAGGCCCCTGAAATTAAAGGGCTTTTCCAGAGCCCGCTTGCATTGAGCCACGGTTCACGCTAGCAATCTGGAGAACGAGATGCTGTGGTAGCTCAGTGGTAGAGCACACCCTTGGTAAGGGTGAGGTCGAGAGTTCAATCCTCTCTCACAGCACCATCTCCCCCCTTCCGTTTTTCAGGTTTCGCAATTTGCAATGCTGTTGCTTGGCGTGATGCTGCTTCATCGGGGGCAAGCCTGCCCTGCCCCCGCGTCTTATGCCGCATCTATATGGCGCCCGCGCAATTAGCCCCGGCCACGATAGCCCGGCACACCCGCATCCGGCACCCAGACACCGGCGGGAATATCGCCAGTCTGAAAAAACACGTCGATCGGGATGCCGCCGCGTGGATACCAGTAACCGCCAAGGCGCAGCCATTTCGGGTCCAGCAGTTCGATCAGCCGCCGCGCGATCGAGACCGAGCAATCCTCATGGAACGCGCCGTGATTGCGAAACGACGTGAGGTAGAGCTTCAGCGACTTGCTCTCCACCAGCCAATCGCCGGGTACATAATCGATCACCAGATGCGCGAAATCGGGCTGGCCGGTGATTGGGCAGAGCGAGGTGAATTCCGGCGCGGTAAAGCGCACCGCATAATCGACATCGGCCTGTGGGTTGGGCACGCGCTCCAACACGGCCTCCTCGGGCGAGGCGGGTTGATCGGTATGACCGCCCAGCTGGGTCAGCCCTTGGTAAATGTCCTGGCTCATGCGGCCTCCGGCTTTGAGGGAGTGGGTGGCGGGGGTGATGGCGCGCGCGCAGGCGCAGGTCAAGCGGCGGGCATCGCGCAAGCGGCCCCATGCTCTTGACCCCGCCGCAGCAGTGGCATACGTCATCCGCACTGAGCGGGCATGGTGAAATGGTATCACACGAGCCTTCCAAGCTCTTGGTGCGGGTTCGATTCCCGCTGCCCGCTCCAGCTTCCCCTCTGCTCCAGCTTTACCGCCGCGCTGAACGCGTCTGCGCCGCGCAGCCCTCCCTGCCCCCCGACACCCGGTCGCACCCCTGTCCACTTTACGGCTCGTCCCGTGGGCAGTAAGCGGGTCCGGCATGATGAGGGAGCAGACCTGATGGCACGAGGACCGAGCATCACCGGCGCAGAACAGCGCGACGGGTCGCGGAAGATCGGGGCATTGCGGGCATTGGGGCCGTTCCTGAAACCCTACTTGCCTTGGGTGATCCTTGGCGGGCTGGCGTTGATGCTGACGGCGGGCGTGTCGCTGGTGCTGCCGATCGCGGCGCGGCGGGTCGTCGACGGGTTCGCGGCGGGTGATCTGCACCTGCTAAATCAGTATTTCATCGCAGCAATCGGCATCGCGCTGGTCTTTGCCTGTGGCACTGGCCTGCGCTACTACATCGTCACCCGGCTGGGCGAACGGGTCGTGGCCGATGTGCGCCGCGCCGTGTTCGACCGCATGATCGCGATGAGCCCGGCCTATTACGAGCGGCTGATGACCGGCGAAGTGCTGAGCCGGATCACCACCGACACCACGCTGATCCTTGCGGTGATCGGATCGTCCGTCAGCTACTCTCTGCGCAACATGCTGATCTTCTCCGGCGGGCTGGTCGCGATGCTCATCACATCGGTCAAGCTGACGGGGCTTGTGCTGCTGATCGTGCCGGTGATGATCCTGCCGATCCTTGCACTGGGACGGCGGCTGCGGGCGCTGAGCCGCGAGAACCAGGATTTCATCGCGCAAAGTTCCGGCACCGCCTCTGAGGCGCTGTTATCGGCGCAGGCCGTGCAGGCCTATTCGGCCGAGAGCAAAACCCAAGCACGGTTCGCCGCCATCACCGAAGACAGCTACCGCTCCGCGCTGCGGCGGATCACGGTGCGCGCGATGCTGACGATCATCATCATCTTCGTGGTGTTTTCGGGCATCCTCGGCGTGCTGTGGATCGGCGCGCGGGACGTGCAGGCGGGCGTGATGAGCGCGGGCGAACTGGTGCAATTCGTAATCTATTCCGGCATGGTCGCAGGCTCCACCGCTGCCCTGTCTGAAATCTGGGGCGAATTGCAGCGCGCCGCCGGGGCCACCGAACGGCTGGCCGAATTGCTGGATGCGCGCGACAGTGTGGCCGATCCGGTCACCCCCGCCCAGCTGAACGGGCGCGCGCGCGGCGAAATCCGGTTTGACGACGTGACCTTCCACTATCCCGCGCGGCCCGACATCGCGGCGCTGGAGGGCATCAGCCTGACCATCGCGCCGGGGGAAACCGTGGCGCTGGTCGGTCCCTCGGGCGCGGGCAAATCCACCGTGTTTCAGCTGCTGTTGCGCTTTTATGACCCGGAATCGGGCACCGTGCGGCTGGACGGCGTCGCCCTACCCGACATGACCCGCGCCGAATTCCGTCGCCAACTGGCGCTGGTGCCGCAGGATCCGGTGATCTTTGCCGATACCGCGCGCGAAAACATCCGCTTTGGCCGCCCCGACGCCACCGATGCGGAGGTCGAAGCCGCCGCCCGCGCCGCCGCTGCCGACACGTTTATCCGCACCCTGCCCGAAGGCTATGACAGCTATGTGGGCGAGCGCGGCGTGATGCTGTCGGGCGGGCAGAAACAGCGCATCGCCATCGCCCGCGCCATCCTGCGCGACGCACCGGTGCTGCTGCTGGATGAGGCCACCTCCGCGCTTGATGCCGAAAGTGAACATCTGGTGCAGGCCGCCGTGGACGCCCTATCGGCGGAGCGCACGACATTGATCGTCGCGCACCGTCTGGCCACGGTGAAAAAGGCCGACCGCATTTTGGTCTTTGACGAGGGCCGGATCATCGCGGAAGGCACCCATGACAGTCTGGTGGCCGAGGGCGGGCTTTATGCACGGCTGGCGCGGCTTCAGTTTACCGAAGGGCTTGCCGCCGAATAGCCGCGCATGACCATGTCGGGCCAATAGAACCCTCACCGACGGGCCTTCGCCGAGGGGCCTTCACCCCCACCCGCGACCTGACGTAGAACACGCAGGGTGCGCAGCGTCACGCTTGCGCGGAGCAGACCTGCCGCGCGAGACTTTCCATCGGAGGATGGGCCTGCGACACTTGTCGTCGGCGCACGAGCAGAACAGGGAGGATGCGATGGGGTTTGCAACCATTGCCGATATCAGGGCCATCGAATCCGAGATGCCCTGGGAGAAGCGGGACGTTCCCGAAACCATGCATGGCCTGCTGGCCCGCGCCCGCGACAATTACGGGTCCGGCAACGCGATTTCCTATCAGATGTTTTCGGACCCCGGCGCGAAGGCCGAAACGCTGACATGGGCGGAAACCTACGCCCGCTGCGTGCAGGCCGCGAACCTGTTCCGCTCGCTCGGGATCGGCGAGGATGACACGGTCGCCTATGTGCTGCCCAACTGCACCGAGACCGTGGTGACCTTGCTGGGCGCGATGATGGCGGGCAAGGCCGCGCCGATCAATCCGCTGCTCGACCCTGAGCATATCGCCGGAATCCTGCGCGAAACCAACGCAAAGGTGCTGGTCACGCTCAAGGCATTCCCCAAGACCGATGTCGCGCAAAAGGCTGCCCGCGCCGCCGAACTGGCCCCCAACGTCGAACATGTGATCGAGGTCGATCTGCTGCGCTACCTGACCGGGGCGAAGCGGCTGATCGTGCCATTGATCCGGCCCCGGCTGAAGCCGAACCACAAGGCGCAGGTGCATGATTTCACCCGCGCGGTGAAGCGCCAGAACGCGGCCGGGCTCGACTTTCCCGACAGCGCGGGCGACCGGGTCGCGGCCTATTTCCACACCGGCGGCACGACCGGTCTGCCCAAGATCGCCCAGCACAAATATTCGGGCATGATCTACAACGGTTGGCTCGGCAACACGATGTTGTTCAAGCCTGAGGACAACGTGATCTGCCCGCTGCCGCTGTTCCATGTCTTTGCGGTGCATGTGATCTTGATGGCGATGATCTGGTCGGGCAGCCATGTGGTCTTTCCCACCCCTGCGGGCTATCGCGGCGACGGCGTGTTCGACAATTTCTGGAAGCTGATCGAACGCTGGAAGATTTCCTTCATCATCACCGTGCCCACCGCCCTGTCGGCGCTGATGCAGCGCCCGGTGGATGCGGATGTGTCATCGGTGCAGACCGCATTCTCCGGCTCCTCACCGCTGCCGGTCGAGCTGTTCAATCGGTTTGAAAAGGCCACCGGCGTTGAGGTCGTGGAAGGCTACGGCCTGACCGAGGCGACCTGCCTTGTCGCCATCAACCCAACGGATGGCACCAAGAAAATTGGCTCCGTCGGGCTGCCGTTTCCCTATACGGATGTGAAAATTCTGCGCCAGACGGAGAATGGCCCCGTCGAATGTGCCCCCGATGAAGTGGCTGAGATCTGTATTGCCAGTCCCGGCGTCTTTGCCGGATCGACCTATACGGAGACCGACAAGAACCACGATCTGTTCCACCATGACGTTTATCTGCGCACGGGCGATCTGGGCCGGATCGATACGGACGGCTATCTATGGATCACCGGACGGGCGAAGGATCTCATCATCCGGGGCGGACATAATATTGACCCCGCCGAGATCGAGGAGGCTCTGGCCGCTCATAGCGACGTGGCCTTTGCCGGGGCCATCGGGCAGCCCGACGCCCATGCGGGCGAACTCCCCTGCGCCTATGTGGAGCTCTGCGCCGGGGCGACGGTGACGGAGGCCGAGCTTCTCGACTTTGCCCGCGCCCGCATCCACGAGCGCGCCGCGATGCCGAAATACATCGAAATTCTGGACGAGCTGCCGAAAACCGCAGTGGGCAAGGTGTTCAAACCCGATCTGCGCAAACGCGCGATCACACGGATCTATAACGCCGCGCTGACCGATGCGGGCCTATCGGCGCGGGTGTCAGAGGTGCAGGACGACCGCACCCTTGGTCTGGTCGCTTGCCTGTCGCGCAACGGCTGCGAGGATGACGTGCGGGTGCGCGAAGCGTTGGGCGTATTCACCCGGCCCTGGAAATGGGCGGAGCCCCTGCCCGCGGAGTAAATAAGCCGGGCGGGCGCACCACTGGCTCATCAAAAATAGACCTCCCCACAAAAAAGCGCCCGCCGGAATGACCGGCGGGCGTGAGGTGACGAAGCTAGTACGTGCCTGACGTATCAGGCCGCGAACTGGGCCACGTTGTCCGTGGCTTCGGCATTTGAATCTGTGTCGGCGTTAACGGCTTTGCCTTCGATCAGCGTGCGGTGCAGCGCCTTGATCGCGGTATCGGCCTGCTCGCGCTGAACGATCAACTGAATATCAACCGGGCGGGAGCCTTGCAGCACGGCGATGGGTTCGATCCCTTCGCCCGCCAGCGCGCCCAGACCCCGGCCAAGACAGCCCAGACCCGACAGGTCGCGCCCGATAACCGAAATCACAGCCAGCGACCGGGTGGTGACGGAGGCATTGGGGAACCGTTCCGACAGGTCCTGCTCGGCCCGGCGCACCTGCTTCAAGGTGGTGTTCAGGTAATGCGTGATCGTGTTGGCGTTCGACGACTTGGCACAGATATAGGTTTTGTGCCGGGTCAGCGTATCGAGGATCGCGGCGTCGTAGCCTTTGACCCCGACCATGTCCTGCTCGAACACTTCCAGCGCCAACACATCGAGCCCGCAGATGATTTCCGCGTGGGGCGTCTCGGAGGGCTGCTCATCGATAAGCGTGCCGGGATCGCCCGGATCGAAGGCATTGGTCACTCGCAGCGGAATACCAGACTGGCGCAGCGCCTTGGCCGCCGAGGGGTGGATTGCCTCCATCCCCATGTTCGACAGCTGATCGGCCACGTCGTAATTGGTATGGCCCAGCTTGCGCACGGCTTCCACACCGACCAAGTTCGGATCGGCAGAACTCAGGTGGAATTCCTTGTGAATGATCGCCTCACGCGCCCCCGTCTGGGCCGCGATCTGGCTGAACGTCACTTCGGAATAGCCGCGATCATAGACCTTCATCAGGCCTTCGCTGCACTGCGCGTAGCCGGTCACGATGGGCAATTCGCGGGCGAAATCGACATGATCGAGGCCCTTGGCAATGCGTTCTGCGAGGGTCAGTTCCTCTTCGTCGCGCCAGCCGCCCAGATCGACACAACGCGCGTTCACGCCCTTGCGGCGTAGCAGCAGCGCGGTGACGAAGGCCGAATGGCTTTCGCCCAGACCTGACAGCATCTCGCGGATGACGAGCATATGCTTCGACAGGCGGAAATGCCCGTAGGAGCACAGCCGCTGCAGATCGATCAGGCAGGACCGCGCGCCCTCAATCCGCTCGCGCACGAAATCATCGGCTTCGGCCACGTCGGCGCCTTCATCAAGGATTTCGGCATGGGCGGCACGCATCGCGGTGGCGACGGTGTTCAGCGCCTCCGACCAGCTATGGCCGGATTCATTGTTGGCAAAATGGGAATAGACCCCGGCCTCGCCTGTTTTCTTGTGTTCCAGCAGCAGGTTGGTGATGCCGCCATAGGCCGAGACCACGAAGATGCGGTTATAGGGATCCTCGGACCCGTTCAGGAACAAACTGTCGAGCAGCTCCTGCGTGCGGGTCATGGAGGTGCCCCCGATCTTTTCGACGGTATGGGCTTGATGGGTCACTGTAGCTCAGCCCGCCTTGATCCGGCGGGTCCTCTGTTTTGGAAAAGAAGTCGGGCATCCGAAACCGGGGGCCTATGCCCGCGCCGGTCCCGGATGTCCCTAAGGCGTCAGCCCTCGGACGTCTGCTTACGCATCCGCCACTTCGGTTTCTGCCGGCGCGTAGGAGCCATCTTCCTGATGGACCTCATTGCCGGTCACGGGCGGGTTGAAGCAGCAGGCCATGACCAGCTCTTCTTCGGCCCGCAGGGTGTGGCGGTCATGCTCATTGAGGGCATACATCACGCCGGGCTTGATCTTATGCGTCTCGCCGGTGGCAAGATCGGTGATCGTGCCCTTGCCGGACATGCAGTAGACGCTCTCGAAGTGATGCTTATACTCGAACGTATGTTCCGAGCCGGCATCGAGGAACGTGATGTGGAACGAGAAGCCCATCCCGTCGCCCGCCAGCAGCATGCGGACAGAAGTCCACTGCTGGTCGGACACGGTGGCGTCGGTGTTTTTCAGGTCGTTGAAGTCACGAACGATCATGGGGATTACTCCGCAGCGATAGTTTCAGGGGAGGCGCTAACCAGTCGCGCCGCATCCAGCATGGTGGCAAAGCCTTGCTCCAGAACCTCGACCGGGGTGGTCAGCGGTGCCAGCACCTTGACGACCTCATCGTTGGGGCCGGAGGTCTCAATGACCAGGCCATGCTCAAAGCAGTATTTGCACACGGCCGAGGCGGTTTCACCGGACCCGACATCGACGCCTTGGAACATGCCGCGGCCCTTCATCTTATGGCCCGGAAAGTAACCGGCGAATTCGGTCAGGCGGCGCGTCAGCAGCTCGGACTTTTCCTTGATTTCATTCTGGAACGTGTCGTCGGACCAGAATTTTTTCAGCGCCACGGTGGCGGTGACAAACGCATGGGTATTGCCACGGAAAGTGCCGTTATGCTCCGCCGGGCCGAACACGTCATGCTCGGACTTGATCAACGTCAGCGCCATCGGCAGGCCGAAGCCCGAGATGGATTTCGCCAGCGTCACGATATCCGGGGTCACGCCCATTTCCTCAAAGGAGAAGAACGTGCCGGTGCGGCCACAGCCAGCCTGAATATCGTCGACGATGAACAGAGCGCCGTGTTTCTTGGCCAGCTCAGCCACCCGCTTGACGAATTCCGGCGACGCGGCGTTCAGACCGCCTTCGCCCTGCACGGTTTCCAGCATGATCGCGGCGGGTGCATCGACACCGGAGGACGCATCGCCCAGCATTTTCTCAAGCACATCCGCGCTGTTCACGCCGTCAATGTAATTGTCATAAGGCAGACGTGTCACGCCCTGCAGCGGCAGCGCGCCGCCTTCGCGGTGGTAGCTGTTGCCGGTCGCGGCCAGCGCGCCCATTGTCACACCGTGAAAGCCATTGGTGAAGGCGATCACGTTATGGCGGCCAGTGACCTTACGCGCGAGCTTCATCGCGGCTTCCACCGCGTTGGCGCCCGTGGGGCCGGTGAACATCAGCTGATAGTCCAGCCCGCGGGGCTTCAGGATCACATCCTGAAACGTCTGCAGGAAATCGGCCTTCACGGCGGTGTGCATGTCCAGCGCATGGGCGATGCCATCATTGCTGATATGATCGATCAGCGCCGCTTTCATGTCGTCGTCGTTATGGCCGTAGTTCAGCGATGAACACCCGGCGAGGAAGTCGATATATTTATCGCCTTCGTCGGTGTGCAGGTAGCTGCCCTTCGCCTTGGTGAAGCGCACGTCGAACGTGCGGCAATAGGAACGGGCTTCGCTTTCGCGATTGGCAAAGATATGCGGATCGGCTGTCGAGACAGTCGTCATGGGAGTACCTCTAGGGTCTATGTGAATAGGGTATAGACGCCGCTGCCTCACGCAGCGGCGATGCCGTTCAGGGGGTGCGGGCAGCCTCAGGCCGCCTGCGCCACATCCTCGGCCATGGTGATCGTGACCATATGCTCGGTCGCGTGATCGCCGTTGAAATGTTCATCGCGCTTATAATGCGGCTCGCTGTCCAGCATTGCGTCCATACGGTCCGCATATTTGGTGAACAGGGCCCAGCTGGCCTTATTGTCCAGCGTGATCGTGGTTTGCACCTTCGTGCAGCCATCGGTCTCATCGCGCTGCATCAGCTCGCGCAGCATGCGGCCACCAAGGCCCAGCCCGCGCGCATCTTCGTGCACGGCTACCTGCCACACAAAGAACGTGTCGCCGGTGGAGGGCAGGACGTGCCCGCTGACCCAACCGACCACATTGCCGTCCTTTTCAGCGACAACACAGGTGTCGCGGAAATGGTCGCACTGGATCAGGTTGCAGTACATCGAATTCTCATCAAGCGGCGAGCAGGCTTTCACCAGCTCCCACACCGCTGCACCGTCCTCGGGGACGGGCTTGCGCAGTACAACTGCGCCATCATCGGATTTCTTAACGTTTCTGATCGGCGTAGCCATAGGGCCCTCCGTCTACTTCAGTTCGCTTCAAATGCTTCGTTACGGCTAATATAAACAAGCTCACCAATTAATCAACATGGCTAAGTAATTTTCTTCCCCTAGGGCAATATATCCCTTATTTACTTGGAAAAATTTCTGCCCCTACTTAAATGGCCGCTCTCACACCGCGCATATCCGCGCAAAACTGATTAGTTCGGCTAACTAAATCCTGTTGCGCGAGGAGATCCGCCATGTCACTGATAAAGCTAGACGTTTCCAAAGGATCGCCGGTGGACCGAACCGATATCAGCCTGATCGCCCTGCGCCGAATCTTGCGCGCGACCGAACTCTACGGTCGCGAACTTGCGCGCACCGCCGGTTTGACCCCGGTACAGATTCGCGTGCTGCAGATCATCGACGCGCATGGCAACTCCACGCCCAAGAAGATCTCGCTTCAGATGGGCGTCAGTCAGGCCACCATGTCGACGCTGCTGGAACGGTTGCAGGCGAAAGGGCTCCTCACCCGCGAGAAGTCCGAAGTCGACCGCCGCCAGACCAACGTCCTGCTGACCCCCAAGGGCAAGCTCGCCATCGACGACAGCCCCGATCCGCTGCAACAGAAATATGTGCGCGAGTTCGAGGCCCTGCCCGGCTGGGAACAGGCGATGATCGTTTCGGTGCTGGAGCGCGTGGCCTCAATGCTGAACGCGTCCGATCTTGATGCCTCGCCCGTGCTGCATATGGGCGAAATTCGCCGCGCCCACGAGGAATAGCTCCGCGCCCCCGCGCATCATGCTGTTTGCGGCGCGGCTTTCGCCTTACGCGCTGCGCGCCGCGCGCGCCGCCCCGCGCGGCGCACGGCCAGCCGTTCCCCCAGCATCAGCATCGCGGGCGTCACGATCAGCGTCAGCAGCGTCGCCACCATCAGCCCCCCCGCGATGGCGGAGCTCAGCTCCGTCCACCATTGCGTCGATGGCGCGCCATAGACGATTTCGCGGCGGAAGAAGTCGATATTGATCCCGATGACCATCGGCAGCAGCCCCAGCGCGGTGGTCACCGACGTCAGGATCACCGGGCGCAAACGCTGCGCACCGGTGCGCAGCGCGGCCTCCAGCGGCGGCATGCCGGTTTTTTTCAGCTCGTTGAACGTGTCGATCAGCACGATGTTGTTGTTCACCACGATGCCCGCCAGCGCGATCACCCCGATCCCGCCCATCACCACCCCAAAGGGACGCCCGGTCACAATCAGCCCCAGCAGCACCCCGGCGATGGAAAAGATGATCGCGCTCATCACCACGAAGGCCTGAAAGAAGCTGTTGAACTGCACCACAAGGATCACGATCATCATCCCGATGGCGGCGGCAAAGGCCCCCGCCAGAAACACCATCGCGTCGGTCTGATCCTCAGCCTCGCCCGCGAAGGACCACGTCACGCTGTCGGGCAGGTCCAGCCCCTCCAGCGCGCCGCGCAGCGCGACGATCTGATCGTTCACCAACAGCCCCGGCGCGACATTGGCGGCGATGGTGGTCACCCTCTCCTGATCTATGCGCTTGATGGTGCCGCTGCGCGGCGCTGGCTCAAAGCTGACAAAGTTCGTGACCGGCACCAGCCCGGAGGTGGTCGGCACGCGCAGGCTTTCCAATTCCGCCAGCGTGCGATCCCCGGCGGGGAAGCGAACACGGATATCCACCGCACCTTCGGCATCGTCGGGGCGGTAATCGGCCACCGTGATGCCTTGGGTCAGAAGCTGCACCGCCTGCCCCAACAGCGTCACGTCAGCGCCAAATCGCGCGGCCTCGGACCGGTCGAGCCGCACCGCCCATTCCACACCGGGCAAGGGCCGCGTGTCGGTCACATCGGTAAAGCCGCCCATCGCATCCATCCGGGCGCGGATCGTCTCAACCGCCGCCGCCTGTGCCGCGCGGTCGCGCGATACGACCTCGATACTCACAGGCTTGCCCGCCGAAGGACCGCCTGACTGCACCTGCACCTGCACATCGATACCGGGGATTACGCCCATGTCCTGCCGGATCTGCGCCGCGATCTCGGCGGCGGGACGGCGGGTATCCCATTCGGTCAGTTCCAACTGAATGGTGCCGATCACCTCTTCGTCGGCCTGCTGGCTTGACCCGGTGCGGGCATAGACGCTCGACACCTCATCATATTGCAACAGGCGATCCTCGACCTGTCCGACCAGTTCATCTTGTTCGTAGATCGAGAAATTGTCGCGGGCGCGCACCTCTACCTGTGCGAAATCCGGCTCGATCGAGGGAAAGAACGAAATGCCCGTTCCGAACTGACCATAGGCCAGAAACGCGGTGACCAGCGACAGCAGCGCAAAGATCAGCGTGCGCCCCGGCCGCAGGATCGCCCATTCCAGCACGCGGACATAAACCCCGGCCCCGCCGCGCATCTGGCGCGGATCGCCATGTTCTGCGGCGGTGATCTGACGTTGCTGCGCGGCGCTTTGTGGCTGACGCTTGCCGATCAACCCGCCCATGACGGGGATGAAGATCAGCGCCATGAACAACGAGGCCGATAGCGTCAGGATCACGGTGATTGGAAGGAATTTCATGAACTCCCCCACCGTGCCGGTCCAGAACAGCAGCGGAAAGAACACGCTCAGCGTCGTGGCGGTAGAGGCGATGATCGGCCACGCCATGCGTTTGGCGGCCTGCGCATAGGCGTCTTTCGCGCTTTGGCCTTCGTGCAGGTAGCGGTCGGCCAACTCGACCGTCACGATTGCGCCGTCGACCAGCATCCCGACCACCAAGATCAGGCTGAACAGCACCACGATATTCATGGTGTAGCCCATGAAATAAAGCGCCGCGACACCGGCGAGAAACGCGCCCGGAATGGCCAGCCCGACCAGGATCGAGGACCGCAGACCCAGCGCCCAGACGATCACGATCATGACCAGCAGCACGGCGGCGATCACATTCGATTCCAGATCCGAGAGCATGGTTTCCACCTGCTCGCTTTCGTCCTGCATGTAGTTGATGCGCACAGTTTCCGGCCAGTCCGCCTGCGCGCGCTCGATCTCGGCGCGCACGGCGGCGACGGTTTCGATGATATTGGCCCCGACGCGCTTCTTGATTTCCAGCGCCAGCGCCGGCTGGCCATTGATGCGGGCAAATCCCGACGGGTCCTCAAACGTGCGGCGCACCGTGGCCACATCGCCGAAGGTCACGACGGTATCGCCGCGCACCTTCACCGGCAGCTCCATGATGTCGTCGAGATCTTCGATCAGGCCGGGCACCTTCAGCACGATGCGTCCGGCGCCGTTTTCGATGGCCCCGGCGGCGATCAGGCGGTTGTTGCGATTGATCTGGCTGATCAGTTCGTCGAACGAAATATTGTAGGTCTCAAACACCGTCGGGTCGATCAGCACTTCGAGCAGTTCAAACCGCTCGCCGCCAATATCGACCTCCAGCACGCCCGACACGCTTTCAAGCCGGTCCTTCAGATCGTCGGCCAGCCCGTTCAGCGTGCGCTCCGGCACCGGCCCCGACAGGATTGTGGTCAGGATCGGAAAAAGCGCAGTGTTGATTTCCGTCACCACCGGATCCGAGGCATCGTCGGGCAGCTCATTGGCGGCGCGATCCACGCCCTCACGCACCTTGTCCAGCGCCGCATCGGCATCGAACCCCGGCTCAAATTCCAGCTGCACGCTGGCATGGCCCTCGGCGGCGGTCGCGGTCATGCTCTTGAGCCCGGTCAGCGCGCCGAGTTCGGTCTCCAGCGGCTCCACCAGCAGGCGCTCGGCATCCTCCGGTGCGATACCCTCCAACCCGGTCGAGACATAGACGGTGGGGATCGGGATCTCGGGCGAGCTTTCCTTGGGGATCGACACATAGGCCAGCGCCCCCACGGTCAGGATCAGCCCCAGCAGGATCGCGACCACGCGCGCGCGCGAAAATGCGGCGTCGATCAGAGCATTCATTGAGGTGCGCCTTCGGTGAGCGTCTCTGCGGACATGGCCGTGTCGCTGTCGCCGGCGCTGCCTGTGCCTTCGGTGGGCGTCTCGGCTGCTGCCTCTGGCCCCCCATCCGGCCCGTCATCTGGCGCAATATCGTCGGGGATCGGTGTGGCGGGCGCGTCGATCTCGGCTGCGGCGACCTCGGCCTCCTCCAGCGTCGGGGCGACGGCCTCGCCATTGCTGACAAACCCCTGCCCGATGGTGATGACCCGCGCCTGCGCCGGCAGGCCGCTGACCCAGATGCCATCGGTCTGCGCGCGCTCCAGCACCACGGGGCTGAACACGACCGTATTGTCGGCATCGACGGTCTTGACCCCCAACCGCCCGTCACTGCCCAGCGACAGGATCGCGGGCGAGATGAAATGCGCCGACATTTGCCCGGTCGGGATTTCGACCTGCACCGAGAGGCCAGACGCAATGTCACCATCCGGGTTCGGCACCGTGATTTCCGCGCGAAAGGTGCGGGTCTCGGATTCGGCGTCCTTGCTCACATAATCCACCGTGCCGCTGCGCTCCGTTCCGGTGATGAACCGCACCGTCGCCGCCTGCCCCTCCTTGATCCGCGACAGCGATTGCTGCGGGATCTGGATCACGATGCTCAGCGGGTCGGTGTCCAGCATGGTGCCAACCTCGCCGCCCGCCGACACATAGCCGCCCTCATCAAGGTCAAGCGCGTCGAGCCGCCCGGCGAAGGGCGCGCGGATCACGGCCGCGTCGAGCGCCTCCTCCGCCTGCGTCAACTGCGCCTGCGCGGAGGCCAGAGCGGCGCGCGCATCCGTCACCCGGTCGGTGGTGGAAACGCCGCGCGCCAATAGCGTTTCGGCATTATCGAATTCCCGCTGGGCGCGCGCGACCTCCTCGCGGGCCTGCGCCACGCGGGCGTCCTGTTCGCGTGTGGACAGGCGGGCAATCACATCGCCCTGCTCCAGATAGTCGCCCTTGCGCGCCGCCAGCGTCGCAACCTCGCCCGAGGTCTCGGCCCGCAGGGTCGCACGGCGGTCGGGCTGGGCCTGACCTTCGGCGGTGAAAACCTGCGTCACATCCTGTGCCACGCTGTCGCGCACGGCGACGGCCACCGCCTCCTGCGGGCGCACGGGTTCTGCGGTCTCTTTCGGCGGCGCGGGCAACAGATAGCCGCTGCCCATCCACCCGGCGAGCCCGAGCCCCAGAAGCCCCGCCACCCATTTCGAGCGGGCAGAGCCCGGCTCATCCGTGAAGCTCAGGCGCTCCGGCGTCTGGGGTTTGTTGTCAGCCTGCGAGGACGTGGTCATGGGCGGGGCACCTTCGTGCAAAGGGTGAAACAGGTGGATCATGCGGGCGGGCCCGCTTGAATTTTAGGGAACCGGCGCTGTCAGCGGTCGCAAATCGCGCGGAGCATCAGGCGATATTCCTCAGGATTTGGCAGCGCGATACTGCCCGGCGGCAGGCCCAGCAGGCGGTCGATCGTCGCGGCCTCGGCGCGCATCCGGGTCGTAAGCATCTGTGTCGCCTCCTCCAATTCGCCCGCCTGTGCGCGCCCGATCGCGGCCTTTGCCACCGGCATACGTCCCGGAGCCAGTCCGAGGATCAGTTCCGCCACCAATTCGTGATCGGCGACGTGAAAAACGCCCTCGGCGATGCCCGCGCCGATCATCTGGTTCAGCATTGGCCGTGCGGCAGTGCCAGCGGCATTGGAGATCCGCAAAAACAATAGGTCGTTGCCGGGCTTCAGCATCGCGTCGAGGAAAAACCGCAGCTGCGCGCCGCGTTCCGCCTTCCACCGATTGGACGCCCGCAGAAAGGCGTTGAAGCGCGTCAGCGCATCGCCTTCAGTGTCGGCGCAAGCGGCCTCGGAGGTTCCGATGGCCTCTCGGGTGAAGCGATCCACGACCCCGTCGAGCAGATCCTCCTTAGCCGCGAAATGATGATAAAAGCCGCCCTTCGAGATGCCGACCTCAGCCAGCACATCGGCAATGGTCACGCCATCCCAGCCGCGCGCAAAGAACAGCGCCTGCGCCACGTCGAGGATATGCGCCCGGCGCGCCGCCTGCGTCATCCGCCGCCGGGGTGGCGCGATGGCAGGGTCGTGATGAGGATCGTTCATATGTGCAGCGCCCCTAACAGACCGACGGTCGGTAGGTAGGGCGCAGCAGTGCACCAATCAAGCCGCGGGTGTCACGACGTGCCGTCACGCCCCCCGTATAAGGGTCAGGCGGGCGCGGCGGCGCGCTGCCAATAAGCGGCGATATAGGACCGCCCCTGCGGCGGCTGCGTGGCCTTATATGCGCGGCGGAAATCCTGGCTACAGGCCCGCTCTCCCGCCAGCCAGAACCACGCATCCGGTGCAGCGGCGAGGGCTGCCGCGGCGCATGCGCCCATCTCCTCCGGCGCATACCAGCGCATGGTCACACCCGGCGCCGGTGGCATCGGGTATCGGCCTGCGGCCTCAGCCTCTCCGAACAGGCAGATCTCCCCTGTCAGGTCGGGATTGCTTTCGATCACCCGCGCGATGGCGGGAAACGCCGTTTCATCCGCAAAGCCGCGGATTTCGCCCGTGATCTGCGCCGTGCCGCCGCCCGGCCCGATGACCGCGACCTCGACGCCCCGCGCCATGCTTCGCGCCCATGCCAGCGCCCGCCCGCCCTCATGCGCAAATAGGTCGAACACCAGCCGCCCGGCGGCCCGGTCGATGTAGCGTGCGGTATAGACCGGCAGGTGCAACGCCTCCGCGCCTGCAGGCCATACGGTCGCGCCATTCGGGCCGATCCGCGGCCAGCACGGTGCGCGGCCCGCAGGCGGAATGCCCAACCGGAAATGAATGGCATCGTCGGAAAACCGGCTCACATCCCCGGCCAGTGTCACCCGCAGAAACCCGCAGTCCAGAGCCTCGACCCCCGCCAGCGTCATCAGGCGCACATTGTCGGGCAGCGCGTCGGGATCAGTGGCTTCTGCCCCATCTGCGTTGGGAACGGCATCCGACCAGCGCAGCCCCCGCGCGGCCTCAGGCCATGCATGGCTCAGATGGCCCACCACGCTGTCCCGCAGCGCCTGCAGAAAATCGAGCCGCGGGGTCGCCACATGTGCCACCGCGCCGTGGCCTTCCGGGGCAAAGGCGATCTGGCCATAAGCGGTGCGCAGCGCGATGCCACCCGCCGCGTCCTGCTCGACCGTCAGGTCTTGCTCCGCCGCCCACAGGCGCACCATTCCACGCAGCGCGTCGAACGGCACCTGAGGCAGCGGCGCGCGCGCTTCGCGCAGGGCGTCGTCGGTGCGGGGCGGGGTGATGCTCATGCGGCACGCTCCGGGCTTGGGCGGCGCGTGGCTCCGGCGATCGCGGGGATCGCCGCAAGCGACAGCGCGCAGCTGATGGCAAAGAAGATCGCATAGCCGAAATGCTCCGCCACGATCCCGGCACCAAGGCCGGCAACCATGCTGATGCCTGCGTCCATGCATTGGAAAAGGGTGAAATCGACCCCGCCTTGGCGCGGATCTGACCAGACCATGAACTGACCGTAAAGCGCGACGAAGCCGAACGACATGACCGCCGCGCTCGACACCATTGCAACGGGCGCGACCCCCGCGACAGGCAACAGCCCGACACCGGCAGACAGCGCGACAAGCGCAAGGATCGCCGATTGCGCGATGACCGCCCCGATCAGAACCCGGCGACTGCCGAAGCGGCGCACCATCGCGCCCCCGGCCAGCGCACCGCCCAGCCCAAGCGTCAGCCCGCCGATGCCGCTGATCAGACCCAGCTGGCCCAGATCATACCCGGCATCGATGAAAAACGGGCCGAACATGCCCATCGCGGTTTTCTGTGCGACGACATAAAGCGCGGCAATGCCCAGCCCGCGGCGCACATCGGGGCGGCGCAACGCGGCGCGCAAACTGGGCTCGTGGGCGCGATGCTCCGGCACCGCCGCCGCGCGGGCGTGGCGTAGGAACGGCAGGCAGAGCAGGGCAATCACCCCGGCCATTGTCCACGCGCCGGTGGTCCAGCCGTAGCGATCCACCAGCAGCAGGAACAGCCCGCCGCCCACGGCCGATCCGAGATAGGCGCCGCCGACCTGCGCGGCATTGCCCCAGCCGTAATTGGTATGGCGCAGCGCGGCCACGGCATAGCCGTCACAGGCGATATCGACGGTGGCGGTGGCGAAGGCCGCCACCATCAGCGCCGCCAGCACAGGCAGCATCGGCACCGGACCGATGCCGCCGACCAGCAGCAGCACCGTGACCACCACCGCGACGCCCAGCGCCACGATGGCGGCGGAGCGGTCGCGTCCGGCCGGCGGCAGGCGGAACCGCTCCACCCTCGGCGCCCATAAAAATTTAAGCGCCCAAGGCAGCACCAGCAGCGAAATCAGCCCGATCTGGTCAAGCGGCAGATCCCGGGCCCGCAGCACCCCCGGCAGGCCGGTCCATGTCAGCCCGCCGAGGACGCTTTGCGCCACATAGATGCCGCCGATCGCGCCGACGACACCCGCTGTTTTCTGCCGCTCGCCCGTCATCAGAACCGGTAGCGCAGGCTGGCGGTCGCGGTGCGACCTTCGTAGCGATAGCAATAGCCCGCGCTACAGGTCTGGCCGGTCTCGTCGAAGGCGTTCTTTACGTTGACCTGCAATTGCAGCCCGTCATAGCCGTTGCGGGCAAAGTCATAGGACATCGCCAGATCGGCAAAGAGATAGGCGTCATTCTTGAAGGTGTTTTCGTCGTCGCCCCAGCTTTCGCCGACATAGCGCAGACCCGCGCCGAAGCCGAAGCCT
Organism: Marinobacter sp.; assembly: GCA_040119125.1. Lineage (GTDB taxonomy): Bacteria > Pseudomonadota > Alphaproteobacteria > Rhodobacterales > Rhodobacteraceae > Pacificitalea. The sequence continues at coordinate 294,150 of JBEDTR010000007.1, forward strand.
TCGAACGCGCCATCCTGTGGCTCGTAGAAACCCCAGAGCGATGCGGTGTGGTCTGGTGTTGCCGACAGGGTGTTGCCCTCGGTCCCGGTCGCGCCCTCCTCGATTTCCATGTCGAGATAGGTATACGCGCCGACCACCCGCCATGCGTCATTGAGGTTGGCCTGCCCTTCGACCTCGAACCCGCGGGAGCGCAGATCAAGCTGCCGCTGCTTGTTCAGCCCGGTGGAGGTGTCAAAGACCACGCCGTCTTCCTGCTGGATGTCGAACAGCGATGCGGTGATCAGGCTTTCGCTGCCGGGCAGCTGGTATTTCAGCCCGATCTCTTTTTGCAGCGCGCGGGTCGGCTTTGCGGGGGAGCTGTCATCAGACGTCACATCGTCATAGACCACCCCGACGTTGGGCGAAAACGAGCTCGACAGATTGGCAAAGATGTTAAGCCCGTTGTTCACCCGCCACGAAGCGCCGATCCGCCCCGAAAACGCCTCGTCCGAGGTGTCGGTCTCGCTGCGATCCGCCGCGCGAGAGGTAATATCGACCCAGTCGTAACGCCCGCTGGCGAACACCGTCCAGCGTCCGGCCTGCATCTGATCGTGAACGTAAACGCCCAGCTGCGACGTCTGCTGCCCGCCGTAATAAGGCACATCCAGCGCATCCGTGGCATCGGCCGAGGAATAGCCCACAGCCGAATAGGCGTCGTAATCGGAATGGGCGTAATCGAGCCCCACGGCGACAGTGTGATCCACGACGCCCGTGCCAAAACGTGCTTCCGCCATGCTATCGACGGTCAGCACTTCCATATCTTCCAGATAGTGACCCCAGTAGCGGCCCAGCGTGGTGCTGTTGGGGATGGCGTAATAGCCCGCATATTCCAGATCCGAATCGACCTCGGAATAGCGCAGGTTCTGGCGCAGGGTGATGCTGTCGGTCAGCTCATGTTCGATCTCATACCCCAGCCGGAATTGCTGCTGGTCGAAATCGTTGTAATCGGGATCGCCGTTATAGAGGTCGGAGGCGACCCCGTAGCTCGAATTGTAATAGGATGCGGTGCCGCCCACGGTGGCGTCGGAATATTCGCCGAGGAAGGTGATCCGCGTGCGGTCGGTCAGCTGGTAGCTCAGGGCCGGGGCAATCGCGATCTTGTCGTCGGAATAGCCCTCCAGCGGCGTGTCCGCCTCCCGCACCAGACCGGTCAGACGGTATTGCAGGCGACCGGCCTCATCCAGCGGCCCGGTGAAATCAAACGCGGCCTCGGCGCGGCTGTCGGTGCCGGTGGTGAACTTCAGCTCGTTGAACGCGACCTCTTTGGGTCGTTTCGACACGATGTTGACCAGCCCGCCCGGACCGCTGACCCCGTAGAGCGAGGAGGCAGGCCCCTTCAGCACTGAGACGGCCTCGTAGGTGTAAGGCTCGTTGCGATACCACGCGGAAGGTCCGTTCACCTGCCGCAGCCCGTCGCGGAAGAGGCCGGTGTAATAGGCCGGGAAGCCGCGCAGATAGATCGCGTCATAGCGCGTATCGAACGCGAAGTTCGTCACACTCGCGCCCGAGGCATAGCTCAGCGTTTCAAGCAGGGTGCGCGGCTGCTGATCTTCGACCTGATCCTGCGCCACGGTGCTGATCGACTGGGGAATGTCGGCGATGGGGGTGTCGACCTTGGTTGCCTGCCGCCCCGCTTCGGCAACATAGCCATTCTGCACCAGCGTCGCGTCGCTTTCAGCCTCCAGCACCAAAGTGCCGAGGTCGAGCGCCTCCCTCTGTTGCGCGCCGGTCTGCTGTGCCTGCGCAGTTGTGGTAGCCCCAAGCGCAATTGCCAGCGCAAGCCGCGATACCTGCATTTTCTTGTCTCCTGTTCACTGTCCGCGGCGGTTCTTCCATGCCGCCAAACGAAAGACAAACTATTTTTGTCAGGAATCAAGGAGGACGTGGCGCAAGCAGGCCCCGCTTTGGCGCAAACCGACACGCAAGGGTTGTGAGCGACCGGAGGCGCGCGCAAAAAAAGGCCGGCCCGAAGGCCGGCCAGAGTGACGCAGGAAAGGCCGAATTCTCAAACGGAGCGAGCGGTCGGCCTGTCGCTTCCCTGCCTCAAGCTGAGGAGTAACTTTACTTAGACGGGAATGTTCGCCTGTCCAGCCTTCCGGCCAAAGGAATCTTGTTGGGATGGAAGTTTTTGCACGCGGACCGCGCCACCGAGATTGCAAAACGGGATGGGAAAGCCGGGGGAGGATGTCTGGTGCGGGCGGCCGGACTCGAACCGGCACGGGCATTTGCCCAGGGCATTTTAAGTGCCATGCGTCTACCATTCCGCCACGCCCGCGACAGACACTGCGTGACTAGGCGATCAGATCGCGGCTGACAAGCAGGCGCGGCTTGACCGGCCCCGCGCCGCGCCGCAGGGTCGCGGCATGTTTCCAATCCGTGACCACAACCCGTCAAGCCGCACCCCGTGGGTGACCTACACGCTGATCGCGATTAACGTGGCGGTGTTCCTGTCCTATTGGGGGTTGATGGATCAACCACGGGTCATGTCGGTGATCTACGCCCGCTGGGCGCTGATCCCGGCGATCGCAGATCAGGCGCCGCTCGGCTTTGTCACCTCGATGTTCCTGCATGGCGGGCTGATGCATCTGGCTGGGAACATGCTGTTTTTGTGGATCTTCGGTGACAATCTGGAGGATGAACTCGGCCCGCTGCGGTATCTGGGCTTCTATCTTGCCTCCGGTGTGCTGGCCTCGCTTGCGCATGTGCTCAGCGCGCCGGACAGCCCGGTGCCGCTGGTTGGCGCGTCCGGGGCCATTGCCGGGGTGATGGGGGGCTATCTGCTGCTATTTCCACGCGCCAAGGTGGATGTGCTGTTCATCTTTGTGATCTTCTTCAAGATCTGGCCCCTGCCCGCTTGGTTCGTTCTGGGTGCGTGGTTCGGGCTGCAACTGTTCAGCGGCGCCGCGCTTCTGGGCAGCGGGGTCGCCTACTGGGCGCATGTGGGCGGGTTCCTCGCGGGGATGGTGTTTTGCGTGCCGCTGTGGCTGCGCCGGGGTGGGCCGCGCTATTGGCAGCGCACCCACGGCCACCCGCCCCATGCCGCCGCGCAATATCGGCGCAGCCCCATACCAAAAGTGCCCCGCCGTTAGGCAGGGCACTTGTCAAATGTCAGAAGCGATGCCCGCCGCGCGCTCAGCGCTGGCGGATCGTCTTGGCAAATGCGTCGAACACGTCGGAATTGCCCGCGATGATATGGCCATTTTCCAGCAGGTTCTGATCTTCGCGGATCGGCTGCACCCAGCCACCCGCTTCGCGCACCAAGATCACGCCAGCGGCGATATCCCATGCGTTCAAGCCCCGCTCCCAATAGCCATCGTAGCGCCCTGCGGCGACATAGGCGAGGTCCAGAGACGCCGCGCCCCAGCGCCGCACACCGGCACAAACCGGCAGCAGGCGACCGAAATCCTGCAATGTCGCAGGCAGGTAGGGCTTCGATGCGAACGGCACGCCGGTGGCAAAGATGCTCTCGATCATCTGATGGCGGCCCGACACGCGCAGGCGGCTTTCATTCAGCCACGCGCCGGAGCCTTTTTCCGCGTAGAACATCTCGTCCTTGGCCGCGTCGAAGACGACACCGGCGACGATCTCGCCTTTATGTTCCAGCGCGATCGAGATGGCCCAATGCGGCAGGCCGTGGAGGAAATTCGTTGTGCCGTCGAGCGGATCGACGATCCAGCGCCGGGTCGGGTCCTGCCCGTCCTCGCCGCCGCCCTCTTCGCCCAGCCAGCCATAGCTCGGGCGGGCGCCCATCAGCTCGGCCTTGATGATATCTTCGGCGGCGGTGTCGGCACGGGACACAAAATCGCCGGGGCCCTTGCGGGCCACCTGAAGATTTTCCACCTCGCGGAAATCCTTGACGAGGCTGCGCCCGGCCTTGCGGGCCGCTTTGATCATGACGTTGAGGTTCGCGCTGCCCTGCATGGCGGAGGCTCCTTTTGACAGGCCGCGCGTATAGCCCGTCCCGCGCCGAAGGAAAAGGCGCTTTGCAGCTATTTCGCGCGACAATGCTGGCATGACCCGCCCTGCCCGTCGCGGGGCGCGCTCTTGGCCCGTCCCTGACGCCTATCGCTGATGCCCGTCCCTAAGCCTATCCCTGATGCTGGACCCGGATACCGTGCCCCGTCCCGGTAGCCCTCCATTCCGTGCGGACGCGCCCGCGCCCTGTCACCCGAAGGCCACCCGAACCCCGCTGCCTGATCGCGTCCCGATTGCACCCGCCCTATCTATACGGCTAGAGCAGGCACAGGCCGGGCGCACCCCGCTGCCCGCCGCCCCGCGCAAGAGGCCCCCATGACCCCACATCCCCATTGGCATCGTTTTGCGCTTGGCCTCGCCATTGGTGGCACTTGCGGCTGGCTCGCGTCCTTTGTCGGGATGCCGCTGCCATGGATGCTGGGGGCGATGCTGGGCAATGTGATCGCGGCCCTGCTGGGCCTGCCCATCGCAGGCTCGGTCAAGGCGCGGCTGGCGGTGATCCCGATCATCGGCGTGATGCTGGGCTCAGGCTTTCACCCGGGTCTGATTTCCCAAGTGCCGGCATGGTCATTCACGCTGCTCATGCTGGCGCCCTATATCGTCGTCGCGGCGGTCTGCACCAACCTGCTCTATCGGCGGGTCGGTCGCTATGATCCGGTGACGTCGTTCTTCTGCGCCCTGCCCGGCGGGTTGAACGAAATGCTGATCCTCGGCGTCGAGGCGGGTGGCGACGCGCGCAAGATCGCATTGGCGCATGGCAGCCGGGTGTTTCTGGTCATCAGCTTCGTCGTCTTTTTCTATGGCACCATGTTCGACATGCAAACCGGCGGCGGCTCGGGGGGCGGGGCACGACCGCAAACCGGGTTGGCAGAGTTGAGCCCGCAGGATTGGCTGATTCTAGGCGCCTGCGCGGTGATCGGTGCTTGGGCCGGGCCAAAGCTGCGCCTGCCCGCGGGGCCGATGCTGGGCCCGATGATCCTGTCGGCGCTCGCGCATCTGACCGGCATCGTGGAGACCGCCCCGCCCACAGTGCTGGTCAATGGCGCGCAGGTGGTGATCGGCACCATGATCGGCAGCCGTTTTGCCGGATCGAAACTGGCAGAGATCGGCCGCGACCTTGGGCTGGGCGTGGCATCGGCGCTGATAATGATCGCGATTGCGGTGGTGTTTGCACAGGTGGTCGCGGCGGTAACGGGGCAAAGCCCGGCGGGCGTGTTTCTCGCCTTCTCCCCCGGCGGGTTGACCGAAATGAGCCTGCTGGCCTTCGCGATCGGACAGGACATCGCCTATGTCTCGATCGCCCATATCAGCCGCATCGTGCTTATCATCTTCTCGACCCCGTTTGTCTGGCGGAGGATGGCCTCACGGCGTCGACCGTGAAAACCCGCGCTGAAGCTTCAACGGCTCGGTCCGTGCCAGTTTCAGCACGTTGGACATGAACGGCTTGCGCGTGTCCTCGTTGCGCGTCGCGGCATAAAGGCGTTTCGTCAGCCCGGTCTCGGTCAACTTGCGCGTGACGTAATCGGAATTGTAGCGCACCTCGCGCACCACCCAATCGGGCAGCACCGCGACCCCGCGATTGGACGCGACCAACAATAATATAACGGCGGTCAATTCCACCTGCCGCAGGGCGCGCGGCTCCACCTTCGCCGGGGTCAGAAGCTCGGTGAACACATCAAGCCGGGCGCGTTCCACCGGATAGGTGATCAGCGTCTCCTCGCGAAAATCCTCAGCCGTGATCCAGTCCTTGGCCGCCAGCGGATGGCGCGCCGAGGCGACAAATACCGGCTCGTAGTCAAAAAGCGGGGTGAAATCGACGCCTGGCAGGGTTTCGGGATCGGAACTGACCACCAGATCGACTTCTTCGCGCTGCAATGCAGGCAGCGCGCCAAAGGCCAGACCGGGGCGGATGTCGACATCCACTTCGGGCCATGCCTTGCGAAACTCCTCCAGCACGGGAAACAGCCATTCAAAACAGGCGTGGCATTCGATGGCGATATGCAGCCGTCCTGATTTGCCCGCGCGCAGGTTGGAAAATTCTTCCTCCAGCGCCGCGACCTCGGGCAGGATCTTCTCGGCGGTGCGCAATAGGCGCTGACCGGCCGCAGACAGGCGCATCGGCTTGGACCGGCGCACGAACAGCTCGACCCCGGCCTGATCCTCAAGCCCCTTGATCTGGTGACTCAGCGCCGATTGCGTGATATTCAACTGGTCTGCCGCCTTTGCCAGACCGCCGGCCTCGTGGATCGCCTTGATGGTCCGCAGGTGCCGGAACTCTATATGCATCGAGACTCATGACCTTCTTGAAGATTATGAGTTTGTCTCAGTTTTGGACTTATGCGACAAGCGCCAACCGTTAGATAGGACCAGACGCCATGACCGCCGATCAGAGCCAGACCCGCCCCGACGCGCCGCGCGTGTCGTTCGAATTCTTCCCGCCGAAGACGCTTCAGGCGTCCTTCCGGCTGTGGGATACCGTTCAGGCGCTGGCCCCGCTCAACCCCGAATTTGTGTCCGTGACCTATGGCGCCGGTGGCACCACCCGGAAGCTGACCCATGAGGCCGTCGACGCGATCCATAAGAATTCCGGCCTGACGGTGGCCGCGCATCTGACCTGTGTGGAAGCGACCCGCGAAGAAACGCTGGAGATCGCGCGCAGCTATCTGGCGGCAGGCGTGCGCGATATCGTGGCTCTGCGCGGCGATCCGCCCAAGGGTCAGGGCAGCTTCACCGCGCATCCCGACGGGTTTGCCGACAGCTGCGAATTGATCGCGGCGCTGAAGGAAACCGGCGATTTCCGCATTCGTGTCGGCGCCTATCCCGACACCCATCCCGAAGCCGCCAATGCCGATGCCGATGTGGCCTGGCTGAAGCGTAAGATTGACGCCGGGGCCGATGCCGCGATCACGCAGTTCTTCTTTGAGAGCGACGCGTTTTTCCGCTACCGCGACCGCTGCGACAAGGCCGGGATCACCGCCCCGATCCTGCCCGGCATCCTGCCGATCGAGAATTGGAAAAGCGCGCGCCGCTTTGCGGCCTCCTGCGGGACCGTGATCCCCAGCTGGATGGATGACGCCTTTGACACCGCCGCCGAGAATGGCAGCGAGGACGAGACCGCGACCCGCATCGCCACCGAGATGTGCGAGACCCTGCGCGCGGGCGGTGTGGACGATCTGCATTTCTACACGCTGAACCGGCCCACCCTGACCCGTGACATCTGTCTGGCGCTGGGGGTCGAGGCGAAACCCGACACGCTGGGCCAAGTGGCCTGACGTCGCGGGGGCACCCCTGCCCGTCCGCTTGCGGCGCGTATTATCGCAAATTGAAATTCGGCCCGCGTCATGGCGCCGGGTTTTTCATGTCTCGGGGTCAGGATGCGCCAAGCGGCCCCGGCAGGCGTTCTTCGCTCAGCAGCACATTGGCTTCGACCTCGCCCACACCGGGCAGGGTCATGATCCGGCGCCGCAGCACGCGCTCGAAATCCGGCAGGTCGCGGGCGATGATGCGCAGCCGGTAGTCATAAAGCCCCAGCACATGCTCCACCACCTGCACCTCGGGAATGGCGGTCACGGCGCGCTCGAAATCCTCAAGGCTGACGCGGCCTTTGGTTGCCAGCTTCACGCCCAGAAATACCGTGACGCCAAAACCGAGCCGCCCGGCATCGAGACGCAACCGCCGTCCCTTCAGCACGCCGGCCTCCTCCAGCCGCCGGATGCGACGCCATGTGGCGGGCTGGCTCAGCCCCAACTCCCGCCCCAGCGCGCCCGCGGAGCGCGTCGCATCCGCCGCCAGCGCGCGCAGGATGGCAAGGTCCGTGGCGTCGGCCTCGAAGCTCATAGCGGCAGGCTTTCGTCGCTGCGGATCGTGGCCACATGCATCAGCGGTTCAATATCGGCGATATGCGGCAGGCCCAGAATGCGACTGCGATAGACCTCCATGTAGTGGGTCATGTCTCGCGCGATCACCAGCAGCCGGACATCGGTGCGCCCGAGGAAAGTTTGGAGTTCCAGCACTTCGGGCAGGGCTCGGGCGGCGGCGATGAATTCGTCAAAGGCCAGACGCTGGGTCTTGTCCAGCGTCACCCGCAGCGAGACCTGCACCGCATAGCCCAGAGCCGCCCAATCGATCACCCGCTCCTGTCCCTGTATGATGCCCGCGGCGCGCATCTTCTCCAGCCGCCGCCAACAGGCCCCGGCGGAGACATTCGCCCGTTCGGACAATGCGGCGACGGTCAGCTCCGGTTCTGCCTGATACTGGCGCAGGATGCGCCGATCCGTGTCATCGAGCATGACCATCTCGCTTAATCTTCATTTGGAGAATAGATTTTCTCATAAACAGGGAGAACTGTCAAAAAACGAAAACCATTCGCTTTGCCATTTGCCTATTGTGCAGGCCAGAGATAGGTGGCGGCACATCACGAGGACCGCCTCAACGAAGGAGAGCGAACATGCGCGTCTATTACGATCGCGATTGCGACATTAACCTGATCAAAGACAAGAAGGTCGCCATTCTCGGCTATGGCAGCCAGGGCCACGCCCATGCGCTGAACCTGCGCGATTCCGGCGCGAAGAACCTTGTCGTCGCCCTGCGCGAAGGCTCTGCCTCCGCCAAGAAAGCCGAAGGCGAAGGCCTGAAGGTCATGGGGATCGCCGAAGCCGCTGCTTGGTGTGACGTGATCATGTTCACCATGCCCGATGAGTTGCAGGCCGAGACCTATAAGAAATACGTCCATGACAACCTGCGCGAAGGCGCGGCGATTGCCTTCGCCCACGGCCTGAACGTGCATTTCGGCCTGATCGAGCCGAAGCCCGGCGTTGACGTCATCATGATGGCCCCCAAAGGCCCCGGCCACACCGTGCGCGGCGAATACACTAAAGGCGGCGGCGTGCCCTGCCTTGTCGCCGTGCATCAGGACGCCACCGGCCGCGCGCTGGAACTGGGCCTGTCCTATTGCTCCGCCATCGGTGGCGGCCGCTCCGGCATCATCGAGACCAACTTCCGCGAGGAATGCGAAACCGACCTGTTCGGTGAGCAGGCTGTGCTGTGTGGCGGTCTGGTCGAACTGATCCGCATGGGCTTTGAGACGCTGGTCGAGGCCGGTTACGCCCCCGAGATGGCCTATTTCGAGTGCCTGCACGAGGTGAAGCTGATCGTGGACCTGATCTACGAAGGCGGCATCGCCAACATGAACTACTCGATCTCGAACACTGCCGAATATGGCGAGTATGTTTCCGGTCCCCGGATCCTGCCCTACGATGAGACCAAAGCCCGCATGAAAGCGGTCCTGACCGATATTCAGAACGGCAAGTTCGTGCGTGACTTCATGCAGGAAAACACCGTGGGTCAGCCGTCGTTCAAGGCCACGCGCCGCAACAATGACGAGCACCAGATCGAGAAAGTCGGCGCCGAGCTGCGCGGCATGATGCCGTGGATCTCTGCCGGCAAGATGGTCGACAAAGAAAAGAACTGATCCTTCGGGATTGTTAGCGGCCCGGTTCGGGTCGGTGGATCAGCCCGGAGCGCCAGCGCGCTCCGGGCTTTTTCGTGGCCGCATGCGCCCCCTCACGCCTGACCGGATGTCGCGAGGTCGTGGTGATCGCCGGGCTGGACGCCGCCCGCCTCGATGCCTAACGGTTGAGTACGAACGTCCCGCCTGACCGCTGCCGCATCGGAGCTTCCATGACCCCAGCCACCGAAGGACCACAGATCGCCCGCCTCGACTGGATCATGGTCGCTGTGCTGGGTTTCGTCTGGGGCTCGACCTTCATGGTCACCGAACTGGCGCTGGAGGGGATGCCCCCGTTCTGGGTGGCATTCATCCGGCTGTTTTTTGCCGCCGTTCCGATGCTGTCGGTCTGGGGGCTTAGCAGCAGGCGGCTTGCGCTCGACCCGGCCAACCCGCCCGCGTTTCGCGCGGTGATGCTCGCCGGGGCGCTGAGCTCCGCGATCCCGTTTCTGCTGCTGTCTTGGGCGCAGCAATATGTGACGTCCGGCCTGGCCGGAACGGCGATGGCTGCGGTTACGCTGATCGTGCTGCCGCTGGCGCATTTCCTGGTGCCGGGAGAGCGGCTCACCGGACGCAAGGCGCTGGGTGTTCTGGTGGGGTTCGGGGGCGTGCTGCTTTTGATCGGCGGGGACGCCTTTGCCAGCACCGGCGCCCGGTTCGAGACGTGGGGGCGCATCGCCTGCCTTGGTGCGGCGGTCTGCTACGCGGTCAACGCCATCACCATCCGCCGCATGCCGCCCATCGATCCGCTGGGGCTGACGGCGCTGATGATGCTGTCGGCGTCGTTGATCGTGTTGCCGATTGCGCTGATCTTTGAAGGGGTGCCCCCGATGCCCGACGCCCGCACCGTCGCCGCGTTGTTGACGCTCGGGCTGGTCTCAACCGCGGCAATGAACCTGCTGCGTGTGCTGGTGATCCGCCGCGCGGGGCCGAGCTTCCTGACGCTGGTGAATTATCAGGTGCCGCTCTGGTCGGTGGTGATGGGGGTGGTGATCCTGAACGAGCCGGTGCCGCCGACGCTGCTCAGCGCGCTGGCCCTGATCCTCGCCGGTGTGGCGCTAAGCCAGTGGCAGGCGCTGCGGGTGCTGCTGCTGCGCCGTCGCAGGCCGGGATTGGGCGTCACGCCCACGGCGCAGGCGACGGCCCGGCAGGTGCGGCTGCGCGACAACGACTAGGCTGGGGGGGGCCGTAGCGCCGGGGCCAAGTTTCAGTCCGATCCTGACTGCAATCCGGTGACCTGCCCGTGAGATGGCACTGCGACGGTTGAACAGCGTGCTTCCCGGTGACGCCTTCGCACGGAAATCAGCACGAGATGGCAAAGCCCCCGCCCGCTGGAATCGGCTTAGCAGTGTGAGGTGTCACTCCCCCGATCAGCTTCCCAATCGGCGCTCTACCGTGTCGACGATGGTGCCCACGGTTTCGGTCAGCATCGCCTCATCTTCGCATTCCGCCATCACGCGGATCAGCGGCTCGGTGCCCGATTTGCGGATCAAGAGCCGCCCCTGCCCGGCGAGGCGTTTCTCGGCAGCGGCGATTTCGGCTTTGACCTCGGCGTCTTCCAGCGGTTTCGCGCCCGGCTTGAAACGCACATTGCGCAGCAGTTGGGGCACCGGCTCGAACTGACGCACAAGCTCAGAGGCAGGCTTGCCCGACCGGCTCATCGCGGCCAGAAATTGCAGCGCCGCGATCAGGCCATCGCCAGTGGTGGTGTAATCGGTCATCACGATATGGCCCGATTGTTCGCCGCCCAGATTAAAGCCGCCCGCGCGCATCCGCTCGACCACATAGCGGTCGCCGACGGGCGTGCGTTCCAGCCCCAGACCCTGCGCCGCCAGATGCCGCTCCAACCCCAGATTGCTCATCACCGTGGCCACGAGCGCCCCGCCGGACAGGCGGTCCTCGCTGGCCCAAAGTGTGGCCAGCAGCGCCATGATCTGATCGCCATCGGCCACCGCGCCGGTTTCGTCGAGGATCATCACCCGGTCGGCGTCGCCGTCCAGACAGATGCCCAGATCCGCGCGCCGTTCGACCACCGTGCGCGCGGCGAGCTGCACATTGGTCGAGCCGCAGCCATCGTTGATATTGACGCCGTTTGGCTCCACCCCGATCGCGACGACCTCAGCGCCCAGTTCCCACAGGACTTCGGGCGCGGTGCGATACGCCGCGCCATTGGCACAATCCACCACGATGCGCAGTCCGGTCAGCATCCGGTTTGCCGGGAAGGTCGATTTCGCCCGCTCGACATACCGGAAGCGGCCATCGTCGATGCGCTTGGCCCGGCCAATGCTGCCCGCGGCGGTAGGATCGACACCGTCGAGCACCATCGCCTCGATTTCGGCCTCGGCCTCATCCGACAGCTTGAACCCGTCGGGGCCAAAGAACTTGATGCCATTGTCATGCGCGGGGTTGTGGCTGGCGGAGATCATGATCCCCACATCCGCCCGCATGGACCGCGTCAGATAGCCCACTGCAGGCGTCGGCACCGGGCCCAGCAGCAGCACGTTCATCCCGGTGGAGGTCAGCCCCGCGGTCAGCGCGTTTTCGAACATGTAGCCCGACAGGCGCGTGTCCTTGCCGATCACCACCCGGTGGCCGCTGCTGCCGTCGGAGCGGAAATAGCGCCCCGCTGCCGCGCCCAGCCGCAATGCCATCTCGGCGGTCATCGGATAGGTATTGGCCCGACCGCGCACGCCATCGGTGCCGAAAAGTTCCCTGCCGCTCATTGTCTGCCTTTCGTCGGGACCGCGATGCCTGCGCGGCCCATGTTCCCTATGTCGATGCCGACCATGTAGGGCGGGCGGCGCCACAGCAACCTGTGACGCGTGATTTTGCCCTAGGAATTGGGCAGCGCCGCGCGCGCCGCCCCCCTCGGGCCGCTGCGCGGCTCAGTCCAACGCGCCACGCGGATCGCATACGGCGCACCATAGTCGCAGCGCCTGCGCGTGGGACGCGGCGTCATGCACGCGCATGACCTGCACCCCCTGCCCCCACGCGGCCTGCGCCAGCGCGACCGAGCCGGGATCGCGCGCGGCGGCGGGCAGTTCACCCGCATCACCCGCGCCCAGCCGCCCGATGAAGCCTTTGCGCGACACGCCCAGCAACAGCCCGCAGCCCAGACCGTGAAACAGCCCGATCCGCCGCAGCAGCGCCAGATTATGCGCCTGCGTCTTGCCAAAGCCGATACCGGGATCGAGCAGGATCTGACGCCGATCAATGCCCGCAGCCTCGGCCCGCTCCAGCCGCGCCTCCAGCGCGTCATAGACATCCAGCAGCACGTCGCCATAGCGCGGATCGCGCTGCATCGTTTCCGGCAGGCCCTGCGCATGCATAATACAAACGGGCGCGGCGCGCGCGGCGACCAGATCCGCCATTCCGGAATCGAAATCGAAGCCGGAGACATCATTGACCAGATCCGCCCCGGCATCGAGCGCGGCCGCGGCCACGGCGGCCTTGCGCGTGTCTATGCTCAGCGGCGTAGTGAGCCCATCGGCCCGCAGCGCGCGGATCACCGGGGCGGTGCGGGCGATCTCCTCGGATAGCGAAACCTCAGCCGCGCCGGGGCGGGTGCTTTCGCCGCCAAGGTCGAGCATGTCGCAATGCGCCGCAAGATGCCGGGCCTGCGCCAGCGCGGCCTCCGGCCTGTCAAACTGCCCCCCGTCGGAGAAACTGTCAGGCGTCAGGTTCAAGATGCCCATGATGCGCGGCAGCCGCAGGTCCAGCCCGCCAAGGGGCGCACGCGCAGCAGTCAGCCGATCGATGACCTCGGTTGGGACTTGCTCGATGGGCAGGATGTCCGGCAGGTCCTCATAGGGATCGGGGTGGTCGGCGGGGGCGCGGCGGATACGCTCGACCCGGTCAAACCAGCACCAGCCCCCCGCCAGCGGCAGGGCCTCGGGGCTGGGGGCGGGGTCGGTCTGGCAGATCGGACGCCAATAGACGCGGCCGGTGTCGCGGGAGGCGGTGTCGCGGGACGCCGTGTCGCGGGATGCGGTGTCGGGGGTGCCCATCATGTCACTCCTTTGCAGGCGCGATGCCCAGATCCTCCGCCAACCACGCGATCAGCCGCGCGGGATCGGCGCTGCGCGGCGCGCCGGGCGTGTCGAGGATCAGCTTCGCCGGGGCCCAGACACAGGCGGCCCCGATCCGGCGGGCATGTTCAATCTCGGTGCGGCTCGCCACCATGGTCAGATCGGGATGCCGCGCGATCAGCGCCCATCCCGCCTGTTCCAGCGCCAAAAGTGCCCGGCGCAGGTCGGCCTCCGCGTGATGTGTCGCAACCATGGACGGCGCGTCCCGTGGCAGCAAGATCAACGGACCATCGCCTGTCGGCAGCGCGGCCTCCTCCCCCATCAGGGCAAGGCGCGGCACGGGCGGCGGGGCGATGCGCCTGCCGTCGCCTTGGATAGCGGCGGCGGCGGGTGACGAGGCCGGGGCCGGACCACGATCCACGCCGGGCTTTTCCCGCCGGATCGCCACGCCCAGCGCAAACGGTCCGCGATCAAGCTTGCGCAACTCCACCTCCACCGCGCCCGCGCGCGGCTCGGCCAGCAGCAGGGCCGCGATACGCTCGGCCAGCGTTTCAAGCAGGTTCAGACGCTCCGCCGCCGTGGCGGTATCGATGGCGGCAAGGATGGTGTCATAGCTCAGAATAGTGTCGACATCGTCCTCGGTTCCGCCGGTGTCAGGCGTAACCTCCACCACGATCTCGAAGCCCAGCCTTTGGGTTGCGGTGCGTTCGCTGGCAAATGCGCCGATCTCCAGATCACGCACATGATCGCGCAGGAAAATCCGGTCGGCGCGGGAGAGCGCGGGCCCGGTCATACGTCGGGCCTCGTCAGCGAAAACAGATCGTCGATGACACCGTAATCTCGATAGCCCAGACGCGTCAGGGGTTTATAGCTCAGCACGTCAAACCGGCCATCGCGCAGGCAATCGTCCCGCAGATGCACGCCCGTGACCTCGCCCAGCACCAGATAATTCGTGTCGCCCTCCAGCCGCACGATCTGCGTCATGCGGCATTCCAGATTGGCCGGGGCCTCCGCCACGCGCGAACACGCGATACCGTCGCATTCCGCGCGCGCGATCCCGGCCTGCGTGAACTCATCGACCTCGCGGTCATAGGCCCCCGAACTGGCATTCATCGCATCGCGCATCGCATAGGCCACTACATTGACGCAGAACACGCCGGTTTCACGGATATTGGCGACGCTGTCCTTGGTGCCGTCGCGATCCGGCTTGGCGCTGGTCGAAGCGAACATCACCTGCGGCGGCGTATAGGCGACCGCGTTAAAGAACGAATAAGGGGCGAGGTTATCGCGCCCCGCCTTATCGCGGGTGGAAATCCAGCCAATCGGGCGTGGGGTGACGATGGCGTTAAACGGGTTATGCGGCAGCCCGTGACCTTCGGCGGGGCGATAGAACATGACGGTCTCCTTCTGCCCCGACCCGACCCGCGATGGGACCGGCGCGGGGACGCGGCTCCTGTTTGCGGCACAGGTAACGCCGTGATAGGCGCATCGCCAGTCAAAAGCGGACAGGCTGCGGGGCACCGCCGCAGGGTCGGACATCAGGACATGTCGCGTTGTATCAGTTGACCGAGGAAACACCTGCCGATCACTGGGAGGTGGAAGCACTTTACGATCTGTGTTTCGCCCCCGGGCGGGAGGCGCTGTCCTCCTACCGGCTGCGCGACGGCATCCCCCCCGTGACCGGGCTATCCCGTGTCGCCCGCGATGGCGACGGTATCCTTGCCGGGGCGATCCGGTTCTGGCCCGTGCGCATCCGCTTTGACTCCGCGCAGGACTTTGCCCCCGCGCTGCTGTTGGGGCCCGTTGCGGTCCATCCCACCCGTCAGGGCGAGGGGCTGGGCGGTTTGCTGATGCGCGACAGCCTGCAATTGGCCACCGATGCCGGGTGGCACCGGGTGATGCTGGTGGGGGATGCGCCCTATTACAGCCGGTTCGGATTTCACCGCCTCGACGCTGTGCGGATGCCCCCGCCGACCAATCCCGAACGCGTGCTGGGGCTGGGCGACTGGCAGGGGATCGCAGGCAATGTGGAGGCTTGGCGCGACTGAACCCGGCGCGCCGGATCAGTCGGCCGCGGCGACCCGTGTCGCGCCAAACACGCAGCCATCACTGACCAGTTGCGGCGGCGTCAGGCACAGATTGCGCGCCACGGCCCAAGCGGCCAGCACCTTGGGCACATAGTCACGGGTTTCGGCATAGGGCGGCACGCCCTTGTTGCGGCGCACGGCGTTCTCGCCCGCATTATAGGAGGCCAGAACCATCAGCGGGTCGCGGTCAAACTCCCCCATCAGCCAGTCAAGATAGGCGACCCCGCCGCGGATATTCTCTGCCGGATCGGTGCGGTCGTTGACGCCAAACCGCGCAGCGGTGGGGGCCATCAGTTGCATCAGCCCAGTCGCGCCCGCGTGGCTGACAGCGGCAGTGCGGCCGGAACTTTCGACCCCGATGACGGCCACGACCAGCGCTGGTGAGACCGAGGTGCCGATCGTGGCCTTCAAAATGTCGGTACCATGAATATCCGCGATACGTTTCAGCGTCGCAAGGCGCGGTCCCGCCACGCGCGCCCCGCCCGGCCCCGCACCCAGCGCCGCGACGGCCTTTTCCAACCGTCCGGGTCCGCTATCGCCCAGCGCCGGCGAAATCGCGTCCCAATACCATGAATAGGCGCTCTTGCTTGCGACGCTGCCAGCGGTGCCCGCGGCACCACCCCCGGCGGGGGGCGTCGGTGCCTTGGCCACCGCATCCTGCGCCGCGCGCTTCTTTAACAGTTCGGGATCGGTGCCGTTGGGGCGCGCGGCCAGAAACCGCGCCTGCGCCGCCGGATCGATCTGCACGGTGATCCGTTTGCCCGCAGCGGGGCGCCCTACCGAGACCCGCTTGAACGTGAAGGCACTGGTGTCCTCCGCGTGGGCGCGCGAGGGCGCAACCCCCGCAAGCGTTGCGGCGCCCATGAGAATCGCGGTCCCCGTCAAAGCGCCAAGAATCAGGTTTGCAGGGGTTCTGGCCCGATTGGCGGCATTCGTGATCATGACTGTCCTCGTGAACACCCGCGCGGGGCATCTCGTTGAGCTGCGGTTTCGCCCATTCGGGCTTATCGATGGGCTCAGCTAAGCGTGCGGATGGGCTCAGAGCCAGACAAAGCTGCCTTAATTGCCCCTCTTGATGCCGTTTTTGTGTCCGACCGTGCGGTTGGGGCAACGCTATAAAACAAATTAACGGAAAGTTTCCGTTTCCAAACAAATGCTTAAATAGAAATTCTGCAGAAAATTCCTTCGCTTTGAAATTGTACGAGTGCGGTCAAAGTGCTGCCCCATTCCGGGGGCTATATCATCTCATCCAAAGCGGAGATCGAGCCAACAAGAGGCCGGCTCACAAGAGACCCGCAGCGGCCACTGAAACGAGCAAACATGATCCTTGGAGGGACATTACTATGAAATTCTTCAACATCCTGAACAACTTCCGCAACGACGAAGACGGTGCTGTGACCGTTGACTGGGTTGTGCTGACCGCCGCCATCGTCGGCCTGGGCATCGCCGTGATCACCACTGTGAGCGGCGGCATCACCGAATTGGGCGACGATATCGCCGACAGCGTGAGCACCACCGGAGTTGGCGCCGCGATCGGCACCGAAGAAGAAGAAGGCTAATAGGCCGACCTAGCGATCCCGCCCGCCGCCGCCCGCAAGGGCCCGGCGCGGGCGGGATCCACCCCACCACCTACGCCCCATCCTGGCCTCCGGGCCAGCCTACAGCAGACGGACCGAGATGATACATTCCCTCATCGCCCTGTTTCGTAAGAACGAAGACGGTGCCGTCACGGTTGACTGGGTGGTCCTGACATCCGGTATCATCCTGATTGTCCTCGCCGCTCTCGTGCCTTTCGCGAATGGCGTCTACTCTGTCTCAGAGTTGGTCGCTGAAGAGGTAAGTTCCGCCTCGGTCGCCAAGATCCACGCGACGAAGGACTGAGCGCTTCGGTCCGACCCTCGCACCCCATTTTCGACCTGCGCTGGTTAGATTGCGGCTCCGCTTCCCCATGAGCGCGGCCGCCCTGCGCGGTTCTGCCCCTGCGTGCGATCGCGGGCGGCCTCGACATAATAGAAACACGAGCAGAGAGAGGACGCCAAAATGCGTATGCTTTTCGGTCTGGTACTTATCCTCGGCGTCGGTCTGGCCGGGTTCGCCGCCTACATGTTCCAAGGCTATCTGGAACAGGCTACGCTGGAACGCGACATCTTGCTCGACCAGCGCGCCAAGCTGGCCCCGACAACCGAAATCCTCGTGGTCTCGACCAAGAAAAACTACGGCGAACTGCTTAAGCAAGACGACGTGAAAAAAATCGTCTGGCAGGCCGACAGCGTGCCCGAAGGCAGCTTCACCAAGGTCGAAGACCTGTTCCCCGAAGGGGAGGAGCCGCGCGTCATCCTGAGCAGCATGCAGAAATTCGAGCCGATTCTGACCGGCAAAGTGACCCTTCCCGGCGAAGATGCGGGCCTGACCTCGCGGCTTGGCATGGGCATGCGCGCCTTTGCGATCAAGGTCGACGTGACCTCCGGGGTCAGCGGCTTCCTGCGTCCCGGCGACCGCGTCGATGTCTACTGGACCGGCAGGGCCTTCGATAAGGAAGTCACCCGGCTCATCGACACGCGGGTCCGCCTGATTGCCGTCGACCAGATCTCCGACAGCGGCCGTCTGTCGCCCGTGATTGCCCGTAACGTGACCGTGGAGGTCAGCCCCCAGCAGGTCGCATCCTTGGCGCAGGCACAGGCAACGGGGCGTCTGTCGCTCAGCCTTGTCGGTGCCGAAGACGATCTGGTCGCCGAGGTAGTGCAGGTCGATCAGCGCTCGCTTCTGGGCATCGAAGAACGTGCCCCCGCCCCCGAGCCGGTTCGCGAACGGGTCTGTTCCACCAAGGTGCGCCGCGGCGCGGAAGTCTACGAACAGCGCATCCCCTGCCCCAACTGAGCGAGGCACACTGGCCCCTTGCGGCACCTGACGCCGCGAGAGGCACCAAAAACGCCAGACGCCAAGCCCGCCTTATCATTGAACAATTGCCCGCAGCAGATCCACCTGTTGCGGGCAAACTACATTCTCTGCCCCCCGCAATAGTTTGATTATTGATAAAAAATCGCTTTGCCCGCACCATAAGGGCAAGATCGGGCGCAGACCCATTCCGCACGCGGTGACGAGAGGCAGGTCACACATGAATTTCAAGACGCTTTTCGGAGCGGCGGCGCTGGGGCTTGGCCTCACCACGCTGACGGCGCCCGCGACATTCGCGGAAACGCTGCGCGTGCTCAACGGATCGGCCTCGCGCGATCTGGCAGTGCCCATGAACCGCGCGGTGATCGTCGAAAGCGACATCCCCTTCGCTGAACTTTCCATCGCCAATCCCGGCATCGCCGATATCTCGACCCTGTCGGAACGCACGATCTATGTGCTGGGCAAGGCACCGGGGCGCACGACGCTGACGCTTCTGGCGGCTGATGGATCGCTCATCACCAATGTCGAGGTGCAGGTCACCGCCGATGTGAGCGAGCTGAAAGAACGCCTGCGCGAAGTGCTGCCCGGCGAACCGATTGAGGTGCGCCCCGCCAATGACGGGCTTGTCCTGTCGGGGATCGTGTCCTCGGCGCAGGCCATCGACCGCGCGATTGATCTGGCGCAGCGCTATGCGCCTGACCGGGTATCGAACCTGATGTCGGTCGGCGGCACCCAGCAGGTTATGCTGAAAGTCCGCTTTGCGGAGATGAGCCGCTCGGTCCGCAAAAGCCTGTCGGCGTCGCTGGCGATCAACGGCACTGGAAACAACGGAAATATCGGCGTTTTGGGCGGTAGCAACGGCTACACCTCCGACAGCCAGATTTCGAGCCTTTTTGACGGGGCGGCGGGCACGCGGCCCAGCATTGACGGCTCTTCCGGCGCGCTGGCCATCGGCATCGGCGCGGGCAGCGTCGAATTCGCGATCCTGCTGGAAGCCTTGGAATCGAAAGGTTTTATCCGCACGCTGGCCGAACCCAACCTGACCGCGCTTTCGGGACAGGAGGCGAGCTTTCTCGCCGGGGGCGAATACCCGGTGCCCACCGCCAACGACAATGGCAACGTGTCGGTCGATTTCAAACCATTTGGCATCAGCCTTGCCTTCACCCCACGCGTCATCGGCGAGAACATCAACCTGAAGCTCTCGGCTGAGGTCAGCGGCCTCGATTCGACGATCAGCTATACCGATGCGGGCTTTACCATTAACGGCTTCAGCACCCGCTCCACCGCCACGACGGTGGAGATGCGCGACGGCGAAAGCATCGCCATTGCCGGTCTGATCCAAGACGATTTCACCGATAATTCCAGTCAGGTGCCTTGGCTTGGCGATATTCCCGTGCTGGGCGCGCTGTTCCGCAGTGCCGACTATCAGCGCGATCAATCCGAGTTGGTCATCGTCGTTTCCGCCCATCTGGTGACACCGACGCGGGGCGACACTCTGGCTCTGCCCACGGATCGGGTGCGTCCGCCGACCGAGCGGGAGTTCTTCCTGAACGGCAAGACCTCCGCCTCCTCCGGCACACCGTTGCGCGGCGGCGCGGGCGAAGTCGCCCGGCAGGATTTCAGCGGCTCCTACGGCTATGTAATGGAATGAGACAGATGAGCTTCACCCATGCGCTGATCGGGGCGGGTCTGGTGCTCGCCACTGCCGCCTGCACCCCCTCTTCGCGGGTCGAGTTTGACCAAGTGGCCGGCGGCGATCTGGACACTGGCACATTCGGCAATGCGACGATGAGCAATCATCAGGCGATGACCGGCAATCAGGACGGGGTTTTGCTGAATCTCGCCCGGAAATTCGCAGGCGAAGCGCCGACGACGATCACCTTTGGCTTCAACAGCGATGCGTTGGACGCCGCGGCACGGGCCACGCTCGATCAACAGGCGCGCTGGATCTCGCAATATCCGTCGATCCGCTTCCGGGTTTACGGCCATACCGATAAGGTCGGCTCCGACAGTTACAATAAAGAGCTGGGACTGCGACGCGCCTATGCAGCGGTTAACTATCTGACAGCGCGCGGTATTTCCCGCGACCGGCTGGAGGCCGTGGTCTCCTTCGGGGAAACCCAGCCTTTGATCGTCACCCAAGGCCGCGAGCGTCGCAATCGCCGCACGGTGACCGAAGTTTCCGGTCATTATCGCGCCGGTGGCCCCCCGCGCGTGCAGGACGGCAAATACGCGCTGGTCTCCTATAGAGAGTCCGTGCAATCCGCGACGGAGGCCCATGCCGCCGGCGCTGGCGAATAGGCTTTTCGAGCCCAATGACACCACCGCAGCGCCTGCGTGACGGGCGCTGCAAACGCGGCGATAAGACGGCCTTTGCCACATCGCTGCCACGGGCCGCGACCTGCGCGCTTCGCGTCCACTCGCCCTGCGCCTGCAACAGTCGTTTAACGCTGCGGCAGATTGCGCTCTTACCCCTTGGAATCGCGACTTACATGGGCTGGGGGCCCATATCTCGGCACGTCCGAAGCCCCAAGCTCAAATTGGAAACAACCACGCCGCGATCCCGCGACTTTGGGCAATATCCAAACAATTGCATCTTTTGAGCCTCAATCTCGCCTGAATTTCTGAGCATCAAGGACACTGAGGTCGAGTGGGTTCCGGGGTATCATCCCGGCTTAACCAAACCCGGTCTCGGTTAGAAAAGGACGGGTGTAGAATGATGAGCAGTGCAGCATTGGAGCCCACTCCGGCGCCCCTGATCGCGTGCACGATTTCGCGCGATGTCCAGAACTTCGATCTGCTGATCGAGGACATGGAACAGAAGCTGGGCGAAAACTGGGGTGACCTCAGTTTCGACGACGCGCTGATCTTTCTTCAGCAACCCGACGCGCGAGACCTGAAATTCGTAGCCATCGCCATGAATGGCGATGACGAAGACGCCCTGCCCGACCTGCTCGCAATTGTTCAGGCCGCAAAAGCCATCAACCTGAAGGTCATCGTCATCGCGGAGGAGGTCAGCCCGATCATCCTGCACCAGCTGCTGCGCGGCGGGGCCGATGACTTCGTGCCCTACCCGCTGCCGGAAAACGCCCTGCACGAGGCCGTCGAACGCCTTGAGAAAAAGGCCGAAGCCGCGCCCGAGCTGGTCTATGACAATGTCACCGTCTCGACCCTGACCGCCACCAATGACCGCGACGGGGTGATCTTGCCGGTGCACGGTCTGGCCGGTGGGGTGGGCGCGTCGAACTTCGCCGTGAACCTCGCCTGGGAGCTGTCGGATTCGGCCAAGAAGAAAGGCCAGGAAGCGCCCCGCGTTTGCCTGATCGACCTCGACCTGCAATTCGGGTCGGTCGCGACCTATCTGGACCTGCCGCGCCGCGAGGCCGTCTACGAAATCTTGTCGGACACGGCGGGCATGGACAACGACTCCTTCATGCAGGCGCTGCTGACCTTCCATGACCGGCTGCATGTCTTCACCGCCCCGGCTGAGATCTTGCCCCTCGACATCGTCGATTCGACGGACATCACCGCGATCCTCGACAAGGCGCGGGCGAATTTCGACTATGTGGTCGTGGACATGCCCTCGACGCTGGTCAGCTGGACGGAAACGGTGCTGCAAGCGTCGCATATCTACTTCGCGATGCTGGAGCTGGACATGCGCTCGGCTCAGAACGTGGTGCGGATGGTCCGCGCGCTGAAAGCCGAAGACCTGCCTCATGAAAAGCTGCGCTTCGTGCTGAACCGCGCGCCGCGTTTCACCGACCTGTCGGGCAAGGCGCGGGTCAAGCGGCTGTCCGAAAGCCTCGATATCAAGGTGGAACTGCTGCTGCCCGATGGGGCCAAGCAGGTCACGCAGGCCTGCGACCACGGTCTGCCGCTGGCAGAAACCGCCGCCAAGAATCCTCTGCGCAAGGAAATCCAGAAGGTCGCGAAAAGCCTTCAGGACCTCGTCGCGAAAGAAGCCACAGGCTAATCCGCCTGTGAGACCGAAACGGAGCCAGTGATGTTTTCACGCTACAAAAAACCCGGCGCAGAGCCGCAGCGCGGCGCGAAACCTGTCGCGACCCCTGCCGCCATCGCGCCCGTGGCGAACGCCCCCGCGTCCAGCGTCGCACCCGCCGTGGCCCCCGTCAGCCCCGCTGCGGCCAATGCGCCGCGTCCAACGGCGGGCAAGGCCGCGCCTGTGCCATCCACCCCCGCCGACAAGGAAAAGAAACGCAAGGAACGGTTGGGCGAGCTGAAGGTCGAGCTGCATAAATGCCTGCTCGACAACCTCAACCTCGCCGCGCTGGAAACTGCGACCGAAAGCGACCTGCGCACCGAAATCGCCGACATCTCGAACGAAGCGCTGTCGGACATGTCTGTCGTGCTCAACAAGGAGGAGCGCACCGCGCTCTACCAAGAGCTATATGACGAGGTCACGGGCCTTGGTCCGCTGGAGCCGCTGCTGAAGGATGACGACGTCAACGACATCCTCGTCAACGGCCCGCACCGAATTTTCGTGGAACGCAAGGGTAAGCTCGAACTCAGCGAGATCACCTTCAAGGATGAAAAGCATCTGCTGCGGATCATCGACAAGATCGTCTCCGCCGTGGGGCGCCGCGTCGACGAATCGAACCCTTACGTCGATGCCCGTCTGGCCGATGGCTCGCGCTTCAACGCGATGGTGCCGCCGGTGGCCGTCGATGGCAGCCTCGTCTCGATCCGTAAGTTCAAGAAAGAGAAACTCGGCATCCGCGATCTGGTCCAATTCGGCGCCTTTACCGAAGACATGGCGACCTATCTGGAGGCCGCCGTGGCCTGCCGGCTCAATGTCATCGTCTCGGGCGGCACCGGGTCGGGCAAGACGACGACGCTCAACGCGCTGTCGTCGTTCATCGACAATTCCGAACGCATCCTGACCATCGAAGACACCGCCGAACTTCAGCTTCAGCAGACCCATGTCGGTCGTATGGAAAGCCGCCCCCCCAACGTGGAAGGCAAAGGCGCCGTGACCCAGCGCGACTGTCTGCGCAACGCGCTGCGGATGCGGCCTGACCGGATCATCGTGGGCGAGACCCGCGGCGAGGAAGTCATCGACATGCTGCAAGCCATGAACACCGGCCATGACGGCTCGATGACCACGATCCACGCCAACTCCGCCCGCGATGGCGTCAGCCGTCTGGAAAACATGGTCGCCATGGCCGGGATCGAAATGCCGCTAAAGGCCGTGCGCGCCCAGATCGCCAGCGCTGTGAACCTGATCGTGCAGGCCAGCCGCCTGCAGGACGGCTCCCGCCGGATGGTGTCGATCACCGAGGTGACGGGCATGGAAGGCGAAGTGATCTCGATGCAGGAAGTGTTCCGATACGAGCGGCAGGGCTTGGGCCCCGATGGCAAGATCATCGGCCGTTTCAACGCCACCGGCGTCCGGTCGCATTATTCCAACAGGTTCAAGCAATGGGGCTACGATTTGCCGGCCTCGCTGTTCGAGCCGGTCGTCTAGGAGGCCATCATGCAGATCAGTGCAGAGCCGCTCATCTACGGCATCGTCTTCATCGCCGTGCTGCTGCTTGTCGAGGGCGTCTATCTGACCGTCTTCGGCAAATCGATCAGCCTCAACAGCCGGGTGAACCGCCGTCTGTCGCTGATGGAGAAGGGCGCAGGCCGTGAGGAAGTTCTGGAGCAGCTCCGCAAGGAGATGTCCCAGCATATGGGCGCCCGTGGCATCCCGCTCTATTCCATCCTTGCCGAGAAAGCGCAGAAGGCCAACATCGCCTTCACCCCCCGTCAGTTGATCATGATTATGGCCGCGGTCTCGGCGCTCGCCTTTGTGGCGCTGACGGTTGGCACCTCCGCATCGACGCCGGTGCGCGCGCTGGTGGCGGTCGTCATGGGTGTGGGAGGCGTCTATACTTGGGTCAACAACAAGGCCAAGAAGCGTCTGGCGATGATCGAGGAGCAGCTCCCCGACGCCGTCGAGTTGATGGTGCGCTCCCTGCGGGTGGGGCATCCGTTCTCCTCCGCCGTCAACATCGTCGCCAAGGAAGTGCCCGATCCGCTCGGCTCCGAGTTCGGGATGATCGCCGACGAGGCCGCCTATGGCCGCGACATCACCGAAAGCCTGAAGGCGCTGGCCGAACGTATGGACATGCAGGATCTGCGGTTCCTTGCCGTGGCCGTGACCATTCAGCAGACCTCGGGCGGTAACCTCGCCGAGATCCTCGACGGTCTGGCCAAGGTCATCCGCGCCCGCTTCAAGCTGTTTCGCCGGGTGAAGGCGATCACCGCTGAGGCAAAATGGTCGGGCATGTTCCTGTCGGTATTTCCGCTTGGCGCATTGGTGATGATCAACGTCATCCAGCCCACTTACTACGACGATGTCAAAGAAACCTCGGCCTTCATTCCGGCCTGTCTCGTCGTCGCCGCGTTCCTAATCATCAACATGATCTTCATGAAGATCATGGTCAACATCAAGGTCTGAGAGGGCATCCGCCATGGACTATCTCGACACAGCCAACCAGTTTCTGATCGACCTGATGGGACCGATGGGCCCGCTTTACGCGGTCGGGGCGCTGGGTGTTTTGCTGGTGCTTCTGGCCTTGCCGATGGTGCTGCGCCGCAAGGCCGACCCGCTCGACAAGATCAAGCAAGAAGGCGGCACCGGCGTGCGCCCCACCGCCAAACCCACCGGCGGCACACAGCAAAACCTGCGCTACAAGCGCGGCAAGCGCGAGCAGAAGCTCGACAAATACGCAAGTTTCCTTGAACCGCAGGACGCCGAAGAGCTCTCCTCCGCCCGGCTAAAGATGATCCAGGCCGGCTATCGCGGCAAAGGCGCGGTGCGGGCCTTCCACTTCGCCTCCTTTGCGCTGGGGCTTGGCATGCTGGCCTTCGGGCTGATCCTTGCGCTGCTGAAATCGGTCAATGGCGAGCTGACGACGCAGCAGTTGGTGCTCTACGTCGTGGTCCCCGGCGGCATCGGGTATTACCTGCCGAAATACTGGGTCAATCGGCGCATCCAGACCCGCCAGCAGGAGATCACCAACGGCTTTCCCGATGCGCTCGACATGATGCTGGTCTGCGTCGAGGCGGGCCAGTCGCTCGATCAGTCGATCATCCGCGTGTCCAAGGAAATCCGTGCCGGTTTCCCCGCGCTGGCCGAAGAATTCGAGATCATCAGTTATGAGATGAAAGCCGGCAAAGAGAAGATCGCCGTGCTGAAAGACATGTCCGAGCGTGCAGGCGTGGCCGATGTCGCCTCCTTCGTGACGGTGCTGATCCAGTCCACAACCTTCGGCACGTCAATCGCCGAAGCGCTGCGGGTCTACGCCGCCGAAATGCGCGACAAGCGGGTCATGCGCGCCGAGGAGAAAGCCAACACCCTGCCCACCAAACTGACGCTGGGCACGATGATGTTCACGGTGCCGCCCCTGATGATCATCCTCATCGGCCCGTCGGTCTACGGCATCTACACCACGCTGAACGGCGGGATGTAGGTCGCGCCACGCGCGCTTGCACGCCGGGTTGCGCGACCACGACGGACCGCTGCGCCTTATCGGACCGCCCATCCCCCGTTCACAGGTTAGCAAAGCCCCCGAAACGCCTGCCCGCCGCAAACGGGCAGGCGCTTGCCCGGGCAGCCTTGCTCGCAACCGCTCCGCCCCGCGCCTTGCGCCTGTCACGGTCGCCCGCTTGACCTCACCCCCCTGTGAGGACAGCACGCGGCCCCTTGGCAGCACCCCGCCATTTCGCGACACTGGCCGCGTTCGCGATGTCGGTGGATAGTCGTCTGCTCGCTGCCCCCGCGACCCCGCCCTTTTTTCCGATGCTCTCCTTGCAGCACAGGCCCGACCGACATGACCGCGCGCACGGCATTCTTGCTTTTGCTCCCTCTCGGCATCGCCGCCTGCACGGGGGATGACGCGCTGACGCCGCTCAGCTCCTCCGAAGTGGCCGAAGACGACGCCTCCCTCGACGGGCTGGAGAACGGCCACCGGCTGATGGAGACGGGCGAGTTCGAGCAGGCGCTCAAGGCCTATCTGCTGGCGGCATCTGAGCGCGGGATCGATGTCGACGTGCTTTCGGCGCTGGGATCGGCCAATCTGCGGCTTGGCCGTCTGGGTCAGGCCGAAGACCTGCTGCGCCGCGCAATCCGCGAGGATGAAACCTTTGCACCCGCGTGGAACAACCTCGGCGTGGTGCTGATGGAACAGGGCGAAACCGGCGAAGCGCGCCGTGTGTTCCAGACCGCATTCGCGCTGGATAGTGGCGAAAGTGCCGAAATTCGTGACAATTTGAAGCTCGCTATCGCGAAAACGGAAATCACCGATTACACTGGCGTGAACGAAACGAGCGATTTCGAACTGGTGCGGCGAGGACGCGGGGTCTACCGGCTCCTGAGCACACCATGAGGCCCGCGAGCAGCAAGAAGGACGCCCACCTGATGCAGCGCCCGAACCGTATTCTCCTGCCGCTTTGCCTGGGCGGCGCCCTGATCCTGAGCGCCTGCGAGAAATCCACCGATACCGATGTCGACCGCGCCTTGCAGTCGGTGAACGCCATCGACGACAATAACCTGTCCGATATCATGCTGACCGTCGCGGACCCGGATGAGGCCGTCGCCTATTTCCGCCGGGCCGCCACCGAAAATCCCGAACGCATCGACCTGCAACGCGGGCTGGCCACATCGCTGGTGCGCGCCAAGCGCCCGACCGAGGCCGTCGCCATCTGGACCAAGGTCGCCGCGCTGCCGGACAAATCCAACGAAGACAGCATCGGCCTGGCCGACGCCTTGATCCGCGCCGGGGACTGGCCGCGCGCGGAGGCGACGCTGAACGCGATCCCGCCGACCTATGAGACCTATAAACGCTACCGGCTGGAAGCGATGATCGCAGACGGCAACAAGGATTGGGCCAAGGCCGACAGCTTCTATGAGACCGCCGTTGGCCTGACCACGACGCCGTCGGGCGTGCTCAACAACTGGGGCTATTCCAAGCTGACGCGCGGTGATTATCCCGGCGCGGAGCGGCTGTTTGTCGAGGCCATCACCTATGATGACACCCTGTTCACCGCCAAGAACAACCTCGTTCTGGCGCGTGGTGCGCAGCGCAACTACCAGATGCCCATCGTTCAGATGAGCCAGATCGAGCGCGCGCAACTGCTGCACACGCTGGCGCTGACCGCGATCAAGCAGGGCGACGTCACCATCGGCAAGGGCCTGTTGCAGGAGGCGGTCGAAACCCATCCGCAACATTTCGAAGACGCGGCCCGCGCGCTCGCAGCGCTCGACAGCACTGTGGTGAACTGAGCCCGGATCAATGATCGCCCAAAGCGCCACCGCCGCCATCGCCTTCCTGCCCCTCGCCGCACTCGTGTCGCTCTGGGTGGCGTGGTCTGACATGGCGCGGATGAAAATCCCCAACCGGGCCGTTCTGGCGCTGATCCTCGTCTATGCTGTCATCGGTCCGTTTGTGTTGGACCTGCCGGAATATGGCTGGCGCTGGGTGCATTTCGGCGCGGTGCTGCTGGTCGGCTTCTTGATGAACATGCTGCGGCTGATCGGGGCAGGCGACGCCAAATTCGCCGCCGCGATGGCGCCTTTCGTGGCGCTGGGGGACATGTTGATCGTGCTCTACCTGTTCGCGGGCATCCTTCTGGCGGCGTTCATCTGCCACCGGATTGCCCGCGCGATCCCGGCGGTGCGCGGGCTAGCACCCGATTGGGAAAGCTGGCACCGCACCCGCGATTTCCCCATGGGGCTCGCTCTGGGCGGGACGCTCATCGCCTATCTTGCGCTGGCCGCCGCCTGCGTGCGCTGAGCCGAGACTTCGTCGCGCCTGTTCCACGCTCTTGCCACATTGATCGGCTCTCACTGACCTGTGCGTCGCCTCGCGATGACGCGCGCAGGCAGGCAGTGATGGAGCAGGACAGATGAACATGGCACCCGGAGCAATCGACGGCTCCACCTTGGACCCCGAAGCAGCGGCGCGCCCGCCTGCCGTGCAACCGCCCCCTGCCCCGCGCCGACTTGAGGACATGGCACTGTCGCCGGTGATGATGCGCGATATCCTGATCAAGACCATGTTCCGCAAGAACCTTGAGCAAGTCAGCGATCTGGCGCAGGCGGTCTGCCTGCCCGTGCAGGTGACCCAGGAACTGATCGACCTTGCCCGCACCCAGCGTCTGGTGGAGGCGACCGGCACGCTGCACGCCAATTCGGGCGGCGAGATGGGCTATCAGCTGACCGATCAGGGCAAGACCCGCGCGCTCGACGCGCTGGCGCAATCGGAATATTTCGGCGCCATGCCGGTGCCGCTCGATGTCTACCGCGAGCAGGTTCAGCGCCAGTCGATCCGCAACATCCAACTGACCCGCACCCAGCTGACCGATGCGATGGGCCATCTGATCCTGCCGCCCGACCTGCTGGGGCAGCTGGGGCCGGCGGTGACCTCGGGCCGGTCGATCCTGATGTATGGCCCGCCGGGCAACGGTAAATCCTCGATCTCCAACGGCATCCGCGACGCAATGGGGGATAAGATCTACATCCCGCGCGCCATCGAATATTCCGGGCAGGTGATCACCGTCTACGACCCCATCGTGCATAGCGCGGCGGAGGCACAGGTCGACAACCCCAATTCCCTGCGCCGCAGCTCCACCCGGTTCGACACCCGCTATGTGCGCTGCGACCGGCCCACGGTCATCACCGGGGGCGAGCTGTCTCTGTCGATGCTGGATCTGGTCTATAACCCCACCGCGCGCACCTATCAGGCGCCGCTTCAGCTGAAATCCACCGGCGGCATTTTCATCGTCGACGATCTGGGCCGTCAGGCGGAACCGCCGCAGGCGCTTATCAACCGCTGGATCGTCCCGCTGGAGGAGGGCAAGGACATCCTTGCGCTGCAATCGGGCGAAAAATTCGAGGTGCCGTTCGACACGCTGGTGATCTTCTCGACCAACTTCCATCCCAACAAGATCTTCGACAAGGCCGCGCTGCGCCGGATTTTCTACAAGATCAAGATCGACGGGCCGGATCAGGAAAACTTCCTCAAGATCTTTGCGCTGATCGCGCGCAAGAAGAAGATGCCGCTGAATCAGGACGCGCTGGTGCATCTGCTGAAGTCGAAATACCCGCAGATCGACAATGTCTACGCGAACTATCAGCCGGTATTCCTGATCGATCAGATGATCGCGATCTGCGAATTTGAGGGCATCCCCTATCAGATGACGCCGGAGCTGGTCGACCGCGCATGGGCCAACATGTTCGTCGAGGATAGCGACGTCGTGCGCTAGGCTTATCCCACATCGGCAGGGGCCGCCCTTTGCAACCGGCCCCTGCCCGCCTACATCCCCTGCATGACCGATCTGCCTGCCCCGATCGCCCGTTGGTTCGATGACCGGGGCTGGTCCATTCACCCCCACCAGCACGCCATGCTGGAGCGCGCGGATGCGCCTGCCACGCTGCTGGTCGCGCCCACGGGTGGCGGCAAAACGATGGCAGGCTTTCTGCCCACGCTGGCCGAACTGGCCCGCGATCCGCGCCCCGGTCTGCACACGCTCTATGTCTCCCCGCTCAAGGCGCTTGCTGCCGACATCCGCCGCAACCTGACCGCGCCGGTGGCCGAGATGGGCCTACCGATCCGGATCGAGGATCGCACCGGCGACACCCGCCCCACCGCCCGCAAACGCCAGCGCGCCGATCCGCCGCATATCCTGCTGACCACGCCCGAAAGCCTCGCGCTGCTGACCTCCTATGAGGACGCGCCTCGGATCTTTGCCGGGTTGCAGCGGGTGATCGTCGATGAAATCCACGCCCTCGCCGAAAGCAAGCGCGGCGATCAGTTGATGCTGGGTCTCGCGCGGCTGTCGACGCTCTGCCCTGATCTGCGCCGCGTCGGGCTGTCCGCCACGGTCGAAGACCCGCCCGCCATCGCCCGGCTGCTGGCGCGCAATCCCGATCCTTGCGAGATCGTCACCGCCGATCCCGGCCCTGCCCCGGATATCGCCATGCTGGACACGGACGCCGCCCCGCCGTGGTATGGCGGCGGCGGGCGCTATGCGATTGCCGAGGTGCTGGAACAGGTCCGCCAGCACCGCACCACGCTGATCTTCCACAACACTCGCGCGCAGGCGGAGATCTTCTTTCACGCGCTCTGGCTCGCCAATGACGATGACCTGCCCATCGGCATCCACCACGGCTCGCTGTCGCGCGAACAACGCGAGAGGGTGGAGGCGGCGATGGTCGCGGGCGAATTGCGCGCCATCGTGGCGACCGGCAGTCTCGATCTGGGGATCGACTGGGGCGATGTGGATCTGGTGATCCAGATCGGCGCGCCCAAGAACGTCAAACGGCTGGTGCAGCGGATCGGGCGCGCCAATCACCGCTATAATGCGCCGTCCAAGGCCCGCCTGCTGCCCGCCAACCGGTTCGAGGTGGTCGAATGCATCGCCGCGCTTCAGGCGGTCGAAGCCGGTGATCTGGATGGTGAGCCACGCGGCCCCGGCCCCCGTGATGTGCTGTGTCAGCAGATCCTCATCACCGCCTGCGCCGGACCCTTCGACGCCGATGCGCTCTATGCTGAGGTCACAAGCGCCGGACCCTATGTGGGGCTCGACCGGGCGGCGTTCGATGCGTGCATCGAATTCTGCGCGACGGGCGGTTACGCGCTGCGCGCCTATGACAAATGGCAACGGCTGCTGCAACGTCCCGACGGGCTGTGGCAGCTCCGCGATCCGCGCAGCGCGCAGCGCATTCGCATGAATATCGGCACGATTCAGGACACGGACACGCTGAAGGTGCGGATGCGGGGCCGCAACGGCGCCCCGCTGGGCGAGGTGGAGGAAGGCTTCGCCGCGACCCTCACCGCAGGCGATACATTCCTGATCGGCGGGCAGATCGTGCGCTATGAGAACCTGCGCGAAATGACGGTGGTGGTCAGTCGCGACGCCTCCGCCACGCCGCGTATCGCCACGTTCATGGGCACGAAATTCGCCACCTCGACCCAACTGTCGGAACGTATACTCGACCTGCTCAACCGCGACCGCTGGCCCGAATTGCCACGCCACACCGCCGAATGGCTGGCGCTGCAACGCGAGGTTTCGGTGATGCCCCGCGCCGACCGGCTGTTGATCGAAAGCTTCCTGCATGACGGACGCGCGCATACCTGCATCTACGGCTTTGCCGGGCGCAACGCGATGCAGACGCTGGGATTGCTCGTCACCCGCCGGATGGAGGTCGCGGGCCTGCATCCGCTGGGCTTCGTCGCCTCGGATTACGCCACGCTGATCTGGGGGCTGGACCCGGTCGAAGACCCCGCGCCCCTGCTGACGGGCGGCGAGATGCGCGAGGATCTGGATGGCTGGCTGGCCGAAAACGCGGTGATGAAACGCACCTTCAAGGCCAGCGCCGTCATCGCCGGGCTGATCGAGCGCAACACCCCGCAGGCCCGCAAAAGCGGGCGTCAGGCGACGTTTTCCTCCGATATCCTCTACGACACGCTGCTGCGCTACGATCCCGATCACCTGCTGATGCAGATCACCCGCGAGGAGGCCCTGCGCGGGCTGGTCGATTTCGGGCGGATTGACGAAATGCTGACCCGGATCGACGGGCGTGTGCAGCATGTCACCCTGGACCGGCTCAGCCCGCTTGCCGCGCCGCTGATCCTTGAGATCGGGCGCGTGCCCGTGCAGGGCGCGGGGCGGGAGCGGCTGGAGGCCGAGGAAGCCGCGCGCCTGATGGCCGAGGCGGGTCTGGATTTCGACTAGAGGTCACGCGCACGTCAGCTTCGCCCCCTTGACGCGGCCTTTCGGGCGGGGCAATCGAGCGGCATGGAACAGGCCATGAACGGACATGCATTCACGCTTTGCGGCGCGGCACTGGTGGCGCGGCCCACCGGTGCGCTTTGGTGGTCGCAGCACCGGCTGCTTTGCGTGTCCGACCTGCATCTTGGCAAATCCGAACGGATGGCCCGGCGCGGCGGTGGCCTGCTGCCCCCCTATGAAACCCGCGACACGCTTGACCGCCTGTCCCGCGATATCGACGCGATGAACCCGGACGTGGTGGTGTGCCTTGGCGACAGCTTCGATGACCTCACCGCCGCCGCGCAGGTCGAGGCCGAAGCCCTGCCCCATCTCAGCCGCATGATGGCCGGGCGGCGCTGGATCTGGATCGAAGGCAATCACGATCCCGGCCCGGTGGCGATGGGCGGCGAACATCACGCAGAATTCCGGCTGGGGAAGGTGACCTTCCGCCATATTGCGCAGGTCGGGCTGGCGACGGATGAGGCTGAGATTTCGGGCCATTACCACCCCAAACACCGGATCAGCGGTCCCGCGCGCCCCTGTTTTCTGATTGATGGATGCCGCACCGTGATGCCCGCCTATGGCACCTATACCGGGGGTCTCTCGGCGCAGGCCGCGCCGCTGGCGGATTTGTTCGGCAAGGACGGGATCGCCGTGCTGACCGGGACAAGCCGGGCAATTGCCGTGCCCTTGCGCCGCCCCCGCACCGCGCCGCGCCGTCAGGCTGGCTGGCGCTGAAGCTCGGCAGGTTCGCTCAACAGACCGGCCTGTTCGACCGCCGGACGATAGCCGCGCGACACCGGCACTTCGCTGCCATTGGACAGAAGCAGGAACAACCGCCCCTTGTAGCTGATCGATCCGCGCACGGCCTCCAGCGCGACCCAATGCGACCGATGCACCTGAATCCCCGCGAACCCTTCGGTTTCGGCAATCGCGTCAGACAATCGCATCAGCACGGCGCTACAGCCCTTTGCCGTCGTGATGTCGACGTAATGGTCACGCACGGTGAGGTGCAAAAGCGTGCCGCGCAATTGCGGCTCGATCCGGTCCAGAAGGCGCGGCAACGCGCGGATCGGGGGAATGGTCTTGCGCACCTCTTCGACACGCGCGTCGATTTCCGACGCGGCGCGCGCCTCGATCCGGGCCTCTACACGGGCCTTGTGCCGCTGTAGCAACAACACCCCGAACAGGATCAGCGATGTGACCAGAGCGACCGAAATCGACAGCGGCGGCAGCGCCGTCAGGCCCAGAACCGGACCCTGCCAAAACCGGATTATCAGCAAAAGCGTCGGGGTGAATGTCAGGCACATCAACAACACGGTCGCCAATGCACCGACCCAGTAGCTGCGGCGACCCAGAAAATGCAGCGCAACCGCCCGGCATGAGGCGCCAAAGATCAGGCTGACCACATTCACCGTGCCCCAATATCCAAACCGGTGCGGCCAATCCATCGTGTCATAAGTGCCAAATGGACCGGCATAGGACACGCCCAGTGTCAGCACGGCCAGAACCAGCCACTTCAGACCGTCGTTTAATTCAGTCCGAATAGATCGAATAATATCGTTCATCGTGCCGAGCTCTCCCGGGATCACGGTATGACAGCAATCACTATGTCTTAATACATCAATATCTATCGGTCTTCACCCGCAACGACATGCTTGTCAATCGTCACTTACACGCAACATGCTTGCGCCCATAACAAAAGAAACCGCAGGGGCCCCCTGTCAGTTCTTGGCGCAGAAATGCATCGCCCTGAAATGAGGGCTTAGATAGCCAGCCCTTCGGGCTCTGGCAGGCCATGGATTCGGCAGGCGGCTGTGACGGTATTGGCCAGCAGACAGGCAATGGTCATTGGCCCGACACCGCCCGGCACGGGGGTAATTGCCCCAGCCACCTCGCTGACGGACGCGAAATCGACATCCCCGACCAGCCGCGTCTTGGCGCTGCCATCCTCGTTGCGACCCTTTTCGGGAGCCTCGATACGGTTAATGCCCACATCGATCACGGTCGCCCCCGGTTTCACCCAATCCCCCGGGATCATTTCGGCCCGGCCAACAGCGGCGACAAGGATATCGGCGCGGCGGCAGGTTTCGGCCAGATCGCGGGTGCGCGAATGGGCAATGGTCACCGTGCAGCTTTCGCCCAGCAGCAGGTTCGCCATCGGCTTGCCCACAATATTGGAACGTCCGACCACCACGGCCTCCATCCCCGATAAATCGCCATGCAGATCGCGCAGCATCAAAATGCAGCCCAAGGGCGTGCAGGGCACCATGGCCTTCTGTCCTGTGCCCAGCAGGCCGACATTGGAGATGTGGAACCCGTCGACATCCTTGGCCGGGTCGATTGCGTTGATGACCAGATCGGAATTCAGATGCGCCGGCAGCGGCAGCTGCACAAGGATACCGTGGATCGCCGGATCGCTATTGAGATTGTCGATCAGGCCCAGCAGATCAGCCTCGGTCGTTTCCGCCGCCAGCCGATGCTCGACCGAATGCATGCCCGCCTCCAGCGTCTGCTTGCCCTTGTTGCGGACATAGACCTGACTTGCGGGATCTTCGCCCACCAGAACCACGGCCAGTCCCGGTGTGACACCATAGGTTTCGTTCAGGCGGGACACTTCCGTGCCGACCCGGTCGCGCAGAGTGGCGGCAAAGCTTTTGCCATCGATGATCTTGGCGCTCATGCGATATCCTTTCCGTCATGCCGGATCACGGGGTGAGCGGCAGGCCAAATGGCCGTATCGCGCGCGCCTCACGCAGGGCCCTAGCCCCGAGCCTGGCGCATCGAATCGGCACCCCGACCGTTGCAAGGGAAATCGCCGCTGGACGCGCAATTTGCAAGCCGGTCGGCAGAAATCTGCGCTTACTCGGGAACCGGCAAGCGGATAGCGCGTTGCATATACAGATTTCAAACGGAGGCTGACGCCATGAAAACCGCTACTTTCACTCTTTCGATGGGCCTCGCCACCGGTATGGCGCTTGCAACCACCGTTCTTGCCTTGTTCTGATCGCCTGCGCCACGCGACTGTTGGTGGCGCGATGACCCTGTTCGACCCTACGACCCTGATCCTGCCTGCCTCAGGATCGCTCGGCTCCTAAGCCATTTCTCGCTAAATCGCCGCTCATGACGCTCAGAGGACCGTTTCCCCTGATATGTCGGGTTGTGCGCTGGGACCCTGTCAGCCCCGCGAGATCTGGCCTAGGGCCGGGCGTTATTTTTTCATGACACGTCTACGCAGCAGGGTGCCAGTGGCGCCCTTGTTTTTGCGTCGCCTATCGTGACCACGCCCGCTGTGCCGGGATATGCAGGCGAATTTCCTCCCCGATCCGCAACATGCCTTCCCGCTCCACCCAGGCCGTCACCCCGCGTCGGTCGGCGGCGGCGGCTTTGAACCCGCGCCCATGTCCCGGCAGATGCGTCTCGATTTCGCGCGCCGGAAGCTGACAGGGCTGATTTTCCATATCGACGACCAATGTCGTGCCAGAGGCGGCCTGCAAACGGCTGGAGGGCGGAACATGGGTGAAATCGGGAATGCCCGAGATCACCAGCGACGCGCCCGTCAGGGCCGGGTCAAGCCGCTCCAGATCTAGCTCCGCCGCGATTGCGTCCAGTTCTTCTTGGCACAGCACGGCCAGTTGACGCACGTTGCGGATCTCCGTGCCGCGCGGATGCTGCGATATGACACGCGAACATGAGGGCCGGGTCAATCCGCCGTGATCCTCCCCCTCCAGCCCCGCAAAGCTGGCGTGAATTTCCTCCACCGGGATGCTGCTCAGCGCGGCGTCACGGTCAGGCACATACCCGAGCCAAGTAATACGGCCAGTGATGTCAGTGGGGATGAGAGCGGGCATGCGCGGTCCTTCAGGCGGGGGGAGGTTTCGGCGAAGGATGGCCCCGCATCCCGACGACCACAAGCCCCCCCTTAACGCCCAGATGCACCTAGAAGCGCATCACCCCGGCACGCCATAGGGGCCCCAGCGGGTGCGGCGTGCGAAACAGCCTGCTGCCCACCGCGCGCGCCTCATCCGTGCCCCGCCCCCCAACATCACTTCTGGCCCCATTGCCAAAGCGCCATCCCACCGACAGCACCAGCGACGTGTCATCCTGCCCCGCGCCCGGTCCGGTGCCGCTGATGCGGTCATGGCGCAATGCCCCGCCCAGTTGCAGCGCACCGCGTCCGGTTTCGACATCCAGTTCCGCGCCCAACTCCACGCTTTGCACGGTTAGACCCATGTCGAGTTCATCGACCTCCGCGATCTGGTAGCCCAGCCCGATCTCGACCGCCCCGACAGCGCGGTTCAACCGCCCGGCAGCAAATATGAAATCAGTGCTCGCAGGCTGCATGACGCCCGCCCCGACCTGAGCCTCGGCCCAGAGTGCGGGAGAAAGCGCCCACATACCCTCGACCCCGCCAAGCAAGCCATAGACCGACGCCTCGTTCAGATCTTCGTAGACCCCGAATACGCCGTATTTCCGGTCGAAGGCCGGTTGCAATGTCAGATGCCCGGCGACATGTCCGATGGCGCTTTGACCGTAATCGACATAGCCCAGATCCAGCTGCACTGTCTGATGGCCTCCGATCTGCCAGATGCTTCCCAGCGTCGCACGCGCCGTCTCGCCGCCTCCGCCGCCCTGCCCTGCAAGCTCCGCTTCCCCCGCGACAAACCCCAGCCCGCTGTCAGATTGCGCCTGCACCGGGGTCGGCCGCGCCACAGACAATGTCAGCGCCAAAGCCAGCCCGGCCAAAGCGGTCAGCTGACGCATCCGGGGTGTCGGTCGCAGGGAAAGGCTGGGCCCAGAAGGGCGGAGACAAGGGTTGGAAGACGGCATGATCACATCCT
The DNA here is from genome assembly GCA_040119125.1 of Marinobacter sp. Lineage (GTDB taxonomy): Bacteria > Pseudomonadota > Alphaproteobacteria > Rhodobacterales > Rhodobacteraceae > Pacificitalea. Next base: position 331,300 of record JBEDTR010000007.1, read on the forward strand.
GATTCGGCAGGCCCCCACCCGCCCGATGCGCTGCTTTTGCCTCGGAGTGCCGCTGTTAACTAAGCGATAAGTAAACGAAGGGTTAATAACCGGAGAGGCCGGAGGCCAGCGATGCCGGGCGCTACAACAGCCAAAGCGTCAGTGCCGTCACGATCCCACCGCAAGTCACCGCCAGAAGCCCGACCAACCGCCGCGCCTCGACAGGCATGGCGACCAGCATCTCCAGCACCTGCCTCAAACGCGAAGGGGCCAGTGCAAGCACCAGCCCCTCCAGAATAAACACCAGCCCAATTGCGAGCAGGATCACGGTCAGCACGATGCGCCGATCCGGTTACTGAGCGACAGGGGCGGCGACAGTGCCCGTGTCAGTGCCCGTGTCGGTATCAGTGCCCGTGGCGGCATCCGTATCGGCCTCAGCCCCCGATGCCGGAGGATCGACCCGCGCCACGCCGGACTGGGTGTCGGCACCCTCCGTGCCCGCATCAGCCGCATCTTCGGCCTCCGCGCCCGTATCGGTCGCAGAGCCGCCGGCGGTCGCTGGAGAACTGCCGTCGATTTCGGCGGCAACACCCGTTCCGGCCCCTTTGAGGTATTCAAAGAATTCCCCGTCAGGCGAAATGACCATGGTGGAGTTGCTGCCAGACAGCGCACGCTCATAGCTTTCCAGCGACCGGGTCAGGGCAAAGAATTCCTGACCGGGTCCAAACGCATCGGCATAGATCGTGGTCCGCTGCGCATCGGCTTCACCGCGAATGATCTCGGCTTCACGCTGTGCCTCAGACACCAGCTCGACCACGGTCCGGTCGGCCTGCGCCTTGATCCGCTGCGCGGCCTCGTTACCGCGGGCGATCTCATCGGCAGCTTCGCGTTCCCGCTCCGCCCGCATCCGCGCAAATGTCGCGTCAAGGTTCTGCGTCGGCAGGTTGGTCTGCTTCAGCCGCACGTCAACAACCGTCAGACCCAGCGATCCGGCCCGCGCACGCGCGGCTTCCAGAATGCGCTGCATCAGATCGGAACGCTCGCTCGACAGGATGGTGTTGGAGGTAACACCTTCGGAGCCGAGAACCGCGCGGACCTGCGTGGTCAGGATCGAGCGCAGGCGGTCTTCGGCGGCACGTTCACCGCCCACACCGACAGCCTGCCGGAACTGCACCACATCTTCGATGCGGTAGCGGGCAAACGCGTCAACGACCAGACGACGGTCATCCGAGGGCGTAACTTCGATCGTGTCGGTTTCCAGCGACAGGATACGGTCGTCATAGCGCACGACATCCTGAATCAGCGGGATCTTGAACGCCAGACCCGGCTCTTCCTTCACGGCCTTGATCTGACCGAATTGCAGAACCAGCGCCTTGTTGCGTTCATCGACGATGAAGATCGAGGACGACACGATGGCGATGACGATGACCAGCCCGATCAGGGGAATTGTCAGACGGTTCATCTTAGTTGCCTCCGCTTTGCTGCTGCTGGCCGGTGGTGGTGCGTCCCACTCCGCCGCGCAATTGGTCGAGCGGCAGATAAGGCACGACGCCTTCGCCGGCCTCGCCGTCGATGATGACCTTATTCACGCCCGAGAACACACGCTCCATCGTTTCCAGATAAAGACGTTTGCGCGTCACTTCCGGTGCCTTCCGGTATTCCTCAAGGATCGCAGAGAAGCGGCTGGCTTCACCTTCGGCTTCGTTCACCACACGGGCACGGTAACCTTCGGATTGTTCCAGCGCCTGCGCGGCATCACCACGCGCGGCGGCGAGGACCTGGTTGGCATAAGCGTCGGCTTCGCGGGTCAGACGCTCGCGCTGCTGCTCGGCGGCCTGCACGTCGCGGAAGGCGTCGATGACCTCCTCGGGCGGATCGGCCCGGTCAAGGTTGAGCCGCACGATGTTGATGCCGCTGTCATACTGGTCCAGCGTTTCTTGGATCAGCGTCATGACGGTATCGGCGATCAGATCACGGTCACGGTTCAGGATCGGCGCCAGTTCGGAGGCGGAAATCACCTCGCGCATGGCGGCTTCCGACACGGCGGTGATGGTCTGATCCGGTTCGGCCAGATTGAACAGGAATTTTGCCGGGTCGTTGATGTTCCAGACCACTTCGAAATCGATATCGACGATGTTTTCGTCGGTGGTCAGCATCAGACCGGCCTGCATGTTCTGGTTGCCGTCGCGCAGCCCGATGGTGACAGAGCGTTCGCGCGTCACCGACACGACTTCAGCCGTGACCAAAGGCCAAGGCGCAAAGTTCAGACCGGGATCGCCCACGGAGCTGAATTCACCCAAGAACAGCTCGACCGAGCGTTCTTCGGGCCGCACGGTGTAGAGCGAGGCGAACAGCCACAACCCCACCAGCGCCAGCGCGATCAACCCCAATGCACCCTTGCCGATGCCCGGCCCGCCAGAGCCAGAAGCCCCGCCATTGCCATTGCCGCGACCGCCCATCAGGACGCGCAGCTGATCTTGGCCGCGACGCATCAGGTCGTCGATATCCGACATGTTATTGCCGCCGGGACGCCGTCCGGGGCCACGGGGTGGCTCATTGCCGGGGCGCTGACCGCCCCCTTCGCCGCCGGGACCACTGCCCCGTTCGCCGCCCGAACCGGAGCCGCCGGAATTTCCGCCTCCCCAGGGCCCTCCGCTATGTCCTGCCATAGGCTGTCTATCCCTCTTCGTTCTTTTCAGTTCTGTTGCAGTTAAGGTGGCCATTCAGGCGGCAAATACAAGCCGTCCATGCCCTGCGGTTCCGCTTGCTCACCACCCTGTCAGAAAATGTCAGCGGGGGTGAGCCCCCTTGACCCCGACATACGGCACAGCTGCACGTATCGGCGGCATCACAGCGACCGGGAGCCGCCGTGATGTGCCCCGTGACTGACGCCGTGCCAGACCCGGTGCCTGACACCGCGACAGGCGACGCGTCACGCGGTGCGCGTTGGCGTTTTCATGGTCACCAATTCTTCGGCCATGGTCGGATGCACCGCCACGACGCGATCGAAATCTTCCTTGGTGGCACCCATCTTTACCGCGATGCCGATCAACTGGATCATCTCGCCCGCCTGATCGGCGACGATGTGACAGCCCAGCACCTTGCGCGTGTCGGCGCAGACCAAGAGCTTCATCATGATCCGGTCCTGCCGGTCGATAAAGGCGCGATGCATGGGCCGGAACGAGGTCTCATAGACCTCGATCGGGCCTTGCTCGCGTGCCTGTTCTTCGGTCAGGCCAATGGTGCCGAATTCGGGACGCGTGAACACCGCCGAGGGCACCAGTTCATGATCCGGCGCGGTGGGGTTGCCTTTGAACACCGTCTCGACAAAGGCCATCGCCTCGCGGATCGCCACCGGCGTCAATTGCAGCCGGTCGGTCACATCGCCAATCGCATAGATCGACGGCACGGCGGTCTGGGAATATTCGTCCACGACGATCTCGCCCTTGCGGCCCAGCTCGACGCCGATTTCTTCCAGACCCAGTCCTTCGGTATTGGGCGAACGGCCCGTGGCGAACATGACCTGATCGAAATGCGCCTCTTCGCCGGTGGCGGTCTTGGTGCGGATACGGTCGCCGTCGCGCTCCATCTCGATCACCGTCGCGCCGCATTGCACGTCGACACCACGGCGGATCATATCGGCCGAGATATGGCCGCGCGCCTCATCGTCAAAGCCACGCAGGATCTGCGCGCCGCGATAGTATTGCGTCACCTTCACGCCCAGACCGTGCAGGATGCAGGCGAATTCGGACGCGATATAGCCGCCGCCGACGATCAGAATGCTCTCGGGCAGCTTTTCCAGATTAAAGATCTCATTCGACGTGATCCCCAGCTCTTCGTTCGGCAGGCCGGGCAGTGCGGGGCGGCCACCGGTGGCGACGAGGATATGTTTCGCCGTGACCTCTTCGCCCGTCGAAAGGCTCACCGTATGCGCATCCTTCAGCGTCGCGCGGGCGTCATGCACCATCACGCCGGACCCGTCGAGCAACCGGCGATAGACGCCCTCCAGCCGCTCCAGCTCCGCATCCAGACGCTTGCGGAATTTCAGCCAGTCGAAATGGCCGGGCCGCGTGTCCCAGCCGTAATCGGCAGCATCATCGGCGGCCTCGCCGTAATTCGATGCAAACACCATCAGCTTTTTCGGGACGCAGCCCCGGATGACACAGGTGCCGCCCATGCGGAATTCCTCGGCCAAACCGACGCGCACGCCCTCGGCTGCGGCGACCCGTGCCGCACGCACCCCGCCAGAGCCACCGCCAATAACGAAAAGATCGTAATCGAAGCTCATGTTGAACCTGCCTTCTGTTCTTGCATTGCACGGATCAGCCGGCCCCCGCCCCGCCCCAAGCAGGATCGGCCCGGCCTGACCGCCTTAGATATCGGTAAAGATATTGGTGCTTTCATCGACCGCGACATGGCCTTCGCGCACGCTGCCATCGGCCAGATCACGCACTTCGACCGCGCCGTCGCCATGACCGATCACCACCACGTCGGCAATGTCGATGAACAGCCCGTTTTCAACGATGCCCGGCACCTGATTGACGACAAGGCTCAGCTGACGCGGATTGCCGATCCGGCGCAGATGCAGATCGAGGATATAGTTCCCCTCATCCGTCATATAGGGCACGTCATCATTCATGCGCAGCGACACCTCGCGGCCCAGCACATCCATGTTGACCAGCGTTTCCTCGATCAGCGCCTTGGTCGTCTGCCAGCCGAACGGGATCACCTCCAGCGGCAGCGGGAAGGCGCCCAGCGTCTTCACCTCCTTGGCGCTGTCGGTGATGACGACCATGCGGTCGGACGCGGTGGCCACGATCTTTTCTTGCAGCAACGCGCCGCCGCCGCCCTTGATCAGGTTCAGATCGCCGTCGAATTGATCGGCGCCGTCAATGGTCACATCCAGCCATTTGGCCTCGTCGAGCGACACGACCTTGATCCCCATCTTGCGCGCCAGATCGGCGGTGCGCGAAGACGTCGGAACCCCGGTGATGCGCAGGCCTTCCTCGCGCATCCGTTCACCCAGACACCGCACCATCCACGCAGCGGTGGAGCCGGTGCCGAGCCCGACGCGCATGCCGTCCTCGATATAATCGACCGAGCGGCGGGCCGCGACGAATTTGGCCTTGTCGATGGGCGAAAGTTCCTGAGTCATGGCAGCATCCCTTCAATTCGGCGGCTTTATAGGCGGAAAACGCCCGCGCCGCGAGGGGCAAAAGCCGGACGCCCCCGCCGCCTGCGCCCTGCGGCGGCGCGGCCCTGCCGCAGCCCGACCCCACCTGCCCCGCGCCACATCCGCCGTCCTGTCCGCCTGCAAGGTGCGACAGAGCGCAGCATCCCCGCCAAAACACCTGCTTTCAGGCCCATAGGGGCACGGTCAAATGCGCACACCCGGCTTGCACGGGGGCGGGGTCTGTCTAGGTTCGTTGCCAAAGGGATCACACGGGGTTTTCCAGATGCCCGACGCATTCACCGCCGAGACGCTGGCGCGGCTGCAATTTGCCTTCACCGTCTCGTTTCACATCATCTTCCCGGCGTTTTCGATCGGGTTGGCGAGCTTCCTCGCCGTTCTCAACGGGTTATGGCTAAAGACCGGCGACCGCACCTATCTGCATCTCTTCGACTACTGGAAGAAGATCTTTGCCGTGGCGTTCGGCATGGGCGTCGTGTCGGGCATTGTCATGTCCTATCAGTTCGGCACGAATTGGAGCGTGTTTTCAGACAAGACCGGCCCCGTCCTTGGCCCACTCATGGCCTATGAGGTGCTGTCGGCGTTTTTCCTCGAAGCAGGGTTCTTGGGCATCATGCTGTTCGGGCGCGAGCGTGTCGGCAACGGGCTGCATATGTTCGCCACCGCAATGGTCGCGATCGGCACGCTGATGTCGGCCACATGGATCTTGTCGGTGAACAGCTGGATGCACACGCCTGCGGGCTACGGCATTAATGATGTCGGCCAATTCGTGCCCGAGGACTGGTGGCAGATCGTGTTCAACCCGTCCTTCCCCTACCGGCTGGTGCATATGGTGCTGGCGGCCTTCCTTACCACGGCCTTCGTAGTGGCGGCGGTCGGCGCGCTGCATATCCTGCGTGAGAAGGATCACAAGGAGGCGCGCCGCCAGTTTTCCATGGCGATGTGGATGGCCGCACTGGTCACGCCGCTTCAGATTTTCGCGGGCGATGCGCATGGGCTCAACACGTTGGAGCATCAACCGCAGAAGGTCATGGCGATGGAGGGTCACTATGACAGCCATCCCGAAGGCGCGCCGCTGATCCTGTTTGGCATTCCCGATCCAGAGGCCAAGGAAATCCGCTATGCAATCGAGATCCCGAAACTGTCCAGCCTGATCCTGAAACACGATCTGAACGCGCCGATGGACGGGCTCGACACCATTCCCGACGAAGACGAACCGCCGGTGTCGATCGTGTTCTGGAGCTTCCGCATCATGGTCGGCCTTGGCTTTGCCATGCTGGGCGTCGGGGTCTGGAGCCTGTGGCTGCGCTATCGCGGTCGGCTCTATGACTCGCCATGGCTGCTGCGCGCGGCGCTGGTCATGGGGCCGTCGGGCTTTGTCGCGGTGCTGGCGGGCTGGATCACCACCGAGGTCGGGCGCCAGCCCTTCACCGTCTATAACCTGTTGCGCACCTCCGACTCGCTCGCGCCCGTGGCGGCACCGGCGGTCGCGGCGTCGCTCATCGCGTTTATCGTGGTCTATTTCCTGATCTTCGGGGCGGGCACGATCTATATCCTGCTGATGATGAACAAGGCTCCTAACACCGTGCGCATGGGTCTGCGCGACGGTCCGGTGCGCGCGGCGGGGATCACGCCGGGCACCCAGATGGAGCCTGACATGATGGGGGGCCGCGCCGCAGGCGGCCCGCGCAGCGAGGAAGCCCATAGCGAAGCCACCACCGCCGATCCCCGCTACGCCGAGGATGAGGTCCCCGAACCGCCGCGCCGCCAGACCGGTGCCGCAGACACCCCGAAAGGAGACCGCTGATGGACTGGCTGCCTGAGCTTTCCTTTATCTGGGCGGGGCTCATCGCCTTTGCCGTGCTGACCTATGTGGTGCTGGACGGGTTCGACCTTGGGCTGGGCATCCTGTTTCCCTTTGCCCGCTCCAACCGCGACCGCGACCTGATGATGAATTCGGTCGCGCCCGTCTGGGACGGCAATGAGACATGGCTGGTGCTGGGCGGCGGCGGCCTCTTCGCCGTGTTCCCGCTGGCCTATGCCGTGGTGCTGCCCGCACTCTACATGCCGATCACCGTCATGTTGCTGGCGCTGGTGTTTCGCGGGGTCGCGTTTGAATACCGCTGGCGCGCGCAGCGCTGGCGCGGCGTATGGGATTTCTCGTTCTTTGGTGGCTCGCTGGTGGCGACATTCACCCAAGGCATCGCGCTTGGCGCGCTGGTGCAGGGGATCGAGGTCGAAAACCGCGCCTATGCGGGCGGCTGGTGGGACTGGCTCACGCCGTTTTCGCTGTTCACCGGGGTGGCGCTGGTGGCGGGCTATGCGTTGCTGGGCGCGACATGGCTGGTGATGAAGACCGAAGGCCCGCTGCAAACCCACATGCGCGCATTGGCGAAACTCGCCGGGATCGCCCTGCTGGCAGCCATCGGCATCGTCAGCGCGTGGATGCCCTTCCTCGACGCCAGCTATTACGGCAATTGGTTCACCGGCTGGAGCATCGGCTATGTCGTGCTGGTCCCGGCGCTGGTCGCGGCCTGCGGGCTGATGCTGTTCCGGGGGTTGTTGCGCGGCGCCGAACGCACGCCGTTCATCGCTTCGCTGGGTCTGTTTGTCACCGGCTTCATCGGGTTGGGCATCGGGTTCTATCCCAATATCGTGCCGCCCTCGCTGACCATCGTCGAAGCGGCCGCGCCTGACGAAAGCCTGTCCTTCACGCTGGTGGGCGCGGCGGTGCTGATCCCGCTGATCCTGTGCTACACCGCCTATGCCTATTGGGTGTTCCGAGGAAAGATCGACCCCGATGCCGGATACCACTGAACGCCCCGAACGACCGGCCCATCCCGCGCGCCCCGCCCCGGCACAGCCCCGCCGCCATTGGCTGCGGCGGGTCGGGTGGTTCATCGTGATCTGGTCAGCCAGCGTCACCGCGCTGGGGATGGTGGCCTATGTAATCCGGCTGGCGGTGATACCCGGCTGAGCACCGCCGCGCTCAGCGGATCAGCCCAGCCGGTCCTTCACACGCGGGCCGACGCGACCGAAATCCATCCGCCCCGTATATTTGCCCTTCAGCACGGCCATGACCTTACCCATGTCGCGGATGCCTTCCGCGCCGGTTTCAGCGATGGCGTCATCCACGGCGGCAGTGGCTTCCTCGTCGGTCAGCTGACGCGGGAGGAATTCCTCGATCACGCCGATTTCCGAACGCTCGCGCTCGGCCAGATCGACGCGGCCACCTTCTTCGTAAGCGCGTGCGCTTTCCTGCCGCTGCTTGACCATCTTGCCAAGAATTTGCAGCACAACGTCATCGGAAACGCCTGCATCGTCGGCACCTTCGGTGCGCGCGGCGATGTCCTTGTCCTTGATGGCGGCATTGATAAGGCGCAAGGTCGAGAGGCGCTCGGCCTCCTTGCTGCGCATTGCGTCCTTGAGGGCCGAAGTGACCCGATCGCGCAATCCCATATGTGGCTCCATCCCCTGAGAGCATGTCAGAATGTCGGACCCTACAGAAACCGGCCCAGAGTGACAAGCGCAGCGCCGGCGCGCTTCCCCGACGTGCCGGTTTCCACCAACCCCGTGGCGGGCCGCCTCTCCCGCCCCGGCAGACCTGCCCCTGCACGCAACACATATCCGCGCTGTGAGCGTCGCAAACCCCGTCTATCGCGCTTGACCCTCCCCCGCGCCGACCCTAGGTTGCCGCCGATTTGCCCGGAGCCTGCCCACCGGATTCTTTCCGCCGGAGACACTCCCTCACGCTGCCAAGGAGTCCCGCCCATGTCCCAGGATCGCCCCACTGCCTGCCTTGCCCTTGCGGATGGCACCATCTTTTATGGCAAGGGCTTCGGCGCCACGGGCCAGACCGTCGCCGAGCTGTGCTTCAACACCGCCATGACGGGGTATCAGGAGATCATGACCGACCCGTCCTATGCGGGCCAAGTCGTGACCTTCACCTTCCCGCATGTCGGCAATACCGGCGTCACCCCCGAGGATGACGAGACCGCCGATCCCGTCGCCGCTGGCATGGTGGTGAAATGGGACCCGTCCGAACCGTCAAACTGGCGCTCTGTCGAAACCCTCTCCGCTTGGCTGGAAAAGCGCGGTCGCATCGGCATCGGCGGCCTCGACACCCGGCGGCTGACCCGCGAAATCCGGCGTCAGGGCGCGCCGCATGTGGCGCTGGCCCATGATCCGGACGGCAATTTCGACATCGAGGCCCTGGTCGCCGCAGCGCGCGGGTTCGCCGGGCTGGTCGGTGTCGATCTGGCGCGCGGCGTGACCTGCGCCCAAAGCTACCGCTGGGACGAAAAGCGGTGGGCCTGGCCCGAAGGCTACACCCGGCAGGAGAACGCCAAGTTCAAGGTCGTCGCCATTGATTACGGCGCCAAGCGCAACATCCTGCGCTGCCTTGCCTCCGCTGGCTGCGACGTGGCCGTGCTGCCCGCCACCGCCACCGCCGAAGAAGTGCTGAGCCATAATCCCGACGGGCTGTTTCTGTCCAACGGCCCCGGCGATCCTGCGGCGACCGGCGTCTATGCCGTGCCGATGATCCAGCAGGTCATGGAGCAAAGCCAGATGCCCGTCTTCGGCATCTGCCTCGGCCATCAGATCCTCGCCCGCGCGCTTGGCGCCCAGACGATCAAGATGAACCACGGCCATCACGGCGCGAACCATCCGGTCAAGGATCTCGAAACCGGGAAGGTCGAAATCACCTCGATGAACCACGGCTTCACGGTGGACAGCCAGACCCTGCCCGCCAATGTCAAGGAAACGCATGTGTCGCTCTTCGACGGGTCGAACTGCGGCATCCGCGTCACCGACCGGCCCGTGTTTTCGGTGCAATACCACCCCGAAGCCAGCCCCGGCCCGCAGGACAGCTACTACCTGTTCGAACGCTTCGCCGAGGCGATGGAAACGGGCAAGGCTCCCGCGCTGTAAACACGCGGATTTTGGGACGGAAGGATCGGGCGCTACGGCGCCCGTTTCTGTTTTAAAGCCCCACGGGCAGGCTCACGCTGCGCTAGTGAAGCCGCAGCGATGAAGCACGTCACCCCAAACTCCGCGCAACCGCCCGCGAACAAGGCCAAAGGCCGCGCGGGCGAGCGCCTGCCCGTCCCTGCGGGCTGGCGCTTTGCGTCCTCACGCTGACCTCGGAACGAAGAAGTATGTGGCAGGGATAAAGCGCACCCGCTCAACCGTGGCAGCGCCACCCCACGGGCAGGCTCACGTTGCGCTAATGAAGCCGCAGCGATGAAGCACGTCACCCCGAACTCCGCGCACCCGCTCTTGAACAAGGCCAAAGGCCGCGAGAGCGAGCGCCTGCCCGTCCCTGCGGGCTGGCGCTTTGCCAGCTCACGCTGACCTCGGAACGAAGAAGTATGTGACAACCATAAAGCACACCCGCTCAACCGCAGCAGCG
>JBEDTR010000008.1:0-247131 GCA_040119125.1 Marinobacter sp.
TTTCCGCCTCGTTTGCGACCGTCCGTTTCCGTCTCAGCCGCCCCGTCTGGCGTCCCGTTGTGCGCCTCAGCGCCGCCGGTGAGGGGCTATCTACGGATACCCGACCAACCTCGCAACCCCTTTCTGAGACTTCCGTCAGAAAAATGACATGTTATTTGGAATATGGCGTGAAAACAGATACTTAGCGTCGGCATAAATTTCAGGCCCGACCGGAACCCTTGGCGGCTTACCCTGAGGTAGCCATGCCAAAATCCAGAATCAGAGGCCGATTCCGGTGAGAATCCGCGACTCGCACCCCGATTCCAGCGATTCAGCGAGTCGCTTTCCGGCGATTTGGGACGAGTCGCAGCCCGAGAAGGATCAGAATCGCACTCAGATAGAGGATCGGCTCGATCTGAAGGCCTTTGCGCAGGAGGATGAAGTGAACAGCCCCCAAGATGGCCGTGGCGTAGATCAGCTTGTGCAGCTTGCGCCAATTCCGACCGAGCTTCCGGATCGACCAGTTGTTCGAGGTGACGGCCAGCGGGATCATCAGCACGAAACCGATCATGCCGATGGTAATATAGGGACGCTTCACGATGTCCGCCCAGATCTGGCTGATCAACTGCACATCCAGCACCAACCAGATCAACAGATGCCCCACGATATAGAAGAAGCACAAAAGCCCGAGCGCACGGCGGTAGCGGATCAGGTTGATCCCGGCAAAGCGGCGCAGTGGGGTCACGCAAAGCGACGCGATCAGCAGCCATAGCCCCCACAGCCCCATCTGGTGCTCCATCACCTTCACAGGATCCACGCCAAGGTTGCCGCTCACGCCCTGCCAAAACAGCCAGGCTGGCGGCACCGCTCCTATAAGGTAGAGCGGCCATGCCGGCAGTTTGCGGGTCGCGCGGTTGATCGGGTCCGCAAGTGCGGTCATTGGCAGGCTCCGGAAGGCTGTGGGGCAGGTGCAAAAAGGCCCGGACAGTGCCGGGCCTCATGGAAGGTCAGAAATTTTCTGAAAGGTTCATGCCATCGTAAAGAGCGGCGACGTCCTGTTCATAACCGTTGAACATCTGCGTCTCCTTGCGCTTGGCAAAAATGCCGCCGCCGATGGGGCGCTCCGTCGCTTGGCTCCAGCGTGGGTGATCCACCTGCGGGTTCACGTTGCTGTAAAAGCCGTATTCCCGCGGGTTCGCCATGTTCCAGCTGGTGGGCGGCATGTCTTCGACCAGCGAAATACGGACAATCGACTTGATCGACTTGAACCCATACTTCCACGGGACGACCAGCCGGATCGGCGCGCCGTTCTGTTTGGGCATCGGCTCGTCATAGATCCCGGTCGCCATAATCGTCAGCGGGTGGCGCGCTTCGTCGAGCCGCAGCCCTTCGCGGTAGGGCCAGTCCAGAACGGGGAAGCGGACGCCGGGCATTTCGTCGGGACGCAGCGCGGTTTCGAAGGCCACATATTTCGCGCCTGACTGCACGCCGACCTTGTCCAGCAGGTCAGCCAATTCAAAACCACGCCACGGGATCACCATCGACCACGCCTCGACACAGCGGAAGCGATAGATCCGCTCCTCCTCCGTCATGCCTTCGGTCAGGTCGGCAAGGGAATAGTCCCCCGGCTTATCGACCAACCCGTCCACCTTTACGGTCCAGGGATCGATAGTCAGGGTGTCGGCATTCTCGGCCGGGTCGGATTTGCTGGTCCCGAACTCGTAGTAATTGTTGTAGGTGCTGATTTCCTCAAAGCTGTTGGGCTCTTCGTCCGTCGAAAAGCCCTGCGCCCGGACAAGACCTGGCGCCAGCATCCCCGCGCCCAGGATCATGCCGCCGCCGGTCATGATCTGACGACGGTTCAGGAACATGGATTTCGGGGTTACGTCAGCCCGCGTCAGGTCGTTTTTCCAGCGTCCAGCCATGGTGTCCTCCATTAGGTATAAGCAGAGTAACGGATTTTCGCTGAAACAGGTTTCACCTGCGCGTCAGTTGGTCGTTATATCGGATGGTTTTCACGGTCCCGGCGGCGGGGTCCAGCTGGGCAAGATGCGATTCATGGGGATCGAGTCGCCCCCCGCTTGAACGATCCGCACATGCCTGCGTCGCATCAGGCGCGGTTCGGCCACGCCGACCGAATGGGCGATAGTTTCGACTTCCTTCATGACGTTCTGGGCGTATTGCGCGACTTTCAGATCCTTGTCAGTGACGACCAGCCCGCGTTGCAGTTGCGGGTCATGGGTCGTGATCCCGGTCGGACAGGTGTTGCGATTGCACTTGAGCGCCTGAATGCAGCCCAGCGCGAACATGAAGCCCCGCGCGGAGGTCACGAAATCCGCGCCCGCCGCGACAGCCCACGCCACATCGCCGGGATTGACCAGCTTGCCCGCCGCGATCATGCGAATGCGATCCTTCAGCCCGTGTTCATCCCGCAGGTTCGTCAGCAGCGGCAGCGCCTCGCGGATCGGGGTGCCGACCAGATCCATCAAAGGCATGGGTGCCGCGCCAGTGCCCCCCTCGCCCCCGTCGAGGGTGATGAAGTCCGGGGCGCTCTCCGCCCCCCGCTCCTTGATCAGTTCAAAGAACGGGCGATAAACCTCGGCATCGCCGATCACGGTCTTGAAGCCCACCGGCTTCCCCGTCGCTTCGCGCACGCGGTGAATCAGGTCGAGAAGCTCACCAAAATCGTTGACCTCCCGATGGCGGTTGGGGGAAATCCCATCCTCGCCCAGCCGCAGACCACGAATTTCAGCAATCTCGGGGGTGATCTTAGCGGCGGGCAGGATGCCGCCTTTGCCGGGCTTTGCGCCTTGGGCCAGCTTGATCTCGAACATCTTGATCTGGGGATGCGCGGCGACCTGCGCCAGTTTTTCGTCGCTCAGGTTGCCGCTTGCGTCCCGCACCCCGAATTTCGCGGTGCCGATCTGATAGACAAGGTCAGCCCCCCCTTCGAGGTGAAAGGGCGACAGCCCGCCTTCGCCCGTGTTCAGCCAGATCCCGGCCTTGGCGGCGCCCCGGCTCAGTGCTTGCACCGCCGGTTTGGAAATTGCGCCAAAGGACATACCCGAAATGTGGAAGATTTTGTTGGTAGTATATGGCTCGCGCGCGTGAGGCCCGATTGTCATCGCTTCGGTTGAGGCAAACTGATCGTCGAGCGGCGGAAATGCGGCGTTCACGAAGATCGGCGTGCCGACCTCACTGATCTTGCGGGTGGAGCCGAAGGCGATGGTATTGCCCTTGTTATCCGACGCCCGCGAAATCCAGTCTCGCTGCGCGCGGTTGAAGGGCATCTCCTCGCGGTCCATCGCAAAGAAATACTGCCGAAAGAACTCCCCGAGGGAGGTGAACAGATGCCGGAACCGGCCCAGCACCGGATAGTTGCGGCGAATTGCGTCGCTGCGCTGGGAGCGGTCGATCACGAACATCACGACCAGTGCTAGAACACCCAGGCCCAATGCCAGCACGAACAGCAGCGCCAGCATTTCCAATGTCCAGCCAACCCAACTTCCGTCCTGCATGGCGTGCCTTTCCGGTTCGTCTTGCGTTGTGGCCGACACTGGCCACCCGCTGCCCGCGACGCAAGACGAAACTCCCGCGCGACTCTCGCGCGGGCGCATCGACAGAAAAAGGCCCGCCGACATTACCGCCGGCGGGCCTTCATCATTCAGCTATCCATCAGCGATGGGCTTAATGCACCACCGCGTCCTGCGGCGCCGTGCGGTCGGACTTTCCCACGCGATCCCCGATCAGCAGGCCCTCCGGGCCCACCGTGACGGTGACGGTCTCGCCCTCGCTGACATCACCGGCCAGCAGCATCTCCGCCAACTGGTTCTGCAATGCACGCTGGATCACCCGCTTCAAAGGCCGTGCCCCGAACACCGGATCATAGCCCTCATCGGCCAGCCATTGCCGCGCATCGTCGGACAACTCCAGCCCGATGTTGCGGGTGGCGAGCCGTTTGCGCAGCAGCCCCAGTTGGATATCCACGATCCCGTCCATATCCGCACGGCCCAGCCGGTCGAAGATGATGGTCTCGTCCAGACGGTTCAGGAACTCGGGCCGGAAATGCGCGCGGACCGCATCCATCACGTCGCGCTTGGCCTCCGCAGGATCAGCCCCGTCGGGCATCTGGCTCAGCGCCTGCGCCCCAAGGTTCGACGTCAGCACGATCAACGTCTGCTTGAAGTCCACCTTGCGGCCCTGCCCATCGGTGAGCACCCCGTCGTCAAGAACCTGCAACAGCACGTTGAACACATCCGGGTGCGCTTTCTCGACCTCGTCGAACAGCACAACCTGATAGGGTCTGCGCCGCACGGCTTCGGTCAGAACGCCGCCCTCATCATAGCCGACATAGCCCGGCGGAGCACCGATCAGCCGCGATACGGCGTGTTTCTCCATGAATTCGCTCATGTCGATCCGCACCATCGCGCCATCATCGTCAAACAGGAACTCGGCCAGCGCCTTGGTCAGCTCTGTCTTGCCGACGCCCGTGGGCCCGAGGAAGAGGAAACTGCCCAAAGGCCGTGCCTCATCATTCAGCCCGGCCCGCGCCCGACGCACAGCATCCGACACGGCGCGCACCGCCTGCTGCTGACCGATCACCCGGCGGCCCAGCTCCTGCTCCATGCGCAGCAGCTTATCGCGCTCGCCCTCCAGCATTTTGGAGGTCGGGATGCCCGTCCAGCGTTCCACGACCTGAGCGATCTGCTCGGGGCGCACGGCCTCTTCGACCATCACGTCGCCGTCGGCGGCTTCGGCCTCGGACAGTTGTTTTTCCAACTGCGGGATCACGCCGTAGCTCAGCTCTCCGGCCTTGACCAGATTGCCTTCGCGCTTGGCGATTTCCAGATCCGCACGGGCGCGGTCCAGCTGTTCCTTCAGATCACGGGCGCTTTCCAGCTTATCGCGTTCGGACTGCCACTGCGCGGTCATCTCGGCGCTGCGTTCCTGCAGATCCGACAACTCCCGCTCCAGCTTCTCCAGCCGGTCAACGGACGCACGGTCGTCTTCCTTCTTCAGCGCCTCGGCCTCGATCTGCAGTTGCAGGATCTGCCGGTCGAGCTGGTCAAGCTCCTCCGGTTTGCTGTCCACTTCCATCCGCAGGCGGCTCGCAGCCTCGTCCATCAGGTCGATGGCCTTATCGGGCAGGAAGCGGTCGGTAATATAGCGATGGCTTAACGTGGCCGCCGCGACCAACGCGCTGTCGGAAATGCGCACCCCGTGGTGAAGCTCATACTTCTCCTTGATGCCCCGCAGGATCGACACCGTGTCTTCTTCGGTCGGCTCTTCGACCATCACCGGCTGGAACCGGCGGGCCAAGGCGGCGTCCTTTTCGACATATTTGCGGTATTCATCCAGCGTGGTCGCGCCGACGCAATGCAGCTCCCCGCGCGCCAGCGCAGGCTTCAGCAGGTTCGACGCATCCATCGCGCCATCGGCCTTACCGGCCCCCACCAGCGTGTGCATTTCGTCGATGAACAAGATCACCTCGCCCGCGGCGGCGGTGACTTCGCTCAGGATCGACTTCAGCCGCTCTTCAAACTCACCACGATATTTCGCCCCGGCGATCAGCGCGCCCATGTCCAGCGCCAGCAGACGCTTATTGCGCAGGGATTCAGGCACATCGCCGTCGATGATGCGCAGCGCGAGACCCTCGGCGATCGCGGTTTTACCCACGCCCGGCTCCCCGATCAGCACGGGGTTGTTCTTGGTCCGGCGCGACAGCACCTGCATCGAGCGGCGAATTTCTTCGTCACGCCCGATGATCGGGTCAATCTTGCCCTGCTCGGCGGCTTCGGTCAGATCGCGGGCGTATTTCTTCAACGCCTCATACCCATCCTCGGCCGACGCGCTATCAGCCGTTCGGCCCTTGCGCAGATCATTGATCGCGCCGTTAAGCTTCTGAGCCGTGACCGCACCGGCCTCCAGCGCCTTCTTGGCCTCGGACCGCACCACGGCCAGCGCCGTCAAAATGCGCTCGACCGGCACAAAGCTATCGCCTGCCTTGGTCGCAATCTTCTCGGCCTCGTCCAGCACCTTGGCGGTTTGCTGATCAAGGTAGGTCTGACCGGCATCGCCGGTGACTTTCGGGATCTTGGTCAATGCCACATCGAGCGCCTCAACCACCCGCTCCGGCGCGCCGCCAGACCGTTTGATAAGGTTCGAGGCAAGCCCTTGGTCATCGTCCATCAGGGCCTTCAGCAAATGCTCGGGGGCCAGTTTCTGATGGCTTTCCCGCATTGCGATCGTTTGCGCGGCCTGAAGGAATCCGCGCGACCGCTCCGTGAACTTTTCCATGTTCATCGGTCGTCTCCTTTGGTTCAGCACCCGTGACCGAAAACACCTGCCCAGCAGCATGTTTCCGTATCGGGCCTATAGGGGGGAGATGGGGATCAAACCCCCGTCTGACAAGTCGGCGAAATCGCGCTTTCACAGGATCCGCACGCATCCGTGATAGAAAAACTTTGGAACTTATCCACAAGGGTTCAGCGTTTACACGGCAAGAGCAGAAAAACCAAGCGATGCAGACCGTGTCCTGAACACCACAAGGTTGCAGGCCCGCGCATCAAAGGAGACCGAGGCATGAGCATTTACCAGACCCGCATTCTGCACGCCCGTCGTGACCGCGATTTCGGTCGGGTTGAGGCGCAAGTCGAAATCACCACCCATGATGGTCCCGGCGTTCCCGCAGCGACCCGCAAGCTGCTGGTCAGCGTGCCTGATCACGCAAAAGGTGAGCTGCGCAGCCGTGTCGCGCTGGAAGCCGAGCGTCTGAGCGAGCATTTCCGCGCATATGAGCGCTCCCGCACCATCGCGCAAGCCGCCCGCATCGTCGCGGCCTGAGGCGCGCAACCGCTCCTGCAGACTTGACCTCATCCCTTGGCCCGCCCAAGGAAGGATGAGACCAAGCCGCAGGAGTTCCCATGTCCGATCCCCATTCCGCCTCCGATGATCGTTTGATCGTCGCGCTAGATGTCGCCGACGCCCATACTGGTATGGTGCTGGCCGAACGGATTGGGGATGCCGTGTCGTTCTATAAGATCGGCCTCGGCATGCTGACCGGTGGCGGCCTCGCTCTGGCCAATGAGCTGAAGTCCGAGCACGGCAAACGCATTTTCCTCGACATGAAACTGTTCGATATCGGCGCCACTGTAGAGGCCGCGGTGCGCGGGCTATCGCAGTTCGACCTCGATTTTCTGACGGTTCATGGTGATCCCCATGTCGTGCGCGCTGCCGCAGAGGGCAAGCGCGGCTCAGACATGAAGATCCTCGCCGTTACCATCCTGACATCCCTTGACCGTGCCGATCTGGACGCCGGGCTGATCAAGCCGGGCGCTCTCACTGATCTGGTGCAGGAACGCGCCGGACTAGCGTTGGCTGCGGGGGCGGATGGCGTGATCGCCTCCCCGCAAGAGGCTGCGCTGATCCGTGCCCTGCCCGAAGCGGCGGGCAAGCTTATCGTTACCCCTGGCGTTCGTCCCGCAGGTGCGGCGCTTGGCGATCAGAAGCGCGTCCAGACCCCCGCCGCCGCCATCGCGAACGGCGCGGATCACATTGTGGTCGGACGCCCGGTCTGGCAGGACACCGATCCCCGTGGCGCCGCTCAGGCGATCCGCGACGAATTGCGCGGCTGACGCGCCTTTAGCAGCAGGAGCACTTTGATGCCCACCGCTCTCGTTACCGGCGCTGCCGGCTTTATCGGTCAGGCGACCTGCCGCAGGCTTCTTGCTGATGGCTTCCGAGTAATCGGGCTTGATGCGATGACGGACTACTACGACGTGGCGCTGAAGGAACGCCGCGAGGCTGCGCTTCTTCAATCCGCCGATTATCGTTCGGTTCATGCCAAGGTCGAAGATGACGGGCTGCTGATGTCGCTCTTCGCGGAGGAAAAACCCGATGTGGTGATCCACCTCGCGGCGCAGGCAGGTGTGCGGTATTCCATTGAGCAGCCGCGCTCCTACCTCGAAAGCAACATCACCGGCACGTTCGAATTGCTGGAGGCCGCGCGCGCATATCCGCCCCGGCATATGCTGATTGCCTCGACCTCCTCTGCCTATGGCTCCAACACCGCGATGCCTTACGCAGAAACCGTGAAGGCCGACCATCAGATGTCGTTCTACGCCGCCACGAAGAAGGCGACGGAGGCGATGGCCCACAGCTATGCCCATCTCTACGGTCTGCCGATCACCATGTTCCGGTTCTTTACCGTCTATGGTCCTTGGGGTCGTCCCGACATGGCGCTGTTCAAATTCACCAAGGCGATCCTCGAAGGCGATCCCATCGACGTCTACAACCACGGCGATATGAAGCGCGACTTCACCTATATCGATGATCTCGTGCAGGGTATTCGCCTGCTGGTCGATGCCGCTCCGGTCCGCCCCGAGGATGGGATCGTCGCCGAGGATGACAGCCTGTCGCCCGTTGCCCCGTGGCGCGTGGTGAACATCGGCAATTCCGAGCCTGTGCAGTTGATGACCTTCATCGAAGCCATCGAACAGGCCACCGGCGTGACCGCCGAAAAAACCATGCTCCCGATGCAGCCGGGCGACGTGCCCGCGACTTGGGCCGATACCACGCTGTTGGAGCGGCTTACCGGCTATCGTCCGCAAACCGGTGTGAGCGAAGGCGTGCGCCGCTTTGTCGATTGGTATCGCGACTACTACCGGGTCTGATCATTTACGCAGACGACGTGGCCTTCAGCCAAGCCGCAGCGCCCTGCCCCGCCCATGCGCCCGTCGCGACACAGGCGGTCAGCAAATAGCCCCCGGTCGATGCTTCCCAGTCCAGCATTTCGCCCGCCGCAAAGGTGCCAGGCCGGGCGCGCAGCATCAGGTCCGCATTCAACCCGTCCCACGCCACGCCACCCGCGGTCGAAATCGCCTCATCCAGCGGGCGCGGTCCGTCCAGCGGCACGGGCAGCGCCTTGGCCAACAGCGCCAGCGTCGCCGCATCACTGGGCAGCGGGCGGGCAAACTCATTCAGCAGCGCTACGCGGACAGGATCGAACCGCGCGGCTTTGCGTAGGTGATTTGCAAGGCTCGCCTTGCCGCGCGAACGTGACAGCCGATCGGTCAGCGCGCCGATGCTCAGATCGGGGGCGAGGTCGAGCGCCAACGCCGCGCCTTCGCGCAGATCCCGCGCCACCGCATAAATTCCACCGCCCTCCAGTCCGCGGGCCGAGATCACGAATTCGCCGCGATGCGCGGTGCCATTCACCAACAGCCCGGCGCCCTTCACCGGCTGACCGAAATGCCGCGCCATGTGGGCCGACCACTTCACCCGAAACCCGCAATTCGCCGGCGCAAACGGAGTGAGTGGCACCCCCTCTGCCGCCAAAACCTCGGCCCATGCGCCATCCGACCCCAGTCGCGCCCAGCTTGCGCCGCCCAGCGCCAGAACTGTCACGTCCGCACGCTGTGAGACCGGGCCTGCGGGCGTGTCGAACAGGCAATGCGCGCCGTCCCAGCCGGTCCAGCGCCAGCGCCGGTGCAGCACGACACCCGCCTCCTCTAGCCGCCCAAGCCATGCTCGCAGCAGCGGCGAGCCCTTCATCGCGGTGGGAAACACGCGGCCCGTGGTGCCGGTAAACAGCGGCTGGCCCAGATCCTCCGCCCAATTGCGCAATGCGTCGGGCCCGAACGCGTCCAGCATCGGCGCAAGTGGCGAGGCCGCTTCGCCATAGGCGGCGCGAAACGCATCCTGCGGTTCAGATTTGGTCAGGTTCAACCCGGACTTGCCGGCCATCAGAAATTTGCGCGCGGGGGAGGGCTTTGCCTCCGCCACCTCGACCAAATGGCCGGCGCGGGCCAGCACTTCGGCGGCCATAAGCCCGGCCGGTCCGGCCCCGATCACCAGTGCCCGTGCCACCCCTAGAGCCGATCCATCAGGTCGGCATGCAGCACGGCCGATGCCGCGATCAGCCCGTTGGTGCAGCCTGCCACCGAATTGAACGCCACCGGTCCGCCAGTGCGATCGGTGACCACGGCGCCCGCCTCGGAACACAGCAACACCCCGGCGGCGATGTCCCATTCCCATGTCGGGCGGAAGGTCATCATCCCGTCGTAGCGCCCCTGTGCAACCAGAGCGAGCCGGTAGGCCAACGATGGCCGGGAATGGCGGCTGACCTCGGGCACGCCACCCGGCCAGTATTCGGAGGCAAACACCGCGCGATGCGCCAACAGGCGACGGCGGCCCTGCCCTGCGCTGATCGCCACACCGTTCAGATGCGCGCCCCCGCCCCGCGTTGCGGTGAACATCCGGTCCAGTGCGGGCAGATAGACCACCCCCGCCACGACCTGTCCGGCCTCCACCACCGCCAGCGAATGTGCCCATGCATCATCGCCACGGGTGAAGGCACGGGTGCCGTCGATGGGATCGACAATGAACAGCCGTTTTGAGGCCATCCGACCGGCGCGCCGGTCGGCGTCGTCCTCGGTCTCCTCTGACAGCCAGCCATGATCAGGGCGCGCCGCCAGCAGCCGCGCGCGCAGCATTATGTCGCATTCCAGATCGGCCTCGGTCACCGGTCCTTGGCCATCGCCCTTGTCCCAGACCCGGTGATCGGAGCGCCAGTGCCGCAGCGAGATTTCCCCCGCCGCGCGCGCCGCCTCGACCAACAGGGCGAGCGTATCACTCTCCGGCAAGGGTCAGCCCTTCGACCAGCAGTGATGGCACCACCCGCATCAGATGCGTCCGCGCGTCATTGGCGGGGCGGATCGTGCGCAGCATGTCCTTCAGATTGCCCGCAACCGTGCATTCATTGACCGGATAGGCGATTTCACCATTCTCAACCCAGAACCCCGACGCCCCGCGCGAATAATCGCCCGTGGTGGCGCTGATCGTCGATCCGATCATCGAGGTGATGAGCAACCCGGTCCCCATCTCGGCCAGCATGTCCGCTTGGGTTTGGGTGCCTTGGGTCAGCGTCAGGTTCGACACCGACGGGCTGGGCGGGGCGCCGGTGCCACGTCCGGCATTGGCGGTGCTCTCCATCCCCAGCTTTCGCGCGGTGGCGAGGTCGAGGATATAGCGTTGCAGCACGCCATCCTGAACAATCGCGCTGCGGCTCTTGGGCAGGCCTTCGCTATCAAACAGACGCGAACCGCCGATGCGCGGGCGCAGCGGGTCTTCGATCAGGTCCATGCCCTCGGGCAGAACCTGTGTGCCCAGCAGATCGGCAGCCCAGCTTGAGCCGCGTGCCACCGCCGCGCCATTGATTGCCCCTACGAGGTGCCCGATCAGGCTTGCCGCCACGCGCTCGTCATAGATCACCGGATAGGCGCCCGTCTTGGGGCGCCGTGCGCCAGCGCGGGCCACAGTGCGCTCCGCCGCAATACGCCCGATCTCCTCGGCGCTCATCAGGTCCTCGCGATGCGCGCGCATGTCGCCGTAGTAATCCCGCTCCATCTTGGTGCCTTCGCCGGTGATGGCGACCACCGACAGCGCATGATCGGTCCGCGCCCACCCGGCGGCAAAGCCGTTGCTGGCGGCGAGATGGATTTGCCGTGCGCCATAGGCGGCGCTGGCGGATTGCACCTGCGACACGCCGCTGACCGCCAGCGCGGCAGCCTCAGCGCGCGCTGCGGCATCTTGCAGATCGGCAGGCGCAGGTTCCGCACCATGATCCACCAGATCGAGCCGCGTGCTGTCCAGATCGCGCGCCAATTGCGACGGATCGGCCAGCCCGGCACCGGGGTCCTCGGGCGCTTCGCGGGCCATGGCGACCGCGCGTTCTGCCATTTCGCGCATGACGTCGGGGGCAAGGTCGGACGCCGACACGCAGGCCTGCCGCCGCCCGATCAGCACGCGAAGCCCAATATCGACCCCCTCGGACCGCTCGGCCTGCTCCAGCGCACCGGCGCGCACATCAATGGATTGGGACGTGCCCTCGACGGCAATCGCATCGGCGGCCTCGGCCCCCGCGGCGCGCGCGGCGTCAAGCAAGGCGGAGGTGAGGGTCTCGAGCGAACGGGCCATCGGCGCACTCCTGGAACAGCTGGCCCCGGACCGGGGCGGGTCGATCAGGAGCTAAGCCAGCAACGGCCCCCATGCAAGGGCAGCCGCCGCACACGACGCGCAGACGGAGCGAAGACGCGCCGCCCCGCCAGCCGTGCAAGCGCCTACTTGATACGTTGACCGTTGGCCAAAACATGCCCCTGCTCGTTGATCGTGATCTCGGAGACAAGCGCATCGGGCCCGTCACCGGGCCGGGTAAACATGCCGGTCATCAGACGGATGCCCATTGCCTGTTCGGATGGCACGAACCCCATCAGCGTGAGGTTATCGAGAAGCGCATTCCCCCCGATCAGCGACAGGCTGAGCGTGCCCTCGGGCGCGGGCATACCGGGGAAGCTTTCCATATCGCTGTTGTCAAAGGTGAACGAGCCTGCGCCACTCAACGTCGCGCCAATGGCATCGACCAGCAGTTCATCGACGCTGAGCGCCGTGATCTCCGCAGGCAATTGACTGGCTTCGCCTGCATCGGCGACCGCGTCACTGTCGAACATGTCGACCAACCACCGCGCGGTGCCCGACAGGCTGAGCGCGACGGTCGCCGGCTCCCGCGGGAGGACTTCGCCCGGGTCAAACAGGTTCCAGACGCCATCGCTTACAGTCAGGCCGCGCAGCGCGGTCGTCAGCTGCACGGGCTCCGGCGCCTCAGTCGGGGTCAGCGGCATGGCCAATGTGGTGTCCAGCTCGGCGAAACCCAGCGCGACTTCTGGCAACGGAACCGAACTGCCCGACAGCGTGATCGCCAGATCGGATTGCCGCGCGCGATAATCCAGCGCATCACGATCCAGCGCCAGCGACAGCCCACCTTCCCGCGCGGAGCCGGACAGATCGAAATGCTCGTCTCCTGTCAGGCCGATTTCAAATGTCGCGGGCCCGTGCAGCACCGTGCCTTCGGTCGCAAACCCGGCCATAAGCATCGACGACAGGTCGTCTTCCGCAGCGCCTTCGCCCGTCGTGCGGGAGGTCGAAGACACATCCGCCACGCTTAGCGCCATCCGTGCCCGGCCCGGCGCATCGGGATTGGCAAAATCCATGTCCAGCAGTGCCTGCCCCGCGGCAAGGGTGGAGCTGACGACCGCTTCCGCACTCGCCCCGATGCTATGGGTGCCCGACACGTCGCGCAGCGCGGCGGTCAGAGTGCCCTCCATCGGCGCGCCATCGACGACCAGCCGGGTGAGCGCCATATCGACCTGCGGCGCGGAATAGGTATAGGCCACTGCGCCCGGCAGGCTGGAATCCGCCCCCGTGGGTTCGGCGTCGCGGGCCTCCAGCGCCATGTCGGGCGCGGTCACTTCCAGCATCGCGTCAAACCGGCCACCGCTTTCGACCGGGCCACCGACCAGCACGATATACTCCGCCGGAAGCTCAAACCGAACAGCCCCGTCGCCGGTCTCGATCAGGGTGATGTCGCCCAATGCGGAGCGCACGGTCAAATCCTCGCTCGTCAGCAGGTAATTCACGCCATAGAGCGCCAACTGCCCCGTGCTTCGCCGCTGGTTTTCCACGTCGATGATGACACCGGAACGGGCGGCCGCGTCGCGCCAACTGTCCCAGGCCTCCTCGGCTGTCAGCGCCAGCGCGGCACCGGGCGACAGCAAC
This sequence comes from Marinobacter sp., assembly GCA_040119125.1. Lineage (GTDB taxonomy): Bacteria > Pseudomonadota > Alphaproteobacteria > Rhodobacterales > Rhodobacteraceae > Pacificitalea. Next base: position 13,591 of record JBEDTR010000008.1, read on the forward strand.
AGGCACCCGCCGCAGATCAGGCCCCACCGATGGGACAGGGCATGTGCAAAACGGGGTCGGGGCATAGGGTCTTCTCCCTCGGAGGTGCTTACAGCGAAAATCTACTGCGCAGCTTCCCGCCGGGCGCGCCTGTGGTCAAGCCATTGACGCATGTCCGCCGCCCGGATGGGGTTTCACCGTCTGGAAGGCTGGGCTATCGATAGGAAAACAGCGGGGAGCCACCCATGACCGATATGACCGGAAAAACAGTCCTTATCACCGGCGCAAGCAGGGGCATCGGCGCCGCGGCTGCGCGACGGTTCGCACAGGCTGGTGCCAATGTCGCGCTGCTGGCCCGGACGGAGGAGGCAATCGCCGACCTCGCAGGCGAAATCGGCGACCGCGCCTTGGCGATCCCTTGCGATATAACCCGATATTGGGAAGTCGATGCCGCGGTGAAAGCCACGGTGAACGCGTTTGGCGGATTGGACGTGCTGATCAACAATGCAGGCGCGATTGAGCCGATCTCGCGCATTTCCGATGCCGATCCGGAGGCATGGGGGAAGGTCATCGACGTCAACCTGAAGGGTGTCTTCAACGGCATCCGCGCCGCCCTGCCGGTGATGCAGGCGGCGGGTGGCGGCACCGTTCTGACGATCAGCTCCGGTGCGGCACATAACCCGATCGAGGCATGGTCGGCCTATTGCGCGTCCAAGGCAGGGGCCGCGATGCTGACCCGCGCCACTGACCACGAAACCCGCGCCCAAGGCATCCGGGCCATCGGCCTGTCGCCCGGCACTGTTGCCACCGACATGCAGCGCGAAATCAAATCGAGCGGCATCAACCCGATCAGCCAACTGGACTGGTCCGATCACATCCCGCCCGAATGGCCGGCGGAGACGCTTTTGTGGCTATGCGGTCCCGCAGGCGACGACTGGCTGGGACAGGAAGTGTCCCTGCGCGACGAAAACCTGCGCCGCGCCGTGGGACTCATCGACTGATCACGCGCCAACGACCCCTCCCCCGGCGCGTAGGGTGCCCGGGTTTCGTCTTGGCTGAACTACGCGATTTTACCGCGCCGGGTCAGCCCATCCGCTCGGAGGCATAGCTGCCGGGGCTGGCCGGAAACACCACCGTCTTGCTGCCGTTCAGGAAGACGCGATTGTGGATATGCGCGTGCACCGCACGGGCGAGCACCTGACTTTCGGTGTCGCGGCCAAGGCTAACGTAATCCTCGGGGCTTTGAGCGTGGGTGACGCGCACGGTCTCCTGCTCGATGATCGGACCTTCATCCAGATCGGCGGTGACGTAATGCGAGGTCGCCCCGATCAGTTTCACCCCGCGCTCATAGGCCTGTTTATAGGGGTTCGCGCCCTTGAAGCTGGGCAGGAACGAGTGGTGGATATTGATGATCCGCCCCGACATTTTCTGGCACATCTCATCGGACAGCACCTGCATGTAGCGGGCCAGAACGACCAGCTCGGCGCCGCTTTCCTCAATGATCTGCATCTGCCGCGCCTCGGCTTCGGGCTTGGTATCACGGGTCACGCGCACATGGTGAAACGGAATGTCGTGGTTCACGACCAGCTTCTGGTAATCCATGTGGTTCGAAATCACGCCGACGATGTCGATTGGCAGCGCGCCGATGCGCCAGCGATAGAGCAAATCGTTCAGGCAATGACCGAAGCGCGACACCATGATCACGACCTTCTTGCGCTGGGCCGTGTCGTGGAATTCGTAATCCATGCCGAACTGCGCGCCGGTCTCGGCAAAGCTCGCGTCGAGCTGGTCGAGCGTCGCGCCGGTTTCGGACCGGAAACACACCCGCATAAAGAAATTGCCGGTTTCCTGATCGTCGAACTGTGCGCTGTCGGTGATGTTGCAGCCCTGCTCGGCCAGATAGGTCGAGATTGCCGCGACGATGCCGCGGGTGGAGGCGCATTGCACAGTCAGGTCGAAGGCGCTCATGGCCGGTATCCTCGTTCAGTAAGCATGACCGCGATGGCTGCACCGCAGGTCCGGGCATGGGAAGTGGCAGGTTTTGCCCCGTTGGGCAAGCGTATGGGGTGGCGCGCCGCGCCGTGCCCCCCGCTGCAAGTCCCGGATATGTCACGCCGGTGCAGCGCCGGTCACAGACCCTGCGACACCGCACGCCGCGCCCCGCGCGCCCTGCAAGTGTCTAGATCGGCGCGCAGCACCGGCAGACCCTGCGCCTCCAACACCAGCGCATAGGCGCGGGCCGGTCCGGCCTCCCCCACGACGGCCACGTTCTGGCCCAGCCAATAGGCGCGGCTCGCGGCCATTTCCGCCCCGACCAGCGCCCCCGCAACGCGGTCCTGTGTTGCCGCGTCATCCTGCAGGCCCAGCGCGCGGGCGGCGCTCGCCTCGGCCAGCCGTGCCGCAAGGCGCTCCGGACGGTTCAGCGTGTCGGCGGCGGCCTCTGCGAACCGGGGTGCCTCGTCAATGAACAACCCCGCGCCCCCTGCCGCCCGAGCCAGCGCGCCACTGCGAAATCCTGACAGGCTCACCACCTCCTCCGCCGAGATCAGCGCCCACAGGGTCGCCTCCGCCCCCGGCAGGCACAAAACCCCATCGAATTTCGGGTTCAGATCCAAAAAACCAGCCACGCGGAATTCCAGTCCGCCGCTCAATGCAGGCGGGCTCGACTGGCTCAACATCGGCTGGGCAAGCAACCGGATGTCGCCCGGCGCCCCCGGCAGGGCCGGTGCTTCCCACGGCGCCGGAGTAGCGAGCGGAAGACAAGGCACCGACACCCGCGCGCCGCCAGCGCCCGTCACTAACACCGGCGCGCCGCTTGCGCCCTGCGCCTCTGCCAACGCGGGCAGATCGTCCAGATGCGCGCCCTGCGCCTGCCACACCGGGGCCGCGCCCGTGCCGAACCCTGCTGCCCACAGGCCTTCTGCCGTCAGTTCCGCTGCTATCGCTTGGGTCATCGGTCGCTCCCTTGGTATCGTCGCCCCACATAACGCAGGCCGATCCGCTTGCCACCCCCGGCACGCCGCTCGGGCGATCCACCGGCACGCGGTCGCAGGCGGGTTGGCCCTTGCGCTCATGCCCGGCGCGCGCCCATCTATCAGGTATGGAATGGCGTGAGGAAGGCGCGCTTCTTGCCGTGCGCAAGCATGGCGAAAGCGCCGCGATCATCGATGTGTTTACCGAAGCCCACGGCCGCCATTCCGGCGTTGTGCGCGGCGGTGCAGGTCGTCGCATCGCGCCTTTGCTGCAACCCGGCGCGCAGCTGGACCTGACATGGCGCGCCCGTCTTGACGCGCATCTGGGCCATTTCACTGTGGAGCCGGTGCAGGCCCGCGCCGCGCCGCTGTTGGGCGACCGCGCCGCATTGGCGGGGCTGACGGCTGTCACCGCATTGCTGGCCTTTGCGCTGCCGGAACGCGCCGCCTATCCGGTGCTTTATCGTCAGACGCAGTTCCTACTGGACCTGCTGGGCCAGTCTGATCACTGGCCGCTGGCCTATTTACGCTGGGAAATGGCGCTGCTCGATCAAATGGGGTTCGGGCTGGATCTGTCGGCCTGCGCCGTGACGGGGGCAAAGACCGGCCTGACCTATGTGTCACCGCGCACAGGCCGCGCGGTCAGCCGCGCCGGGGCTGGCGACTGGGCCGATCGCCTGCTGCCGCTGGCGCCCTGCCTCACCGGTGACCCGCCCGAAAGCAACGGCGAAGTCATGCAGGGACTGGAGGTCACCGGGTTCTTTCTTGATAACCACTTGCGCCCGTCACTGGGCGAGCGGCCATTGCCACCGGCACGCGCACGGCTGCTGCAGGCGTTGAACCGCGCTCAGCGGGAACGGTAGCGCAGGGACTTGCCTGCGCCGGTCAACGTCATCGACGCGCCATTCAACTCCACCGCGCTCATGTGCTCCAGCGTCGAAAAATAGCGCTGCTCCGCTTCGAGTGCGGGACAGGCCATCCGCGTCGCGGTAATCCCCGCAATCCCGAACCACGGAAACGGTGCAACGATCCGCGCCGAATACGCATTGCACGGCCCATGGCCGGAAATGTGGTTCGGCACCGGAAAGGTGAGCGTCACACCATCAGGTGCCGGGCCTCCATCGATGGCCACAAGCACCCATTCACTCTGATTTCCGGCAAACTCGCTTAGCGTTTTTTCGGCCTGTGCGGGGATCACCGATCCCGCCAGCACCAGTGCCGCGACCGCCGCCCGGCAGCCGCCCACTCCAATCACTCGTCTCAAAAACACCCCTCCTGTAGGAGCACACTCATACACAGGCACGCGGCACAGGCGCGGACCATTCCGCCGCCATCTTCCGCACGCCTGAGGCGGACGTTAGCAGCCGCGCCGGCGCGCTCAAACCTTATTCGCGGCAATCAACCATTGCGCCGATTTTAACAGCGCTTGCCGCGCGGGGGTGAAGCTGATGCCGAGGATTTCGGACGCCTTCGACGACGATATCCGCGGATGATAGCCCAGCTGCCCCCGCAATTGCCGCAGTGCCGGATCGAACAGGCCTATCACCTTCAGCAGCCAGTTCGGCGCGGTGCGGGTGGGAATGCGGCGCTCGGGATAGACTTCGGCCAGCCAAGCGCCCATCTGCGGCATAGGCACTGTCCCGGTTTCGGCGGCAAGGAAACGTTCCCCAATCGCCGCGTCACGCTCTGCCGCGCGCAGGTGCATCGCCGCGACATCAGCCACATCGACCACCGGAAAGGCGATATTGGGAAGCATCGGATCGCGCCCCTTCAGCACACGTTCCACCACTTCCAGCGAACTGCCGTAATGCGTGTCGAGCGGCTCCCCCGCCACGAGGCCGGGATTGATGGTGGACAGTTTCATCTCGGGATGTTCAGCGACGAAGTCCCACGCCGCACGTTCGGCCAGCGTCTTGGACTTGGCATAGGCCCCGACCATCGGGCTTTCGGGATCGGTCCAGTCGGATTCGGTCAGCGGACTGTCGGGATGGGACGTTGCGGGATACATGATCGCCACGGCGGAGGAGGTCATGACCACGCGGTGCACACCCGCTGTCTGTGCCGCCCGCAACGCTCGCAGCGCGCCCTCCCGCGCCGGGCGGATCAGCGCATCGGGATCCTTCGGCTCCGACAGAGGAAAGGGCGAAGCGGTATGGATCAGCGCGTCGATCCCGGTCAGCGCCTCGGCCCAGCCATCGTCGTTCAATAGATCCAGCGTGACGAAGCTCAGGCGGTCCAGCGCGGCGGGATCGCCCAAATGCGGACGCAACGCGGCGCGAACCTCCTCTGCGCGATCAGGGTTGCGCAAGGAGCCGCGCACGGCATAGCCCGCTTCGAGGAATTCAAGCGCCACGCGCTTGGCGATAAACCCGGTCACGCCGGTCAGCAAAACTGTTTTCATCCGCATGATCTGGGCTGCGATCCCCGGCGATCAAGACCGGGTGGCCACAGGCAACCCGATCCGCGCCAATGCGGCGTCCAGCGGTGCGGCATCGTCCAGCACCAGACGGACCGGCAGGGTCAGCACCTTCTGGCGGAAGCTTGTCGGCAGGCGCACGGCGTCCTTTTCGGTCGTCACCAGTTGCGCCCCGATCAGACGGGCCTCGTTTTCGAGCCGGGTCATCAGCGGCTCTGACAGGGGCTGATGGTCATCCAGCGGCTCCGCTCGGCGCAGATCAGCGCCCAATTCGCGGAGCGTGGCAAAGAACTTTTGCGGATGGCCGATCCCGGCAAAGGCCAATGTCGCCAGTCCGGCCCAGTCCATGCCGGTTTTCAGTGGCTCCAACATGCCGCGCAGATGCGGCACCGTGACCTGCGCGCCCCACTCGCGATCAAAGCTGGCCTGCGCCGCGGCTGGACCAATCGACAGACATAGATCAGCGCGCGCCATACCGCTGGCGACCGGCTCGCGCAGTGGTCCCGCCGGGATGCAGCGCCCGTTGCCAAAGCCCATCCGCGCATCGACAACCACTAGCGACAGATCCTTGACCACGGCAGGGTTCTGGAACCCGTCATCCAACACCACAACTCGGGCGCCAGCGGCTTCGGCAGCCCGGACACCGGCGGCACGGTCGCGTGAGACCCATGTCGGCGTAAAAGCGGCGATCAGCAGCGGCTCATCGCCGGTCTGCGCCGCGCCCATCTGTCGGGGATCGACGCGCACCGGCCCTTCCAACGTCCCACCGTGACCGCGACTGACGACATGCACGGCCTCCGGCCCCAACCGATCCGTCAGCAGCTGCACCAGCGCAATGACCGTGGGCGTCTTGCCCGTGCCGCCTGCATTGATATTTCCCACGCAGATAACGGGAATACCGGCACGGTGCCCCGACTGGCGCAGCCGTCGCGCGGTGCCCTGCGCATAAATCGCCCCCAGCGGCTGCAACAGACGCGCGGCAAGGCCGGGGTTGCGCGGTGGATAATGCCAGAAATCCGGAGCCCGCATCAGATCGCCACCCCGTCCAGCGCGTCGCAGATCAGCTCCGCAAGCCTGTCCGTCGTCTCTGCCCCGTCAGAGGCCAGCGCCCAAGCGTTATGCGCCAGTGCCGCGGCCTTGTCTGGTGCCAGAAGGTCCGACACCGCATTGGCCAGCGCGTCGGGATGGCCGATCCGGCGCGCGGCACCTTCGGCGGCAAAGCGATGCAGCACCGCCCCCCAGCGCCCGCCCGTGCGGGGCCCTGCGACGACCGCCGATCCCAGCGCCGCCGGTAAATTCACATCGAATACCGGCCCCGGTCCGCGCAAAGTGCCGCCAAGCAAGGTTACGGGCGCCAACCTGAACCACAGACCCTCATCGGCGAAGCCTTCCTCCGCGAAACCTTCGGCGGCGAAACCCGTCTCTGCAAAGCTGTCGCGACTGCTGCCGTCATCATCGGCCATCCGGTCGGCGATATAGATCGAAGTCTCCTCGCCGGGCAGATCCCCGTCCGAGCGCAACGCTACGCGGCAACCGCCCTTGCGCAACGTCGCAGCCAGAGCCGGTCCGCAATCAAGATCGCCGGGCTGCAAGATCAAAAGCAGCCGGTGCGCCATACGCGCGGCCCCCACATGAGCGTTAACGACCTGACCTAATTCGCCCGCTGGCACACGGGCCGCAAACCACACTGGCCGAGCCTTCAGCAGAGCCGCAAACTGCGCGCGCTCGTCTTCGTCGCAGGGAAGTGCGATGGCGGCCTCGCGCAGGATGCCCGCGACCTCAAGCCGGGATCCCGCAACGCCAAGCCGGGATAGCGCCGCGCCTGCCGCTCCGTCGCGGGCCAACACCCGGTGGAACCGATGCAGCATCTGCCGATCGCGCCGCCCGACACGCCCCCCCCGCGCGGATTGGCCGGTCGCATTGGCAAGGATCAGCGGCATCGACGACCGCGCCGCTGCTTCGAGCAGTTGCGGCCGATCAGGCGCACCGCTCCAGACCGCCGCATCGGGCCGCCAGCGGGCAAGAAATGCGCCAATGTCCTGTGGTATTTCGGCGGGAGGCAGCACCGCGCTGAGCCGAGGTTCGTCCCGCGGCACCGCGCCGGCCTGCCCGGTCAACAGCACATGCGGCCGCGGCCCGTCTTCCGCCACGCGACGGATGAGAACCGACAGGGCGCGCATGTCGATCTTGGTATTGCAGGCATGCACCCATAGTAGCGACCCCTCGGGACGCACTGCTGCAGTAGCAGCCTCGGCATGGCGCGGGTCACGGGCGGTGCTACCGCCCCACCGCTGAAACAGGTTTTCGAGGGCACCGCGCGGGGCCTCGGGCACAAACCCGCCCGCTGCTCCGCGTGGTTGGGTCACCGGCTTAGCTGGCCGCGTCATCGGCAGGAGAGGTCATTGCCTCCTCCTCCCGCAGGCGGTGCAGATCGGCGATGTAATAGCGCATATGGGCATTGTCGACGGTGCGCTGGGCTTCGCCCTTCCACGCCGCGTAGGCGGTGTCGTAATCAGGAAAAATGCCAACGATATGCAGATCATCGACATTGCGGAATACGTTGCGGGTCGGGTCGTCCAACTCGCCACCGAACACGAGGTGAAGACGCTGTTGGGATTTGCTCTCGGTCATGGGGAGGCTCCGTTCATGGTGACCTTTGCCCGGAACCTAGAGGATCGCCCCCCGGCTCTCAAGCGATGGCTGGCAATCACGCGGCGGAGCGCCGCCGGTTGGCGTCACGCTGCGCGGCGTGTCAGATCATTCAGTCGCGGCCTGATACCACGCCATGATTGCCGCACGCTCATCAGGCTCGATGAAGCTCAGGTTCGAGGGCGGCATGGCATGGCCAACCCCTGCCTGAAGGTAGATCGCCCGCGCGTGTCCGGCGATATCGGCGGTCGTTTCCAGATGCACACCTTTCGGGGCCCAATGCAGGCCCGGCCAATCCGGGTCTGTCGCGTGGCACATCGAGCAGCGGCCCATCACGATGTTTTCCACCTCCGCAAACCCGTCGGCGGCGGCAAAACGCTCGGCCGCGGCGGTCATCGCCTGATCCTCACCCTCGGGGCGGAACATCGGCGCTGTGGAGAGCCACATGATGACAAGGAAGATCACCACCGTCACCGCCCATGTCCAATGCGGGTTGCCACGCCCGGCGTGGTGGGAATTGAACCAATGTCGGATCGAAACCCCCATCAAGAAGACCAGCGATGCGATGATCCAGTTCGCCTCCGACGCGAAAGCCAGCGGGTAGTGATTGGACAGCATCAGGAAGATGACCGGCAGCGTCAGGTAGTTGTTATGAGTGGACCGCTGCTTGGCGATCTTGCCGTATTTCGGATCGGGGCTGCGCCCGGCAATCAGATCCGCAACGACGATCTTCTGGTTGGGGATAATCACCAGAAACACGTTGGCCGACATGATCGTCGCGGTAAACGCGCCCAGATGCAGCAGCGCCGCGCGCCCGGTAAACACCTGCGTATAGCTCCACGCCATCGCCACGAGGATCGCGTAAAGCACCAGCATCAGCCCGGTCGAGCTATTGCCCAGCCGGGAATTGCAGATTGCGTTATAGGCCAGCCAGCCAAAGCCCAGCGACCCTGCGGATATCAGCACCGCCTGCCACACCGCCAGATCCGCGACGTTCGGATCGATGAGGTAGAACTCCGCGCCGAGGTAATAGACCAGCACCAACAAGGCAAAGCCCGAGGCCCAAGCCGCGTAGCTTTCCCATTTGAACCAGATCAGATCGGCGGGCATGTGATCGGGCGCCACAAGATATTTCTGCAGGAAATAGAACCCGCCGCCATGCACCTGCCACTGCTCGCCCCCGACGCCCTTATCGGCATGCGGAGAACGGCGCAGCCCAAGGTCGAGCGCGATGAAATAAAACGATGAGCCGATCCACGCGATCGCGGTGATCACATGAAGCCAGCGAACGGCGAATTCGGCCCAGGCGCCGATAACGGCAAGATCATACATGCAGGAAGCTTTCGTCAAAGGCAGGTTGCCTGCGAGTTTCCAGAATGATCGCAGAAAAACAATAGCCGCCCGTGGGGCAGCTTTTATCAGCAGGCCGCGGTTGCGCACGCGCCACGCGCAGTGCCCTCGCTTGCAGCAGACGCGCCTTGGTCCTATGCACTTTGGCAAGAGGCCTTTCCGGCCCTTCCAGCGCGCCCGCCTTTTGCGTGGCCCCGCTGCCCTTCTGACCACGACCAAGGCTTCGCATGACGACCATAGAGAACATCCGCGCCGACATCCCGCTTTTCGCCCGCACCGGCATCAATCTGGCCTCAGCCGGTTTGGGCGCGCAGGCGATTTCGGCCAGCAACGAATTCTTCGCACCGCTGGAGCGGATGCTGCAAGACAATGTGCCGGTCTTCATCCCCGACAAATTCGATGACAACGGCAAGTGGATGGATGGCTGGGAAACCCAGCGTCGTCGCGACGGGGGCCATGACCACGCGATCATCAAACTGGCCGCGCCGGGACGCATCCTTGGCTTCAACATCGACACCTCACATTTCACCGGCAATTACGCCCCGGCCTGCAAGATCGAGGCCGCCAATGAACTGGGCGAAAGCGAGGATGACACCAATTGGGTGCCGATCCTGCCGCATAAGGCCCTGAGCGCCTCGGCGGAGCACTATTTCTCCTGCGACAGTTTCGAAAACTGGAACTACCTGCGCCTGCATATCTATCCTGATGGCGGGATTGCACGGCTGCGGGTTTACGGAGTGCCGGAACTCGACGATGCCTCGGGCGGGGAAATCGATCTGGTCGCGGCGCTGAACGGCGGTCGCATTCTGGCGTTCTCGGACGCGCATTACGGCGATTACATGCGCCTGCTCGCGCCCGGACGCGGCATCAATATGGGCGATGGCTGGGAAACCCGCCGCCGCCGCGAGCCGGGATATGATTGGATGGTGCTGGCGCTGGGGGCGCGGGGCGTAATTGACAAAGCGCTGATCGATACCTGCCATTTCAAGGGAAATTACCCGGATCGCTGCTCGATCCAAGTCGCGGATATGCGCAATTTCGGGGACGGGCTGACCGACGCGCTGGTCACGGATTCGATGTTCTGGAAAACGCTGCTCCCCGAAACCCGCCTACAGGCCGATCACGAACACTGGTTCGAGGAATTGGCCGATTTCGGACCGGCGACGCATGTGCGGTTCAACATGTTCCCCGATGGCGGGGTCAGCCGTTTGCGGCTGTTCGGACGGCCCGTCGGCCGCCCGGACTGACCCAAGCGCCCTATTCGGGCACCGCAAAAGTCAGGTTCGCCCAAATCGAGCGCCAGACCGGACCAGCCTGCGGATCATCATTGTCGGTGGCGGACATCGCCACCGAATCCACCATATATTCGTGATCCGGCTTCACGGGGAATGTCGTCTGCCCGGCAGCATCCGTGCGGTAGTAGCTGGTGTTGACGGTATCGTCGGCGGCGCGCTCGAACACCTCGACCTGCGTATCGACACGAGGTTCCCCGTCGAGACGCACCTCAACGCGCATGCCGTCGGATAGATCATCCGTATAGGGGTTGGTGCGCGCGACGATCTCGATCTTCAGTCCCGTGACCTCATCCTGCCCCGCGCCATTGCCCACCGCGATCAGAGATTTCGCATAGCGGCGATAGACTTCCTTTACCGGATCTTCGGGCAGGCCGCGGTCGTAATGCACCTGAGGGAACCCCGGCAGATCCTTATGTGTGAAGAAGTTGGTGAAGGTTTCCCAATCGTCATAGGTCAGGGTGCTGTCGGCGGTTTCATGGACCACGACAACCAGCCCGGCGTCGCCCGCCGGAACATTCAGCGCAGGCCGATCGCCGATCCGCGGCTCCACCAAAGTGACGGCGCCATCCTGCCTCGTTTCGAACCGCGCAGCGCGTTTCGGGATGTAAGCGTATCCGGCGCCAGAGAATTCTGACCCCACCCGCAATTCGGCAATGATCTGGCCTCCGGGCTCGACCGTATAGTCTTCCGGCGATATCCAGAACTCATGCGCCCATGCCGGACCGGATATCGCGCAGATCAGCGCCGCCCCTATTATTTGTCTCATCGGAGTATCCCCTTGTCCCTGTTAATGCCCAAGCTGCGGCTGCCCGCTCTTCTGTCAACGATCCTCGCGGCTTTGTGGCTGGCCTGTGCCGGGGCTGCCGCTGCCCACGAACTGCGCCCCGCCGTGTCGGATATCGAGGTCGCCGCCGAGAGCGTGACAATGACCGTGACCCTGTCGGGTGAGGCCGTGGTAACGGGCATCGACCAGAGCGCATTGGATGATACGAACGAAAGTCCCCTGTCGGATGACTATGACGCATTGCGCGCCTTGCCCCCGGAACAACTGGCCGAGCGGTTCACTGCCGCATGGCCAGAAATCGCCGCCGGGCTGGACCTGCGCGCCGGTGCGGAGCGGCTGACGCCTGAGCTGCAAGCGGTCGAGGTCACGGATGAGCCCGACCCCGCCCTGCCGCGTGACAGCCGCGTGACATTTACCGCGACGCTGCCGCAGGGCGAGACCCCCGTGACCGTCGGCTGGGAGCCAAGCTATGGCCCGCTGGTGATCCGGCAGGTTGGCGCGGGCGAGGATGCCTATACCGCCTATCTCAACCCCGGCGACCGGTCCGAGCCGCTGCCGCGTGGTGAAATCGTCAGCGAAAGCCACCTGTCGACCTTCCTGCGCTACATTGTAATCGGGTTCGAACATATCGTCCCGATGGGGCTCGATCACATCCTGTTCGTGCTGGGGCTGTTTTTCTTCTCGCTGCATCTGCGTCCGCTGCTGTTGCAGGTCACGGCCTTCACGCTGGCCCATACCGCGACATTGGCGCTGGCGAGCCTCGGACTTGTCACCATCCCCGCCACCATCGTGGAGCCTTTGATCGCGCTGTCGATCGTCTATGTCGCCGTCGAAAACATCCTGCGGCCCAAGCTGGGCTGGTGGCGTTATGCAGTGGTGTTTGGTTTCGGCCTGCTGCACGGGCTGGGCTTTGCCTACATGCTGGGCGATCTGGGCCTGTCGCCTGCGCGTTTTGTCACCGGGCTGATTGGGTTCAACGTCGGCGTGGAATTCGGACAACTGACCGTGATCCTCGCCGCGCTGGTGCTGGTCGGCTGGGCGGGGCGCAAGGTCTGGTATCGCCGGGTGGTCGCGGTGCCCGCGTCGATCTTTATCGCGCTGGTCGGGGCCTATTGGTTTCTGGAGCGCACCGTTCTGGCGATCTGATCCTAGCGAAGCGACCGGCCCTTGGTGATCGCATCCTGCCCGAACCGGGCGCGGATGCGGTCACGGGCGGCCTCGGCGGCGCTGCGACGGGCGGCGTCCGGGTCCAGCAGATCCGCCGACAGATCGCCACGCGCCGCAGGCATCAGATCGGAAATCCCCACCCCCAACAGCCGGAAGGGCCCGGTGTCGCCGGTTTGGTCATATAGCTCACGCGCCTTGCGATAGATTACCTCGGCCAATTGGCTGGCATCGCGCAGGGTGCCGCGCCGGGTCAGCAGTCGGTGATTATGCCGCTTAAGCTTCAGCACCACGACGCGGCCTGCCAGATCCTTGGCCTTGGCGCGGTCCGATACCTTCTCCGCCAGCCGCCAGATATGGCCGTCCAGCACATCCGCATCGGCGGTATCTTCGTGAAACGTGGTCTCGTTCGAGATCGATTTGACCCCGGCGTTGCGAGTCACCCGGCGGCTGTCCTGCCCGCGCGCCAGATGCCACAACCGGTCGCCCTGCGCGCCGAACCGCTCCGACAGCGCCTTACGATCCCAGCGGCGCAGATCGGCAAAACTGCGAATGCCCGCCGCTTCCAGCGCCGTGGCCGCCGCCTGCCCCACACCCCAGATCAACCGGACCGAGCGCGGCGCGAGGAAATCCTCGGTCTCGGCCGCGCCGATCACCGAAAACCCGCGGGGTTTGTCCAGATCCGAGGCGAGCTTGGCCAGAAACTTGTTATGGCTCAGCCCGACCGAGCCGCCGATGCCCAGCTCCGTCTCCATCCGCTTGAGCAGCCGCGCCAGCATCACCGCAGGCGGCGCGCCATGCAGGCGGGTGGTGCCGGTCAGGTCCAGAAATGCCTCATCGAGCGACAGCGGCTCGATCGCCGGGGTCATATCCTCCATCATCGCGCGGATCTGGCGCGAGACCTCCACATAGACATCCATCCGAGGCTTCACGATCACCGCCTCGGGGCACAGCCGGAGCGCCTGAAACATCGGCATGGCGGACCGCACGCCCTTGATCCGGGCAATATAACAGGCGGTCGTCACCACGCCGCGCCGCCCGCCGCCGACGATCAACGGCTTATCGCGCAACTCAGGATTGTCGCGTTTCTCGACCGAGGCATAGAACGCATCGCAATCCATATGCGCGATGGTCAGGTCAAACAGTTCGGGATGGGCCGTGACCCGCGGGCTGCGGCAGGCGGGACAGCGCATGAGGCCGGACGCCGCGGCGGCGCCGGTCTCGAACGGGGTCAGGCAGTCGCGGCATAGGGCGGGCATGGGATCAAGATACGCGCGGCACAGGGCCAAGGGAATGGGGTGAAACGCCCTTCCCCAACGCCACCCCTGCGGGCATAGTCGGATCAGATTTCAGCTGACGGATTTAAACCAATGGATATGCAGACCCTTCTGGCCCAAGTGACGGGCAGCCAGATCGTCGTGGTGCTCATCGCGCTGTTCATCGTCATCTGCGTGCTTCTGGGCGTGCGCATCGTGCCACAATCGGAAAAATACGTGGTTGAGCGGTTTGGCCGCCTGCGTGCGGTGCTGGGGCCGGGCATCAACCTGATCGTGCCCTTTCTGGACCGCGTGGCGCATAAGATCTCGATCCTTGAGCGGCAGCTTCCGAACGCAAATCAGGATGCCATCACTTCGGACAACGTGCTGGTGCAGGTCGAAACCAGCGTGTTCTACCGCATCCTGGAGCCGGAAAAGACCGTCTATCGCATTCGCGACGTGGACCCCGCCATTGCCACCACCGTCGCCGGGATCGTCCGCGCCGAGATCGGTATGATGGAGCTGGACGAGGTGCAATCGAACCGCGCGCAACTGATCTTGAAGATCAAGGCGCAGGTCGAAGACGCGGTTGATAACTGGGGGATCGAAGTCACCCGCGCCGAGATCCTCGACGTCAATCTGGATCAGGCCACGCGGGAGGCGATGTTGCAGCAGCTTAACGCCGAACGCGCCCGCCGCGCCCATGTGACCGAGGCCGAGGGCAAACGCCGCGCGGTGGAGCTTTCCGCCGATGCGGAACTCTACGCCGCCGAGCAGGCCGCCAAGGCCCGCCGCATAGAGGCTGACGCCGAAGCCTATGCCACCTCCGTCGTCGCCGCCGCGATCCGCGACAATGGCGTGGAAGCCGCGCAATATCAGGTCGCGCTGAAACAGGTGGAGGCGCTGAACACCTTGGGCCATGGCAGCGGCAAGCAGACGATCCTCGTCCCTGCACAGGCGCTGGAGGCCTTTGGTGACGCGTTCCGCATGCTGCGCGGGCCCAGCGGGGGCGCATCATGATCTGGTCGTGGTGGATCTGGCTGGCCGGTGCTGTCGGGCTGGCCATTCTGGAAATGCTGGTGCCCGGCTACCTGTTTCTGGGCTTCGCCATCGGCGCTGCGGCGACCGGGCTGGTGCTGTTGGCAGGCGGGCTGTTCGGCGGGCTGATCGCAGGCACGCTGACAGGCACGCTGCTGTTTTTCGCGGGCGCGTCGCTGGTCGCATGGGTCGTGCTGCGCCGGGTGTTCGCGCCCACGGGCGGCGGGTCGGTGCAGACCTTTGACCGCGATATCAACGACGACTAACGGCCGTCCCCCGTCAACGGCCATGCTCCGGGCGGCCATACCCCAACGGCTGCACCGTGGCTGACCAACCCGCGTCAGCGACGGGGCGCGGGCACACCGGCCTTGCCTCGCCCGGCACGCAAGGCTTCTTCGGCCTCTTCGGCAGCGGCGGTCTGCACCATCCAGCGCCGAAACTCCGCCAGTCCCGGCGGGTGGCGATCCTTCTTGCACAACAGGAAATAATCCAGCCCGCTTTCGTCGCTTTCGACCAAGGGGACCATGCGCCCGGCGCGCACATCATCGGCCACGAAGCCATGCGGCACGACCGACAGCCCATAGCCCGCGCGCACCGCCGATAACAGCAGTCCCGTTGTGGGCAACAGCGTGGCCGAGGTTTCCGGCCCCATCAGCCCCAGCGATTCCGCCCAAGTGCGGCCTTCGGCGAATGTCGCGTCCAGAAACCAGTGCAGCCGCTTAAGTGTCTCGGGCGGGGTATCGGGGCCCTGCGGCAGAAGCTTGGGCGGACCGACGATGACCAGATGCGCGACCGGCAACCGCGTTTCTTCCCAGCCTGGCCAGCCGCCGCGACCCCATCGGATCGCGACATCGACCCCCGGCGTGCGTGGCTCCACCAGTGCTGTGCCCGGCTGCAATGACAGTTCCACCCCCGGATGCGCAGCCCAGAACGCGCCCAAGCGCGGCATCAGCCAATGTTCCGCGAAGGAGGGCGTCAGGGCCACGGCCAAGGGCCGGTCCGCCTGATCTGCCCTCAGGGATTCGACCGTATCGGCAATCGCGCCGAACCCATCCGTCAGCCCCGCCGCCAGCTGGCGCCCGGCATCGGTCAACACCACGCCGCGCCCCGATCTTCGCACTAGATCGACGGAAAATTCGGCCTCCAGCGCACGGACATGCTGGGAAAGCGCAGCATGGGTTACGTTCAAATCCCGCGCAGCCTCAGTAAAACTTTCATGACGACCGACCGCCTCGAAGGCTCGCAGGGCTGAGAGTGAAGGTATGCTGCGCCAATCCATGCTCACCTCGTTAGCTGAGCTTACACGTTGGCAATCTTCTTGAGTCGGCACAACCCGTCGGTTGGCGTAAGATTGGACATATTCGAGGCACCTCTGTGGAAAGGACCCTTCTCATGCTTCAACTGCTTGCCAACAGCTTCATCGCCGCGGCCCTGTCGCGTCAGACCCGCCGCCCCTCTGGCGGGCATATCACCGCGGAAGACCTGCGCTGGATGCAGAGTCGCCGCCGCGCCGACCGTCGCCGCCATGTGACGGAGCCAGAATTTTGAATGCATGAAGGCCCGGACGCGACAGCATCCGGGCCTTCTCAATTCCGCCATGCAGACATACGCCGCATTACAACCGCATTAATCGATCAGTTCATCAGTCCCGCATGACGCAGCGCCGCATCAATCGCCTTGCGCGTCAGATCACCGACCGGGGTCAGCGGCAGACGAATCTCCTCCCCACATTTGCCCAATTGGCTCAGCGCATATTTTGCGCCCGATACGCCCGGCTCCAGAAATATCGCCTCATGCAGGGGCATCAGCCGGTCCTGATAGGTCAGCGCCTTGGTGTAATCACCCGACAGCGTCGCCTCCTGAAATTCAGCACAGAGCTTCGGCGCCACGTTGGCCGTGACCGAAATGCAGCCCCGCCCACCTTGCGCATTGAACCCAAGGGCCGAGGCATCCTCGCCCGACAGCTGAAGGAATTCCGTGCCGCAGGTCATCCGTTGCATGCTCACGCGGTCCACTTCGCCCGTGGCATCCTTCACCCCGATGATCCGCGGCAATTGCGCCAGCGCGCCCATCGTGATCGGGCTCATATCCACGACCGACCGACCGGGGATGTTATAGATGATGATCGGCAGATCGCAGCAGTCATGCAGCGCGGTGAAATGCGCAATCAGCCCGCTTTGGGTCGGCTTATTGTAATAGGGCGTCACCACCAGTGCGGCGTCGGCACCGACCTTCTGCGCGAACCGCATGAGGCGGATGCCTTCGACCGTGTTGTTCGACCCGGCACCGGCGATGACCGGAATCCGCCCGTTCACGGCTTTGACCACGGTCTCAATGATGGCTTCATGCTCTTCATGGCTCAGCGTCGGGCTTTCACCGGTGGTGCCGACAGGCACCAGCCCGTGCGAGCCCTCGGCGATGTGCCACTCGACAAGGTCTTTGAGCGTGTCAAAGTCCACTTCGCCGTTTTTGAACGGCGTGACCAATGCTGGCATCGACCCTGTGAACATCGCCCGTCTCCTTGCTGACCGCGAGTCTGCGCATGACTCGCCTGATTTGAATATCGGCGGAACCTAACCCCGCCGGTGCGGGTTGCCAAGTTTGTGAATTGCGAGCAAGCGGAAGCTGCTCCATCCTTAGGAAAATCTGAGGTTTTAGCGTTTTTTTGACTTTGCTCGACCGACTTCCCTCCCGTCACGGTTTCGCTGTGACCCTATTTGCCCTGCTCGCGACGTCCGTCGGAGTGGGCCTGATCGCTGTGCCCTCGGCGGTCGCTCAGGAAGGCGACCCTGAGCCGGACAGCGCCCGGACGCCGCCCGCGGCGCGCCCTGTCCCGCTACAGGCGAGCGTGGCGAGCAATGCGGAGGTTTCCGCCGAAGCCGTGAAGGCACAGCTTGACGCGATCACATCCCCCACCCGTATCGCCGCGCTGCGCACGACACTGGCCGCGCTGTCCCAAGGGGATTGGCTGGCCGCTGGGCTTGGCGCCGTTCCGGGGGGGCCGGATCTTGCGACGCTGGTCGAGTGGTATCGCCTGCGCAGCGCCGTTGGCGAGTTCGCCGATTATCAGGCGTTTCTCAGCGATCACGCCGACTGGCCCGGCTTGGCCTATCTGCGGTCCCAAGGGGAGGGGTCGATCCGTCCCGAAGCCGATCCTGAACAGGTGATCGCCTATTTCGGAGATGACCTGCCCGAGACCGGACATGGGTTTCTGCGCCTGATCGAAGCCAATCGCAGCCTTGGTCGTGATGGCGAGGCCGAGGTGCTGGCCGTGATGGCATGGCGCGCCCATGAACTGACACCGGATACCGAGCAGGAGCTGCTCGCGCTTTATGGCGACACGCTGACGGAGCATCACGAGGCCCGGCTTGACTGGCTGTTATGGCAAGCTGAATGGACCGCCGCGCAGCGTATGTATTCGAAGGTTTCCGACGGGTGGCAGAAGCTGGCCGCCGCACGCTCGGCCCTACGTCGTCAGGCCGCTGGGGTCGACACGCTGATCGAGGCCGTCCCCGAAGCCATGCAAGATGACCCCGGCTTGGCGTTCGAGCGGTTCAATTGGCGTGCGCGCAAGGGACGCAACGAAGACGCCACCGCATTGCTTGCCACCACATCCGTGTCGCAAGCTGCCTTGGGGGAGCCGTCCTTCTGGTCAAACTGGCGCCGCATCTATGCCCGGATGGAAATGCGCGCCGGGAATTTCGAAGGTGCCTATCAACTTGCCAGCCGCCACTATCTTGCCGCCGGGGGCGATTTTGCGGATCTGGAATGGTTGGCGGGGTATCTGTCGCTGGTGCATCTCGAAGAGCCTGATCGGGCGTTGCTGCATTTCACCCGGTTTGACGAGGCCGTAGAAACCCCGATCAGCCGCAGCCGCGCCGGGTATTGGCTGGGCCGCGCCCATGAGGCGCTTGGTAATGACGCTGCGGCGCAGGCGGCTTACGCCGATGGGGCAGACTACCAAAGCGCCTTTTATGGCATTCTGGCCGCGGAAAAGCTTGGCCAGCCGCTCGACCCCATCATGGCCGGCGGCGAGGTCTTCCCGAACTGGACCCAAACGTCTTTTGCTGACAGCTCCGTGTTTACCATCGGAATGCTTCTGGTGGCGGCGGGCGAAGACCATCAGTCGGAACGGTTTCTCACCCATCTGGTCGAAAGTCTGGAGCGAAGCGAAGCCGGTGCGCTGGGAACGCTGATCATTTCGCAAGACAAGCCGCATCTCGCGGTCATGGTCGCCAAACGTGCCGCTGAAGGCGGGATGATCCTGCCCGCCGCCTATTATCCGCTGCACCCGCTGGCGGAGCGCGCCGATCTGCCGGTCGATCCGGCGCTGGCCTTATCGATTGCCCGCCGCGAAAGCGAATTTGATCCGGCGGTGCAATCGCCCGTCGGTGCGCGCGGGCTGATGCAGCTGATGCCCGGAACGGCCAAGGATGTCGCGGGCGAGTTGGGGCTGCCCTATAACCTTGCGCGCCTGACATCCGACCCGGTGTATAACGCGCGCTTGGGCTCGGCCTATCTCGCCGGTTTGATCGAAATCTTTGGCGACACCCCGTCGATGGTCGCGGCAGGCTATAATGCCGGTCCCGGACGGCCTGTCCGCTGGGCCGAGGATCGTGGCGATCCCCGAAACCCGGATGTCGATGTCGTCGACTGGATCGAGATGATCCCCTTCCGCGAAACCCGCAACTATGTGATGCGCGTGTCTGAATCGATCCCGATCTATCGCGCACGGTTGAACGGGGCCCCCAGCGCTCCGCTGCAATTTACGGCGATGCTGAAGGGTCAGCAGAAACCGACCGAAGAGGCGCTTGCCGGGGAATGAGGGTTATGCCGCGGCCTTCTGGCGGGTGCGCCAGAAGGTGAATAGCCCCGCCGAAACGACGATGCCCGCGCCCAAGATCACATTACTTTCCAAGGGTTCGTTGTAGATCATCACGCCGTAAAACGCGCCAAAGACCAGCTGACAATAGGCCAACGGCTGCACGGCGCTGGCCTCTGCCACATCGTAGCATTTGATCAGCAGGTAATGTCCGGTGGTCGACGTGCAGCACAGCACGCCCATCCACAGCCAGTCCTGCCAGACCATCGGCTCCCAGAAGAACACACCGATGAGGGTCATGGTCGCGGCCCCTGCAACCCCGGTCCAGAAGAACGATGTCTGCGCCCCGTCATCGCGCGCCACCAGCCGGGTGAGCAGCCCGTAAGCCGCGAATAGCGCCGCTGCCAACAGCGGCAGCATCGCCGCAGGCGCAAAGACCGATCCGCCCGGTTGCAAGATCACCAATATACCGACGAAGCCGATGCCAATCGCGGTCCAACGCCGCCACCCGACTTTTTCGCCCAACACGGGCCCGGAAAGCGCCGTGATGATGAGCGGCACAGCCGCAAAGACGGCGTGGGATTCGACCAAGCCCAGATGGATGAAGGCGAACACCATGATCACGACTTCGACGGCGAGGATCACACCGCGCACCACCTGCCAGACCAATCGGCGCGGTCGCAGCACGCGCGCCAGCCCGCCCCGGCTTCGCGCCGCCAGTGCCGTGACAAACATCGCGAACGCCCAGTAGCGGATCATCACGATCATGTAGACGTTGTATTCTGTCGCCAGATGGCGCGACACCGCGTCCTGCGAGGCAAAGACAAACGTGGTCGCGATCATCAAGATGACGCCGAGCCGGGTGTTCTGTTCCGTCATGGCCGGGCCCGCGAAGACGTATCTGCATCCAATGCGGTAGCAGCATCTGGGGCGTTGTCGGCAGCGCCCACCTCGTTCACCGGAAGCCGCCCGATCGTCATGTGGCGCTTGGCGCCGTGACCGCGCACCCGTTCGACGGCAAAACCGGCTTCGGCCAATGCCCGGCGCACGGCACCTGCGGCCGTGTAGGTGGCAAAACTGCCGCCGGGCGCGGTATGGCGCGCCACCTCATGCATCAGGTCGGGCTCCCACAGTTCGGGGTTCTTGGCAGGCGCAAAGCCGTCCAGAAACCACGCATCCGCCATGCCTTGCCAGCGGGGCAGGGTCTGACGCGCATCGCCCAGCACCACATTGGCCTGAAGCAGCGGAGTATCCAGCGCGATGGCGTCCGCCCCCCATCCATCAAGCAGCCGAGCGACCTTATCGCCGAATTGCGGGGTCCATGGCATCAGGGCGCGCGCGGCTTCGTCAGGGCGCATCGGGAAAGCCTCGAACCCGGTATAGTGCAGGGCCGTGCCATGCCGCTCGGCCAGATCCCAAGCGGCCAGCAGATTAAGCCCGGTGCCAAAACCCAGTTCCGCCACGCGAAACCCCGAGACGAGCCGCGTGGGAAGGTCATTGCCCAGCAAGAACACATGACACGTCTCGGCCAGCCCGTTCTCAAGCGAGTAATACGGATCGTCGAACCGCGCAGAAACCGGCACGGCGCCAAGGCCCGTTGCCTCGCGCCATGTGATATCCGCGGCATCGATATCGGCGGTCGCCGCAGGGTGGCCATGAGGGGTGTGCGGCTGGTCAGGGCTCATCCGATGTCCTAAGCGGGGGGTGACGTGGGAAGGGGTCGTGCAAGCCGATCCTCTTCGCGCATACACACACAGCCGGGGCACGGCAATGGCGGTGCATGCCTATGGCATGGCTCGGCCCGATTTAGCCTGAAGGATATGATCGTCATGACGCATGTGACCGTCCACGGAGCAGGAATTCTGGGGCTCGCCTGCAGCTTCGCTTTGCTGGAACGTGGCGTGCGCGTGACCCTGCGCGACCTGCATGGCGTGGGTGCCGGCGCTTCGGGCGGAATCGTGGGGGCGCTGGCCCCCCATACGCCGGAAAACTGGAACCCGAAGAAAGCGTTTCAACTCGACAGCCTGCTGGCCGCCGAGCCGTTCTGGCGGCGGGTCCAACGCATCGGCGGACGCGATCCCGGATATGCCCGCAGCGGACGCGTGCAGCCTGTCGCGGATGCGCATGCCCTCGATCTGGCCCGCGCCCGCACCGCCACGGCGGCGGAGCTATGGGGCGACCATGCCGCATGGCGGGTGATCCGCAGCGTCGACGCGCCCCTGCCCGCCGAATGGCGCCCGGATAGTGCGACCGGCTGGCTGATCCACGACACGTTAAGCGGACGGCTGCATCCGGCGCAGGCCTGTGCGGCGCTGGCCGCTGCGATTATCACGCTTGGCGGGCAGATCCTGACCGGCACGGACCAAGACGCCCCCGTGCCGCCGGGTCCGCAGCTTTGGGCGACCGGGTGGGAAGGGCTCGCCACGCTGTCCGAGGGCCGAACCCGCCCGGTAGGCGCCCCGATCAAGGGGCAGGCCGCGCTACTTGCTCCGGCCATGCGCCTGCCCATCGACCTGCCGCAACTGTTCATCGCCGGCCTCCACGTCATTCCCCATCGGGACGGCACCGTGGCGATCGGCTCCACCACCGAGCGCGAGTTTGACAACGGCCATGTCACCGATGCGGCCCTCGACCCGCTCATCGACGCGGCGCGTGCCGCGTGCCCCGCCCTGCGCGACGCCGCTGTGATCGGGTGTTGGGCCGGGCTGCGCCCCCGCGCCCGCTCGCGCGCACCCATGCTGGGCGGCTGGCCCGACCGCCCCGGTCATTTCATCGCCAATGGCGGCTTCAAGATCGGGTTCGGCATGGCGCCCGGTATCGCCGCGTGCATGGCGGATCTGATCCTTGATGGCCATGACCGCATTCCCGATGGCTTCCGCGTCGAAGACAGCTTTTAGGTCGGGCCGCGGCTCTTGCGCTTCCGGCATGGATTGACCACCCTCCCGACCATCAGCAGGAGGAGACGGACAGATGACCCGGCATGGCGGACAGATCCTTGTGGATCAGTTGAAACTGAGAGGCGTAAGCCGGGTTTTTTCGGTGCCGGGGGAAAGCTTCCTCGCCGCGCTTGACGGGCTGCACGATGCAGGCATCCAGAATGTGGTCTGCCGTCAGGAAGGCGGCGCCGCGATGATGGCCGAGGCCGATGGCAAGCTGACCGGACAGCCCGGCATCCTGTTCGTGACCCGTGGCCCCGGTGCCACCAATGCCGCCGCCGGTCTGCATGTGGCCCAGCAAGACAGCACGCCGATGATCTGCTTTGTCGGTCAGATTGCGCGCAGCGACCGGGATCGCGAAGCGTTCCAGGAGGTCGATTTCCGCGCCATGTTCGGCACGGTCGTCAAATGGGTGGCTGAGATCGACGACACTGCCCGCCTGCCGGAATATATCGACCGCGCGTGGCGGATGGCGCTGTCTGGCCGTCCCGGCCCGGTGGTTCTGTCACTCCCCGAAGACATGCTGACCGAGCAAGCCGATGTCCCCGACCGCCCCGCGCGCAGGTCGGGCACCGATGCGGATTACTCTGACTTCGCCGCGCAGGCGATGGAGCTTATCGCCGGGGCGGAACGCCCGCTGGTCGTCGTCGGTGGCTCCGCATGGTCGGGGCAGGCAAGCCGTGATCTGGCCCGCTTTGCCGAGGCCGCGAATTTGCCTGTCGCTGCGGCCTTCCGTCGGCAGGATTACATGGACAACCGTCACCCAAATTATGTGGGCGATCTGGGTGTGGGCATGAACCCCGCGCTGGGGAAAGAACTTGCCGCCGCCGATGTAATCCTCGCGCTGGGCACCCGGCTGGGCGATTGTGTCACCGCCGGCTACAGCCTGCTGGACCCCGCGTCATTCGACGCGACGCTGATCCATGTCCACGCCGATCCCGATGAGCCGGGGCATGTCTATCCCCCGACCCTGTCGCTTGCCGCGCCCGCCGCGCGGGTGCTGGAGGCGCTGACCAAGGCCGCCGCACCGCATCCCGGCACCGCCCGTGTTCAGGAGCTGCGCGCCGGATTCGAAGCGTGGCAGACGCCGCGTGAAACCCCCGGTGACGTCAAGCAGGAGGAAATCATCCGCTGGCTGTCGGCCAACCTGCCGGAGGACGCGATCGTCACCAATGGTGCGGGCAACTACGCCGCGTGGCTGCATCGGTATTTCACGTTCAAGCAGCACGGCACGCAACTTGCCCCGACCTCCGGCTCCATGGGCTACGGCTTTCCCGCGGCCATCGCCGCGAAGCTACGCCACCCGGATCGGGACGTGGTCTGCATGGCCGGGGATGGCTGTTTCCAGATGACGCTGAACGAAATGTCCACTGCGGCGCAGCATGGCGTGGCGGTCATCACCGTTGTGATCAATAACGGGCGCTACGGCACCATCCGCATGCATCAGGAACGCACCTATCCCGGTCGCCCCAGCGGCACTGATCTAGCCAATCCCGACTTTGCCGCGCTGGCCCGCGCTTATGGGGGGCACGGCGAGGCTGTGGTGCGCAGTCAGGACTTCCCCGCCGCCTTCGAGCGGGCGCGCGCCTCCGGCCTGCCGGCGGTGATCGAACTGATGGTCGATGCAGAAGCCCTGACCCCCGGCCAGACCCTGACCCAAGCCCGCGCAATGGGAGAGGCCAAGGCGTGACGCTCACTCCGGCGATATGGCCCGCCGACCTGACGGAGGTTCGGGCGCTGTTTACCGAATACGCGGATTGGCTGGCGCAGGATCACGGCATTGATCTGGCGCATGGTCAGGCGCTGGATCAGGAACTGGCGGAACTTCCCGGCAGCTACGCCCCGCCCGCCGGACAGCTGATCCTCGCGCGCGGTGACGAAGCCACGCCCGGGGGCGGCCCGACGCGCGGGGTCATCGCCTTCCGCCCCGGTCCTGCCCCCGACACCTGCGAGATCAAGCGGCTGTATGTTCGCCCCGCCGCGCGTGGCACCGGACTGGCACGCCGCCTGATTGCCGAAATCCTCGATCAGGCGCGCGCGGCGGGCTACGCCCATGCCGTGCTGGATACAGCCGGGTTCATGGCTGGGGCGCAGGCGCTCTACGAAGCGGCCGGATTTCGCGACATCCCACCCTATTGGCCGAACCCGATTAGCCATGTGCCGATCCGCTACATGGGTGTCGCGCTTCAGGAGCCTGCCGTGACAGGCACGACCCGCTCCATGAACACGGACCGAGGGTCTTCGGCGTAATCCCCGAACGGGCCCCGCTCGACAAAGCCATGGCGCGCATAAAGCCTGCGCGCCGCGTCCAGCGTGTCGCCGGTTTCCAGCCGGATCAACGGCAGCCGCGCCGTCCGGGCCGCCTCCTCCAGCGCCCGCATCAGCAGCCCACCCGTGCCTGAGCCCCGCGCTTCGGGGGCGACAAACAGGCTTTTCACTTCGCCATAACCGTCCCGCAACGCCAGCGCAGCACATCCCAGCGGCTGACCATCACGCTCCACCACGAAGAACCGCACATCCGGCCCGGCCAGCGCTTCAACCGACAGGTAATGGTTCGATTCTGCCGGAAACATCTGCTGCATCAGCGCATGGCTCGCGGCCAGCAGGGCGCGGGCACCTGCTTCGGTCGGCGCGGCATCGCGCAGGACGGGGTCTGACATCGGGTCACCTGTCGCATCCAAGGGCATTTTCCACTACATGCGGCGAAACGCGGCCTATGGGAAAGCCCGAACCCGGCATGGCCCTCGGTGCGCACCGCATATATTGTGGATAACCGCCGAGATTCCGCCAGATGATGGGTCTTTGGTTGACTTGGATGCTGCATTTTCACAGGTTCAAAGATCATCCCCGCCTGACTCGCGGCATAACGAACGGACGCCTGCCTTGCGCTTTACCCGCCTTCGCCTCAACGGTTTCAAAAGCTTCGTCGACCCCACCGATCTGGTGATCGCGGACGGGCTGACCGGTGTGGTCGGGCCGAACGGCTGTGGTAAATCCAACCTGCTGGAAGCGCTGCGCTGGGTGATGGGCGAAAACCGTCCCTCCGCGATGCGCGGCGGTGGCATGGAGGACGTGATCTTTGCCGGGGCGTCGTCCCGTGGCGCGCGTAACTTCGCCGAAGTCGGGCTGATCATCGACAATGCCGAGCGGCTTGCCCCGGCAGGGTTCAACGAGGCCGACCAGCTAGAGGTGATCCGCCGCATCACCCGCGATGCGGGGTCGGCCTATAAGGCCAACACCCGCGACGTGCGCGCCCGCGATGTGCAGATGCTGTTCGCCGATGCATCGACCGGGGCGCATTCGCCCGCGCTGGTGCGGCAGGGGCAGATTTCCGAACTGATCAACGCCAAGCCCAAAGCACGCCGCCGCATCCTTGAGGAAGCCGCCGGTATTTCCGGGCTCTACCAGCGCCGCCACGAGGCCGAGCTGAAGCTGAATGGCGCGGAAACCAACCTTGCCCGCGTCGATGACGTGGTCGAGCAGCTCGCCACGCAATTGGCGTCGCTGGCGCGGCAGGCCCGGCAAGCCGCCCGCTACCGCGAAATCGGCGCAGTGCTGCGTCAGGCCGAGGGCATGCTGTTCTACGGACGCTGGCACGAGGCCGACGTCCTGCGCGCGGCAGTCCACGCCGAATTGCGCGCGCGCTCCGCTGCGACCAGCAGCGCCGAAGCCGCGCAGAAGGCCGCCGCCGAACGCCGCGAGGCCGCCGATACCGCCCTGCCGTCGCTGCGCGATGAAGCCGCGATTTCCGCAGCCCTTCTGCAACGGCTGGAGGCCGAACAGGAACAACTGGCCGACGAGGACCGCCGCGCTGCTGAAACGATCGGCACGCTGGACCGGCAGATCGGCCAGATGCGGCAGGACATCGCCCGCGAGGAGGGTTTGAACCGCGATGCTGGGGAAACCGTGGCCCGGCTGGATGCGGAGACCGAACGCCTGCGGCAGGCCGAGGATGGTCACGACGATCGTCTTGCTGCCGCTGTGGAAGATGCCCGTGCCGCCGCCGTGACGCTGGAGATGCAGGAAAACGCGCTCAGCCAACAGACCGAGGATGTCGCCCGCCTTGCCGCGCGCCACCAGTCGGCGCACCGCTACCGCGACGACGCTCAGAAAACCCTGACCCGCCACGAGTCCGAAGCCGCAACAGCCCGCGCCAGCGTCACCGAAGCGGCCGAGGCCGTCGCCCGGGCCGAAACGCAGGTCGCCGCCGCGACCGCGCGCCAGCACGCTGCCACTGCCGCCGTCGAAGCCGCGGAGACCGCGCTGGTGCAGGCCGATGCCGCCCGCGCCGAATGCGCCACCAGCGAAGCCGAAGCGCGCGCGACCCGCTCCGCCGCCGAGGGCGAAGCCGGGGCGATCCGCGCCGAGGTCGCCGCGCTGTCGCGGCTGGTGGCCCGCGATCAGGACGATGCCGGGCAGGTGCTGGACCTGCTGCGGGTCGATGCGGGCTATGAGAAGGCTCTTGGTGCCGCGCTGGCCGACGATCTGCGCGCGCCCGCCGTCACCGCTGATGCGGCGTCCGGCTGGACCGCATTGCCGCTCTATGCTGCGCCACAGGGTCTACCCGACGGTGTCGCGCCGCTGACCGGACACATGCAGGTGCCTAATGTGCTGGCCCGCCGCATGGCTGAGGTCGGTCTGGTCGATGCCGCCGATGGTGCCCGCCTCCAACCGGCGCTGAAGCCCGGACAGCGGCTGGTGTCCGTTAAAGGCGACCTGTGGCGTTGGGACGGTTACCGCGCAGGGGCCGAGGATGCGCCCTCCGCCGCCGCGCTCCGCCTGCAACAGTTGAACCGGCTTGCCGAGCTTCAGCGTGACCTTGATGCCATTGAGGCCCGCGCCACTGCGGCGCGCGAGACGCATGAAACCCTGACCCGGAAATTGGCGGACCTGACCACTGCCGATAAGGCCGCGCGTCAGGCGCGGCGCGAGGCCGACGCCGCCGTGACCGAGGCCAGCCGCGCTCAAAGCCGCGCCGAAAGCGACCGCAGCCTTGCCGGCACGCGGATGGAGGCTGCCGAACTGGCCGTCGCCCGCCATGATGAGGAAGCCTCCGGGGCCCGCGCCCGAATGGCGGAGGCCCAGTCACAGGTCGATGACCTGCCGGATTTGGCCCATGCCCGCGCCGGGGTCGACACCGCCCGCACACAGGTCGAAGAAGCCCGCCGTGCGATGATGGCGGCCCGTGCCGCGCAGGATGAAATGCGCCGCGCAGGAGAGGGCCGCGCCCGCCGCGCGCAGGCCATCACCCGCGAAATCGCCGATTGGCGGGAGCGCCTACGCAATGCCGAAAGCCGCAAGGCCGAATTGGTCGCGCGGCTCGCCACGTCGGAGGCTGAGCTTGCCGCCGCGCGTGCGCGCCCCGCTGAATTGGCAGGCCGCCGGGAAACGCTGTTCGCCGATCTGAGCACCGCCCAATCCCGTCGCGCGGCTGCAACCGAAGCGCTCAGCGGTGCCGAAGCCGCGTTCCGCGCCGCCGAGGTGGCGGAGCGCGAGGCAACCACCGCCGCGTCGGAAGCCCGCGAAGCCCGCGCCGCCGCGCAGGCCCGCGCCGAAGCCGCCGATGCCGCAGCGGATGCGGCCGCCCAGCGGATCGAGGAAGAGCGCGAATGCACCCCGGCGGAGTTGCTGGCGACACTCGGCATCACCGCCGACGCGCTCCCTGCCCCCGACCGGAGCGAGGCCGACGTGCAGCGCCTGCGCCGCCAGCGCGACAATCTGGGTGCCGTCAATCTGCGCGCCGAAGAGGACCGCAAGGAAATCGCGGGCGAGCACGACCTGCTGATACAGGAAAAAGCCGATCTGGAAGAGGCGATCCGCACTCTGCGCAGCGGCATTGCCGGGCTTAACAAGGAAGGCCGCGAGCGGCTGCTGACCGCGTTCGAGCAGGTAAACACCAATTTCGCCATGCTCTTCACCCATCTCTTCGGTGGTGGTCAGGCGCGACTGGAACTGGTCGAAAGCGACGATCCGCTGGAAGCGGGCTTGGAGATCATGTGCATGCCGCCGGGCAAGAAGCTGTCGACCCTGTCGCTGCTATCGGGCGGCGAACAGACGCTGACGGCGCTGGCGCTGATTTTTGCGGTCTTCCTCGCCAATCCCGCGCCGATCTGTGTGCTCGATGAGGTCGACGCGCCGCTGGATGATGCCAATGTGACGCGGTTCTGCGACCTGCTGGACGAGATGTGCCGCCGCACCGACACCCGGTTCCTGATCATCACCCACCACGCCATTACGATGAGCCGGATGGACCGGCTGTTCGGCGTGACGATGCAGGAACAAGGTGTCAGTCAGTTGGTGTCCGTGGACCTCAAGAAGGCCGAGCAGATGGTGGCCTGAGCCACCCTGCTTGCGCCCGCCCTCCGTGCGGCGGGCGCCTCAGCCCAGCGCCTCCAGCGCCAGCGCGATCCCCTGCCCGCCGCCGATACACATGGTGACAAGCGCCCGCTTGCCGCCGATGCGGCGCAGCTCATAGAGCGCCTTGACCGTGATGATCGCGCCGGTCGCCCCTACCGGATGGCCCAGCGCCACCGCGCCGCCATTCGGATTGACCCGCTCCGGATCAAAGCCCAGCGCCCCCGACACGGCGAGCGCCTGCGCGGCAAAGGCCTCGTTCGATTCGATCACGTCGAAATCGCCGACGCTCAGCCCCGTGCGTTTCAGCAGCGCCTCGACCGCCGGGACCGGACCGATGCCCATCACCTCGGGGCGGACGCCGGCATGGGCGTAGCCGATCACCCGCGCCATGGGCGTCAGGCCTGCGGCCTCGGCTGCATCGGCCCGCGCCAACACCAGCGCAGCCGCGCCGTCATTCAGGCCCGATGCATTGCCCGCTGTCACCGTGCCCTCCTTGGCGAAGGCCGGGCGCAGGGAGGCAAGCTTCTCGGCGCTGGTCTGCTTGGGGTGCTCATCGGTGTCAAACCGGGTCTCGCCGCGTCGGGTTTGCTGCACGACCGGCACGATCTGCTCGGCAAAGCGGCCCTCGGCGATGGCCCGCGCCGCGCGGGATTGGCTTTCCAGCGCAAAGGCATCCTGCGCCTCCCGGCTCACCGCATGCTCCGCCGCGACATTTTCCGCCGTCACCCCCATATGCCCGGTGCCAAAGGGGCAGTTCAGCGCACCCAGCATCATGTCCTGCGACGCGACATCGCCCATCTTCTGGCCCCACCGGGCCGCAGGCAGGATGTAGGGCGCGCGGCTCATGTTTTCAGACCCGCCCGCCAACGCGAAATCGGCATCCCCCAGCATCAGGCTCTGCGCGGCAGAAATGATCGCCTGCATACCGGAACCGCACAGCCGGTTGACGTTCATCGCGGGCACGCTGTCCGGCACGCCTGCGCCCATCGCGGCGGCGCGGGACAGATACATATCGCGCGGCTCGGTGTTGATGACATGACCCATCACCACATGGCCGATCCGGTCCGGTGTCACGCCTGCCCGCTCAATCGCGGCGGCACTGACGGTGGTGGCCAGATCGATCGGCGGCACACCGGCCAGCGCTCCGCCAAAGCTGCCGATAGCACTGCGCGCGCCGCTGACGATGACGATATCGGTCATGATGAACCTCCCATTTCGTGTTGCCCCCAAGCCTAGCGTGCCGCCCTCGCCCTGTCGCGCCAGCACCGCGCCGTCGCGCTGCTTGCGCCGCAACGTCACAGCCCGAAACGGCAGGTGGACACCGCCCCGCCAACCGCTAGGTTGCGCGCCTGATCCGCCACCCCGGCCTGCCCCCCACAGGAGTCTCCGCCCCATGCTCGTCGTGATTTCCCCCGCCAAGCGTCTGGATTGGTCCGATGCGCCCGGTCTGCGCCAGACCAAGCCACGCATGCTGGAGGAAGCCAACGCGCTTGCCCGCCGCATGAAGCGGCAATCGGGGCCAGACTTGATGGCGCTGATGGATATCAGCAAGGATCTCGCCGCGCTGAACCGCAAGCGTTTCACCGAATTTGCGGATGAGCCCGAGACCGGCGACACCCGCCCCGCCATGCGCGCCTTTGCGGGCGACACCTATCAGGGTCTTGATGCGGCCAGCCTTGACGAGGATGCGGTTCGCTGGGCCGACGATCATCTGCGCATTCTGTCGGGGCTCTATGGTCTGCTGCGCCCGCGTGACGCTATTCAGCCCTATCGGCTTGAAATGGGCACCCGGCTGGCGACCAACCGTGGCAAAAGCCTGTATGACTGGTGGGAAGACCGGATCGCCGCGCAACTGAACCGCGACGCCGAAAGCGCTGGCACGCGGGTGCTGGTGAATTGCGCCAGTCAGGAATATTTCACCGCCGCCGACCGCGAGGCGCTGGCCCTCGACGTCGTGACGCCGGTGTTTCTGGAGGATAAGCCGGGCGGCCCGAAGATGGTGAGCTTCTACGCCAAGAAGGCTCGCGGCGCGATGGCGCGCTTTATCGTGGAGCACCGCCTGACCGAAGCCGAGCAGCTGCGC
The DNA here is from genome assembly GCA_040119125.1 of Marinobacter sp. Lineage (GTDB taxonomy): Bacteria > Pseudomonadota > Alphaproteobacteria > Rhodobacterales > Rhodobacteraceae > Pacificitalea. Next base: position 44,692 of record JBEDTR010000008.1, read on the forward strand.
GATTTCGACCTTGGTGGTTATGTCTACAAGGCGGACCTGTCAGCGCCGAACAAACCCGCGTTTCTGCGCGCCGCCTGAGCCGCACGCTGCCTTGAATACGCCCGCCGGAGGCCCCCGAACCGAGGCCCCCGCGCAGGGGTTGGTCAGCGTGCCGGGGTCGCGAAATCCTCGGCCGCATAGCCCTGAATATAGAGCAGCGCAGTCAGATCGCCGTGGTTGATGCGGATGTCGCATTCCTTCTGCACCGAAGGCTTGGCATGCAGCGCGACGCCGGTGCCCGCGATGCCCAGCATGCCCAGATCGTTGGCACCATCGCCCACCGCGATCACATCGCGCGGCGATAGGCCGAGGCGTTCAGTAATCTCATGCAGCGCGGCGATCTTGGCCTCGCGCCCCAGAATCGGTAGCACCACGCGCCCGGTCAGCCGCCCGTTTTCGATGCCCAGCGTGTTGGCACGATGCTCGTCAAAGCCCAGATGCGCCGCGACCTGCGAGGTGAAGGCCGTAAACCCGCCCGACACCAGCGCCGCGTGACCGCCCTGCGCCCGCATCGTCGCGATCAACACATCGCCGCCTGCCGTGTAGGTGATGCGTTCGGCCAGCACCCGCGCGATGACCGTTTCGTCCAGATCGGCCAGCAGGCCCACACGTTCGGTCAGCGCCCCGTCGAAATCCAACTCGCCATTCATGGCGCGCGCGGTGATATCCGCGACCTTCTCACCCACGCCAGCCTCGGCGGCCAGTTCGTCGATGCATTCCTGCCCGATCATGGTGCTGTCCATATCGGCCAACAGCATCTTGCGGCGGCGGTCGTCGCTGGGCTGGATCACCACGTCGATGGCGCGGGCCTGCATGTCCTCCCAGATCTGCCAGAAATTATCGGGATGAGCGGGTACCTCGAATTCCGCCGCCACGCCGCGTGCCAGCCATTTCGCGGCACTGCCACCCCAGCCATTGCGCAGCGCCTCAACGGTGGTCGCGTCAAGCGTCGGGGCAGAAGGGTCGGTCAGCAGGGTCACGGTGAACATTGGGCAAGGCTCCGGTAGTGGCGGCACAGATCGCGTCGTAAATAGCCGCAACCCCGTCCGGGTGCGAGCAGCAATCCGCGCCGACACCCCTGTCCTGCGACGCAGGGGAAATTTCACTGGACAGGGGCGCGGCAAGGGACTAGGTGCGGCGGCGGGACACCTCTCCCCAACGAGAGGCGCTTATCTGGAAGGGTAGCATCAATGGCTATGACCAAACCGGCAACGCGGCCGGCTAACCCGCGTTTCTCCTCTGGCCCCTGTGCCAAACCCCCCGTTTTCGCTCTCGATAAGCTTGCCGACGCGCCGCTGGGCCGCTCGCATCGCGCTGCCGTGGGCAAGAACAAGCTGAAATCAGCAATCGAAACCACCCGCGAAGTTCTGGGCGTGCCTGCCGATTACCACATCGGAATCGTGCCCGGCTCTGACACTGGTGCTGTCGAAATGGCGATGTGGTCGCTGCTGGGGGCGCGCAAGGCCACCATGCTGGCTTGGGAAAGCTTCGGCGCTGGCTGGGTGACCGATGTGGTCAAGCAGCTGAATATCGACGCCGAGGTCAAAACCGCCGACTATGGCGAGATCGTCGACCTGACGACCGTCGATTTCGACACGGATGTCGTGTTCACATGGAACGGCACGACATCTGGCGTACGCGTTCCCAATGGCGACGCGATCCCCGCCGACCGTGCCGGGCTGACCATCTGCGATGCGACCTCGGCCGCTTTCGCGCAGGATCTGCCTTGGGACAAGCTCGATGTCGTGACCTTCTCCTGGCAGAAAGTGCTGGGTGGCGAGGCCGCGCATGGCATGCTGATCCTGAGCCCCCGCGCCGTGGAACGTCTGGAAAGCTACACCCCCGCATGGCCGCTGCCCAAGATCTTCCGCCTGACCAAAGGCGGCAAGCTGATCGACGGTATTTTCCGCGGTGAGACGATCAACACGCCGTCGATGCTCTGTGTCGAGGATTACCTCCTCGCGCTGGAATGGGCGAAATCCGTCGGTGGGCTTGAGGGCATGATCGCCCGTGCCGATGCCAATACCGCCGTGATCGCGAATTTCGTCGAGACGCATGATTGGCTCGAGTTCCTCGCGGCTGATCCGGCGCTCCGCTCAAACACCTCTGTCTGCCTGAAATTCGCCGATGCGCGCATTCAGGACGGTGCCGCATTCGCCAAGGCCATTGCCAAACGGCTGGAAGCCGAAGGTGTGGCGCTGGACATCGGTGCCTATCGCGACGCGCCTGCCGGTCTGCGGATCTGGTGCGGTGCCACGGTCGAGACCGCCGATCTGGAGGCTCTGATGCCCTGGCTCGAATATGCGTTCGAGGCCGAGATCGCCGCACAGGCCTGATCCCCGTGATCTGATTGACGGGCAGGAGGTGCATTGCCGCCCTGCCCGTCCCCCCTATTCCGCTTTTCAGGAGGAGCCCGACATGGCCCCCAAAGTTCTCGTATCCGATAAGCTGTCGGAAACCGCTGTTCAGATCTTCCGTGATCGTGGCATCGAGGTCGATTTCGAGCCGAACCTCGGCAAGGACAAAGACCGTCTGGCCGAAGTGATCGGTCAGTATGATGGTCTGGCCATCCGTTCGGCCACCAAGGTCACTGACAAGATCCTCGCCAGCGCCGACAACCTGAAGGTCATCGCGCGCGCCGGGATCGGTGTCGACAACATCGACATTCCCGCCGCATCCGCCAAAGGCGTGATCGTGATGAACACCCCCTTCGGCAACATGATCACCACCGCCGAGCACGCCATCGCGATGATGTTCGCCGTGGCCCGTCAGATCCCGGAAGCGTCGGCCTCCACCCATGCCGGCAAGTGGGAAAAGTCCAAGTTCATGGGCGTCGAACTGACCGCCAAGACGCTGGGCGTCATCGGTGCAGGCAATATCGGTGGCATCGTCTGCGACCGCGCCCTTGGCCTGAACATGAAGGTCATTGCCTATGATCCCTTCCTGTCCGAAGAGCGCGCCGCCAAGCTGGGCGTGACCAAGGTGGAACTGGACGAGCTGTTCAAACGCTCGGATTTCATCACTCTGCACGTTCCGATGACCGACAAGACGCGCAACATCATCAACGCCGAGGCGATCACCAAGATGAAAGACGGCGTGCGCATCATCAACTGCGCCCGCGGTGGTCTGGTCGATGAGGCCGCTCTGGCCGAAGCGCTGAAATCCGGCAAGGTCGCTGGCGCAGCCTTCGACGTGTTCGAGGTTGAGCCCGCCACCGACAGCCCGCTGTTCAACCTGCCCAACGTTGTTTGCACCCCGCATCTGGGCGCCTCGACCACCGAAGCACAGGAAAACGTGGCCCTGCAGGTCGCCGAGCAGATGTCCGACTACCTGCTGACCGGCGCTGTCACCAACGCGCTGAACATGCCGTCGGTCACCGCCGAAGAAGCCAAGGTCATGGGCCCGTGGGTCAAACTGGCCGAGCATCTGGGTGCCTTCGTGGGTCAGCTTACCGAAGAGCCGATTGAGTCGATTGCCATCACCTATGACGGCCACGCCGCCGAGCTGAACCTCGACGCGCTGGGATGCGCTGTGATTGCCGGTGTCATGAAAGCGTCGAACCCCGACGTGAACATGGTCTCTGCACCGCTGCAGGCCGCCAATCGCGGCATCAAGATCTCGCGCACCACGCAGGCCAAAACCGGCGTGTTCGACGGTTATGTCAAGCTGACGGTCAAGACCCCGACGCGTGAACGCTCCATCGCCGGGACTGTATTCTCGGATGGCAAGCCGCGCTTCATCCAGATCAAGGGCATCAATATCGACGCTGAAATCGGCGCGCATATGCTCTATACCACCAACCAGGATATGCCGGGCATGATCGGCACCTTGGGCGGCACGCTGGGCGAAAACGGCGTCAACATTGCCAACTTCACCCTCGGCCGGTCCGAAGTGGGCAAGGATGCAATCGCGCTGCTCTACGTCGACGGTCGCGTGCCCGACGATGTGCTGGAGAAGCTGGAAGCCACCGGCCTGTTCCAACGCGTCCGCCCGCTGGCCTTCGACGTCGCCTGAGCGAGCTAGGCATCGCGTATGGAAACGGCGTCCTTCGGGGCGCCGTTTTTCGTTGGTTATCGCGGAAATAAGGTGACGCTCGCAGCTATCCCTGAAACTTCAGTAGACCGGCGCTAAGACGCGCGAGCGGTGTGCCGTATGTGCAGAATATCGCTCCGCTCCGAGGTCAGCGTGAGATGGCAAGCGCCAGCCCGCCGGAACGGGCAGGCACTCGCTTCTCGCGGCCATTGGCCTTGGCGATAGCCGCTGCGTTTAACTTGGGCGAGCGGTTAGGAGAGCCGTTCAGAGCGACGTCCCCCACGCCCATCAACGCAGGTATTACTTCTCCGCGTCATCCTCCGGCGCGGGGCTCAAGCTGGCGAGATAGGCAAAGATATCTGCCGCATCCTGTGGCTTGCGCACCTTGAACGACATCTTTGAACGCGCCGAGCCGTCCTCCGTCACGTCCCGTAGAAAGCCGGTCGGGTCCTGCACATAGGCTGCGAAATGTTCCTCGGTCCAAGTCACGCCCTGCTCACGGGCCGCTTCCATGCCTTTGCCATAGCGGAAACCTTCATCCTGCGCGGCCACGCGGTAGGGCACATGAAACAGGTTTGGCCCAGTGCGGCCATTGCGCCCGGCGAGTTTTTCGTTCTCGTCATTGACCACCACATGACAGGCAACGCATTGCCGGTTGAACGCCGTCTCGCCTGCCTCGGCATCGCCAGAGGGCGCGATCATCTCCTCAGCCTCCTCCGCCGGGGCAGATGTAGCTGGCAACAGCGCCGCAGGGGCCGCAAGGACGCTGGCAATGAGGCTGGCTCGGATCATTCGGTCTCTCCCGTATTTGCATTGGGCTGGATAATGGCCTGATGGACACGCTAATCAACTGGCTGCGGTGTCGCGCCCCGCCCCGTTGCCGTGCTAGACACCCACCACCTTGATCCTGCCCGTCGTCCGGAGACCTGCCTTGCCCCCGTCTGAACCCGCCGCTGACGGCACGATGATCCCCGCATGGGACGACGGCCACCTGCAGCCGGTGGACAAACTTGTCGTGCATCAGCGCGGTTTGCGCCACCGGGCCGTATCGGTTTTCGTGCTGCGCGGGCGTGACCTGCTGATCCAGCAGCGCGCGGCGCAGAAATACCACACGCCGGGTTTGTGGGCGAACACCTGCTGCACCCACCCGCATTGGAACGAAGCCCCCGCCGATTGCGCGCGCCGCAGGTTGCGCGAGGAGTTGGGCATCACCGGATTGGATTTGGAGCCGCGCGGGCAGATCGAATACCGCGCCGATGTGGGCGGCGGCATGACCGAGCATGAGGTCGTCGACCTGTTCCTCGCGCGCCCTGACCAGCCCCCGCCTGTCGCCCCCAATCCTGATGAGGTCGCGCAGGTGGCTTGGGTGGACGTAGACCTATTGCAGGCCCGCATCGCCACCGCACCTGAGAGCTATACGCCGTGGCTGCGGATCTATATGGCGCAACACCTGTCCCTGATCCTAGGCTGACGCGGCCCCTCGCCTTGCGCGTCCGCGTCGGATAGAGCAGCGCCAGCCCCGCAAAACCGGATCGCCATCATGTATTTGCCCGACATTCCCGACCACGTCCGCCAAACACCGCCCTGCCCCCATTATGGGCGCTGCGGCGGCTGTTCGCTGCAGGAAGCACAGGAAAGCTGGCTGGCCGAATGGAAAACCGCGCAGGTGCGCCGGGCGCTGGACGCACAGGGGCTGGAGGCCGAATTCCTCGCGCCGCATGTCTCCCCTCCGATGAGCCGCCGCCGCGCGGTATTCGCGGGCACCCGCACCAAGAAGGGCGCGATCGTCGGCTTTCATGGCCGCGCTTCGCACACGCTGTTCCCGGTGCCCGATTGTCAGGTAGTGCGACCCCTACTGACCGCCGCTCTGCCGGGGTTGGAGGCGCTGACCCGGATCGTGGCATCGCGCAAGGGTGAGGTTACGATCACCGTCTCCGAAAGCGCGGCGGGCCCGGATGTGGCCCTGCGCGGGGGCAAGACCCCGGACGGCGTGATGCGCATCACATTGGCGGCGCTGGCGCAGGAGCATGGCTTTGCGCGGCTTAGCCTCGACGGAGAGGTGCTTGTGACGCTTGCCACGCCCGAGCAGGATTTCGATGGGATCAAGGTCGTGCCGCCGCCCGGCGCCTTTTTACAGGCCACCCGCGATGGTGAAGCCGCGCTGCGCGAGGGCGTGACGCGGGCGCTCACCGGCTCGAAACGGGTGGCAGATCTATTTGCGGGCTCGGGCACCTTTGCCCTGCCACTTGCGCGGAGTGCCGAGGTCCACGCCGTCGAAGGCTCCGCGGCCATGATCCAAGCGCTGGACCGGGGATGGCGCCATGCGACGGGATTGCGGCCCGTCACGACTGAGGCGCGCGACCTGTTTCGCCGCCCGCTGACGCCCGAAGATCTGAAAAAAATCGACGGAATCGCCATCGACCCGCCCCGTGCGGGCGCCGAAGCGCAATGCACGGAAATCGCGGCGTCTGAGGTTTCGCGCGTCGGGTTCGTATCCTGCAACCCGGTCACTTTCGCGCGCGATGCCAAACAGTTGGTCGCTGCTGGCTTCCGCATCGACTGGGTGCGCGTTGTCGATCAATTCCGCTGGTCGACCCATATCGAACTGGTCGCAGGGCTGAGCCGCTGAGCCATCACGCGAATTTGTGAATGTCGCGAGGGACGGTGATCGGTTACGCTTTCCGGACAACACGAATCCAAAATTCGGGACATCGGCAGTGAAATTTCTACCCCGCAGAGCAGTGATGTTCGGCGCCTTGGCGCTGGCTCTTTCGGCATGCTCCAACAAGTTCAGAACTTATAACGGCCCCGAAGTCACCCGTGTCGCGGTGTTCAAGGGCCGTCGCGAGATGTATCTTTTGCACCGAGAAGAGGTGCTGAAGAAATACGATATCGATCTGGGTTTCACCCCGGTCGGCCATAAGTTTCAGGAAGGCGACGGGCGCACGCCCGAAGGCCGCTACCTGATCAACCGGCGCAATCCAAACAGCCTGTTCTACCTGTCGATCGGGATTTCCTACCCGAACGAGGCGGACGTGGCGCGGGCCAAAGCCTTCGATGTCAGCCCTGGTGGCGACATCTTTATTCACGGCGGGCCGCGTAAAGGCCGGGATCGTGGCGGGAAGGACTGGACCGCTGGCTGTATTTCCGTTTCAGACCGCCAGATGGAAGATATCTACGCCATGGTGCGCGACGGCACGTTGATCGATATTTATCCCTAAACGCCCCAAGCATGGCAGCACACGCGGCGCATTGGCCCCGCGTGTGCCTATCCCCGGCACCGCGACCAATAGGCGGTCCGCCATAGGGTGAAATCTTCCTGCTGTGCGCGAGACCGCGAAGCGTCATTCCGTCAAGACAGAGCAAGCGCTTGAATACGGGGCGTCGCCTTATTCGTGGACCGAGCCGCACAAATGGCGGCTCGATTGCCCGCGAAATCAGAAGCTGCTGACGGTGATCTGGCCGGGCGCCGACGGGGCGGTGTAGGTTGGCTGGGCGCTGAAGCTCGGCTGCGCTTGCGGCGCGCCGGTGACCAGCGTCCACCAGATTTTGCCGCTTTCTTCCTGGAACCAAGAAATACCCAATTCGCGCGCCTCAGGATTCAGAATGACGTCGCGGGTGGCAGACTCTTGCATCCAAGCGGCCAGGGTTTCCAACTCGGTTTCGTAAGTCTCCGAGATGTTTTCGCCGAGGAACTTGCCGCTGTAGCCAGCGCGCCGCGCCCGGTCCAGCGGCGACGAGCCATCGGAGCCGAAGTGCCACGGACGGTTCTGCACCGACATGTCGCGGCTATGCGTGGCGGCGGAGGCGTTAAGCTGTGAGTTCAGTTGCAGCGGTGCCGCACCGGAGGCCTGACGCAGGCTGTTCACGGAATCGAGCATCCTGATCGGAATTTCGCCCGCCTCTCGCGCGGAAATCCGGTAAACCTGCGTGCCGCCTTGCGTATCGTAGCTGGACGGCGCCGGAGCACATGCAGCAAGTGTCAGACCGAACGCGACCAGCAGCGAAAGACGTCGTAGCATTGACCATACCCATCAGAGAATCCCGCATCACCTGTATAAGCTTGGTCAAGCAGTATCAAACCCTTCCGCCCGCAGATCGGCGGGCCTGCGCCGGTTAGCGTGGCTAAACCCCGATTCCAGACGGCAATCATGTCAGGTGACATTTTCGATAGTGAGGATTTGGTGGGTGTCTTTTCCGCCTGCCGCCCGGCCATGTGCCGACAAGTTCGGCCGCCCCATGAGGCATTCAGGCTCTCTGTTCCGGCAAGAGATGTCATTGTGACGGTTACAGCGAAGAGTGCGCTGAACCCGCTGATCTGACGGGTTGGCAACACAGGTGTTGCTTATTTGACGACATCGCCCGGCAACCAAAATCCTCTGACGCAAGGCAGATTGCAAAAAGACATGCCCTCTGCAAATGATCGAGCTACGAGGTACAGTCTTGGGTGCGTGGGGCATCCTCAATTTACATGCCCCCACGCGATAACTGGAGGTTTACTCTATGAAAAAAGTTGCTCTCGCTGCGGCTCTGTCAGTTGCTGCCACCACGGCTTACGCCGGTGGCTACGAAGAACCCATCATCGAGCCGGAAATCATCGTTGAGGACACCTCGTCCTCCAACGCTGGCATCCTGGTCCCGGTTCTGGTTCTGGTGCTGCTCGCCGCTGCTGCTTCTTCCTAATAGGAAGCACATCGTAAAATTGAATTGGGCGGGGGCGCAAGCCTTCGCCTTTTTCTTTGGCAAGATCCCGCGCGGATGTCCTCCTGCCCGGACTTGGCACCGCAGACGCCGGGCAGGGTTACTCCGGCGCCGGGCAGGCTGAGGTCAGACCCAGCCGCCCAGATTTTCGACAATCACATTGGTCAGCGCGTCGATATGAGCGGCGTCGTCGTTAAGGCAGGGAATGTAGCTGAAGCTCTCCCCGCCGGCATGTTCGAAGCTCTCTCGGATTTCCTCGTTGATCTCCTCCAGCGTCTCGATGCAATCGGCGGAGAAGGCGGGCGCAATGACGGCAATCCGCTTCTTGCCACCCTCGGCCTGCCGGGCGACCTCCTCCACCGTGTAGGGCTGCAACCATTCCTCGGGGCCGAATTTCGACTGGAACGTCGTCATGATGCGGTCATCCGCCCACCCGAGCCGCTCTTTCAACAGGCGCGTCGTTTTCTGACAATGGCAGTGATAGGGATCGCCCTCCATCAGATAGCGTTTCGGGACGCCGTGATAGGAACACAGCAGGATATCTGGCGTCTGTTCCATCGCGTCGTAGGCGCGCTCCACGGATTGCGCCAGTGCGTCGATATAGTCGCTGCGATCGAAATAGGGCGGCACCGTGCGCGAGGCCGGTTGCCATTTCAGCGTCTTCAGCGCGTCGAAGAACTTGTCGTTCGCCGTGGCCGTCGTCGCCCCCGCATATTGCGGATAAAGCGGGAAAAACAGGATGCGATCACAGCCCTTCGCATGAAGTGCCGCCACCTTTGACGGGGTCGAAGGGTTCCCGTAGCGCATGCAGAAATCGACCTCGACCCGGTCGCCGAAGCGGGCGGTCAGCGTGGCGCGCAGCGCGTCGGTCTGCTGCCGCGTGATCGTCATCAGCGGGCTTTCATCCAGCTCTTCGTTCCAGATCGTCTTATACGCCGCGCCCGAGGCAAAGGGCCGTTTCGTCAGCACGATGCCCTGCAAGATCGGCTGCCATTTCCATGCCGGATAGTCGATGACCCGCTTATCCGACAGAAACTCGTTCAGATAGCGCCGCATCGACCAGTAATCCGTGCCGTCGGGCGTCCCGAGGTTGGCGACCAGCACGCCGACGTTCGGTTTGCGGACCGGAGGGTGGTCTGCGGGCAAGGGGCCGATAGCAGTCTGGTGCATGGTGTCATCCTCATCATCTGTCGTTTGCCCCTATACGCGCCAGAGCGTCGGACGGATCGGGGATAGATTGCCGCAGTGCGCAGGCGATCAACCGTCAAGCGGTGTGTCGTTCAGCCCGGTTTCCGGCACTTTCAGCGCATCGGCCAGACGGCTCTTGGCCGAGCCGGGGCGCAGGGGTTGCTGCTGGCTGTCATCGGGGGCCCATCCGGCAAGGAAGATCAGCTCGAAACTGGCGCGGATGCGGCCATCAGGCTCCGCGAACCGATCCGCATAAAGGGCGGCGGCGTGGGCGAAGACGCGGCGCGGCACCACCGCGCGGTGGCGGCTGGCGAGCGCATTGGTTTCGCCCATGGCGCGCAGGTCATGCATCAAGTGAAACGCATCGCGGTAGCTGACCGTCAGGGGCAGGCTATCTGCGACAGGCAACGCAAAGCCCGCACGCTGCAACAGGCCGCCCATATCCCGAATCTCGGCCATAGGCGCGATGCGCGGCGACAGCCCACCGGTTTCTGCCACTTCGGCTTCGGCCAGACACTGACGCAGCTCGGTCAACGTGTTGCCCCCCAGCAACGCCGCCATGAACAGCCCGTCGGGCCGCAACGCACGCCGCGCCTGCACCATTTGCCCCACCGGATCATTGGCCCAATGCAGGGCCATCAGGTGCAACACCAGATCATGCGACTGCTGCGGTAGATCAAGAACATCCGTATCACCGACGTGCCGGGCCTCCGGATGTGGGGAAGCCGCGCGCAACTCCTGCCATAAATCCGGTCGGGGGGAGATTACCGCAGCGCGGCTAAACCGCCTGTTAACCTCCAGCAGTCTTTCATCGATCTCATCCGATACCGCACGCCACAGAAAATCGGCCACGCCTATGCGGGTGGCGCGGGTGCGATGCGCCTCTAGCGCTAGGCGGTCGGTCAACAGGGGCGGTGCGTCGGTCATGGCGGTGACATAGCCATCCGGCCCGCCGACGGAAAGCCCCGCGCCGCGAAGTTCACGCAGGCCCGACAGAAGGAAACCGAATGGGACTACATGCTATACTTCAGGTGGTGTTCCCGCATCGCTGCGTTGGCTGCGGCCATACGGTCGCAGAACCGAGCGGCTTCTGCGGTCCTTGCTGGCGCGAGGCCGAATTCATTACCGGGTCCGCCTGCGCCGCCTGCGGTGCCCCCCTGCCGGGGGAGGAAGCAGACCCTGCGGAATTGCGCTGCGACGACTGCCTGCGCCGGCCCCGCCCATTGCGTGCGGGCGTCGCGGCATTGGTTTATGGCGGGACCGGGCGGCGCTTTGTGCTGGGGCTGAAACACGGGGACCGCACGGATCTGGCCCCTGTGGCGGGGCGGTGGCTGGCACGCGCGGCGGCGGCGCTGATCCGCCCGGACACGGTGATCGCGCCGGTTCCGCTCCATCGGCTGCGGTTGCTGCATCGGCGCTATAACCAATCCGCACTACTGGCACGCGCCTTGGCCCTGCAAACCGGTGCGCCGTTTTGCCCTGACCTTCTCGACCGCCCCCGCGCCACCCCGGCGCTGGAAGGCACGGACCGGGACACGCGTTTCGCCCGGCTGGACGGTGCGATCCGCGTCACACCGCGCCATGCGGCAGGGCTGGCAGGTCGCCATGTGCTCATCGTCGATGATGTGATGACGTCGGGAGCGACGCTTGAAGCAGCGACACGCGCCTGTCAGGTCGCAGGCAGCGGTCCGGTCAGCATCGCGGTGCTGGCCCGCGCATTGCCGGGCAGTGGCGGCGGCACAGGTGGTCGCAGTAGCCAGTCCCGGCTCTGACCCGCGCCTTGCACCCTGGCGTTCACGATCGACCTTGGATTGGCCGCAACCGTCGCGCCGACCGCCGGGGGCTGGCGGAGGTGGTCCCGGCACCCTAGATGTGGGGTAACGCCGCACCGCGGCCCACATCTGTCGGAGAATGACCATGCAGACCGTCGAAATCTACACCTCGCCGCTATGCGGCTTCTGTCATGCGGCCAAGCGCCTGCTTGCTGAAAAGAACGTCGAGTTCACGGAAATCGACGTCTTGGCCCAGCCCGACCGCCGGTCCGAGATGATGAGCCGCGCGAATGGTGGCCATACCGTGCCGCAGATCTTTGTCGGCAAGACGCATGTTGGCGGCTGCGATGAGCTTTACGCGCTGGATCGCGCGGGCAAGCTTGACCCCTTGCTCAACGCGGATGCCGAGTGAATGCGCAGCGCCCTGCTGCAGCTGACTTGTGGTGACGATCCAGCGACCAACCTTGCCCTGACGCAAGCCATGTTGGACGATGCGGTCGCTGATGGTGCAGGGTTTGTTCTGACGCCCGAGGTCACCAATTGCGTCTCCACCAGCCGCGCGCATCAGCAGGACGTTTTGCATCTGGAAGCCGACGACCCCACGCTGGCCGGATTGCGCGACAGCGCGGCGGCCGCGGGGATCTGGCTGCTGATCGGCTCGCTCGCGCTAAAGACGGGCGATGCCGACGGGCGCTTTGCCAACCGGTCATTCCTGATCAATCCGCAGGGCGGCATTGCGGCTTGGTATGACAAAATCAACATGTTTGATGTCACAGTGTCCGAGGCCGAGATCTACCGCGAATCGGATGGCTACCGCCCGGGTGATCGGGCTGTAGTGGCGCAGACACCGTTCGGCGCGGTGGGTATGACCGTCTGCTATGATCTGCGGTTTCCGCAACTGTATCGCGCGCTGGCCTGTTCCGGCGCCGACATCCTGACTGTGCCGTCGGCGTTCTCCCCGGTCACAGGGGCCGCTCATTGGGAACCTTTGCTGCGCGCCCGCGCTATCGAAACCGGTGCTTGGGTGGTCGCGCCCGCTCAGACCGGGACCCATCCCACGTCGCAGGGCAAGCAACGCAGGACCCACGGGCACAGCCTCGTCGTGTCGCCTTGGGGCGAGGTGATGGCCGATGCCGGGAGCGCGCCGGGGGTGACGATGGTTGATATCGACTGCGCGTCGGTAGATAAATCCCGCACCCGGATACCCTCGATCCTGAGCGACATGCCCTTCACATTTGACCAATGAGCACCAGCAGCGATCCCTTGGCCGTTGCGCTATTCAGCGAAATCTTTACCGCCGACCAGCTTGCGCGGAACCGGCTGTCGCGCGCCCTGCCGCGCGGGATGGAGCTGAGCCATTTTTCGGTGCTCAATCACTTGGCCCGTCTCAGCGAGGAGCGCACACCCGCGCAACTGGCCCGCAGTTTCCACCTGACGCGCGGCGCGATGAGCAATACCTTGGCCAAGCTCGAATGGGCGGGGCATGTTCATATCCGCCCCGACTGGGATGATGCCCGGCGAAAATTCGTGTCGATCAGTCCAGCAGGCCGGTCCGCGCGCGATGCGGCCATTGCCGCGATCACACCCATCATCACCGAGGTTGTGAACGATATCGGCCCCGCCCGCGTCCGTGCGGCCCTGCCGGTGCTGCGAGAATTGCGCGAAAGGCTGGGCGCGACCTGATGCGCCTTAGTCGCGCGGCGCGGCGGCGCGGCGCAGACGGTCGTTGATGGCGCGGCCCAGCCCGTGATCGGGGATCGGGGACACCGCGATGGGCGCATCGCCATCCGCATCCAACCGGCGCATGTGATCGAACAGGTTTGCGGCGGCTTCCGCCAGATCGCCGGTCTCCGACAGGTTCAGCGCGGCGCCCGTCACTGCGCCAAAGCCCAGCAGACGCTCCCCCGGCGCAGGCGTGGTCACGCCTAGCCGCAATGCCGCTGCGGGCGCATAATGCGACGATAGCTGTCCCGGCGCGAGGGGGCGGTCGCCGGGCACGGGCCGCGCCTCCGCCAATGGCCGGCCCAACGCGGCGCTGATCGCTTCCTCCGGTAGACCACCGGGGCGCAGAAGCCGCACCTGTCCATCGCTTGTGCCTATGATCGTGCTTTCGACACCCACCTGCGTCGGGCCCCCGTCCAGCACCGCCGCGATCCGGCCCGAAAGCCCATCGAGCACATGCGCCGCCCGCGTCGGGCTGACCCGGCCCGATGGGTTGGCCGAAGGCGCGGCGACCGGCGCGCCGACCCGCTCCAGCAATGCCCGCGCCAATGCAAGGTCCGGCACCCGCAGCGCCACAGTATCAAGCCCGGCGGTCACCAGCGATGCCACCCCGGCGGAGGCACGCAGCCGCACCACCAGCGTCAGCGGACCGGGCCAGAAGGCTTGTGCCAGATCCAGCGCCGCGCCATCGATCACACCAATATCCCGCGCGGCGTCGAGCGAGGGCACATGCAGGATCAGCGGGTTGAAGCTAGGCCTGCCCTTTGCCGCATAAATCCCGGCCACCGCCGCCCCGTCGCGCCCGTTACCGCCCAGCCCGTAGACCGTCTCGGTCGGGAAGGCGACAAGCCGCCCGGCGCGCAGCAGGTCCGCCGCACGAGCGAGCCCGGCCTCATCATCGGCAAGGTGTAGGGTCTCTTGCGCGGCTGGGGACCGCGCGGATGGGGGGGTATGGGACATTTTGTGACGTCACGTTGAACTTTGCGGGCAGACGGGCGGCAGATAGCCTTGCGTCCGGGGGCCGGGATACGCCCGCGCCCCGCAACTGCCAAGGCGTAATCCAACGCGACTTGGACCGCAGCAGGGGGATCAGACGGTGAGCTACCGCGCCAATGTCAACGAGTTCAGGTTCTTGCTGGATCATGTTGTGGGGTTCGACCGGGTCGCGGCGACCGAGTGTTTCGACGAGGCGACACCCGACACTTGCGCCGCCATTCTGGAGGAGGCCGCGCGCCTTGCGACCGGGGGGCTGGCCCCGGTGAACCGGGCCGGCGATCTGCATCCCGCGCGGCTGGAAAACGGTGTGACGCGGACCTCTCCGGGCTTCGCCGAAGCTTACCGCGCCATCGCCGAGGGCGGCTGGATCGGCATTTCCGCAACGTCCGAGCATGGCGGCATGGGGCTGCCGCTGTCGCTGGCGACCTGCGTGAACGATATGATGGCCGCAGCCTGCCTGTCGCTGTCACTGAACCCGCTGATGAGCCAAGGACAGATCGAAGCGCTGGAACACCACGCCTCCGACGCGCTCAAGGATCTCTACCTGCCAAAGCTGATTTCCGGCGAATGGTGCGGCACCATGAACCTGACCGAGCCGCAGGCCGGATCGGACGTCGGCGCGCTGTCCACCCGCGCCGTGCCCGCCGAGGACGGCACCTACCGGATCACCGGGCAGAAAATCTATATCACTTGGGGTGATAACGATTTCGCCGACAATATCGTGCATCTGGTGCTGGCGCGCCTGCCGGACGCCCCGCAGGGCACCAAGGGGATCAGCCTGTTTATCGTGCCGAAATATCTGCCCGACGAAAGTGGCGCGCCGGGTGCCGCGAATGACCTTCGGGTCGTCAGCCTTGAGCATAAGCTCGGGCTGCACGGCTCGCCCACCGCCGTGATGGAGTATGACGGCGCGACCGGCTGGCTTGTCGGCGCCGAACATGGCGGCATGGCCGCGATGTTCACCATGATGAACAACGCCCGGCTTGGAGTTGGCGTGCAGGGCGTGGCGATTGCGGATGCCGCTACACAGCGCGCGCTGGCCTATGCGCAGGAACGTCGACAGGGCCGCGCGGGCGGGACCGGCACGATCATCGAACATGCCGATGTGCGCCGGATGCTGGCACAGATGAAGGCCGAGACGTTTGCCGCACGCGCCATCGCCCTCAGCACAGCCGTGGCAATCGACATGGCCAATGCAACCGGCTCCTCCGACTGGTCCGCGCGGGCGGCCCTGCTGACCCCCATCGCCAAGGCGCATGGCACCGATATCGGCAATGAGATGGCGCAGCTGGGTATTCAGGTGCATGGCGGCATGGGCTTTATCGAGGAAACCGGTGCCGCGCAGCTGGCCCGCGACGTGCGCGTCTGCTCCATCTACGAAGGCACGAACGGAATTCAGGCAATGGATCTGGTCGGGCGCAAGATGATGGATGGCGGCGAAGCCGCGCTGCGCCTGCTGGACGAGGTCGAGGCCCGCGCCGAAGCCGCCCGCACAATGCTGCCCGACTTGGCCGGTCCGGTCTGGCAGGCCGCCGAAACCCTGCGCGAAAGCCTTGAGAGCCTCGCCACGCAGGAGCCCGCTGCGCGGATGGGGGTCGCAGTGCCGTTCCTGCGCGCCTTTGCCCGTGTCATCGGCGCCGATGCGCATCTGAGCGCCGCGATGGCCGAGGGCGCCAAGGCAGACGAGGACGCAGCGACCGGCCCGCGCCGCACACTGGCCGCTTTCTACATCCGTCGCTTGTTGCCCGAACATGCTGCGCTACTGGCGCATGTCGGTGAAGGGCACGACGGTATCGCGGCCCTTTCCCCCGAGGTGCTCGCGGGCTAGCTTGCCCGCCATGGACGCGCCCCAGACCCCTGATGGCACGGCAGCCCCGCGGCCTGCCGTCGCCTCCGCCCCGATCCGAACCCCGTTCCCCGACCCGCCCGCCCCCGGCGCGGCGGTCGAGGTCGCGCCAGGCGTGCTGTGGCTGCGGGTGCCGCTGCCGAATGCGCTGAACCACGTCAACATCTACGCGCTCGACGACGGCGATGGCTGGACGGTGGTGGATACCGGATTGAACAGCAGCCGGACCCGTGCGCTCTGGCATGACATCATGTCCGGCCCGCTGGGCGGGCGCCCGGTGCGCCGCGTGGTTGTCACCCATCACCACCCCGATCACATCGGGCTTGCGGGCTGGTTCCAATCCGTGCACGGCGCGGAACTGATCACCACCCGCACGGCGTGGCTGTCCGCGCGGATGCTGAGCCTCGACGTGCAAGACACCCCGCCCGAAGAATTGCTCGATTTCTGGCGCGGCGCGGGGATGGACCCCGACATCTATGCCGCGCGACTGACCGAACGCCCGCTGAACTTCGCCGATATCCTCTGGCCGCTGCCACTGGGGTTCACGCGGATTGCTGAAAGAGACCGGATCACGATGGGCGGGCGCGCTTGGACCGTGCGGATCGGCCATGGCCACGCGCCGGAACAGGCGACCTTCTGGTCCGATGACGGCGAATTGGTGCTGGGCGCGGATCAGCTGCTGGGCACGATTTCCCCCAATCTGGGCGTTTACGCGACCGAGCCGCTGGCCGATCCGGTGGGCGAGTGGCTCGAAAGCTGCACGCGGCTTGCGACCCATGCCACTGACGCGCAACTGGTGCTTCCGGGGCATAAGCTGCCGTTCACCGGCCTGCCCGCGCGGCTTGGCCAATTGATCGCCAATCACCATCAGGCACTGACCCGGCTGGTGCCGTTTCTGACCGAGCCGCGCACTGCGCATGACTGTTTTCCGCTGCTCTATCGCCGTAAGATCGACGCGGGGCTTTACGGTTTGGCGATGGTCGAAGCGCTTGGGCATCTCAACCACCTGCTGCGGCTGGGCCTCGTCACCCGCACCCGCCCCGATCCGCAGGGCCCTTGGCTCTGGCAGGCCACAGCCGAAAGGTATCCGACCCCATGACCACAATCCCCCCGTCTACCGCCACCCCGTCCGCCGGCACGCCGGACATCGCCACCACCGCCGAGGCACATGAGGCCGACGCCATGCCCCGCGCCCATGCGGTGCATGCCGATCCAGACGCCCGCCCCACGGCAGAGCAGCAGGCCATGCCCACCCGCATGGCCGATCCCGCCAAGAAGAAAAGCCCGGCACAATGGGCCTATGAGCGTCTGATCCTCTACATCAAGAATTTCGAGGAGCAGCTCGACGATAGCCAAGAGATCGCCATGGGCTTTACCGGCGGTCAGATGGGTGTGCTCAAGATCGAGGGCATGGGCTATTTCGACCCCGATATCGTGACCTTCTACGGCTCAGAGCCGGGCGGCGCGCGCACGCAGCTGATTCAGCATGTCTCCCAGCTGAACGTTATGCTGCGCGCCTTGCCAAAGCCGGGCGAGGCCGAGAAACCCCGTCGCATCGGCTTCCGTCTGGCGCGGGAACTTGAGGATGACGACGAGACCGTCGCGCCGGATACCCCCACGCCAGAGCCCACCGCGGACGCCAGCAAACCGGCGCAGAAGGGCGACACTGCCTGACTGCGCCAATCTGGCCCGCTCGGGCAGGCTTCTCAGCGCCGCTGCGATGCGCTAGGGAACAACAGAACACGCTAGACCTACGGAGAGCCACATGGCCGAACACAAGCAAGGCGAAATGGACATCACCGTCCAGGAAAAAACCTTCGCCACTTTCATGAAGATGGTATCCTGGGGCGCGGCGATTGCCGTCTTCCTTTTGATCTTCATCTACATCGTCAACGGCTGAGCCGCGGCGCGATGACACCCCGAGCCATCCTGCGCCTGCTTGCGGCGCTGGTTCTGCCGGTCGCTCTTGCGGCCTGCGGAGCCGTTGATCGCGCCGCTCCGCTCGCGGATGTGCAGCGCGCTGCGTATCGGCATAATGAGCCGGCTTCCCTGACGCTTTATACCGCGATCTCCAATAATACCGGGGCGGGTGGGCATTCCGGGCTGATGATTAACGGCTCCCAGCGGGTCATGTTCGACCCCGCTGGCACATGGTGGAACCGTCAGACACCGGAACGGGGCGACGTGATCTACGGCATGACCGATCCGGCGCTGGACCTTTACGTCGATTACCACGCCCGCGTGACCTACCACGTCGTGGTGCAGGAGGTGCGCGTCAGCCCGGCGGTCGCCGAACAGGCCCTGCAAATCGTGCAGAGCTACGGCTCCGTCGGCAAAAGCATGTGTGCGCGCTCAATCTCGGACGTGCTGAGCCGCCTGCCGGGCTTCGAATCGATTGGCAACACATGGTTTCCGCGCGCTCTGATGGATGATTTTGGCCGCCTGCCCGGCGTGACCGAGGCCAAGGTGTTCGATGACAGCCCCGACAATAACAAGGGTCTGCTCGACCAGCCTATCGGCGGTTGAAGCGCGATCGCATGACGAGATACGAAAAAGGCGGCCCTGAAAGGCCGCCTTTTTCCTGCGCGGGGTTCGCCTTAGCCGAAGACGGCGCGCAACAGGTATAGCGTGCCCATCCCGCAAATGATCGACAGCAGCATGTTCTTGGTCCACCAGCCGGTCAGCAGGGTCGCCGCCGCCGCGACAAGGCGGATCGGGTCGGTCTGACCGCCGGTCTGGGCAGGAAAGAACACCAACGGCGCGACAAGCGCCGGGATCACCGCAACCGCCGTATACCTCAGATGCCGCAGCACCCACGCGGGCAGCTGACGGTCACCTACGATGCCGAGGAAGCTGAACCGCACCAGAAACGTGCCGATGCCAAGCGCTACGATCACCGCCCAGACGCGCGGACCGTCATAGGCCCCGGAGCCAAAGAAATCGATCATGCCACGCCCCCTGTCCCGGCGGCGGCGCGACGCTCCGCCTGCCGCTGCAATTCCGCGCCGACGATCATGCCTGCCAGCGACGCAACCGCCAGACCGAGGTTCCATGGCAGATCGCGCAGCAGCAGCGCGATGATTGCCGCCGCCAGCGCCGCTACCGCATGTGGCCCGGTGCGCAGCGCGGGCCCGATCAACGACAAAAAGCAGACCGGCACAGCAAAATCGAGCCCGAACTCCGGTGGAATCGATTGCCCCACAACGGCCCCGATCAACGTGCCCAGATACCAGAACGGGGCCATGATCGTGGTGATCCCGACGATGAACATGAACCGCCGCCAAACGCTTTCATCGCCCAATGTCTCGAACCGCTGCAGGGATAGCGCAAAAACCTGATCGGTGAGGAAGAACGCCGTCACGGCCTTCTGCCATGTGGGCATGTGGCGCAGATGCGGCGCCAGTGACGCCGAATACATCAGCATCCGCAGGTTCACGAGCAAAGCCGCGCCGATGACGATCACAAAGGGCGACTGATCCACCATGGTCGACAGCGCCGTCAATTGCGCCGCGCCCGCGATCACCACGACCGAAAACCCCATCGCATGCGCAAGGTTCAGACCAGCATCGAGAGCCGCCACCCCAAACACGATTCCGAAGGGCGTCACCACCAGAAGAAACGGTGCACCGGCGCGAAAGCCTTCCCAGAAGGCTGATTTGGTTGTGGTGAATGCCATGGAGCGCCTCTAATCTGAGTGTGCATGCCCGGCTTAGGCAAAGCGGCCGCGAGATGCAATCGGCGCCGACGTTCACGTCACGGCGGTGTTTCGCGCGGCTCGCATGCCGGAGGACAACAGGCGCGGCAGCTGACAGGACATGTTTGATGACGAATGAACCGACCCATCCGCTGACCGTCGATCCGGCCCTGCCTCGGGCCCGGCTGGACGCGGCGCTGGCCGATGCGCGCGCGCTGGTCGCGCAGCTGGGCCATGAGGGTCGTCACCACGTCGCCGCAACGGTCCTGACCGCCACCGGAAGCTACACCGGTATCAATCTGGAATGCACCCTGCCGCGCGGCTCGATCTGCGCGGAGGCTGTGGCCATCGGCGCCGCCAGCGCCGCCGAGCCGGGCGCGCCGGTGCTGTTCGCGGTTGCCGTGAACCGCCGGGGTGAGGTCATTCCGCCTTGTGGGGCCTGCCGCGAATTACTGGCGGATTTCGGGCCCGCCTCCGCCATTGCGGTGGCCGAGGATCGTGACGGCGCGCTGCGGTTGGCCAGCCTGCGCGCGCTTCTGCCCGAGACCTACAAGGCGCATCTGCGCTTTCCGACGTGAGGCCGACACCAATTCCCTCCCGCGCGCCGCTCGGGGTCATCATCGCGGGCGGCCTGTCGCGGCGGATGCGTCGGGATGGCGGCGCCGAGCACCCCATGGACAAGACGCTTCTCGACCTCGGCGGACGCAGCCTGCTGCAGCATGTCATCGCCCGGCTTGGCCCGCAGGTCTGCGCCTTGGCGCTGAACTCCAACGGGCCGGACGCGGATTATGCCGGGTTCGGCTTGCCGATTTGCCCCGACACATTGCCCGATCATCCCGGCCCGCTGGCAGGAGTTCTGGCCGGGATGGAGCATGCAGCCACCCAAGGCGCATCACATATTGTCACTGCCGCAGGTGACACGCCGTTTCTGCCCTGCGATCTGGTGCCGCGCCTGCGTCTTGCTGCCGAAGAAAGCACCAGCGGAGTCGCCGTCGCGGCGTCCCCGGCGGCGCAAACGGCGGACACGCTGCGACTTCACCCGACCTTCGCGCTGTGGCCCGTCGCCCTGCGCGACGAGCTGCGCGAAAACCTGCGCGCAGGGCACCGTCGCATGATGCGGTTTGCGGAGCGTCACGGGGCTGCCACCGCAGGCTTTGCCAGTCCCGATGGCGCACCGGACCCGTTTTTCAACATCAATACGCCCGAGGATTTGCAGCGCGCACGCAGATGGGTTGCCCGCGCGGCACCAACGCAATGAACGATCTGCGCATCGCCCGCGGCTTCGCCCCCGACGAAGCACCGGCCATCGCCGCGCTGTTCTGGCAGGCTTTCGGCCCGAAACTCGGGCGGCTGCTGGGGCCCGAACCTGCGGCCCGCGCCTATCTGGCGACTGTCCTGCAGCCCGAACATGCCTATGTCGCCCGGCGTGGCGACGGGCCGCCGCTGGGCTTTGCCGGGGTGAAGCGCGGCGCGGCGGGGCTGATGGCAGGGGGGCTGAGGGAGCTGCACGATGCCTACGGGATGCTGGGCACGGTTTGGCGTGCGCCGTTGCTGGACCTGATGGCCAGCGAAGCCGCGCCGGGGGTGGTCGTTTTGGACGGTATCGGCGTCGCGAATGTAGCGCGTGGACAAGGCATCGGCACGGCTTTGATCGAGGCCCTTCGCCAAGATGGGCAGGACACTGGAGCGCGAGAATTGCGGCTTGAATTGGTCGAGGACAACCTGCGCGCACGGGCGCTTTACGAACGGCTTGGCTTTCGCGCGGCAGGGCGGCACCGGCTGGGTCTGGTCGCGCCGCTGCTGGGCCACCGGCGCACGGTGGTGATGGTTCTGCCGCTCTAGCGGATTTCGATCAGCGCGCCGGGATGCAGCCGCGCCGCCACGCGCTTCAGGTGATCGGGGCGAAACGCGATGCAGCCTTCTGTCGGGTGTCGCGGTTTGCGCCAGCGATGCAGGAAGATGGCCGACCCACGGCCCGGCTCCGCATCGGGCCAGTTCCAATCCGTCAGCAAGACAATATCGTAAAGCCGGTCCGCCCGGTGCAGACGCTCGTGCCCGTAGCCATGCGGCGCGCGCACCGCGTGATTGTAATCAGGATCGCGCAGGTCATCCGACCACAAATCCCCCGGCCCGATCGCCTGTGCCCACGGCGCGGGCCGTGCCACCCGGTCGGCACGGTACAGCAACCCCGTGGCTCGGTGAAACCCGCGCGGGCTGGCGCCGTCGCCTTCGCGCTTATCATCGGTCATGCCGCCGCGGCCAATCGCACAGGGCAGCCATAGCCCGTCGAGCCACGCCCCCCAGCGGGTCGCGATCAGGGCGGGACTTGCGCCGCCGCTCACAGAAGGTGCCCCGACTTGGCGGCCTTGGTCGCGAGGTAGGCTGCATTCTCGGCGGTGTGACCGGCGCGCAAAGGCACACGTTCGGTTACATCGATCCCGTTATCCTGCATCATTGCGACCTTGGCGGGATTGTTGGTCATCAACCGCACTTGATCAAACCCCAACCCCCGCAGCAGCGCCGCGCCGATGCGGAAATCGCGCTCGTCATCCTCGAACCCCAGCCGGTGATTGGCCTCGACCGTGTCAAAGCCTTGGTCCTGCAGCGCATAGGCGCGCATCTTGTTGGCCAGTCCGATACCGCGCCCTTCTTGGTTGAGATACAAAAGCACACCGGCACCCGCCTCGCCCATCCGCGCCAAGGCGGTGCGCAATTGCGGGCCGCAATCGCATTTGAGGGAGCCGAGAACGTCGCCCGTGAAGCACGCCGAATGCAGCCGTGCGAGCACTGGCTGCGCTCGGTCGGGGCGACCGATCTCGATCGCGTAATGCTCCTCGCCGCCGTCATCGGGGCGAAAGACATGCACACGCCCCTGCCCGGCCAGTTCCATCGGCAGGCGCGCCCCCGCCACATCGGCAAAAGCGGCCCCTGCTGGGTCGGGGCCATCGGTCGCAAGGTCCAACACCGTCAGATCGGCAGCGCGTGCAGCGTCGCGGCCTCCGGGGAGGGGCATGACCAAGACAGCCGGCAAAAGCCGCGCCTCCTTGGCCAGCAGCAAGGCGCCGCGATGCAATGCCGCGCAGCCATCGCGCTGGGTGGTGAACGGCCCCTTCAACGGCGTCGAAAGATCGGCGGAGGGGTCCGCCACGGCGCGCACCCACATCAGATCCGCCCCACCGGGCAGTTCGATCCGGGCCAGATCGCCATCATAGGCGCGCGCCTTCAGCGTCGCCGCACGCCGGGCCGAAACAGCCATTACCGGAATGCCAGCGCCGCGCAGCTCCGCCAGACGCTGGGCGGTCAGGGTTTCCACCGCGACGGCCAGCGCGGCCTCGCCCTCCAATGCAACGGCGACCGGCAAACCAAGCCGCAAATCGGCACGGGCACGGGCACGACGTTCGGCAGGGCTAAGGGCAAACAGCATGGGCGGGCTCCGGATGGATGGAAGCAATGATGGCGGCGTATGGCTGTCGTCGATCTCGTGAATGATCGCCCGACAACGCGCTGACGGGCGCAGATGTAGCCATTAACTGACGCAATGTGAAACATTTGCCCACCCAGCGACACGACCGCGTGAGACTGATGCAGCAAATCTTGCCGGGGCACGTATCTGTGAACATCTCCATGTCCAAGAGAAACGGAGGCGAGCACATGGCCAATCTCAAACGAATTCTCCTTGTCGATGACGAGGACGACCTGCGCGAAGCGCTGAGCGAACAGCTGGTGATGACCGAGGATTTCGACGTATTCGAAGCAGGCTCGGGCGCCGAGGCGATGGAAAAGATCAAGGAAGGTCTCTACGACCTTGTGATCCTTGATGTGGGCCTGCCCGATACAGACGGGCGCGAGCTATGCCGCTTGATGCGGAAGCAGCATGTCAAATGTCCCATCCTGATGCTGACGGGTCATGATTCCGACGCGGACACCATCCTTGGGCTGGACGCGGGCGCGAATGACTATGTTACCAAACCATTCAAATTTCCGGTTCTGCTGGCCCGCATTCGCGCCCAGCTGCGCCAGCATGAGCAGTCCGAAGACGCGGTCTTCCAGTTGGGGCCCTACAGCTTCCGCCCGGCCATGAAGATGTTGGTGACGGAGGATGACAAGAAGATCCGCCTGACCGAGAAGGAAACCAACATCCTCAAGTTCCTCTATCGCGCGACGGAGGGTGTCGTGGCCCGCGACGTCTTGCTGCATGAGGTCTGGGGCTACAATGCGGGCGTCACCACGCACACGCTGGAAACCCACATCTATCGTCTGCGCCAGAAGATCGAGCCCGATCCCTCGAACGCGCGGTTGCTCGTCACGGAAAGCGGCGGTTACCGACTGGTCGCCTGATCCTAACCCGTCGGGGGTGTGGTCCAGATCCGGCCATGCCTCCGACGTAAGTATTTAGAGCCAGTCGAAGCGGATCACGCGGGCGGTGGCGTTGCCACCCGCTGATCAATCAGCAGCACCTCGCCAAAGCGCGCGGTGAGCAGGATAACCACCGGCGCGGTGGGACGGCCGGTGACATCCGCCAGCGACAGAGCATCCTGCACATCAATCCCGGGCGCGGCGGCCTGCGGCTCCGCCGTCAGAACCCGATTGGCGGCGGCGCGGATCTGATCCACCGGCGCGCCTTGCTCGGTGGCCTGCGTCGCGGCGTCCAGCGCTCGGTTCAGCACCAATGCCGCCTGCCGTTGATCGGCGCTCAGCCGCACATTGCGGGAGCTAAGCGCCAGCCCATCCGCATCGCGCACCGTCGGCAGGCCCACGACCTCCACCCCGGTATCAAGATCGGCGGCCATGCGACGGATCACCAACAGCTGCTGGTAATCCTTCTCCCCGAAAAATGCGATGTCGGGGCGCGTGATGTTGAACAGCTTGCACACCACTGTTGCCACGCCTTGGAAATGGCCGGGCCGCAGGGCGCCCATCAGGCGATCCGACAGGCTGGGCACATTCACCACAGTCTCGGCGCCAGCGGGATACATGGCCTCCACCCCCGGCAGAAACAGCGCATCCACGCCCGCCTCCCGCAAAAGGGCCATGTCACGCTCATGGTCGCGAGGATACGCGGCAAGGTCGGCAGCCTCCCCGAATTGTCGTGGATTTACAAAAATCGAGGCAATCACATGATCGCATCGCTCCCGCGCGGCAGCGACCAGCGCCAAGTGACCGTCATGCAGATACCCCATCGTCGGCACCAGCCCGACGCATCCACCCATGTTTGCGCGGGCCGCGCGCAGCGTCGCGATATCCTTGAAAACGTCCATATCGCGCTCCTCCCCGGTGGCCGATGGGCTGCGACATACCGTCTGCGCCGCGCTGCGGCAATGGTTCGGCGGCATTGGCTCTTGCCCCAAAATCATGCGCTGCCAGAATGCTCGGACATAGCGGGCGGAGACCGAAGATGAAGACACAGGTCAGGGCATTGGTCGTCGGCGGCGGCGCGGTGGGCACCGCGATCGCCTATCATCTGGGGCGCGCGGGCTGGGACGTCTTGTTGCTGGAGCGCGACGAATTGACCGCAGGCTCCACATGGCACGCGGCGGGGCTGCTGCCCTTGTTCAACATGAGCTACGCCGCCAGCCATATTCACGACTATTCCGTCCGCTTTTACAAAACGCTGGAGCAGGAGACGGGCCTGAACCCCGGTTTTGCCGTGGTGGGCAACCTGCGCATGGCGCAAACGCGGGCTCGCATGGACGAATTCGAGCTATATGCAGCAACGGCAGAATCGGTGGGCATCCCGTTCGAGTGGCTCTCGCCCGACGACATGGCCGACCGTTGGCCGCTGCTGCGCACGCAGGACCTGCAAGGCGCGCTGTTTCATCCCACCGATGGCTATATCAACCCCGCCGATGTGACGCAGGCGATGGCGCGCGGCGCGCGACTGCATGGGGTCACGATTGAGCGGCGTTGGCAGGTGGACGCTTACCGCCGGACCGGGACGCATTGGCTCGTCACCGCTCGGCGTATGGTCGAGCGCGGCGGCAACCTTGTGCCCTCGGACGAGGTGCTGGAAATCACGGCGGAGCATGTCGTCACCGCCACCGGCAATCATGCGCAGCGCACCGCGCGTCTGCTCGGCCTGCGTATTCCCGCGATCCCCGTCGAGCACCAGTATATCGTGACCGAGCCTGACCCGGCACTGGTCGAATGGCGACGCAAACATGGTGAGCATCCGGTGCTGCGCGATGCCGACGCGCGCTGGTATGTGCGCGAGGAGCGCGGCGGCTGGATCCTTGGGCCTTATGAACGCGGCGCACCGGCGCGGTTCCCCTATGGCGTGCCAGAAAGCTTCCGCGCCGATCTGTTCCCGCTCGATCTGGACCGGATCGAGGCGGAGTATATGAGCATGATCCACCGTATTCCCTCCTCCGAGACCGCCGGTCTAAAGGACGACTACAATGGCCCGATCTGCTACACGCCCGACGGCAATCCGCTGCTGGGGCCTGCGCCCGGCCTGCGCAACATGTGGCTGGCCGAAGGCTTCAGCTTTGGCATCACCGCCGCTGGCGGCGCGGGGCATTATCTGGCTCAATTGATGACCGAGGGAGAGGCCGAGATCGACATGGCGAGCCTCGACCCGCGCCGATTCGGTCCGTGGATGACCACCGATTACGCAATTGCCAAGAATGAGGAGGCCTATGCCCATGTCTATGTCCTCCATCACCCGGACGAAGAACGCCCCGCCGCGCGCCCGCTGCGCACCGCGCCTTGTTATGACCGGCTGAAGGCGCGCGGCGCACAATTCGGGCAGGTAAATGGCTGGGAACGGCCAAATTACTTCGCGCCCGAAGGTTTTGACGATGCCGCCAGCCGCAGCTTTCGGCGCGGAAAGTGGTGGCCTCATGCGGTGGCGGAGGCGCAGGCGGTGCGCGAAGGCGTCGGGCTGATCGATGCCACGCCTTTCGCCAAACATGTGTTGGAGGGCCCCGGTGCCACCGCGTTCCTCGACTGGGTCACCACCAATCGCCTGCCCCGCACCGGCCGTATCAGCCTGACCTATGCGCTGGGTCCGGCGGGCACGATCCGGTCGGAATATACTGTGATCCGCGAGGCAGACGACCGGTATTACCTTGTCTCCGCCGGGGCGTGGCACGCGTATGACGGGGACTGGCTGGCGCAGGCGGTGGCCGAGGGCGTGCCGCGCTTCGGGCCAATGCAGTTGCGCGACGTGACCACGCAATACGGGGTCTTCGCACTGTCCGGGCCGCGCAGCCGTGACGTGCTGCGCGGACTGGTGCGCGACGCGGAGCCAGACACCGCGCTGTCGAACGCCCGTTTCCCGTGGCTCTCGGCGCGGCGGATCGAGTTGGGCATGGTGCCGGTCCTTGCCGCGCGGGTCGCCTATACCGGGGAGCTGGGTTGGGAATTGCACCACCCGATCGAAATGCAGAACCACCTGTTCGACCGGTTGATGGAAGCGGGTGCTGCGCATGATCTGCGGCTGGTCGGCGCGCGGGCGCAGAACTGGCTGCGACAGGAGAAAAGCTACCGCGCGTTTGGCAGCGATCTGGGCCGGGACGCAACCCCGCAAGAGGCCGGATTGCACCGGTTCGTGGACACCGACAAGGATTTTCACGGGAAGCAGGCAATGCTCAGCACCGCGCCGCGCAGCCGTTGTGTGACGCTGCTGATCGACGGGCCCGACGATGCCGATCCGTGGGGGCGCGAGGCGATTTTGCAAGACGGCGAGGTGGTCGGGCGGCTGACCTCTGGCGGCTGGTCGCCGGTCTTTCGGCAATCCATCGGGATCGGCTATGTGCGCCCTGATCTGGCGGAGCCGGGCACCCATGTGAAAATCCGTATGCAACGAGAACTATGGGATGCGGAAGTGGTGGCCGACAGCCCACATGACCCGAAAAATGCCCGCCTGCGCGCGGACGGGTGAGCGGCGCCTCAGGCGCGGGACTAGGGCAACACCGATCAGCAAACGACCCGGCGCAGGCAGATGCTGGCCGGGTCGCGTCGTTGTGCAAAGCTCCGCGTGAATGCGGAGGATGCGTCTCGTTTACTGCGGGATCGTGCCTTCCAGCCCTTCGACGTAGAAGTTCATGCCCAGCAACGTGCCATCATCGGCGGTCTCGCCCTCGGCCAGCCACGCGGTGCCGTCCTGCTTGTTCACCGGACCGGTGAAGGGATGGTATTCGCCCGCCGCGATGGAATCGGCCAGTGCCTGCGCTTCTTCGCGGACGTCAGCGGGGATTGCGTCGGTCATCTCGCCGATTCCCACCATGCCTTCGTCGATCCCGGCCCAAGTGTCGGTGCTTTCCCATGTGCCGTCGATGACAGCCTTCACCCGGTCGATGTAGTAGGGCGCCCAGTTGTCGATGATCGAGGAGACGCGCGGCTCAGGCTTATATTCCGCCATGTCGGACGCCTGACCGAAGCCGATCACACCGCCGGCTTCCTGTGCTGCGGCGAGGGGCGCGGTGGAATCGGTGTGCTGCAAGATCACGTCAGCGCCCTGATCGATCAGCACCTTGGCCGCGTCGGCCTCTTTGGCCGGATCGAACCAGCTATAGACCCAGACGACCTTGAATTCGACATCCGGGTTGACCTTCTTGGCGTGGATATAGGCAGAGTTGATGCCGCGGATCACTTCGGGGATCGGCACCGAGCCGATATAGCCGATCACGTTGCTTTCGGTCATCTTGCCCGCGATATGGCCCTGCACTGCGCGGCCTTCGTAGAAGCGGGCGGAATAGGTCGAGACGTTATCGGCACGCTTGTAGCCGGTGGCATGCTCGAATTTCACGTCGGGGAATTTCGCCGCGACATTAATCGTCGGGTCCATGTAGCCGAACGAAGTGGTGAAGATCAGATCCGCGCCGTCGAGCGCCATCTGCGTCATCACCCGCTCGCTATCCGGGCCTTCGGGAACGCTTTCGACAAAGACCGTCTCGACCTGATCGCCGAACTCGGCTTCGACCGCCTGACGCGCCTGATCATGCTCGTAGGTCCAGCCGCCATCGCCGACGGGGCCGACATAGACGAAGCCGACCTTGGCCTTTTCCATATGAGCTTCGGCAAAGGCCGGACCGGTGGCCAGCGCCGCTGCGACGGTCAGCCCGCTCAGCAAGGAATGAATGGGTTTCATTGGTATCTCCTCTGTTGGATCGGCGCGTCTGCCGCACCTTTTATTTCGGGCGAACCGGGGCGGCGCAAGCCTTCCCGACAGCCCATAGTTACAATGACTTGGATGCCACCGGGTCAGCCTGACGCATGGAAAGGTTTGCCCAGCCCCGCAGGTGCCGCCAACGCGGCCCGCCCCCGGCGCGACGATATGATGACCAACACGATGATGGTGACGATATAGGGCGACATCGACAGGTATTCGCCGGGGATCGCCAGCCCCGCCGCTTGCAGGTTCAGCTGCAACACGGTCATGCCGCCGAACAGCCACGCGCCTAGCAGAACGCGCTCGGCCTTCCATGACGCAAAGACGACCAGCGCGAGCGCGATCCAGCCTGCGCCTGCGGTCATGCCTTCGGTCCATTGCGGCACACGCACGAGGCTCAGATAGGCCCCGCCCAGCCCCGCGCAGGCCCCGCCAAAGGCAATCGCCATCAGCCGCACGGCGACGACCTTATAGCCAAGCGCATGGGCGGCGGCGGGGTTTTCGCCCACCGCGCGCAGGATCAACCCTGCGCGGGTGCGCGCCAACACCAGCCAGACCACCACCACCAGCGCAATGGCGAGGTAAACCATCAAGTCATGGCGAAACAGGATCGGCCCGATCACCGGCAGATCCGACAATGGTCCAAGGTCCAGGCGCGGCGTAGAGGGCGGCTTCACCCCCTGATAGCCCTGCCCCAGCAGCGCCGACAGGCCCAGCCCGAAGAGGGTCAGCGCCAGCCCGGTGGCCACTTGGTTCGACAGCGCGAATTGCGTCAGCACCCCGAACAGAAGCGCCAAGAGCGCCCCGCCCGCCGCCGCCGCGACAAAGCCGATCGCCGGATTGCCTGTCCCGACCGCCACGGCAAAACCGCAGATCGCGCCGGTGATCATCATCCCCTCAACCCCGAGGTTCAGCACGCCAGATTTCTCGACCACCAATTCGCCGATGCCCGCCAGCAGGATCGGCGTCGCCGCCACCATGAGCGAGGCCAGCAGCAGCCCCCAGTTGATCGCGCTCAGATCCATCACGCCACCCCGCGACGGCCCAGCCGCATTCGGTAATTCGACAGCACGTCCACCCCCAGCAGGAAAAACAGCAACATGCCCTGAAAGGCCTGAATGGCGGCGAATGGCAGGCCCAGCTGGCTTTGCGCTGTGCCGCCGCCTACATAAGTGAGCGCCATCAGAAGGCCCGCCAGCAGGATACCCACCGGATGCAGGCGGCCCAGAAACGCGACGATAATTGCGGTGAACCCATAGCCTACGTTGAAATCAATGGTGATCTGCCCGGCTGGGCCTGTCGCCTCGAACACACCGGCCAGCCCGGCCAGCGCGCCCGATACGGCAAGGCAGAAGACCGTCAGCAATTTCGGGTTCACGCCGGAGAACCGCGCCGCGCGGGGTGCTTGCCCGGCCAATCGTATCTGAAAACCCAAGATATGCCGGTTCAGCAGCACATAGGCCGCCGCCACCGCCAGCAGCGCCGAGACCGTGCCCCAATGCAGACCCCAGCCCGCGATCAATTCCGGGTTTGCCGAGGATGACCATTGCGCCAGATTGCGCGAACCGGGGAAGCCGTAGCCTTCGGGGTTCTTCAGCAGGCCAATCGACATCGAGGCCAGCAATTGTTCGGCCACATAAACCAGCATCAGCGACACGAGAATTTCATTGGTGCCGAACCGCACCTTCAACAGCGCCGGGATCATCGCCCAAGCCATGCCCCCCAGCGCACCCGCGACCACCATCAGCGGAAAGATCAGCGGGCTTTCCAACGGGTAGAACGCCAGCCCCGCAGCCGCCCCGCAAATCGCGCCGAGGATATACTGACCCTCCGCGCCGATATTCCAGATGCCCGCCCGAAACCCGAGGCTGAGCCCGATGGCGATCAGGATCAGCGGGGCGGCCTTTTTAAGTATTTCAGAGAGGTGATATTGCCAGTGCTCGGACAGCAACCAATCCAGAAAGATCACCCGGATCGCCGCGACAGGATCCTTGCCCAAAGCGGCGAACATAAGTCCGCCTGCGATCATCGTTAGCGCAATCGCCAGAAGCGGCGTGCAGAAAGTCCAAAGCCGCGACGGCATCGGGCGTTTTTCAAGCCGGATCATAGGGCAGCCTCCGTGACGCGGGTCAGGGCCGCCTTGGGCGAGAGTATTTCGGGCAAGAGGACGTCAGCTGCCGGCATGGGCCACCTCCATGTCGTGAGCGCCACCCATCATCAGGCCGATCTCTTCCATTTCCAGCCCGCGCGCCGGGCGCGGCTCACCCAAGCGGCCCCCGTTCAGCGCCGCGAAGCGGTCGGAGATTTCCATTAACTCATCCAGATCCTGCGAGATCACCACCACCGCCGCGCCCTGTTCCGCCAGATCCAGCAGCGCTTGTCGGATTGCGGCAGCGGCGGAGGCATCGACGCCCCATGTCGGCTGGTTCACCACCAGCACATCGGGGCGCTGCAAAATTTCGCGTCCGATGACGAACTTCTGCAAATTACCCCCGGAGAGCGCCCGCGCCGCCACATGTGGTCCCGGCGTGCGCACGTCAAAGCGGTCGATGATCCGGCGGGCAAAATTGCGCGCGCCGCCCCAGTCGAGGAAACCGCGCCGCGCCAGCCCCTCGCGGACGGACCCCGTCAGCAGCGCGTTTTCAGTCAGGCTCATATCCGGTGCAGCGGCGTGGCCCAGCCGTTCTTCGGGCGCGGTAAGCAATCCCTCAACCCGGCGCTGCACCGGGCCGGTGCGGGCAATATCGCGGCCCTTGAGCCAGATGGTTCCCGGCGGGGCCGAGACCTCGCCCGACAGCGCGGCCAGCAGCTCATCCTGCCCATTGCCCGCAACGCCCCCAATGCCCAGCACCTCGCCGGTGCGAACGGTCAATGAGATATCCCGCAACGTCGTGCCAAAGGCGCTGGCGGGCGGCAGGGTCAGGTCGCGCAGTTCCAGCACCGTGTCGCCCCCGGCACCTGCCGCGCGCGCAGGTGGGGTGAGTTTCGTGCCCACCATCAACTCCGCCAGTTCACCGGCGGATCGCTCGCGCGGATCGCAACGCCCGACGACCTTGCCCAGTCGCAGGATTGTCGCTGTGTCACACAGCGCGCGGATCTCCTCCAGCTTGTGCGAAATATACAGGATCGAGGTGCCCTCGGCCCGCAGTTTGCGCAGCGTGGCGAACAGGATCTCCACCTCCTGCGGCGTCAGGACCGAGGTCGGCTCATCCATGATCAGAAGCTTGGGATCTTGCAGCAGGCAGCGAATGATCTCGACCCGCTGGCGTTCCCCCGCGGACAGATCGCCGACTATGCGCGACGGGTCCAACGGCAGGCCATACTCGGCAGACACTTCGCGGATGCGCGCCGCCAGCTGTCCCCGCTTGGGTGGGTTCTCCATACCCAGCGCAACATTTTCGGCCACGTCCAGCGCATCGAACAGCGAGAAGTGCTGAAACACCATCGCGACCCCATCGGCGCGCGCGGCACGCGGATCGCTCGGCGCGTAAGAAGCGCCATTCATCTGCATGCGCCCGCGATCGGGCTTCACCAGCCCGTAGATCATCTTGACCAACGTCGACTTGCCCGCGCCGTTCTCGCCCAGCAAAGCGTGGATTTCCGACCCTCCGATCGCAAAGCTGACGTCATCGTTGGCGATCACGCCGGGATAGGCCTTGGTCAACCCGTCGAGGGTGAGCAGCGCGGTCATGCGGAGCGGGCCTCCTGTCGTGTCTGCGCCATCTGCACGAGCTGCACGGCAACCCCGAGCGCGATGGCCTGCGGATGCTTGCCCAGACCGGGATCTCCGATCGGACAGGTGATGCGCGCGACGTGCTCCGCCGGATGCCCCAGCGCCGCCAGCCGCGACCGAAACCGCGCCCATTTGGTGGCGGAGCCTATCAGCCCCGCCCAGCCAAACCGCCGCGACAGCACCTGATGGCACAGTTCGAGGTCGAGCGCATGGGAATATGTCACGATCAGGTGATGGGCGTCGTCGGGGGCATGGCGCACGACGTCAGCCGGGTTCGCGGCGATAAGGCGTTCAGCGGCGGGAGCTTCCGTATCAGGGAAACGCGCCGCAGCGCTGTCGATCCATGTGATCTGCCACTCCGGCAGCGGCGCGATGACCCCTGCGATAGCCCGGCCCACATGGCCCGCGCCATAGAGCCATAGCGCCCGCGCGGGCCGATGCAGCGGCTCCACGAACCAACCGCCGATTTCACCCGGGGGCATCGCTCCGGCGCCAGCACGCGCCTCAGACAATCCCCGGCGCAGCGCGAGAGGCAATTCGGACGGCGCGCCCTCGAGAGGGCGCAGGACATGCCCGGCCTCAACCCTTAACGCATCGAGTGAGGCGGCGTCATACTGTTCCGTCAGCAACCGCACCGCCCCGCCGCAGCATTGGCCGATACCGGGGCCCAACGGCACCCGGATCATGCCGGATCTGTGCAAAGCGGTTCGCGCCGCCTCCATCTCCAGCGCGCCGCCGCCGATCGTGCCGGATTGTCCGCCATCCCAGACAAGCATCGCCGCACCAGTTTCACGTGGAACCGACCCTTCTGTTCCGGCCACGACAACCCGCGCCACCCGACCATGACGAGCCACAGCCGCGCGCAAGGTGTCTAGATCAAAGCTCACCCGCGCACCCGCTCGACCGCCGCCAGCACCCGCTCCGGTGTCGCGGGCGCGTCAAGCGCGGGGTAGGCATCGCCGCAGGCCGCCACCGCATCGGACAGCGCCATCAGCGCCGAAATCCCCAGCATGAAGGGCGGCTCTCCCACGGCCTTGGACCTATAGATCGTGTCTTCGGCATTCTGTCCGTCCCACAGGTCGACGTTGAACACTGGCGGCCTGTCTGAACAGGCGGGGATCTTGTAGGTCGACGGCGCATGGGTGGTCAGGCGACCCGTTGCGTCCCAGACCAGCTCCTCGGTCGTCAGCCAACCCGCGCCCTGCACATAGCCGCCCTCGATCTGGCCGATATCCAGCGCCGGGTTCAACGAGCTGCCGCAGTCATGCAGGATGTCCGTCCGAAGGATGCGGTTTTCGCCAGACAGCGTATCAATCGCCACCTCGGTCACTGCTGCGCCATAGGCAAAATAGTAGAACGGTCGCCCGGTGCCGCGGATGCGGTCCCAGACGATCTTCGGCGTCTTGTAGAACCCCGTGGCGGACAGGCTGATGCGGCCCATATAAGCCTCGGCCACAACGGTCTCGAAGGGGATCGCCTCGCCGCCGACATGCACCATGCCGCCTTCGAACCGCACCTGCGCCGGATCGGCCTGATGCTGCTCCGCGATGAACTCCGCCAGCCGGTCGCGTATCGTGTCGCAGGCGGCTTTCACCGCCATACCGTTCAGGTCCGAGCCCGAGGAGGCCGCAGTGGCGGAGGTATTGGGCACCTTGCCCGTATCGGTCGCAGTGATCCGCACCCGGTCGATGCCGATGCCAAAGCGGCTGGCCGCGACCTGCGCCACCTTCTGAAACAGGCCCTGCCCCATTTCGGTGCCGCCGTGGTTCATATGAACCGAACCGTCCTGATAGACATGCACCAGCGCGCCCGCTTGATTGAGGTGGCTCAGCGTAAAGGAAATGCCGAATTTCACCGGGGTCAGCGCGATGCCGCGCTTCAGCACCGGGTTGGCGGCGTTCCACTCCGCAATTGCCGCACGGCGGGCGGCATAATCGGAGCTGCGCTCCAACGCATCGACCATCTCATGCAGAATGAAATCCTCGACCGGCTGATGATAGGGCGTGGTCTGGCGCGGCACATCCGCGACCGGCTCTGGCACCGCGTCTTCCTGCACCTCGCCCGTCACCCCGCGGGAGGTCAGATCGGCCTGCGCGCCTTCGGGGCGCGGCTCGACCGAATGTGCGGGCATGGGCGTCGTCTGGCGGGAAATACTCCCGGCGGAAGCATAGAAGTTGCGCTTGCGCAGCTCCAACGGATCGACCCCCAGCGCATGGGCCAGATGGTCCAGCACCCGCTCTATCCCCAACATGCCTTGCGGCCCGCCAAACCCGCGATAGGCGGTGGCGGATTGGGTATGGGTCTTCAGCCGGTGGGACGTGATGCGAATATTCGGCAGCCAATAAGCGTTGTCGGCATGCAGCATCGCCCGATCCGCCACCGGCAGGGACAGGTCCTGCGACCAGCCGCAGCGGCAATATTGGTCGAACTCCACCGCCTGAATGCGCCCTTCGGCATCCACCCCGGCGCGGTAATCGATGCGGAAATCATGCCGCTTGCCGGTAATCATCATATCGTCGTCACGGTCGTAACGCATCTTGCAAGGCCGCCCGGTCGCCGCCGCAGCGACCGCACAGGCGACGGCCAGCGCGTTGCCCTGACTTTCCTTACCGCCAAAGCCACCGCCCATGCGCCGCACCTCGCAGCGCACGGCATGCATCGGCATGTTCAATGCCTCGGCCACTTTATGCTGGATTTCGGTCGGATGCTGGGTGGAGGAATGCACGACCATGTCGCCGTTTTCCTGCGGCAGCACCAGCGCCGCCTGCCCTTCCAGATAGAAATGTTCCTGCCCGCCAAAGGTGATGCTGTCATCGATCACGGTGGCACAGTTCGCAAATCCGGTTGCCGGATCGCCGCGCATATACTCGCGGGGGCCTTCCTCGAACCGGCTATCGGCGGCGAGCGCATCCTCGATCGTCAGGATCGCGGGCGCCTCGTCATAGTCGATCCGGCCCAATCGCGCGGCGCGACGCGCGGCGAGATGGCTTTCTGCGACCACCAAAAACAGCGGCATCCCGTGATAGAACACTTCGCCCTCGGCCAGCATCGGCTCATCGTGGGCAGAGGGGGAAACGTCATTGGCACCCGGCAGGTCATCGGCGGCCAGCACAGCGATGACACCCGGCGCGGCACGCACATCTGCCAGATCCATCGCCGTGATCCGACCCCGCGCGATGCGACTCATCCCGAAGGCCAGATGCAGGCAATTGGCGGGCACCGGGATATCGTCGATATAGCGCGCGCCGCCAGTGACATGCAGCGTCGCAGCATCATGGGGGAGAGGCTTGTGCACGCTCATGCGGTCACCTCCAGCACACGCGGGGCGCCATTTTCCCGTTCCAGCCAATAGCGGCGCAGCATGTTGCGCGCGGAAGACAGGCGATAGTCAGCAGAGGCCCGCATATCACTAAGGGGCTGAAAGTCTTCTGCGAAACACGGCAGCGCTGAGGTCACCGTCGCCTCGGACCACGGCTGTCCCAGCAAGGCTGCCTCGACCGCGGTGGCGCGTTTCGGGGTTGCCGCCATGCCGCCAAAGGCAATCCGCACCGCGCTGACATGCCCCTCGTTCACCGTGACGTTAAACGCTCCGCAGACAGCGGAGATATCCTGATCAAACCGTTTCGACAGCTTATAGATCCGTAGCGTGTCGGGCTGGCGGGGCAGGCTCACGGCCTCGACGAATTCGCCTCGGGCGCGGTCCTGCTTGCCATAGGTGACAAAGAATTCTTCCAGCGGCAGGCTGCGGCGTGTGTCGCCTTTGCGCAGATGTAACGTCGCGCCTAGCGCCATGAGCGCAGGCGGGCTGTCGCCAATAGGCGAGCCGTTTGCGATATTGCCCCCGACCGTTGCAGCGTTGCGCACTTGGGTGGAGCCGAACCTGCGCAGCATCTCAGCGAAATCGGCATGATACGGTGCGATTGCCTCGCGCAGCGCCGTCATGGAGGTCAACGCACCGATGCGGATCTCAGTGTCGGTCACGGTAACGCCCCGCAGGTCGTCGCAACGGTGCAGGAAACAGACAGCGGGTAGCTCTCGCAACTGCTTCGTCACCCAGAGCCCGACATCCGTGGCACCTGCGATCAGAGTGGCATCCGGATTGTCGGCATACCAATCCGCCAGTTCATCGGCGGAACCGGGCAGGAAGGCCGGTGGCTCAGCGTGCGGCGCAGGCGTGTCGTGAACCCAGTCAGGCACCGGTGCATCCGCGGCGGCCTCGGCAGCACGAATGATCGGCGCGTAGCCGGTGCAGCGACACAGATTGCCGGCCAGCTGATCGTCATGATCGCGCTGCCCGTTCCGATGAGCGGTCGCCATGGATACGATAAATCCCGGCGTGCAGAATCCACATTGAGAGCCGTGTTTTTCTATCATCGCCGTCTGGACGGGGTGCAATTCCCCACGCGGCGAAGCGATGCCCTCGACGGTGCGCACGGCTTTGCCATGCAACTGCGGCATCAGCAGAATGCAGGCATTCAGCGCCTGCGCACCCGTGGCATCGGTCACCATCACGGTGCATGCACCGCAGTCGCCTTCGTTACAGCCTTCTTTGGTGCCGGTCAGGCCGCGCTCTTCGCGAAGCCAGTCGAGCAAGGTGCGAGTGGGGTCTGGATCCACGCGCACGGTCTCTCCGTTCAGAAGAAACGAGATCGCCATATGCAATGCCTGCCGCTGTCTCTCCGCTGGGACCGTGGATGCGTCTCCGCCCGATGCGGCGTAAAGCGGATGACGCGGCCCGACATTCAGTCAAACGAAGACGACCGGTTTTGGCAAGCGTGCCGCACGGGAAATCTGCCACAACGACGTGCAGATGCACGTTTGCGGGCAGAACTTAATGAAAATGTCAGGGTAAGCCGCAGTTAAGTCTGGCTGGGACGGGCATCGCCACGCTTCCACTGCCTGTCAGGCAGATGAAGCCGGGGGTCAGGCGGAGACCTGATCCTCCAAAATCGGGCAGCAGCGTTTCAGCGCGGAAGCATCCAGCGGCTTCTCGATATAATCGAAGCCCTCGACCTGCCCGCTGAAATTGGATTTGTCGTAGCCGGACGCAAAGATCACATGCACACCCTGATCGGCGAGTTTGCGACCCAGCTCGAAGCTGGTGCAACCACGACCGACATTAATGTCGAGCAGAGCATGGGTGAATTCACCCCGCTGGGCGAGCTTCTCCGCTGCCTCCAGCCGATGGGCAACGCTGATCTCTCCGACACCCATGCTGCGCAGCATATCCTCGGTGTCGAGCGCGATGATGACCTCATCCTCAAGGTATAAAAGTCTAACTTGCGAAGATGTCATCGAAAAACCTGTCTTCTTGTTTCAAGAGTTGCACACTCGGAACCCGGATAACGCAGAGCAGACCTTCTGGTTCCCAAGAAAATTCTATCGATCCGTCGAGAGTGGTCTCGACAGTCGAGCGGATCAGCTGGCTCCCAAAGCCCGTTCGGGTAGGTAACGCGGTGACCGGGCCTCCGGTTTCACGCCATGTGAAAACGAATTCATCCGCCTCCCCGTCATCGACCCTTTTCCAGGCGAGAGAGACCTGCCCGTCAGGGGTGGAAAATGCGCCGAATTTCGCGGCATTCGTCGCCAGTTCGTGAAACGCGGTTGCCAAGGCCAAGGAGGTGCGCGGGCTCAACTGAATATTGCGACCCCGCACACGCACCCGGTCGGGGCCGTAGACAGCCGTCAGTTCAGGTTCGATGATTTGCCGGATGCGCGTGGCGCCACCGACGGTATTCGACAGCAGGGAATGCGTTTTTGAAAGCGCCTGAATGCGCTTGGTCAGCGTCTTCATCGCGTCAGTGTCATGGCGCGCGTCCCGCGCGGCGCGGTTCACCAGCGCGACGACATTGGCGAGGATGTTTTTCACCCGGTGCTGCAGCTCGCGCATCAGACGACGCTGTTCATATTTCAAACGCTCGTCATCAGTGATGTCGTGAACATTGATCCCGATACCGGTGGTTTCGCCGCCAAAGCGCACCGGATACCAATCGACCTCCCAGATGCGGGGATCGTCATCGGTTCCCGTCGTCTCGCGCCCCGCCTCGAACCGCATGCCCAATACCGGCGCTCCGGTCGACAGAACGCTACGGACGGATTCGTGGATCACCTCATCCGCGCCGGGCACTAGACCCGCGATGGATTGGCCGGTCAGATCCTGCGGCTGGGCCCCGGTCAGCGCGGCGAAACGCCGGTTGGCGCGGATGACGCGCATGTCAGGATCAATCAAGCCCATCGCCAACGGCGAGACATTGTAGACCTCCTCAACCTCCGCCAACCGGGATTCGGCCAGCAGCCGGTTTTGCTCGGCCTGCCGGGCCAGCGCATCCTCGGCGCTGACATCGGTGAGCGTGAACACCACACCCGACGATGTTTCACGCTCCGTATGGTAGGGCACCACCTGAGCAGAAAACACGCGGTCGTCTTCGCCATCGATGAACCGCGCGGTCTGGGCTTCTCCGCTGCGCGCCACCTCCTTGCACAGGGAAAGCAACCGATCCCCGTCGATGCGGCTGCTGATTTCCTCTAACGGGCGTCCCCGGTCATGATCGGCAAAACTGAAGATCGAGAGGGCTTCTGGCGTGAAACTGCGCAGCCGGAGGTTCTGATCGAGAAACACGGTCGGCACCCGGATCGCACGGATCAGGTTGGCGAGATCGGCATTGGCCTCGTTGACCTCGTGAATCTTGTTTTGCAATTCCTCGTTGGTGGTCGAAAGCTCCTCATTGGCGGATTGAAGCTCCTCGTTCATCGACATCATTTCTTCGTTGGAGCTTTTCAACTCCTCGTTCGATGTCTCAAGTTCCTCGATATTGGAGCGGATTGTCTGGCGCGCCTCGTCCAGTTCCTTCTCCAGCGCGTCGACATAAATGCTGTCTACCGAACCTGATCCTGCGCCCGACGGGTCGCGTGATTGCATACGGTCGGGCCGGAGGTCCATCTGGTCCCGCAACACCACCAGCAATCCGCCGCCTTTCAGATCCTCGCAGCTAATCACGATGCGAACCTGACGCCCGTCCAGTTCGCCCTGATACTCAATTTCGGTGGTGTCAGATTTCAGCCCCATGCCATTCAGAAGCCGACGCAGAGCGGGCTCCAATTCTGGCTTGATGAGCGCGCGCACCGACATGTCCGGCGCGCCGGGACGGATCTGCAAGTAGGGGGCCGCAGTCTCGGACGCGTAGAGAAGCTCTTGCTCAGCCGATAGATGCAGGAAGGCCGGGGTATAGCGGCGCAGCAATGTCTCGGCATAGGGCAGCCGGGTCAGGCTATCTGTGCTGTCATCCTCCAACGGGGCGCCGGGGGCGACCTTACGCGGGGTGGCTGACTGAACCAGCCGCAGGGGCACGGCTGGTCCTTTGCGCCGACGAAACAGGCGTTGGCGGGCGTCGATCTCGCTAAAGCAATCGTCAATGATCCGCGGACTTTCCGACGGCCCGAGAAACAGAAAGCCGTCCTCGCGCAACGCATAGTGAAAGACGTGGATCGCAAGGTCCTGAAGATAACTGTCGAAATAGATCGTTACATTTCGGCACGAGACCAGATCCAGACGCGAAAATGGCGGATCCTTGATAAGGCTCTGACTGGAGAACTTCACCATGTCGCGCAGTTTGGCAGACACCTCGTAGCCTTCCGGGGTCGAGATGAAAAACTCGGTCAGGAATTCCCCGGGCACTTCGTCGATGATTGAATTGGGATAGATACCGCGCCGCGCGACAGCCAGCGCATCATCGTCGATATCGGTCGCAAAGATCGACACGCGCGGGTGGACATCGTCACGCTCCACCTCGCGGGCGACCAGCATCGCAATGGTATAAGCCTCCTGCCCGGTGGAACAGCCCGGCACCCAGATCCGCAACTCGTCGTCACGGCCACGCCCCTCGATGATGCGGGGGAGCACCTTGGAACGCAGCTTATCGAAGGCGTCATCATCCCGAAAGAAGCTGGTCACATTGATGAGCAGATCGCGGAACAGCCGCGCGGCCTCGTCCTTGTTCGATACTAATTCGCGCAGATAGGCATCAGGCGCGGTAATCCCCAGCACCGACATCCGCACCGCCAGTCGGCGCAGCAGCGTGGCCCGTTTGTAATGGCGGAAATCGTGGCCGGTGCGATAGCGAACATGCTGCGCAACACGGTCAATGAATTCGGCATCTGAAAGGATTTCGGGATGCAGTCCGCTGCGGCGCTGGAAATAATCGTCGAGCATCGACATCATTTCACCGGTAGGCAGCACCAGATCGACCGCACCTGTCTTCATCACGGCGCGGGGCATGCCATCGTATTTCGCCTGCCCTGGATCCTGCGCCAGAACCAACCCGCCATGTTCCTTGATCGCCTGCGCACCGCGACTGCCGTCACTGCCCGTCCCCGAAAGCACGATACCAACCGCAGAGTCGCCCGCCTGCTCTGCGATCGAAGTCATCAAGATATCGATCGGCCGCCGCTGACCCCGCGGACTGTCAAAAGGCGCAAGGCGCAGCTTGCCGTTTTGGAGGGTAAGCGCCTTATTGGGAGGGATGAGGTAGATCGAGCCCGGCACCACCGTCTGGTCGTCCTGCGCCGTCAGAACAGGGCTGCGGGTATGTTTCGACAGAAGATCCGACAGCATGCTGTCGTGATGCGGGTCGAGATGCTGCACCAGAATAAAAACGAATTCATGATGGTCCGGCACCCCATCCAGAAGCTGTTGTAAGGCCTCCAGCCCACCGGCGGATGCCCCGACCCCGACGATAACGGGGCCCTGCGCCGGCTGGGCGTGAGTGTCTGCTTGCTGCGTCATCAGGCTCCGTCGCTCGCAACTTCGATCAATTGGTCCAAATTGTAGATAGTCTTACCCTGCCGGGTGAAAACACAATAATGCGTAAAGAGGGCCCCGGATGCTCGAACAAACCGCCATTAATGGCGTGCAAATGGCCATTGATCGGCTGCCGATCGCACTGACAATCGCGGACGCTTCGCGGCCGGACTGTCCGCTCATCGCGGCCAATGAACGATTTCAGAAAATCACGGGTTACGCGCCCGCCGCGGTGATTGGCCAGAACTGCAGGTTCCTGCAGGTCGGCTGCGAAGGGTCGGAAAATGACGCGGCGCGGGACGCTATCCGCGCCGCAATTAGCCACGCGCGCGGGATCGAGGTGGTGTTGCGCAACCGCACCCGTGAAGGAGAGCCGTTCGACAATTTTCTCATCATGCACACGGTCACTCTCGGCCACGGGCGCAGCCCCGCTATCGTCGGATCCCAGTTCCGCATTTCCGGGCGCACCACCGATGCTGAGGTGACCGAACAGGCCAACCAAGTGCGCGACACCCTGTCGCGCCTCAACTTTCAGCGCAACAAGCTGCGCGACGAGCGATATCGCAGCCTTGCCCGGTCTTCTGTCGAGCTGGTGCGCACCTGGAATTACCGGCGCTCCGGACAATGCGGCTGACACGCGCGCGCCCTCGCTTAACCTTCGCCGCGGGCGCGCAGCACCACGACCGATTGGGCAGGCACCACGATCTTGCCTTGCACCGAGCCGGCTTTGTCATCGACGGGGTCATGCGCGCTGCACAACAGGTGCTGCCACGCGCCGCTGGGCAACACCACTTCGCAATCCTCGCCCGCATTGCAAAAGATCATGGCCATGCCCGCGCCCTTGCGTGCGTGGCGCAGGCCAAAACAGCGCAGCCCGGCGTCCTGCCAGTCGCCCTCGGCCATCTCGTGCCCGGCAGGATGCCACCAGTCAGAGTGCACCCGGTCTGCCTCAAGATCCTCTTCTGCGCGGCCCATCGCAAAGAAACGCGGTGCCAGCAGCGGTTGCAGATCCCGCCGTGCTGTCGCAAAGGCGCTTAGCGCCTCGATAAGCGCCGGGCGCGCGGCGTCCCAGTCGATCCATGTCAGTTCATTGTCCTGACAGTAGGCATTGTTATTGCCGTTCTGGGTCTGGCCCATCTCGTCGCCCGCCAGCACCATCGGCACCCCGTGCGAAAACATCAGGCTGGCAAGCATGGCTTTCACCCGCCGCTCCCGAGAGGCCAGCACGAAACCGTCGTCCGTCTCCCCTTCG
This sequence comes from Marinobacter sp., assembly GCA_040119125.1. GTDB lineage: Bacteria > Pseudomonadota > Alphaproteobacteria > Rhodobacterales > Rhodobacteraceae > Pacificitalea. Next base: position 87,576 of record JBEDTR010000008.1, read on the forward strand.
GCGCCCATGTTGTCGGAGATGTTGTGCGAATGACCGTCGCGATTGTTCTCGCCATTCGCGTCATTGTGCTTGTCGTTATAGGAGACGGTATCCCACAGGGTGAACCCGTCATGCGCAGCGACGAAGTTGACCGAGGAGTTGGCCGGACGATGCGCATGGTTGAACTGCGTGGGCGAACCCAGAAGCCGCTGCGACAGGCGCGGCACCTGCCCATCATCGCCGCGCCAGAACGCGCGCGTGTCATCGCGGAACTTGTCATTCCATTCGCGAAACGGCCAAGGGAAGCCACCGACCTGATAGCCGCCATCGCCCACGTCCCACGGCTCCGCGATCAGCTTGGCGCGGGCCAGCACAGGGTCCTGCCGCAAAGCGTTGAAAAACGCACCTTCGCGCTCGAACCCTTCAGGCTCCCGGCCCAGCGTCGAGGCAAGGTCAAAGCGGAAGCCATCCACATGCATCACCTCCACCCAATAGCGCAGGCTATCCATCACCATCCGCAGCACCATCGGATGCGCCATGTTCAGCGTGTTGCCGGTGCCGGTCGTGTCAAACGCATGGCGCGGATTTTCGGGCGACAGAAGATAGTAGGAGGCGTTGTCGATCCCCTTGAAGCTGAGCATCGGGCCCAATTCATTGCCTTCGGCGGTGTGGTTGTAGACCACGTCGAGGATCACCTCGATGCCCGCCGCATGAAACCGCTTGATCGCGTCCTTGACCTCGCGCACCTGCTCACCCGCCAGATAGGTGCGGTTTGGCGCGAAGAAGCCGATAGTGTTATAGCCCCAATAGTTGCTAAGGCCTTGCTCCACCAAATGCCGGTCTTGGATCATGGCGTGGATGGGCAACAGCTCGATCGTGGTGACGCCAATCTTGTGCAGGTGCTCGATCACCGGAGCGGAACTCAGCCCCCGAAACGTGCCGCGATCCTCGTCCGGGATGCCGGGCAGACATTGCGTCAGCCCTTTCACATGGGCCTCGTAGATCACCGTATCGGACCAGTTATGGCGCAGCGCGTCATCGGCCTCCCAATCATAAACAGGGTCGGCAACCACAGCCTTGGGCATGAAAGGCGCGCTGTCACGGGTGTCGATCTCGCGATCATCGCCGCCTATGGGATAGCCAAACAGCGCGTCGTCCCATTTCAGGAAGCCACGCATTTCCTGCGCATAGGGGTCGAGCAGCAGTTTATTGGCGTTGAACCTGTGTCCAGCTTCGGGATCGTGGGGGCCATGCACGCGGTACCCATAGGCCTGTCCCGGCTGCACGCCGGGCAAGTATCCGTGCCAGATCCCGCCTTCCATCAACGGCAGGTCGAGCCGCTGCACCTCATTCTGGCCCGTCTCATCAAACAGGCAGAGCTCGACCCGTTCGGCATGGTCCGAGAATAAAGCGAAATTCGTGCCGTCGGAATCCGGCGTGGCGCCAAGCTGATCCGAGCGGGAGGCCGACCGGTCAAAGGCAAGCGTCGCCGGGCCATGTTTCAGATCTTTCAATTTCGGTATCCTGATATAGCGCGGGTCATTGTCCCCGCGTCTGCGCGACGTTTCAGCATGTCGACTGTCACCAGCACCGTGCCCGCATCCGTGCGGCGGAACCAGCGGCGATCTTCGTTTGGGTCTTCCCCAACGACCATTCCCGCAGGAAGGTGAACATCGGGTCCTAAAATAGCCTGTTTCGCATGCGCGCCACGCCCGAGCCGCGCGCCAGGCATTAGCACGGTGCCGTTCAGCGCCGCCGCCTGTGCGGCAAAGCCGCTCATCATAGACGGCACGGAGATTTCACGCGCGCCTTGCGGCATCGGTAACGGAATGGGCGGGGTGGGGGTGACAAAATCCAGCTGCGCCTTGCGATAGGCATCCAGCGTGCCAACGTCGCGCCAATAGCCGCTGCGCCCATCTGGTCGGTCCGGCAGCGCATGCAGCCGCAAATCGCGGTCCCGCAGCGCGCGGGGCAAAATATCATGTCCAAAATCAAACCGAGTGCCGGAACGCTGCAATTCCGCCTTCAATGCCGCGCGCAACCAGTCCCAGCGAAATGCGTAGATCCCCATGGAGGCCATCGCCCGCCGTGGATCGCCAAACATAGCGGGCGGGTTTGCGGGCTTTTCGACAAATCGCGTCACCTGACCCTGCGCGTCCGCGTCAAGGATCCCAAAGCCGCGAGCCTCTGATATCGGCACAGGCGTCGCGGCAACGGTGGCGACCGCGCCGGAGGAAATATGCCCGGCCATCATTTGCGAGATATCCATGTCGAACACATGGTCGCCCGCCAGCACAAGAACATGGTCCAAGCCCGCGCTGTCGATTTCCGCCATGTTCGCAGCCACCGCATCCGCCGTGCCGCGATACCCTTGCTTGCCAGCCACGCAATGCCCGTCACGGATCATAAGCCCGCCCTCGAACGCAGGCGCCCAATTGCGCATCAGATGCGCGGTGAGCGTGATCGGACGATATTGTGTCGCCACCAGAATTGGTCCAAGCCCCGCCACCGCCGCGTTGGACAAGACAAAATCGACAATCCGCCCCCTCGGCCCGAACGGTACGGCAGGTTTGCATTCGGTTTGGGTCAACTCGTGCAGACGGCTCCCCTGACCACCGGCCAGCAGGATGGTCAGACAGGACACAGACCGATCAGCAGGCCTACGGGTCCGGGGTGACATACGTGTAGACGTCATCGGCAAAGCCTCTGGCACGGGGGAGGTCGGGTGAGGTTAGCCTCGCGGCGTTCGAACACTTCGAGACGGTGCAAAAACGCCCGTGCGAGGCGGAGGTTCCCGCCGAGCTGTGCAGCCCTGCGAAAATCCGCCAGCCGCGCCCCCCAACCGCGATCTTATCCGGGCTGCGTGACGCGGCAGGCCCCGGTGTGATGCATTTTTGGGAACAGCGCGCGGGGCCGCCACGTTCGCTAGAAACTGCCTGCGCGCCGCCCCACTTACGCGCCGCGTCTTCTGACCCATCCACCAAAGGTTGCCGCATGACCCCCGATACCCCAGCCGATGATATGCCTCGCTTTCCCGGATCCGGACGTCTCCGGGGAAAGGTCGCTCTGATTACCGGTGGCTCCTCCGGCATTGGTGCCGCGACCGCGCGGCTTTTCGCCCGCGAAGGCGCAAAACTAGTGGTCACCTACCACTCCGATCGAGATGAGGCTGAAGCGCTGGCTGACGCCCTGCGCCAAGACGAAAATGCCGACATCACCATAGAGAAGCTGGAAGCGGACAAGCGCGACAGTTGCTTTGCCCTTATCGACGCGGTGCTGCGCGATCATGGCCAGCTGGACGTGGTCGTCTGCAACGCGTCGACCCAGACGGTTGAGGCGGACTTCACAGCGATCACGCCAGAGCAGCTAGAACAGACATTCAGAACCAATGCCTTCGGCTATTTCTGGACCATTCAGGCCGCCCTGCCCCATCTGCGCGACGGCAGCTCCATTGTCTGCACGACGTCCGTCAATGCCTATCGCGGCCATGCGACCCTGATGGATTATTCGGCCACGAAAGGTGCCGAATTGGCCCTGATCCGGTCGCTTGCCGCCAATCTCGCCGACAAAGGTATCCGCGTGAATGGCGTGGCACCCGGCCCGATCTGGACGCCGCTTATCCCCGAAACCATGCCTGAGGCTGCGGTGAAGGATTTCGGCACCGACACACCGATGGGCCGTCCCGGTCAGCCCGCCGAAGTCGCGCCAGCCTATCTGTTTCTGTCCTGCGCAGATGCCAGCTACCTAACCGGGCAGGTGCTCCATCCAAACGGCGGCATTCCTATCGGCGGCTGAGGCGGGCGTCACATCATCGCACTTTGGTCAAAGACCGCGACGCTATCCGCTGGAACCCGGACGCTGGACCGGGTTTCGGTGCCGGGCACCGATGCCCCAGACGTGTCCAGCAGCCAACGCCATTCAGACCCCGACAAAGGCGCGGGCAGGGTGACGTCGACGGCCTCGCCCCGATTGAACACCACAAATACGACGTCATCGGACATGGAGTAGCTTGGCGTCGTCGAAGCGGCACGGATCTCAATGCAAAGCGCACGCCACGTCGGGTCGTGCCAGTCGCCATCCGCCGGGGGCGATCCATCCGGCTTGCGCCAAAACAGATCCGGTATTCCGTCAGTGCCGCGCGGACGCGAATGCAGAAACAACCGCTGTCGCAGCACCGGATGCGCCTGCCGCAGCCAGATCAGTTCCGATACGAATTCCATCAAGGCGGCATCCGGGCGATCCCAATTGATCCAGCCGATCGGATTGTCCTGTGCGTAGGCGTTGTTGTTGCCGCCCTGACTATTGCCGATCTCATCGCCGGCCAGCAGCATCGGCGTGCCCTGACTTAGAAACAGCGTGGCCAGCAGGTTGCGCTTGCGCCGATCACGGGCTGCGCGAATGTCGGGGTTCGAGGTCTGCCCCTCCGCACCCATACCATCGGAATGGTTGGGCTCATGTCCGTCGCGGTTCTCCTCGCCATTGGCCCAGTTGTTCTTGGCGGAATAGCTCACCACGTCTTCCAGCGTCATGCCGTCATGCGAGGTCAGGAAGTTGACCGACGCGGTCGCCGCGCGTCCCGAATGATCGAACCGCTCGGCAGAGGCCAAGACCCGCCGGGCCAATTCCGGCATGACTTCCTCATCGCCCCGCCAGAACCGGCGCACGCTGTCGCGGTAAGTGTCGTTCAATTCCATGAACGGGTGCGGCCAGCTGCCCAACTGATAGCCACCGGGGCCCAGATCCCACGGTTCTGCGATCAGCTTTGCCTCGCGTAGCACCGGATCTTGACGGATCGCGGAGACGAACCCGCCATCGACGTCAAATCCCTCCGGCCCCCGCGCCAGCGATGTCGCCAGATCAAAGCGGAACCCGTCGACATGCATCACCTCCACCCAGTAGCGCAGGCTGTCCATCACCATCCGCAGAACGGCCGGATGACCCGTGTTCAGCGTGTTGCCGCAGCCAGTATCGTCAATGTAATAGCGCGGGTTTTCCGCAAGCCGGTAATAGGCGCGGTTGTCGAGCCCACGGAAGCTGATCGTCGGGCCCAGCTGATTGCCTTCGGCGGTGTGGTTATACACCACGTCCAGCAACACCTCGATCCCCGCCGAGTGCAACCGCTTCACCATGGTCTGAAATTCCCAGACCTCGCCTTGCGTCAGGTAACGCGGGTCCGGCGCGAAGAAGCCGATAGTCTGATAACCCCAGTAATTGCTGAGCTTCTTTTCGACCAGAAATCGCTCCGACAGATGCGCCTGTGCGGGCATGAGCTGCACCGTGGTGACGCCCAGCTTATTGAGATGGTCCAGCACCGGTTGGCTCGCCATGCCCAGAAAACTGCCGCGCCGGCGCCGGTCGATGCCGGGATGCTGCGCGGTCATGCCTTTGACATGGGTCTCATAATGCACCGACTGACTGCGGCGGTGGCGCGGAGGACGGTCGTCACCCCACGCAAAGGTCGGATCGGTGACCACTGCCTTTGGCATGGCAAAGGCGCTATCGCGCGTGTCAAAGCCCAGATCCGCCCGCGCCGGGCCGACCCTGTAGCCATGCAGCGCGTCGGACCATCGGAAACGACCGGCGAGCTTCTTGGCATAGGGGTCGAGGAGCAGCTTATGCGGGTTGAAGCGAAGCCCCTGTTCAGGGGCGTAGCGGCCATGCGCGCGAAATCCGTAGCGGGTGCCGGGGGTCAGGCCCGCCACATAGACATGCCAGACATCACCATCGCGCTCGCGCAGCGGAATGCGGGCGATCTCCTGTCGGCCATCCTGCGAAAAAAGGCATAGCTCGATCAATTCCGCTTCGGCGCTGAACACCGCGAAATTGACGCCTTCGCCATCCCATGTCGCGCCAAGCGGATCGGGCCGTCCGGCGGACAGCCCGTGATGCAACAGCTTCGAGGGAGGACGATCCCCGCGCGACGCCTCGCCGCGTGGGCTCATGGGCCAAGCTCCGGCGCGAGGTCGTGATAAAGTTCTGCGTAAGCTTGCGCCGACCGGGCCCAGCCAAAATTGGCGGCCATGCCATTGCGCCGAATGCGCCGGAACACGTCAGGCTGCGCATGCAGATCAAGAAGCTGGTCGAACCCGGCCCGAAGGCTGTCGGTATCGGCCTGAGGCAGCACGATGCCCGTCGCCACCTCCCGGTCCAGCGCCGCAGGATTGGCGGCGATGACCGTGTCCGCCAAACCGCCCGTCGCCACCACCATCGGCACCGCGCCATAGCGCAGACCGTATAGCTGGGTCAGGCCGCAGGGCTCGAACCGCGACGGGATCACGATGCAGTCGGCCCCGGCAAAGACCCGGTGCGAGCGCGCCTCATCATAGCCCAGATAAAGCCCCACCTTGCCGGGGAAATGCGCCGCCAGACTGCGCAACGCTTCCTGAATATCGGCATCGCCATTGCCGAGGATCGCGACCATGCCACCCCGGGCAAGGAAGCTCGGGATGACCTCTGGCAGCAGGTCCAGCCCCTTTTGCCGGGTCAGGCGGCTGATGACGGCGGCAATGGGACCGCCAGTATCGGTCAGGCCGAACTCGGCCACCAGCCGCTTGCGGTTCTTGGCCCGTCCGGCCAGTGACCGGGCGGAAAAGCTCACCACTTCGGGGTCCGTTTCGGGGTTCCAAACCTCGGTATCGATGCCGTTAAGAAGGCCGCAGATGCCATCGGGACGCGCAGCGATCACCCCCTGCAGCCCCATGCCGAACCGGTCGCGCCGCAATTCCAGCGCATAGGTGGGCGAGACCGTCGTGACCCGGTCCGCATGGATCAGCCCGGCCTTCAGCACGCCGATCTGACCCCAGTATTCGGTATCGCCACGCTCCCATAACTCAGGCGGCAACCGCAGCGCTTGCATCTTCTCAAACGGGGCCAGCCCCTGAAACGCAATGTTATGAATGGTGAGGATCGACGGCACCGGGATGCCGCGTAGCCGCAAATAAACGGGTGCCAGCGCCGCCTGCCAGTCATGCGCATGGACCAGCGATGGCTTCCACCCATCCGACAGGCCCTGTTCCGCAATTTCAGCAGCAGCCCAACTCAGCGCGGCAAAGCGTTCGGGATTGTCGGGGAAATCCCGGCCCTCGGCATCCAGATAGGGCCCCCCGGCGCGGTCAAACAAATGCGGTGCGTCAAGCAATAGAACCTGCATATCGCCCACAGTGCCCGCGACCACCCGTCCCTTGCCACCGAACAGGTTCGGCAGGTCCAGAACGGTGCGGGTGCGACCGATCTTTTTCAGCAGGCCGCGATAGGCGGGCAACAGGACCCGCATGGTGATCCCTTGCCCGGCCAGTGCCCCCGGCAACGCGCCCGCCACATCCGCCAGACCGCCGGATTTGATCAGCGGCACACATTCAGAGGTGACCGACAGCACCCCGGTTTTCGTCGCGGCCATGATGTAAGGCCTTCCTTTCGTCTGTCGTGCCGAGCATCCGGCGCGGAATCTCAGCCAAGCTTCTCCGCGCGCAGGTCCAGCATGCGCTGGGTGATCAATGTCACCCCGCCCTCGCTGACCCGGAACCATTTTGCATCTTCGTCGGGATCTTCGCCGACCACCAGACCTTCGGGCACCACTACTCCGTGATCCAGCACAACCCGTTTCAGGACCGCTGAACGATTCACCACCGAATTCGGCAATGCCACAACCTGAAACAGCTCGGCGAAGGAATGAGTCCGACACCCGGTAAACAGCAGCGACTCGCGCACTTCGGTGCCGGAGATAATACAACCCCCCGCGACCATAGATGAGATGGCAGAGCCACGGCGGCCCTCTTCATCGTGGATGAACTTCGTGGGAGGGGTGATTTCGCTATAGGTCCAGATCGGCCAGGATTGGTCAAAAATATCCAACTCCGGCGTGAATTCCGTCAGCGCCACATTGGTAGAATGGAAGCTGTCGAGAGTGCCCACGTCACGCCAGTAGGGCTTTTCATTCTCGCCACTGGTGACACAGCTGTCATCGAACAGATGCGCCATCGCGCCGCCACGGGCGACAATATCGGGGATCAGATCATGGCCGAAGTCATGGCTGGATTTCGGGTTCTCCGCATCGGCCAGAAGCAGCGCGCGCAGGTAATCCCAGCGGAATACATAGATCCCCATCGAGGCGAGCGATTTTCCGGGATTGCCCGGCATTTCCGGCGGATTTGCAGGCTTTTCGAGGAAATCGGTGATCTTGCGGCTTTCATCCACAGCCATCACGCCAAATGCGCTGGCTTCCTTCTGCGGGACTGTCAGGCAGCCCACGGTGACGTCCGCACCGCTATCGGCGTGCTGCTGGATCATCACCTCGTAATCCATCTTGTAGATATGATCGCCTGCGAGGATCAGGACGTATTCCACGTCATAACTGTCAACGATGTCGATGTTCTGGGTCACGGCGTCAGCGGTGCCAAGATACCAGCGGTGTTCGTCCACCCGCTGCGAAGCAGGCAGGATATCAAGGTATTCGTTGCGCTCAGCGCGGAAGAAGGTCCAGCCCCGCTGCAAATGGCGGATCAACGAATGCGCCTTGTATTGCGTGGCGACGGCCATCTTGCGGATGCCGGAATTATAGGCGTTCGACAGTGCAAAATCGATGATCCGCGTCTTGCCACCGAAATATACCGCCGGTTTGGCGCGCCTGTCTGTCAGTTCCTTCAATCGGCTGCCCCGCCCCCCGGCCAGCACGAAGGCCATGCTTTTCGAAGCAAGTCTCTGGTTAACCTTGGCTTTCATCATGTCCTCCCAACGGTTGCACTGGTATTGCTCTTCTTGAAATAGACCACTGACAGCGGCGGCACAGTCACCACGGCGGATGCTGGCCATCCATTCCACGGCACCGGCTCGGCCTCCACCCCGCCGAGGTTGCCGCGGTTTTCGCCGCCATAGATCGCGGAATCGGTGTTCAGCACCTCGTCCCAGCGCCCCGGCATGGGCAGGCCCACGCGGTAGCCCGTGCGCTCCACCGGGGTCAGATTGCTCAGCACCGCCACTTCCGGCGCATCACCCGCCCGGCGCAGGAAACCCAGCACCGATTGATCCGCATCATCGGCCACCAGCCAGGCAAAGCCCTGCGCACGACTGTCGTCACGGTGCAGCGCAGGCGTATCGCGATACAGATGGTTCAGATCGCGCACCAGACGCTGCATCCCAGCGTGGGCGGGTTGATCCAGCAGATGCCAGTCTAGGCTGATGTCGTGGTTCCATTCCCGCCGCTGCGCAAATTCACAGCCCATGAACAACAGCTTTTTGCCGGGATGCCCCCACATGAAGCCATAATAGGCGCGCAGATTCGCGAATTGCTCAGCCTCATCGCCCGGCATCTTGCCGATCATGCTTCCCTTGCCATGCACAACCTCATCATGGCTGATCGGCAGGATGAAGTTTTCCGAAAACGCGTAGACCAGCCCGAACGTCAGCTGATGGTGGTGATGACGGCGGTGGATCGGGTCACGCTTGAAATAATCGAGCGTGTCATTCATCCAACCCATGTTCCATTTATAGCCAAAACCAAGCCCGCCCTCATGCACCGGGTGCGACACACCGGGAAAGCTGGTGCTTTCCTCTGCCACGGTCATGATACCGGGCGCTTCGGCATAGGCGGCGGCGTTGACCTCGCGCAGCATCTCGATCGCTTCGAGGTTTTCACGACCGCCATGCACGTTGGGAACCCATTCGTCATGGGGCCGCGAGTAGTCACGATAGAGCATCGACGCCACAGCATCGACGCGCAGCCCATCGACCCCATATTGCCGCAGCCAGTAAAGCGCATTGGCGACGAGGTAATTCTTCACCTCACGGCGGGAATAGTCATAGATCAGCGTGTTCCAATCGCGGTGAAATCCTTCGCGCGGATCGGCATATTGATAAAGCGGCGTGCCATCGAACCAGCCCAGCCCGTGCGGATCGGTGGGGAAATGCCCCGGCACCCAATCAAGCAGAACACCCAGCCCTGCGTCCTGCGCCGCGGCGACGAAAGCCGCGAATTCGCGGGGTGTGCCGTGACGCACGGTGGGGGCAAACATGCCGACGGGCTGATAACCCCAACTGCCGTCAAACGGGAATTCCGAAATTGGCAGCAGCTCGATATGGGTGAACCCCATCTCTGCGACGTAATGGACCAGATCGCGGGCGAGCTCTTCGTAGGACAGGCGGCGGCCGCCGTCTTCGACCACCTTGCGCCAACTGCCCAAGTGCACTTCGTAGATCGAGATCGGCGCGTCGACGGAATTGCGGGCGGCGCGGTCCTCCCCCACCATCGGCACGGGCGGCAGGCGGCGCACGACGCTACCGGTCGCAGGCGGATGTTCCGAGCCAAAGCCCACCGGGTCGGCCTTGAGCGGCAGCTGTTCGCCGTCGGGGCCGAGAATGTCGTATTTATAAACCGCGCCGGGGCCGACGGCGGGTAGGAAAATCTCCCATACCCCGGTCGCACCGCGCCTACGCATGACGCCGCGCGCAGGATTCCAATGGTTGAAATCGCCCACCACGGCGACCCGCTGCGCCGAGGGCGCCCAGACGGCGAATACCGTGCCCGCGACCCCATCATGGGTCATGGGCCGCGCCCCCAGACGTTCCCACAGACGGTGATGCGAGCCTTCGGAAATCAGATGCTCGTCCATTTCGCCCAGCACGGGCGGAAACCGATAGGGATCTTCGACCTGCCATTCGGAGCCATAGCCCTGCGCATGCAGATGGTAGCGGGCGGAAATCTCGCCCTCCGCCACGAATAGCCCATCCCCAAAATGCGCGGCTTCGGTCCGGGTGCCGTCCTCATCAACGATCCAGAGACGCTCCGCTCCGGGCATCAGCACCCGCACAATAGACGCACCCGACCCCGTCGGATGTCGGCCCAGAATATCGAATGGAGCGCCATGGCGCCCAGCCCGGATGGCGTCAGCCTGCGGAAATTCGTGGTCGCGCGTGTTCATGCGTCCTTTCCGCCCGCGCCCGCCACGAACCGCCGGGCAGGCCGGGCTCCTCGGCTGCGAACGGTCAACCGTTCGGAGCGATGCCCCATATCTCCGCCATATAACCCCGGATTGTCCGGTCGGAGGAGAAATATCCAAGTCGTGCCGTGTTCAGTGCCGACATCCGGCGCCAGCGGGCCGTATCGGCATAGGCAGCCTCGACCTGTCGCTGCGCGGTTGCGTAACTCTCGTAATCGGAAGCGCACAGATAGGGGTCATGGTTCCACATCATGTGGACGATTCCATGATGGCGGTCGGGCTCATCAGGGCTGAACCGACCCTCCGCGATCAACTGCAGCACATCGCGCAACGCGGCGCTTTGACCAATGGCGCTGCGGGCATGATCGGGGACCGCCGCTCGCGCCAGCGCCTCCTCGGCGGTCATACCGAACCGGAAAAAATTCTCGGCGCCCACATGCTCGCGCATTTCTACGTTCGCGCCATCAAGCGTGCCGATGGTCAGCGCGCCATTCAGCCCAAACTTCATGTTGCCAGTGCCCGACGCTTCGGTCCCGGCGGTCGAAATCTGTTCCGACAGATCGGCGGCGGGGATCAGCAGTTCGGCCATGGAGACGTTGTAATTTGCCGGATAGACGATCTGCAGCCGGCCACGGGTCAGCGGATCGACGTTAATCACCTGCGCCGCGTCATGGATCAGGCGGATGACGGATTTTGCCATCGCATAGCCGGGGGCGGCCTTGCCACCGAAGATCTTGACCCGCGGCTGGTCCGGGCCGCGCCCCTCGCGCAGATCCTGCCAAAGCGCGATGGCATGCAGCAGGTTCATCAGCTGGCGTTTGTATTCATGGATGCGCTTAACCTGCACGTCGAACATCGCCTGCGGATCGACACGCAATCCCTGCCCCGCCAGCCACTCGGCGCAGCGGTGCTTGGCCTGCTGTTTCACCGCGCCAATCTGATCGAGAAAGCCAGCGTCACCGATATGCGCCTCCAGCCCCGACAAGCGCTCCAGATCATTTTGCCACCCCTCACCCACGGTGTCCGTCAGCAGCGCGGCAAGCGGCGGATTGGCGCTGGCAATCCAACGGCGCGGCGTGATGCCATTGGTTTGGTTCACGATCCGGTCGGGATGCAGCCGGTCGAGATCGGCAAACACCGTGCGGCGCATCAGCCCGGTGTGCAGCGCCGAGACGCCGTTGACCCGCCCACTGGCCACAAAGGCAAGGTTCCCCATCCGCACCCGATCCTGCGCCACCAGCGCAGTCGTCGCCGGGCGGCGGGGATGGCGCGCGGCGTGCCAATCGTCGATCTGCTCGACGATCTCCATGTGGCGCGGCAACAGACGGCCCATCGACCATGTCGACCAGCTTTCGAGCGCTTCGGGCATCAGGGTGTGATTGGTGTAATTCAGGCTCTGCTGGGTGACTTCCATCGCGGCGTCGAAACTCAACCCTTCGCCATCGACCAGCAGGCGGATCAACTCCGGCGCGGCCAGCGCGGGATGCGTATCGTTCAACTGCACCGCCCAGAGCGCGGCCATGTCGAGCGGCGCGTGACCCGCGGCCTTCACCCGTGTCAGAATATCGGCCAGCGACGCGGCGCAGAGCAGATATTCCTGTCGCAGCCGCAATTCCTGACCGGCCTGAGTGCTGTCATCAGGGTAGAGCACCCGGCCCAGCGCGCGCGCGAAACTGTCGCCGCCCGACGCGCCGACGTGATCGCCCGCGGAAAACTGCGGCAGGTCAAACCCGGCGACGGCCCGCGGCTCCCACAGGCGCAGGGTGTTAACCCATGCCCCGCCCCAGCCCGCAACCGGCATGTCATGGGGACGCGCGATCAAGCGTTCCGCCGGTTGCCAGACCCGACGCCCTCCATGATCGCGGACCGTCCCGCCAAAGCCCACGGGCACGGTGGCCGCGCGGCCCTCAATCAGCATGGGCTGCGGGTGATCGAGCCAAGTCTCGGGCCGTTCGGTTTGCTGGCCCGCCTCCCAGCCTTGGGTAAACAACCCGTGTTCATAGCGCAGGCCATAGCCGGTCGCGGGACAGTTCACGGTCGACAAGCTGTCAAGGAAACACGCCGCCAGCCGCCCCAGCCCGCCGTTGCCCAAAGCGGCGTCAGGCTCCTGCCCCGTCACGGTCTCAAGCGAGATACCGAAATCGCCCAGCGCCGCGTCAATCGCCTGCGTCATGGACAGATTCAGCGCCAGATCCCCCAGCATCCGACCCATCAGGAATTCCATCGACAGGTATGCCACACGCTTACCCGGTGCCGCCTCGGCCCGCTGCCAACCGGGCGAGAGATGGCGGTGCAGGGCATGACCTACGGCACGATACCAATCACCGGGCCCCGCACGCTCCGGCGTTAGACCGCGCAGCGCCAGCGCCTCCTGCAACAGACTGGTCAGAGCCACACGCTCCAGCGGCGGCCGCCCGGTTTCGGAGAGGGGAAAGTCGGCTCGATTATTCATCATTCTGTCCCGGTTGTCCGATGGCCGAGCGTAAAACGCGCATTCGCATTTGATAAGCCCGCCCGCAGCGTCATTCTTCGTATGGCACCTTTGGGCCGCACTTCTGGGCAATCCGGTGGCGACTGGTCCATCGTAGAGGCAGCAGACAGGTCAAGATGGAAGGAAAGCAGAATGCGAACTGGTCCCGATTGGTGGCGCGGTGCCGTGGTCTACCAGATATACCCGCGCAGTTATCAGGACGATAACGGAGACGGCATTGGCGATCTGCCGGGCATCACCCGGCGACTGGATCATATTGCCGGTCTGGGTGTGGATGCGATCTGGCTCTCGCCGATCTTTACCTCGCCGATGCGCGACATGGGCTATGACGTGTCCGACTATACTGATGTCGATCCATGCTTCGGCACGCTGGCGGATTTTGACAGGCTTATCGCCCGTGCGCATGAGTTGGGGCTGAAGGTGCTGGTCGATCAGGTGCTGAACCATTCGTCGAGCGATCACCCGTGGTTCATCGAAAGCAGCAGCTCCCGCGACAACCCCAAGGCCGATTGGTATGTCTGGGTCGATCCGCAGCCAGATGGCGCGCCGCCCAATAACTGGCTGTCGGTGATGACCGGCAACGCATGGGAGTGGGAGCCGCGGCGACGGCAATATTACTACCACAGCTTCCTGAAGGAACAGCCGGATTTGAACTACCACAACCCGGCGGTGCGGGAGGAAATGAAGAAAATTCTCCATTTCTGGCTGGACCGTGGCATCGACGGATTCCGGCTCGATACCGTCAATTACTTCATCCATGACACCAAGCTGCGCGACAATCCGGGCAAGCCGCCGGAGGCCGAATGGCCGCCGCTCAACCCCTATGACATGCAGTTGCAGAAATACTCCAAAAGCCGCCCCGAAAACGTCGAGTGGCTCAAGGTGATCCGCGAGATCACCGATCAGTATTCTGACCGCACTCTCGTCGGCGAAGTGGGCGATCTGGACTGCGCAATCCCGCTGATGGGCGAATATACTGCCGGCAATGACCGCCTGCACATGGCCTATTCGTTCGACATGCTGTCGGACACTTTCACCGTCGCGCATTTCCGGGAGGTGATCGAAGGTTTCTGGAAGGGCGCGGCGGATGGCTGGCCGATGTGGTCGATGTCGAACCACGATGTGGTGCGTCACGTTTCCCGCTGGCACGCCCATGACGCAGGTGATGACCGTCTGGCGCGGCTGGCCGCCGCCATGCTGCTGTCATTCGAAGGCACGATTTGTCTCTATCAGGGGGAGGAACTGGGCCAGACCGACACGGAGCTGACCTATGATGAGCTAACCGACCCAATCGCGCTGAAATACTGGCCCGAAAGCACCGGGCGGGATGGCTGCCGCACACCTATGGTCTGGGATGAAAGCGCACCCAATGCGGGCTTCTCTACCCATCCCGCACCGTGGCTGCCGGTGAAGCCGCCGCAAGCCGCCCGCGCCGTGGAGGGCATGGGGCCTGCGTCGGTGCTGGCATTCTATCGCGAAATGATTGCATTCCGGCATGACACGCCGCTGATGGATCACGGTCCCATGCAATTTTGCGACGATGTCAAGCCGCCGCTGATGCATCTTGTCCGGGGCGCGCGTGACGGCGAGCAGATCCACTGCCTGTTCAACCTGTCGTGCAGCACCTTGACCGCCACCCCCGGCGGCACCGGTCGGCTTATCGGCCCCTCACAGGCCGCGACACTCGACGGCTCTGTGTTGACGCTTGGGCCGAACGGTTTTGCATTTATCGGCTGACCTGACGCTGAGATGAGCCCCGGCCCGCCTTAGTCCTGCGGGCCGGGAGGTCGTCACATATTCATGGCACCGACCGAACCGCCATCGACCCGATAAGCCGACCCGTTGATGAAGCTCGCGCGTTCCGAACACAGCAATGCGATAACGCTTGCGACCTCCTCCGGCTGACCGCGCCGGGAAAGGCTGAGAAACGGGCGCTCCTCCTTCAGGAACGTGTTGATCGCCTTGTCCTTCGACACGCCCAGCGCATCGGCGCGCTTGTCCATCATGCCATCGGTCATCGGTGTCTCAATAAAGGCCGGGGAGACGGTGTTGAACAGCACGCCCTTCGGCCCGTAAGGCAGAGATACGCATTTGGTGAAGTTCAACAACGCGGCCTTGGCTGCGTTATAGACGGCCTCATCCGCATAGGGCTGGACTGCGTTTTCCGAGGTGACAAAGACCACTCGGCCCCACCCCTTGGCGACCATGGACGGCACAAAGGCACGGGCCATGCGCACGGCAGACATGAAATCGATCTGCCATGCCTCCATCCAGTCATCATCTGTCATCTCCAGAGGATCGCCCTTGGCCCCCGTGACACCCGCTGCATGCACCAGCATATCCGCGCCGCCCAAGGCCTCGGTCTCGTACAAAAGAGCCTCCACCGCCGACTGATCGGTCAGGTCGCAGGCCGTGGTTCCCGCCACCGCATCGCCCAATGTGGCGGCGGCCTTTTCCAACGGTTCGTGCTGAAGATCGGTGAGAAACACGCGCGCGCCGTCTGCGGCAAGCGTCCGCGCCGCTTCCAGCCCAATGCCGCCCGAAGCGCCGCTGATCAGGGCCAGCTTGCCCGAAATTCCAAGATCCATATCAGTTCCTTGTGTCGCGAGAGGTTCCAATCGCCCACAGGCCGGGCGCATCCGCAGGGCAAGGCCTGAAAAGCTGTATTGTTCCGACAGTTCGTTATTTCCCGCTGGAACTGCGCGTCATCATCGCGGTTTACATTACGGGGGGCGACACGATCCGCCCGCGCCGCTCAATGGAGCCGAAGGGAACCCGATGCAGACTGATGCCGTCCCACCCGCAGCGGATGCCACTTCGCCCCGCGATAACAGCGATCCCCGGCCAATCTGGGGGGCGCATCCGTTGGGCGAAGGGGAGTGGCACGTTGGCCTATGGGCCCCGGATGCCCATCAGGTCGAAGTTCAGATGCAAGGGCGCACCGTCAAACTGCCTGCACTGGGCGGTGGCCGATTTGGCGGGGCGATCACCGCACATGCGGATGAACCCTATTCGATGGTCATCGACGGCCGCGTGCGCCCCGATCCTGCAAGCCGCGCGCAAATCACCGATGTCCACGGTGCGTCGCGCCTGAGCGACCCCTCATATCACTGGCCGGAGAGCGAAGATCAGTGGCGCGGCCATGCCCTGTCCGATCTGGTCATTCTGGAACTGCATGTCGGCCTGTTCACCCCCGAAGGCACCTTTGCTGCCGCTGAGGCCCGTTTGCCGGAACTGGCGGCACTAGGCTTCACCGCGATCGAGATCATGCCGGTAAATCACTTCGCCGGGCAGCGGGGCTGGGGCTATGACGGCGTGCTGCCTTTTGCGCCGCACCCGGTCTATGGCCCACCCGATGCGCTGAAATCGCTGGTCGCGGCGGCACATGCGACGGGTCTGTCGGTGATCTTGGATGTGGTGTGGAACCATTTTGGTCCGGACGGCGGCTATCTTCATGAAATCGCACCGGACTTCTTTGACCCAGACCGCGACACCCCATGGGGTGCAGGCATCGATTTCGCCCGCGAGGAGGTTCGCGCCTATTTCGGTGACAATGCGCGCATGTGGGTCGAGGAGTTCCATATGGATGGGCTGCGCATTGACGCCGCGCACCAGATTCGGGGCGGCACCCCCGGCTTTCTGGACGCCGTCGCTCGGGATCTACGCGCCCGCACCCCGGACCGCCCGCTGCATCTGATCTTGGAAGATGAGCGCAATCTGGTCACGCCACGCCAGCCCGGATCAGGACTGTTCGATGCGGAATGGAATGACGACTATCACCACGCTGTGCACTGTTTGCTGACCGGCGAAAGCGAAAGCTACTATGCCAGCTTCGCTGTTGATCCGCTTGGGGATCTGGCGCGCGCATTGGCTGAAGGTCAGGTTGAGCAGGGACAACCGCGCGAGGGGCTTGAACACCCTCGTGGTGAGCCTTCGGGGGCCCTACCGGTAACGGCCTTCGTCAACTCGAACCAGACCCATGATCAGGTCGGCAACCGTGCTCAGGGGGAGCGGCTGATCGTGCTGGCGGGCCAAGACGCCGCCCGCGTGGCGCATGCGCTGCTTTTGCTATCGCCCTATATTCCGATGCTGTTCATGGGGGAGGAAGCGGGCGAAACCGCGCCATTCCAGTTTTTTGCCGATTTCACCGGTGATCTTGCGGAGGCAACCCGCAATGGCCGCGCCCGTGAATTCGCCCGGTTCGAAAGCTTCGGCGGGCCGGTCCCGGACCCGATGGCGAAAGACACGTTTGAACGCTCGCGACCCTATCGTGACGACACTGACCGCACCGCGGAGTGGCGCGCGCTGACCCGTGAGCTGTTGCACCTCCGCCATGACCGTATCGCGCCACTGGTCGCGGCGAACCCATGCCCAGCCCGTAGTGCCATTTCCTGCGGAGACAGGGCGCTGCAAGCAAGGTTCGATTTTGGTCCAGCCGTGCTGATACTCGACGTGGCGCTCGGCGCGGCAGGTCGATTTGAAGGGCGATCATCAACGCCGCTTTTTGCGCTGGGAGATCCGGCCACTGACCCCTACTCCCTAACCGTCTGGATCGAGGAGACATCATGAGCCCCGCAAAACCGGCGCCGACGCAGGATTTTCCCATTGCCAGCTATCGGCTTCAGATGCGGGGCGACATGGATTTCGCGGCCGTAGAGGGGCTGATTCCCTATCTGCGCGAATTGGGGATTTCGCATCTGTACCTGTCGCCGATCTTTACCGCTGCGCCCGGCTCAACCCATGGCTACGACATTACCGACCCGAACCAGATCGAGCCGGCTCTGGGCGGGCGCGAAGGCTTTTCTCGGCTGGCGCAGGCGGCGCAATCCGCCGGTCTGGCGATCATTCTCGACATCGTGCCCAATCACTTGGCCTTCGTGCTCGACAATCCATGGCTGCGCGACGTGCTCCGGCACGGCTCCGACAGCGCCTATGCCCGGCATTTCGATATCGACTGGGCCGGGCCGCTCTACTTGCCGATGCTGGATGCAACCTTTGAGACGAAGCTCGACGAAGGTGAGGTTACGATTGCGAGCGCGGAGGATGGCCCAGTCCTTCGGGTCGGGCCGCTGGAGGTGCCGCTGCGCCCTGACGATGCGACCACCGGCTACGACGCCACAACCGATTTTGCCGCCCTGCACGATGCGCAGCACTGGCGGTTGGTCCCGTGGGAGACCGAGCGCGACCGGCTTGCCCATCGGCGGTTTTTCAATGTCACCTCACTGATCGGGATGCGGGTGGAGGACACCACCGTGTTCGACGACATGCACCGGTTGGTGTTTGAGCTTTGCGAAGCGGGTGAGGTGCAGGGCCTGCGGGTGGATCATGTCGACGGGCTTGCCGACCCCGGCGCTTATCTCGATCAACTGACCGCCCGGCTGGGTCCCGACATTCCGGTCTGGATCGAGAAAATCCTCAGCGGTGACGAGCGTATTCCCGAGGATTGGCCGGTTGCGGGCACCACCGGGTATGAGGCCGGACGCGCGATTGCCCGCCTGCTGACCGATCCCGAAGGGTGGGAGCGTATTCGCGCCGACTGGCAGGAGGAAACCGGAGAGACCGCCCCCGGGGAGGATCACGCCTATGCCCGCCAGATGACGGAGCTGAAACCGTGGATCTTGTCGCAGGAACTTGCCGCCGAGCTGCATCAGCTTATCGGTCTGGCCGAAGCGGCCTTGGAGGATATGCCCAGTCAGGACGCCGGCCCCGAAGCACTGCGCGAAGCGCTGGAGGCGCTGCTGGTCGAGATGCCGCGCTACCGCACATATTTTACCGGCGCCGCGCCCCGCGCGGAAGATGTCGCGCTATGGGAGGCCGTTACCGACCGCGCTGCCGAACGATTGCGCAATGACAGCGTTCTGCGCTGGCTGGCCGACCGGATCGCGCAGGGCGACAGTGATCCCGACCACGCGCTCCGGGTGCGGTTCCAGCAGGTGGCGGGGGCGCTTATCGCCAAAAGCCATGAGGACACCGCCGGTTTTCGCCACACGGCCTATCTTGCCGCGAATGAGGTTGGCGCCGAACCCGATGAGCCGGTGCTGGATGCCGGGGGTTTTGCCGATCACTGTGCGGAGCGGCTGGCGCGGCAACCATGGGGACTGACCCTGACCTCCTCCCACGACACCAAGCGGTCCGAGGATGCGCGGATGCGGCTGGTCGCGTTAAGTCACCTGCCTGATGCCTTCCGTGCCCTGCGCGCCGACGCCTGCGCCGCGCTGCCCGCAGGGCTGGAAACCGACCTGCAAGGCGACGGACAGGACGACACCGCCCCGCTTGCACCGAACCGGCTGTGGTATCTGGTCCAATGCGCTATCGCTTTATGGCAACCCGACCGCGACAGCCTGCCTGAACGGCTGGCCGAGCACATGGTCAAGGCCCTGCGCGAGGCCAAACAGATCACCACATGGCCCTATCCCGACGCGGATGCCGAAGAGCCGGTGCTCACCCTCGCACGCGATCTGATGGTGCGCTGGCAGACCTCCCCGCCGGAGGCGCTGACCCGGATCGTCGCGCGGGCGGAATCGCTGTCGCTGTGCCAATTGGCCCTGAAATGCCTGATGCCCGGCGTGCCCGATATTTACCGCGGCTGCGAGGGCACGGCATTTTCGCTCACCGATCCAGACAACCGTCGCCCCATCGATTTTACCGAAATGGCGCGGCTGCCGCAGAAGCCGGGACTTGCAGGGGCGAAGTCACGCTTGCTCCGGGAATTGCTGGCCGAACGGCGCGCCAATCCTCAGCTGTTTGAACACGGGCGCTGCGAGATCCGCGCCGATCCCGACGGATTTACCCTGATCCGCCGATCGGAAAGCGGCATGCTGCGGCTGACGCTTTATCCACGCGCGCCGCGTGATCTGGCCGTTGTGGTCGAGACCGCACCGGAACACGTCTGACGCCACATATAAAAGCGCCGCCCCGGACCGGGACGGCGCTTCGATTTACTGACAGATACTATTGCCGAAGGTGATCAGTTCGCGGGCAATTCCGCGTCGATCAGTTCCTTCATGTCGGCATAGTTCATGTTGGAATGTTTTTCGCCGTTGATGAGGAACGTGGGCGTGGCCGAGATGTCATCGGCCTGCGTCGTGCTCTCGAACGTGGCGACCAACGCTTGCGCCTTCTCGCCGTCCTGCAGGCATGCGTCAAGCTGCTCAGGCTCCAGCCCGGCCTTCAGACCGATTTTGCGCAGACCTTCGGCGATCTGTGCGGGCTGCCCGCCGGAGGTCCAATCGCTTTGTTCGTCGAACAGCATGTCGGTGATGCCGAAGTAGCGCACCGGACCTGCGCAGCGTGCCACCATGCCGGCCCACAGGCCCGGACGGTCAAAATAGACCTCGCGCAGCACGAACTTGACCTTGCCGCTGTCGATGTAGTCGGCCTTCAGATCGGCCCACACCTGATCGTGCCAATTGGCGCAATGCGGACAGGTGAAGGAGGCATATTCCACGATGGTCACGGGGGCATCCTCGGCACCGATGGACATCTCGATGACGCCATTTTCGTCGGTCACCGGCTCAGCTACTGCGGTGTCGGTCGTCGTCTGGTCGGTCGCCGTCTGTTCGGTCGTGTCGGCGGTGGCGGTGGCGGTGCTGTCCTGCGCCATGCCCGGCAGGGCCAGCGCCATCAGGGTCACGGGCACTGCGGCCAGGCTTTTGATAGGGATCATCGACATACCTCTATTCTGCATTGGTGTTTCGCGTCAGCACATGTTCGGCAAGCGATTGGAGCGCTTGCCGCAATGCGTCATTCTCGACCCCATCCGAAAGCCGTGCGGCATCCACCTTCACGGCGGGCGGAGGGGTTGGTTTCTCGGTGCGTTTCGGCGCGGTGCCGAACACGGCCTGCCCCTCGGCAAAGCCGGTGGGCGCGGTCTGGGTGATGCGGATCTTTGAGATCGCGGCATAGCCGTAAACCGCGTTAATCTTGTCGCGGATCTGCGGCTCCTGCATTTGCAGCATCGGGGCCATGGCGCCGGTGGTCAGCACGCTCAGCGTCGCGCCAAAGCCATTGCGCCCGTATTTCACATCAATCGGGCGGCATTGCGCGGCGGTCTGTTCGCCCACGATTTCCGCCCAATGGGTCAGGATGCGCGTCACGGCAAAACCACGGGCCTGACTGGCGCCCTTGATACGGTCCTTCAGCAAGGCAGAGGTGCGTTGAAACCCACGCGAGCGGCGCGGAGCCTGCCCGGCACGAGGTCCGGAGCCGCTGCCAGAACTGCTGCCAGCCTTGCCGCGGGGGCCACTGCCGCCCTGCATGCCACCCTTTCGGGGGCCAGATCCGCTTGGATGGGGCATGATGCTCCTTTTCCCTCTGCTCGGGCTATTCTATCCCGGTGTGATCCCGCGGCTAGCCCAAAGCCCGTCCCGACACCATAAAGATTGCGTGACGTTCATGACCAATCCCGCCGCGCTGAGCCGCATCCTTCTTGGCTGGTATGACCGCCATGCCCGCGCCCTGCCGTGGCGCGTGCCGCCGGGCGACGACCGCCGCCCCGATCCCTATCGCATCTGGCTGTCCGAGGTCATGCTGCAACAGACCACGGTCGCGGCGGTAAAGGACTATTTCCACAAATTCACCACCCGCTGGCCCACGATTGAGGCGCTCGCCGCCGCGGAAGACGCTGATGTGATGGCGGCATGGGCTGGTCTGGGCTACTACGCCCGCGCCCGCAACCTGCTGAAATGTGCCCGCGTGGTGACGCAGGAATATGGCGGTCAGTTCCCCGATGGCGCAGCCGCATTGCGCGCGCTGCCCGGCATCGGGCCCTACACCTCTGCCGCGATTGCAGCGATCGCGTTTGACCGTGCGGAGACCGTGGTGGATGGCAATGTCGAACGCGTGGTCGCGCGGCTCCACGATATTCACACCCCGCTGCCCGCCGCGAAACCGGAACTGACCGCCCACGCAGCCGAGCTGACCCCCGCCGTGCGGCCCGGCGATCATGCGCAGGCGATGATGGATCTCGGCGCCACGATCTGCACCCCGCGCAACCCGGCCTGCGGGATTTGCCCATGGCGTGAGCCCTGCGCCGCGCGCGCCAATGGCACAGCCACGCTGCTGCCGCGCAAGACCCCGAAGAAGCCGAAACCCGTGCGCCACGGGCATCTCTATATCGGGCGTCTACTGAGCTGTGGCTGGCTGCTGGAAACCCGGCCCGCACAGGGCCTTCTGGGCGGCATGCTGGGCTTTCCCGGCACCGAGTGGGCAGAAACGCCGGGCGAGCCTGCACCGCCGCTTCCCGGACCGTGGCAGCGGTTGCCGGGGGAGGTGCGCCATACCTTTACCCATTTTCATCTGCGGCTTAGCGTCTGGGTGGCGGATCTCGACCCATCCGCGACGGAAACCGCGGTCGAGGGCGCGGCCCGCCTGCACATCGCACCCCGGCTCAGCCCCGCGTCGCTGCCTACGGTGATGCGCAAAGCCTATGATCTTACCGCAAACGAGTGGACAGAACGGCCTCGTGATCTTACCGGCGATTGAGTTCCTGCGCCCCAACTCTAAGATCAGCGCACCGCCACTGCTGCCGGGAGGCCGCCGATGACCCGAACCGACGACACCGCCCCCGCCGGAGACAGCGCCTCCATCGGCGACAAGACCAGTCGCGCCGCCGCCCTGACCCGCATCCGCGCGGCGCTGCCGTTCTGGATGTCGGTGTTGTTGCTGCCCTTGGCGGTGATCGCCGCCGGGCTGGGCGGGTGGTGGGTGCTGCTGCTGCCGGGGTTCGCTTGGGGGTTATATTCGGTGATCGACGCGCTGGCGGGGCTCAATCAGGACAATGCCGATCCCAACACCCCGGAGGCGGAGCTCTTTTGGTATCGCGCCATCACGATGATCTGGTTCCCGCTTCAGATGGCGCTGGTTTACGGCATGATCTGGTATGTCACCCGCGCCACGCATTTGGGCGGATGGGAGACCTTTGGCCTGTTCTTCGGCGTCGGGGTCGTGTCAGGCACGATCGGCATCGTCTATTCCCACGAGTTGATGCATCAGACGAACCGGGTCGAGCGGTGGCTGGCGGACCTGCTATTGGCCAGCGTGCTCTATTCCCATTTCCGCAGCGAACATCTGTTGATCCATCATCGCTACGTCGGCACGCCACGCGATCCGGTCACGGCCCGCTATAACGAAGGCTTCCACCGCTATTTCTACCGGGTGCTGACCCGGTGCGCACCCTCCGCATGGCGCGCCGAAGTGGCGCTCTTGGCGCGGCGCGGCCTGCCTGCCCACAGCCTGCGCAATCCGTTCTGGCGCTACGCTGCGCTACAGGCGATGTTTCTTACGCTGGCCGGGCTGATCGGCGGCTGGGCCGGGGTGGGGCTGTTCGCGGTGCAGGCTTTCGTCGCGATCTGGCAGTTGGAATTGACCAATTACGTCGAACATTATGGGCTGACGCGAAAACATCTGGGCGATGGCCGCTATGAGCATGTGCAACCGCGCCATAGCTGGAACGCAGCACATCGGGCGACAAACTGGCTGCTGATCAACCTGCAACGCCATTCCGACCACCACTACAAACCCCAGCGCCGGTTTCCGCTATTGCAAAGCTACCCCGAGGATGAAGCCCCGCAGCTGCCGCATGGCTACCCGGTGATGACGGCATTGGCTATGGTGCCGCCGGTGTGGCGGCGGGTGATGAATCCGCGCGTCCGCGCATGGCGCAAACGCTACTATCCTGAAATCACGGATTGGACGCCCTACAAGCGCGGCACCACACCGATGCCGCGCTGAGTTTGACGGATCAGGCGTCGCTCGGACGGGCCATTTCGGCGCGGATCTGTTGGCGCAGCACGTCGATCGGGACGCTCTGGCCGTCGCGACGGTAACACCAGTAGGTCCAGCCGTTGCACGAGGGCGCGCCTTCAAGCGCTGCGCCGACCTGATGGATCGAGCCGCGCACATCATCGGCGATCAGCGTGCCGTCGGCCCGCACCTTGGCCGAGCGTTTGCCGTTGAGCGAGGTCAGCATCTCGCCGGGGCGCAGCATGCCGCGCTCCACCAGCTGCCCGAACGGCACACGCGGCTCCGCTCGTTTGGAGGTGGAAACCCGCAGTGCTTCGCTGTCGTATTTGCGCACGCGGGCGATCCGGGCTGCGGCGACTTCGCGGTATTCGGCTTCGCGCTCGATCCCGATAAAATCGCGGCCCAGCATCTTCGCGACTGCGCCCGTGGTCCCGGTGCCAAAGAACGGATCAAGCACCACATCGCCCGGATTGGTCGTGGCGATGAGCACCCGGTGCAGCAGGCTTTCGGGTTTCTGCGTCGGGTGAGCTTTCTCACCCTTGGCGTTTTTCAGCCGCTCATGGCCGGTGCAGATCGGCAGCACCCAGTCGGACCGCATCTGCACGCCTTCGTTCAGCGATTTTAACGCCTCGTAATTGAACGTGTATTTCGCGGTGTCGGACTTGCTGGCCCAGATCATTGTCTCATGCGCGTTGGTCAGCCGCTTGCCGCGAAAATTAGGCATCGGGTTCGATTTGCGCCACACCACGTCGTTGAGCAGCCAGTATCCGGCATCCTGCAACGCGGCGCCGACGCGGAAAATGTTATGGTAGGAACCGATCACCCAGATCGCGCCATCGGGCTTCAGGATGCGGCGGGCGGCGGCCAGCCATTCGCGGGTGAATTTGTCGTAGACCGCGAAGCTGGCGAACTGGTCCCATTCGTCATCCACGGCGTCGACCATGGAATTGTCGGGCCGGTGCAACGCACCCTTCAACTGCAGGTTATAGGGTGGGTCCGCAAAGATCAGGTCGACGGAGTTTTCAGGGAGCGCGCGCATCCGCTCGATGCAGTCGCCATCGAGGATCTGGTTGAGCGGCAGCGGAACATGCTGCCCGGCGGGCAGGCCCGCGGGTTTGGTCTTTTTCATTACTTCTGCCTCATCCGAGCGCACTTTGTGGCGCTTCATGTTGTGGACAAAAGATGAGTCAATCCCGATTCGTGGTCAATTTCTTTTTTGAATCAGACGGTTGGTGATTTCACTTGATACAAGATGTTGCGCACCGGAGCGAAGGAACGTCTATGGTGTGGGGTGACACCAAGGCGCGAAAGTCCCGCCAGATGCACCGGGGCGCCATATCCCATGTTCGTTTCCCAACCATAACCCGGATATTGCAGCGCCAATTCAACCATAAGGCGATCTCGCGCGACCTTTGCGACGATCGAAGCGGCGGCGATTGAGAGCACTAGGCCGTCCCCTTTCACCACCGTTTCAGCGGGACAGCACAGGTCCTTGGGCTCTCGATTGCCATCGATCAGCGCGTGGCACGGTGGCACGGGCAGAAGCGCCAGCGCGCGCCGCATTGCCTCCATCGACGCGCCAAGAATGTTGAGCGTTTCAATCTCGTCCACATCCAGATGCACGACGCGGCAAATGGCGACGGCGGTGATCTCGGCGGCAAGCGCCTCGCGCCGGGCGGGGGTGAGCTTCTTGCTGTCGTTCAGCCCTGCGGGGATGCGATCGGGATCGAGCACCACGGCGGCGGCAGTGACCGGCCCGGCCAGTGGCCCACGCCCCACCTCGTCCACACCGGCGATGACGCGCGCCCCCCGGTCGAAGGCGGCGGATTCATAGCTGAAATCGGGGAGTGATCTGGCGATGGCGGTCATGCGCCGGTGATGCCCGATCGTGGCGCCAGATGGCAAGGCACCAATCCGCCCATAAGCAGAGCGACGCCTCGCTGGGACGTCGCCGGATATGTCGGCATAAAAAAGAGCGGACAGGTTGCCCTGCCCGCCCCAGTCGTGAACCGGCGCCGCGTGGGATGACGCGCCGGCCCCTGCTGACAGGCGACCCCAAGGACGTGAGGACCCGCCTGCCTCAACTGTCAGCCTTTGACCTTATACCCGCGGGCCTTCATGCAGTTTTGCTCGTAGGCACGCAGGGTGCCCCGGTTCAGCCGCACGTAGCGCAGGCATTGCTGCGGCAATGCGCGGATGTTGGTCTGACGCTCCAGGCAGCGCTCGGTGAAATAGCGGCGCGTGCCGGACCGGGTGTCAAAGGCGACCCGGCAGGACGCGGGCAGCACCTTGCTGCTGCGGGCCGGAGTGACAGGATGACCACGGCGATCATCGCGATCCCAACGCTTGTAATCGTTGCCATGCTTAGTGTTATGCGTGTCCCGCCCGGTCTGGTGAACGGGTCGCCTGTCCTGCTGCCAGGTACGACGTTCGTCCTGACGCTCCTGCCAAGCGCGATCAGCAGATTGCGCTATAGCGGCGCCGGCCATCAGGCGGATCAGTTCATCGCTGGTCAACGCGGCCGCAGGCACGGCGCTGGCGCCGAGGCTGGTCATCGCGACGGCAAGGGCAAGCGCCGCTCCGGTGACGGGTCTGAGAATGTGCTTGGCGAACATGGGTCTCTCCTGTCGGTAGCCCGTGAACGGCGGGCGAGGATGTCACGGCGAACCGGACGGCATGACCCCGTGATGCGGCGCGATGGGCCAGACAGGCAATATCGCCCCTCTGCTAGGCGATAGCAGCGCGCTGAAACCCGCGTCGTTATTGAATATCACGCGCGCCCGCGCCAAACTGGGCAGATGACACGCCTTATCGCCTCTTTCATGTTTGCATTTGCATTCGCGGCTCTGGCCTCGCCCGCTTCGGCGGCGTGTTTTGCCGATTACAAAGCCAAGCGTGATACGCCTTTGCGCCTGCATTACGGTGTCGCGGAAATCGACGAGGCGCGCTGTGACAAGCGCGCTGCCAGCACCGCGCTGGAGCGGCGGCTCGCACAAGACGGCTGGACCTTGCTGAATGTTCTGTCAGTGTTCGATGAGGACGGGCTGGAGGAAAGAAAGAAGAGTGCTGGACCCTACTTCCTCCGCTACTGATACCCGGCGCCGGGCGAATCTGCTGATTGGGGGTGGCATTGCCGCCATCGTCGCGATTCTGGCCTTTGCCGCGATTGGGCTTTTCCTGACGCTGCCGGATGGCAATGCGTTCAATGCGCGGGTGGAGCGCATCTTTATCGAGAATGACGCCCTGATCGCCGAAGCCGACATCCGCCTTCTAGAGATCCTCGCCGCGTCCGGCACCGCGTTTTCCGATGTGCTGGGGTCCTATCGCGTGATGCTGTTCGTGCTTCTCGTCTTTGCAACCGCGCTGTTGATCGCGGCGCTGGTGTTTTTGGTGATGATCGTCGCGCTGAACCGCCGTCTGGGCCAGATTGAGCGGGCGGGCATTCAGGTCTCATCGCTGCTGATTTCGCGCGAACAGCGGACGGTGACGCTCAACAACATGGAATTCAAGCTGACCGAAGCCGCAATCGAGACATTGGCTGTTTTGGCCGAAGCACGTCTGGACGAGGATGTTTTGAACGGGGCCGAGATTGAGGCTGTCATCTCTGGCCGTGCCAGCGCCGATTGCGACGAGGCCGCCGGAGCGACCCGGATCAAACGCTTGCGCGATGCGCTCGGCAATCAGATGGTCAGCGAACTTTTGATCCGCACCATCGCCCGCAAAGGCTACATGCTCACCATCGATAAAAACGCCATTCGGATGGTCTGATCGGCCCGCGCGCGGGCCCGACCGACACGCACCAGATCCACACCACTTGCCGCAGGGTCGCCTTGTTTTACAGGGCGGCGTATCGCCCGTTCCGCCCCCGCGCGCTGTCGTCGGTTTGCCGAAACGGGAAGCTTGCTCTATGTAAATGCGCAGGGTTCCGCCGATGCTGGCGGCCAAAACATTCAAATTCAGATGATCCTGACCGCCGGCCAAGCGGATCGGGACACAGGAGGGACCATGAAGATGACCCACCCGGCGAAGCGGCTTTGCCGCACCGGAGGCCGCTCATGAGCGATCAGACAACGAGCGATCATGGCCTGCCGGAACCGGAAGGTGCCGCCGCCATCATCGATACCGACTACAACATTGGTCAGGACAATCTCGAAGGCTCCGTCGGGCGCTTTGGCTTCGACATCCATAACCCGGTTTTCCTGATCTCGGGCCTCGCGGTCGTGGCTTTCGTGTTCTACACGCTCGCGCTGCCGGATCAGGCCGGGTCGCTGTTCAGCTGGCTGTTTGCGTCGGTGACACAGGGCTTTGACTGGTTCTTCCTTGGGGCCGCCAACCTGTTTGTCATCTTCTGTCTGCTGCTGATCGTGACGCCATACGGCTCCGTTCGGC
This sequence comes from Marinobacter sp., assembly GCA_040119125.1. GTDB lineage: Bacteria > Pseudomonadota > Alphaproteobacteria > Rhodobacterales > Rhodobacteraceae > Pacificitalea. The sequence goes on from JBEDTR010000008.1 coordinate 116,109, forward strand.
TGGGCGGGACAGAGGCGACACCGGATTACACTTATCCCGGTTGGTTCGCGATGCTCTTTGCCGCCGGTATGGGCATCGGTCTGATGTTCTACGGGGTGTCCGAGCCGCTGACCCACTTCTCCACCGCGTCGGGCGGCACCTCCTACGGGGTGACCTACACGGGCGATCCGCTAGCCGAAGGCGCGCTGCCGCCGGGCATTGCGACTCAGGAGCAATTCGAGGCGATCACCGGCGTGACCCGTCCTGATGCGGGCGCTGTGACTGCCGCGCTTGATGCAGATGTGCCGGGGAATGCCCGTGGCCTGTTCGCCGCGACGGGCGGGCGCACCGACTGGGCACCGCTTGGCGCTGCAACTGGTGATGAGGCCGAAGCCGTCCGACTGGGCATGGCTGCCACGATCTTCCACTGGGGGCTGCACCCCTGGGCGATCTACGCCGTCGTCGCACTGGCACTTGCGCTGTTCAGCTACAACAAGGGCCTGCCGCTTACGATCCGCTCCGCATTCTATCCGATTTTCGGGGATCGCGTCTGGGGCTGGACGGGGCATGTGATCGACATCCTTGCCGTGTTCGCGACGCTTTTCGGCCTTGCGACCTCGCTCGGGTTCGGTGCGACGCAAGCCAACGCCGGTCTTAACGAATTGTTTGGCATTCCGATCGGTCCGACCACCGAAGTCATCCTGATTTCAGGCATCACCGCTGTCGCGCTTATCTCGGTGCTGCGTGGTCTTGATGGCGGGGTGAAGATCCTGTCGGAGATCAACATGGGGTTGGCGGCATTGCTGCTGGTCTTTGTGCTGATCGTCGGGCCGACGCTGGCGATCCTCACCGGCTTTGTCGACAGTCTCTGGGCCTATGCGCAATACCTTCCGGCGCTGTCGAACCCGGTCGGGCGCGAAGACGTCAACTTCTCGCAGGGCTGGACGGCATTCTACTGGGCTTGGTGGATTTCCTGGTCACCCTTTGTGGGCATGTTCATCGCCCGCGTCAGCCGGGGCCGCACCGTGCGGGAATTCATCGTCTGCGTGCTGCTGATCCCAAGCCTTGTCTGCATTCTGTGGATGAGCGTCTTTGGCGGCACCGCGATCCAGCAGGTGCTTCAGGATGGCTACACCGCCGCTCAGGACGCCGATCTGCCGATCCAGCTGTTCCGCATGTTGGACGGGCTTCCGCTGGCCTCGATCACGTCGTTCATCGGCATCGTGCTAGTGATCGTGTTCTTCGTAACCTCGTCGGATTCCGGCTCGCTTGTGATCGATACGATTACCGCAGGCGGCAAGGTCGACGCCCCGGTGCCGCAGCGCGTGTTCTGGTGCATCTTCGAAGGTGCCGTTGCTATCGTTCTGTTGCTATCGGCGGGCGGGCTTGCCTCGCTGCAATCCATGGTCATCTCGACCGGGTTGCCGTTCACCATCGTCTTGTTGGTGATGTGCTGGGCGATCTTCCGTGGCCTGCAGAGCGAACGCGCAAAGATGTAAGCGCTCCGCGCCTCTCAACCATGAATGCCGGGCAGGGAAACCTGTCCGGCATTTTCATTAGGAAAGGGTGATCTTAGCGGGACAGGTCCAACCGGCCTTGATGCTTTGCCGCCACCCGCCAAAGCTTCTTGCGGACCCCGTCGGGCTCCAAAGCCCGATACGCGCCGCCGGAAAACTTCTGCCAGTCAAGCGCCAACCCCTGTTCGACCAGCGCCGCAGCAAGGTCGGTGCCATCGTCGAGCGTACATTTCGCCACGATCCGCTCGTAGCTGGTCCCCTCATGCACGTCGGCATGGACGATCCGCCCCTTGCAAAGGCGCATCAGCGCGAATTTCGCGACTTTGCCGTAAGGATGATTGAGCTCCGGCGCATCGATCCCGGCAAGCCGGATATGTGTGCCGCTGATGACGATCGTATCGCCATCGATCACAAAGCATTTTCCCTTTAGGACGCTTCCGGCGGTGATGCCTGTTGCAACATATGGCCCCGGCTTTGGGTGCGGTCGTGGCGGCGGCTGCAGCTCCTGCCTTGCCAGCGGCTTTAGCGGCGGCCTCGGCTGGACGCGCGGCTTTGGAGGCGCCGCCTGTGGTTTCCGCGCAGGCTCCACCCGCGCGATCGCCGCATTTGATTTGAACAGAATTCGCCAAATTCGGCGCAATTGGTAGAACATGTTTACTCATCTCTGACGCGACGACGCGGGTCAGGATATTGAGCGCACCGAAACAAATCCAGCCTGCGCCAATAGGTAAATCACCGCATGACGGAAATACGTTCCACGCACGCCACCCGCGTAGAATGGAGTGGGTGCCCGGAGGCTATTTCCACTGCAACGGTCTGTTTTCGGGAAACAAGTGGTGAGCCGTGCAGGATTCGAACCTGCGACCCACTGATTAAAAGTCAGTTGCTCTACCAACTGAGCTAACGGCCCACTTGAGGCCCGGTCTCTAGGGGGTCATGCGGAGGGGGTCAAGCGTAAAAACGGAACTCTCTGGAAATGATTTGCCGGGGCGCGTATATGGCCTGACATGCGCGACGACTCCTCCTCCAACGCACACGGGTCGGGCCTGCCTTTCATGAAGATGCATGGGCTGGGCAATGATTTCGTAGTGATCGATTGTCGACACGGCTTGGCCGTGCCGCAGGCTTCGCTGATTGCGGGTCTGGCCGACCGCCATCGCGGTGTCGGTTTTGACCAGCTGGCGGTGATTCACCCCGGCACGCAGTCGGGCATCGCGGCGCGGCTGGTGTTCTATAATGCGGATGGGTCGCTTTCGGCCGCCTGCGGCAATGCCACCCGCTGCATCGCCCGGCATCTGATGGATGAAACCGGCGCGGCGGAGTTGGTGCTGGAGACCGAGCGCGGGCAGCTGCCCTGCCGCGATGCGGGTGATGGGCTGACCGCCGTGAATATGGGGGCGCCGCTGACCGATTGGGATGCCGTGCCGCTGGCGCAGGACACCGACACGCTGCACCTGCCGATCAAGGGCGATCCCGTCGCCACCGGCATGGGCAATCCGCATTGCACGTTTTTCGTGGAGGATGTCGCGGCGATCGATCTGTCCCAATTCGGCCCTGTGCATGAGCATCACCCCCTGTTTCCCGAGCGCACAAATGTGCAGGTCGCGCAGGTCACCGGCCCCGACCGCCTGCGCATGCGGGTGTGGGAGCGCGGCACGGGGATCACGCTGGCCTCCGGGTCTTCGTCCTGCGCCACGGCTGTGGCTGCGGCGCGGCGCGGGCTGACGGGACGCGCCGTCACAATCGACCTCGACGGCGGGACGATCCATATCGACTGGCGTGCCGATGGGGTCTGGATGACGGGCCCCACGGCGCATGTCTTTTCCGCCACTCTCACGCCCGCCTTCGTGGAGGCCATGTCATGACGACGCCGCCGATCTTTTCCACGCTGGGCTGCCGGCTGAACGCCTATGAGACCGAGGCGATGAAGGATCTCGCCGCGCAATCGGGCGTGAACAATGCCGTCGTGGTCAACACCTGCGCCGTCACCGCCGAAGCCGTGCGCAAAGCGCGACAGGAGATTCGCAAGCTGCGCCGCGACAACCCCGAGGCCACGCTGATCGTGACCGGTTGCGCCGCACAGACCGAACCCGAAACCTTTGCCGCCATGCCCGAGGTCGACCGCGTCATCGGCAATACCGAGAAGATGCAGCCCGCCACCTGGGCAGCGATGGGCCCCGATTTCATTGGCGAGACTGAGCGTGTGCAGGTCGATGACATCATGTCCGTCACCGAGACCGCCGGTCACCTGATCGACGGCTTCGGCACCCGCGCCCGCGCCTATGTGCAGGTGCAAAACGGCTGCGATCACCGCTGCACCTTTTGCATTATCCCCTATGGGCGCGGCAATTCGCGCTCCGTTCCCGCCGGTGTCGTGGTGGATCAGATCAAGCGTCTGGTGCAGCAGGGCTATAATGAGATCGTGCTGACCGGCGTCGATCTGACCAGCTGGGGCGCGGATCTGCCTGCCACCCCACGGCTGGGCGATCTGGTGCTGCGCATCCTGAAGCTGGTGCCGGACCTGCCGCGCCTGCGGATTAGCTCCATCGACTCGATCGAGGCCGATGACGCGCTGATGCAGGCTATCGCGACAGAGCCGCGCCTGATGCCGCATCTGCATCTGAGCCTGCAGGCCGGCGACGACATGATCCTGAAGCGGATGAAGCGCCGCCACCTGCGCGACGATGCCATCCGTTTCTGCGAGGAAGCCCGAAGCCTGCGGCCCGATATGACCTTTGGCGCTGACATCATCGCGGGCTTCCCGACCGAAACCGAAGCGATGTTCGCCAATTCCCTGCGGCTGGTCGAGGACTGCGACCTGACATGGCTGCATGTGTTCCCCTACTCGCCGCGCCCCGGCACGCCCGCCGCGCGGATGCCGCAGGTTGACGGGCGCGCCATCAAGGACCGCGCCGCTCGTTTGCGGGCCGCGGGCGCCGCCCGTGTCGCCGCGCATTTGTCGGCACAGCACGGGCTTGCCCATGATGTGCTGATGGAAAATCCGCGTATGGGCCGGACTGCTCAATTTACCGAAACCCTGTTTGATGACGACCAGCCGGTGGGACAGATTATCCCTGCGCTGATTACCGGGACCGAAGGCGACCGCCTGCGCGCCGCAGTCCGCCGCGCCCGCGCGGCCTGACCGGCGCGGCAAGGCTGCGGCCTGACTGATTCTCGCTGGTATCCCCTCCGGGCATGGCTACTGTGCCCGCACCATCCCGGAGGAGACCTTATGATGAAGCTGCATTTCAGCCCCACCTCGCCCTATGTCCGCAAGGTCATGATCACGCTGCACGAAACCGGCCTTCTCGATCAGGTCGAGCTTCTGTCCGGCAGCGGCACCCCGCTGGATTCCGGTCAGGCCCCCGTGTCGGTCAACCCATTGGGCAAGGTTCCGGTGCTGCTGCGCGAGGACGGCCCCGCGATTTACGACAGCCGGGTCATCACGCGGTATCTCGACAGCCTTTCCGGCGACCGGCTGTACCCGCAGGCGCGCATCTGGGATGTGCTGACGCTGGAATCGATTGCAGAGGGGATGCTCGATGCGGCTCTGCTTATGGCCTATGAATGGCGCCTGCGCCCGGAGGAAATCCGCTTCCCCGATTGGGTCGATGGCCAATGGGCCAAGGTCGAGCGAGCGTTGATCGCCATTGAGGATCGCTGGATGTCGCATCTCGCGGGGCCGCTGACTGCGGCACAGATCGCGGTAGTCTGCGCGCTTGGATATCTCGACCTGCGCAACGCGGATCGCAACTGGCGCCAGCACGCCCCGCAACTGGCCGAATGGTATGCACGCATGGCCGAACGCGACAGCATGATCGCGACCGCGCCGCCCGCCGTTTAACCGAGACACTCAGAGACGCAAAAGGCCCGGATGCAGCATCCGGGCCTTATTCATTGCGGCGCGAATAGCGCGCAGAATCAGAATTTCAGGGTCAGGCCGACATTCAGCGCGTTCGTGACGATGTCGGTTTTCAACTCACCGCCATTGTCCAAATCGGCCTCATTGGATGAAAACGTGCCTTTATATTCCCCGAAAACCGCCCAGCGGTCATTCAGATCATAAGACACACCCGCAATCCACGCGACGGCGGGGCCGGTTACTTGGTAGCCGAAGGTCTCGCTGTCGTTGATCTCAACATCCACATGCGGCACGGCAATCCCCAGACCGCCGGAGACATACGGCGTCAGCGCGCCCCCCGCAAACTGACCGGGCCAGCGATAAAACACGTTGGCGGTGAGGATATTCAACCCGTCCGTCAGTTCGAGATTCTCAAAGCCGTTATCATCCATCGTGTCATCGGACGCATAGACCTTCACATGGTTGAAATCGACGCCAAAGCCCAAATTCTCGTCACGCCACCAGACGCCACGAACGCCGTAATGCGGCGGGGCTTCAAAAGATTTCCCCTCCCATTCGGAGAGGAAGTTGAACTCGGTGCCATCACCATCGTCGCCCTTGACCCGGCTATGGGGCGCGGTCTGCGGCCCACCGTAAAAGCTGAGGCTCATTTCGGCGCGAACAGGCGCCGAAGCGGCGAACGAAGTCAGAGTGGCAACAGAAAATGCAGCTATCGTGGTGCGGCGCATGGCAATGTCCTCGGATGGTCTGGAGATTACTGTATCACAGGCCCGCCGCCACGACAGGGGGCGCGTGCCCACGGGGCAAAAACGTGATCCTCAGGACACGCGCGCAATCGTCACGCCCCCCCTGCGCCGCATTGTCCGCTGGACGGAGCGGGGTCATGGCGCTAGGAACGCCTCCAAATGCTGCGGGCCGTTGCCTGTGGCATCGTCGTACCCGGCCGGAAAGGCCTCGGCAGAATGGAGTTGCCCGTGTCTCAAGCAGAACACCACGGCGAAACGCGCCGCGATTTCCTCTACTACGCAACGGCAGGGGCCGCTGTCGTGGCAACGGGCGCCGCTGTGTGGCCGTTGGTCAACCAGATGAACCCCTCCGCCGACGTGCAGGCGCTCAGCTCGATCCGCGTCGACGTATCGGGCGTGCAGCCCGGCACGCAGGTGACGGTCAAATGGCTGGGCAAGCCGGTGTTCATCCGCCGCCGCACGATTGAGGAAATCGAAGCCGCCCGCGAAGTGGACGTGTCGAGCCTACCCGATCCGGTAGCGCGCAATGCCAATCTTGACGGCACTGCCCCCGCAACCGATCCGAACCGGGCCCTGATCCCCGCCGGCGCCGAAGACGACGCGGCCGAGGAATGGCTGGTCATGGTCGGCGTCTGCACCCATCTGGGCTGCGTGCCGCTGGGCAATGCCGGTGACTTCGGTGGCTGGTTCTGCCCCTGTCACGGGTCGCATTATGATACTGCCGGTCGCATCCGCCGCGGCCCGGCCCCCGAGAACCTGCTGGTTCCCGTCGCCGCCTTCGACGGCGAATCCACCATCGTCCTGGGCTAAGGGAGGCACGCTACCATGTCCGGAATTCCCCACGATCATTACGAACCCAGGACCAGCGGCGAGAAGTGGCTGAACCGGCGACTGCCGGTCGTCGGCCTGCTCTACGATACGCTGATGATCCCGACCCCCAAAAACCTGAACTGGCTGTGGATCTGGGGTATCATCCTCACGTTCTGCCTGGCGCTTCAGATCATCACCGGCATCGTTCTGGTGATGCATTACACGCCGCATGTCGATCTGGCCTTCGCCAGCGTCGAGCACATCATGCGCAACGTGAATGGCGGCCATATGCTGCGCTACCTGCATGCGAACGGCGCCTCGCTGTTCTTCATCGCCGTCTACATCCACATCTTCCGCGGCCTGTTCTACGGCTCCTACAAGGCCCCGCGTGAGGTCACATGGATCGTCGGCATGCTGATCTATCTGTCCATGATGGGCACGGCATTCATGGGCTACGTTCTGCCCTGGGGTCAGATGTCCTTCTGGGGTGCGACCGTGATTACCGGCCTGTTTGGCGCGATTCCCTTCATCGGGGAGCCGATCCAGACTTGGCTGCTGGGCGGACCGGCAGTGGACAATGCCACGCTGAACCGGTTCTTCTCGCTGCACTACCTGCTGCCCTTCGTCATCGCGGGCCTTGTGATCGTCCATATCTGGGCCTTCCACACGACCGGCAACAACAACCCCACCGGGGTTGAAGTGCGCCGCGGCTCCAAGGAAGAAGCGAAGAAAGACACCCTGCCCTTCTGGCCCTACTTCGTGATGAAAGACCTGTTCGCGCTCGCCGTGGTGCTGCTGGTGTTCTTCGCGGTCGTGGGCTTCATGCCGAACTACCTTGGCCACCCCGACAACTACATCGAAGCGAACCCGCTCTCGACGCCGTCGCACATCGTGCCGGAATGGTATTTCTTGCCGTTCTACGCGATCCTGCGGGCCTTCACCTCCGAGGTGTGGGTCGTGCAATTCGCAAGCTGGATCACCGGCGGGCTTATCGATGCGAAGTTCTTCGGCGTGCTGGCGATGTTCGGCGCAATCGCGGTGATGGCGCTGGCGCCTTGGCTCGACACCTCCTCGGTGCGGTCCGGTCGCTATCGCCCGATGTTCAAGTGGTGGTTCCTGCTGCTGTGCATCGACTTCATCCTTCTGATGTGGCTGGGCGCCATGCCGGCGGAAGAGCCTTACGCGACCTTCTCGCTGATCGGTGCGGCCTATTGGTTCGGCTATTTCCTGATCATTCTCCCTCTGCTGGGCGTGATCGAGAAACCGCAGCCGCGACCCGCAACCATCGAGGACGACTTCGTGGCCCATTACGGCAAGAGCGGCGCGTCGGACGGCTCCACCGTCTCGACCCCGGCCGAGTAATCAGAAAGGACGATCAGACATGATCATCAGAAAACTCGCCCTTGCCGCGCTCGGGGCTCTGACCATCAGCGCCGGCGCCACATGGGCGGCGGAGAGCAGCGAAGGCCATATCGAGGATCATCCGTTTTCCTTCGAAGGCCCGTTCGGCTCCTACGATCAGTTCCAGCTCCAGCGCGGGTTGCAGGTCTACACTGAGGTCTGCTCCGCCTGTCACGGGCTGAAATTCGTGCCGATCCGCAGCATCGGGGACGAGGGCGGCATTGGCCTGCCCGAAGATCAGGTGCGTGCGTTTGCCGATCAGTGGGAAGTGTTCGACCCTGAACTGGACACGTTCCGCAATGCAAAGCCGTCGGATCATTTTCCGCCGTCCAGCCTTGAGAACGCGCCCGACCTCAGCTTGATGGCCAAGGCGCGTGCGGGCTTCCACGGCCCCTATGGCACCGGCATCAACCAGTTCGTCAAAGGCATCGGCGGCCCGGAATACATCCGCGCCCTGCTCTCCGGCTACACCGGCGAGGAGAAGGTCGAAGCTGGCACCACCTATTACGGGAACACCGCCTTCCCCGGCGGTTGGATCGCAATGGCGCCGCCGCTGTCCGATGGGATCGTGACCTATCAGGACGGCCATGAGGATGATGTCGAGGCAATCGCCACCGATGTCGCCGCGTTCCTGATGTGGACCGCAGAGCCCAAGATGATGGCACGGAAACAGACCGGCTTTGCCACTGTGCTGTTCCTCGGTCTGCTTGCGGTGCTGCTTTACCTCACGAACAAGCGCATTTGGGCACCGATCAAGCGCAAGGTGAAACCCGCCCACGGCGCGTGATCCTGCCAAATTTGTAGAATTAAGGGCGCGGGCTTCGGTCCGCGCCCTTTTTCGTGGGCGTCACTCTGCCCCCAGATAGGCGCGCAGCACCTCCGGCGGGTCGTCCAGCAGCGCGTCGGTCGCACGGGGCGGATGTGCGACACCTTCGGCCACAAGGATCGTTTGCGACGCGATCCGGCGCGCATCACGCGGATCATGGGTGACCATCAGCAGGGTCAGCGACTCCTCCGCCGCGATGTCCGCAACCAGATCCAGCATTTCATGGCGCAGCGCCGGGCCCAACGCAGCGAAAGGCTCATCCAGCAGCAGCACCGGCCGATTGCGCAACAGCACCCGCGCCAGCGCCACACGGCTTTGCTGCCCGCCGGATAGCGCCGAGGGGCGACGCTTGCCCATTTCCTCCAAGCCGACACGCTCCAGCGCGGCTGTCACGCGCAGTTGCTCAGCCTGTGACAGGTGCAGATCGGGGCGCAGCCCCATACCGACATTCTGCGCCACGTTCAGATGGGGAAACAGGTTGCCCTCCTGAAACACCATACTCAGGGGGCGCGCGCCTGGGGCAAGCCCGTCGATCCGCGCATCGTTCCACCGGACCTGACCGGCGCTGAGCGGCGCGAAACCGGCGATCCCGGCCAGCAGCGTGCTTTTGCCCGCGCCGGAGGGGCCGATCACCGCGACCCGCGTGCCGGGGGCAATTTTCAGATCCGCATCGACGGCAAATTCGCCGTTGGCGATCACCGCGCCCTCAAGTTCCAGCATCTGCACGGCCTCCCCGATCGAAAATCCAAAACAGCCCGAAGCTCGCCAACAACAGCAACAGGGCAGCCGCGGCGCTGTCGTCGTTGCGATACGCAGCCATCAGGCGATACATCTGCAACGGCAGCGTGGCACTGTCAGGATCGGCAAATAGCGCGATAACACCCAGATCGCCCATGGAAAGCGCTGCCGCCAGCCCTGCGGCGAACCCGATGGGACGCCGCAACCGGGGCCATGTCAGCAAGCGCAACCGGGCGAACCCACGCAATCCCAAACTTTCGGCGAGACGCCCGTAATCCGCCTGCACGTCCCGCGCCGCGGGTGCCAGCGCCCGCAGCCCGAAAGGCAGGCTAAGCGCCGCATTGACCAACGCAGTGATTGGCAGTGCCAGATCAGAAGGCCGCATATACGGGAAGATCACCACAAACAGGCCAGTGCCGATCACCAATGGTGAGGCCGCGATGGTCAGCGTTCCCAGCGCCTCAATCGCGCGACCGTGCCGCCACTTTGCCGCGAAAAGGGCAAGCGGCACTGCCAGCGCAAGGCACATCGCCGTCGATAGCAACGCCACCCATAGCGACCGCCCCAGCGCCGCCCAGACCTGTGGCGGCAGGCTGAACAGGCCCGGCGCGCCATCGACCGCGATCACCGCCATGGGCAGCAGCAGGAAAACCGCCGCGCTCAGAATGGCCAGACTGTCTTGCACCCGCAGCGCCCAGTGGTCGGCGTCCCGGCGCGACACCACCCGGTCGAGGCCGCCCCCAAACATCACCGGTCGCACCAACCCGAAGGCCAGCGCCGCAGCAGTGGCCGTCAGCGCGAATTGGATCAGCCCCAGCAATGCGGCCCGGCCCAGATCGAAGTCAAAGCGAAACGCTTGATAGATTGCCAGTTCCACGGTCGTGGCGCGCGGGCCACCGCCCAACGCCAGCACCACGGCAAAGCTGGTCAGACATACCGCAAAGATCACGACCGCTGCGCCCGGCACGACCGCGCGCAGCATCGGCCATTCCAGCAGCCGCATGATGTCGCGGGAATTGCAGCCCAGCGATTCTGCCAGCCTGAAACGCTCTGCCGGAATTGAGAGCCAGCCTTGCAGCACCAATCGGGTCGCCAGCGGCAAATTCAGAAATACATGCGCCAAGATGACCCCCTGTGGGCCATAGATGGCGACCTCCGGCAAGCCCAGCGCCCCGAGCCCCGCATTGACCACCCCATTACGTCCGAAAATCGCGATGAGCCCCATCGCGGCGACAATGACCGGCAACAGGAATGGCGCGCCGAGCGCGGTAATCAGCAATCCCCGCCCCGGAAACCGCCGCCGAGCGAGCCCGCGCGCCACAGGAATAGCGAGCGCCACGCTGAGTGCGGCCGACAGCGCCGCTTGCCAAAGCGTGAACCGGATCGCCGCCCAATCGGACACGCGCAGTGTCACCGGCGTGTCGGCTCGCATAGCGACGGCGGCAAGCGTGCCCAGCGTCAGCAGCACGATGACCGCCACCGCCAGAAGCGCCAGCGCCGTCAGGCCATAATTAGGCTTCTGCCAAGGCGCGATGGTCGACGCAGCGGCTCGCGGAGTGGCGGAGCTGGGGGCGCGCGTGCCTACTGACTTCACTGGCTGAGAGCGGTCAGCCATTCATCAAGCGCCGCGTCGCGTGCGGCCTCGGCTTCCTGTGCCGACAGCAACAATGCGGTTTCAGGCTGAACCAGCGTTTCAGCCCCTGCCGGTAGACCGGCTTCCGGGGTGATCGCGGGATACATCCAGTTGGTTTCGAAAATCACGCTCTGAAAGGCATCGGATAGCATGAATTCCATGAACTGGTCGGCTAGCTCCGGCTGGTCGGTAGAGGCAATCTTGCCCGCTACCTCGACTTGCAGGTAATGGCCTTCGGTAAATGCCGCGGCGGCCTTGGTCTCATCCTGTTCGACCATCAGGTGATAGGCGGGCGACGTCGTATAGCTCAGCACCATGTCCGCTTCGCCTTCGGTGAACATGCCATAGGCCTCGGACCATCCCTTGGTCACGGTCAAGACATGCGGCGCGAGCCCCTCCCAGATCTCTGGCGCACGATCCCCATAGGCAGCCTTCACCCACATCAGAAGGCCCAGACCGGGGGTGGAAGAGCGGGGATCCTGAATGACGATCTTCAGATCATCCGGCGCGGCGGCCAGCTCCTCGAAGCTGCCGGGCACGTCTTCCAGCTTCGTCTTGTCGTAGACGAAAGCGAAATATCCCCAATCAAACGGCACGAACAGCGGATCATCCCATGACACCGGCAAGTCCAGCGCCACATCCGTGACAGAATGCGGTGCAAACAGCCCTGTCGCGGCAGCATTGGCGGTCAGGTTGGTGTCGAGCCCCAACACGATGTCCGCCTCCGTACGCGGGCCCTCCATCTTCAGCCGCGCCAGTAATGCCGCGCCGTCGCCTGCGCCGATCAGCTCCAGATCGCAGGCGCATTCCGCCTCGAAGGCTGCTTCGACCAACGGGCCGGGGCCCCAGTCAGATACGAAGCTGTCATAGGTGTAGAGGGTCAGAACCGGGAGGTCCGCCACATCCTGCGCGCCAGCAACGCCCGACTGCAGCCCGATCGCGGCGGCAGCGATCGCCCCGGCAATCCGTGCGGGCCGGCTGGCAAAAGTGGTATTCAGGCGATTTGGGCTCAACAGGCGCATGGTCTCTCCTCCACGACACTGGGCGGAGCGGGCCGACCCGGGTCGGCTGCCTTCCCTCCGCCGGTATCATCCGGTTCAGGTTCGACGGGTTCACGCGGCATTCGCGCATCTCAGTCCGGCAAAGGACACCCCGAGGTGTGGCAGACCATAGACGGTTGGCGTGCTTTGACAAGGGATCGTGCAGTTCACGCTTGTTCGCGAATCGGACCTGCGCATAGGAGTATCCACCTCCCAATGTGACGTTCCGAAAGTATGCCCATGTCCGCCTCGACCCCATTCCCGATCCGCCGTGCCGCGCTGGCACTGATGGTTGCCCTACCGTTTTGCGCAATGACGAGCGTTGCGCAGGCGCAGGACACATCGCAGGTCGGCGTCACATATGGCAGCATCGACCTGCCGAATGAGCGCCAGAACAGCCTGAGCCTCGATGCGCTGACCACCCATAATATCGGGCGCTTCGGGCTGCGTTTTGACGGGAGCGCCGATTTCCGGACGGGGGACGGCGATGGCGTGGGTTACGGCGCGGGTGCGTTCGGTTTTGCCGATCTGACGTCGACGATCGTTGCCGGCCCCTATGCGCAACTGTCGCGGCAGCCCGGCGGCGGCACGCTGTGGTCTTTGGGCGTCGCAATGGAATATGCGCCGATGATCGGCTTTGGCGCGGCCGGTTTTTTTGGGGAAAGCCGCGGCGGAGCAATCCCCGGCGATGGCGGACATGTCACCAATCGTGGCGTCGATCTGACCTACACGCTGACCACCGGTGCCTCGGCTTTGTTCTACGCGCATAAAGACACCGTAAACACGAATAGCGGCGATGCTGATTTCTACGATTACGGCGTCGGCCTGGACGTCCCGTTCGGCCATGCCGACGATCCCATCCTGTCGATGCGCTATGGCACCCTGCGCGAAGACACGACCGATACCGACAGCCGCCGGATTGAGCTTGGCCTGACGATCCCGCTTGGGGGTGGCCAGCAGGGGCGGATGCTCGATACCGACCGGGGCGTGCTGCAATCCACCGGGCTGAATTTCTGATCGGGTTGGCAACCAGCGGTCCGGGCGGTAAGCCGGAGCGACCCTGATCGAAAGGCACCGCTTATGAGCCTCAACACCTTCGGCCACCTGTTCCGCGTTACCACATGGGGCGAAAGCCACGGCCCTGCCTTGGGGGCGACCGTCGATGGTTGCCCTCCCGGCGTGCCGATCACGGCGGAGGCGCTTCAGGTTTGGCTCGACAAGCGGAAGCCCGGTCAGAACAAGTTCACCACCCAGCGCCGTGAGGCCGATGAGGTGGAGATCCTGTCGGGCGTGTTCGAGGGTCTCAGCACCGGCACCCCGATCCAGTTGATGATCCGCAACACCGACCAGCGGTCAAAGGATTACGGCGACATCGCGGAGAAGTTCCGCCCCGGTCATGCCGACATCACCTATTACCAGAAATACGGCCTGCGCGATTATCGCGGCGGCGGGCGTTCCTCGGCCCGGGAAACCGCCGCACGCGTCGCGGCGGGTGGCGTGGCGCGTGCGGCGCTGTCCGCGTTGATACCCGGCCTGAAGATTACCGGCTTTATGGTGCAGATGGGCGAAAAGCACATCGACCGCAGCCGGTTCGATATGGCCCAGATCTCACAAAACCCATTCTGGGTGCCCGATGCGGTCGCGGCGGAGGAGTGGGCCGATTATCTCGGCGAGTTGCGCAAATCCGGCAGCTCCGTCGGGGCTGCGATTGAAGTTGTCGCCTCGGGCACGCCTGCGGGCCTCGGCGCGCCGGTTTATGCCAAGCTCGACACCGATCTGGCGGCGGCGATGATGTCGATCAACGCTGTGAAAGGTGTGGAAATCGGCGAAGGCATGAATGCCGCGACCCTGACGGGAGAGGCCAACGCCGACGAGATTTCAATGGGTCCGGACGGGCCGGTCTACAGCTCCAATCATGCGGGCGGCATCCTCGGCGGTATCTCCACCGGGCAGGATGTAGTCGTGCGCTTTGCGGTCAAGCCCACCTCGTCGATCCTGACCCCCCGCCGCACAATCACCCGCACAGGTGCCGAGACGGAGATCGTAACCAAGGGGCGGCACGATCCCTGCGTAGGGATCCGCGCTGTGCCTGTAGCCGAAGCCATGATGGCCTGCGTGATCCTCGACCATCTGCTTTTGCACCGGGGTCAGGTCGGCGACGGCCCTCGCGGACAGATCGGCTAAGCCGACAATGAGAAAGGGCCGGACCTAATGGCCCGGCCCCTCCTACACCGTCAGATCCAATAGAACGGCACACCGTAGTGAGCGAGCGTCTGCTCCTCCCATCGGCGGTCGCGATACCAGTCGTCATTGCGCGGCGGCGCGTTTTTCAACTGATCCTCGGTGATGTCCGTGACAAAGCCCGCCTTGGCGGTATCGTAGCTTAGCGAAGCCCACGGGATCGGGTGGTATTCCTCGCCCAGCCCCAGAAATCCGCCGAAGCTCATGATCGCGTAGACGATCTTGCCGGACTTCTTGTCGATGACCAGATGGTCAATGTCGCCCACATGGCTGCCATCATGTCCATAGACACGCGTGCCATTTACTTCGGTCGAGGCGATCAGGTTATGGTTATGGTCGTGATCAAGCATAGGTCAGTCCTCCTGCTATCCATTGCAGGTAAAACGTGGCGCAAGGTCGCGCAGTTCCCATCCCCTCGCCATAGCGTGACCAGCGATCAACAAGCGGCGCGCGCAGTATTGCACAGCCCCAAATGCAAAGGGCCGCCCGAGGGCAGCCCTGTCACAACCGAATATCCACGCCCGAAGGCGCAGCGGCACTTAGCCGTTCACACTGTCTTTCAGCGCTTTGGCGATGGTCATCTTGACGACCTTGTCCGCCTCTTTCTTGATCTGCTCGCCGGTGGCCGGGTTGCGGACCATCCGCTCGGGGCGTTCACGGCAATAGATTTTGCCGATGCCGGGCAGGGTCACAGCGCCGCCAGCCGACACTTCCTTGGTGATGATGCCGGTGATCGCATCCAATGCGCCAGCGGCGGTTTTCTTGTCGGTGTCCATCTCTTCGGCAAGGGCAGCCACGAGCTGGGTCTTGGTCATCGGTTTCGCCATGTATCGTCTCCTCGTAACGGCCCATGATTAGGGCTCATTGGGATTTATGCTACGCCATGTTGCGGCGTCCCACAACTTTTAGGGGGCGAAGAGCCAAGAATTCAAGGCTGTTTGTGCCGATCAGGGCTGAGATTGACCTATGGATCGACCAATGGGCAATAGATTGCCCGGAATTTGAGGCTCCGATGCCCCCGTCGGGCCGCGAAACCAGCGTATATGCGGCATTCGCCCAGCTTCTAAAGGGGGAGCTAGCGCAAGTGTTCGCGTCATGCACTGGGAAAAACTGCGGTTTCTCCGAGATACCGCGCAGCCGCTGGATCGTCGCCCGGTCTTAGCCAAATAGTAAGAGCTACACTTCTAGGGTGACCGGAACTGGTGGAGATTCCGATGCGCCGTTCCGTCGACCTGACCCTCGCCCTGTGCCTGATCCCGGTGGTCCTGCCGTTGATTTGCCTCATCGGCTTGGCTTTGTTGACCGTGCAGGGGCGCCCCGTGTTCTTCGTTTCCGAGCGTATGCGCGGTGTAGATCGCGGTTTTCCACTCATCAAGTTCCGCACGATGACGCCCAGCGCTGCGCTTCCCGGCCCCTGCGGCGGCGGCATGTTGCGGCGGGTTACGCCACTTGGGCGCTGGCTGCGGCGCAGTCGGCTCGATGAATTGCCGCAACTGTGGAATATCCTGAGGGGCGACATGTCATTCGTTGGCCCCCGTCCACCGCTGCGTCAGCATGTGGCCCTGTTTCAAGACGACTATCGCGTCCTTTTGGCTGACCGACCGGGCCTCACCGGACTAGCGACACTGACCTGTTATCGCTGGGAGGAGCGCCTGCTGTCGCGCAGTTCCTCCGCCATCGACACAGAACAGACTTACCTGCGTCAGTGTCTGCCACGGAAGTTACGGATCGACCGGGTTTACCGTAATCAACGCAGCCTGCGCTGGGATCTTTGGCTGATGCTCGCCACTGTGCTCCGCACCCTGCCCCCCTGCGGTGTTGGTCGGCGTCAGGCCACGATCAGAATGGCCGCCTCAAGCCCGGTTAAATCGGTCAGGCCCAACAGGGTGACTGAATTGCCATTTCCAAAATCTAACACAGCAGAGCCATCGAGGATCGTCGCGTGGGCATCCACCACTGCGGACCCGGCAATCCCGGTTCCCACCAGATTCGCTGACAAGAACAGGCGATCCTCGCCCAGCACGAAATCCTCAATCTGGTCGCGCCCCATATCGTCGTAGAAAACGAAGATGTCCCAACCTCCACCGCCCAGCAGGTAATCCGCGCCCGCCTCGCCGCTCAGCCTGTCATTGCCGTTGCCGCCATTCAGGATATCGGCGTCATCCCCACCAAACAGCCGATCATGCCCGGCATTCCCGATCAGCCGGTCGCGGCCTGTTCCGCCTGACAACGTGCTGCTGCCACCTCCATCATAGATCACATCGGCACCGGCCCCCCCGACAAGGCTGTTGCTGCCCTCTGTGCCAATTAGCGTATCATCGCCATCCTCGCCCACCAGCCGGTCGGCGCCGCCGCCGCCGATCAATCGGTCGTTGCCGCGGCCGCCGTTGAGGATATCGCCTCCATTGCCGCCCGACAGGATGTCATGTCCGTGACTGCCGATCAGCGTGTCCGCGCCGTCGCGACCCATCAGGAAATCATTGCCCTGCCCGCCGATCAGAAGATTGTCCGCAGCGTCACCGCGCAAATCATCCGCCAGAACCGATCCTCGCAAGCCTTCAATCCCGCGGTACACATCGCCGCTCGCCGCACCTCCATTCTGATCCGGCATCATGAGGTCCGCTTGCACTGCACCGTCCCCGCTATAATCGGCAGTATCTATTCCCTCGCCGCCGTCCAGCCAGTCGTTTCCAAGCCCGCCTTGCAGGGTGTCGGCACCTCCACCGCCCAACAGGCGGTCATCCCCGTTCCCGCCGCGAAGCTCATTGGCGTCAGCATCCCCGGTCATGGTATCCGCATGATCCGTTCCGGTCACAATCTCGATCGAGATCAACCGATCGCCGGCCGCCGATCCGCCATTGGCGGCCTGCTGCGCAAGGTTCAGCGCCACCCCAACATCCGCCCCGTCATAGCTCACATGGTCGACGCCCATGCCGCCATCGAGAAGGTCGGCTCCATGACTCCACTCAATGAAATCGTTGCCATCCCCGGCCGAAATCTCGTCCGGTCGGCTGGTCCCAATCATGCTGTCATTGCCGCCACTGCCCACGATTACCGTCGGCGTAACGGTTGTCAGTGCACTACGATCTGCGTTGAAGATCAGCGCATGCGCCACATCTTCCGCCGTCATCGGCGTACGATCTACATGTATCAGGCGGATCTTCTCATCCCCGATAACAAGCCGGATGCCTGTGGCGTTGGTCTCATAACCGATCTGGCTGACGTGGTAGAGTTGAGAATAACGTGACAGATCCACCTGATCCACGGCCGGATCAAAGTCCCGGACGGTGTCGAACTCGCCATCATCTCGAAAAACAAAGATATCAGCGCCGCCCCCACCTGTCAGGTCGTCGCGCCCACTGCCATCCACGATGATGTCATCACCATCACCCGCGTAAATTACATCGCCCCCATCCCGCGCAACCAGCACATCGTCGGCGTCGCCGCCATCGCGCGAAGCATCTGACCCGATCCGGGTCATACCCAGCTCTGGCAGGTCGAGCGCGATCTGGGTCAGCCCCCGTTCTCCGGCCCCGAGCGCAATCAATTGCACACCATTCGCCGTGTCGACGAAGGCCAGCTGGGTCACACCGGTTAGCGCCGTGTCGGCCTCATCGATCAGAACCGCCTCAACGTGGAAGCCCCCGTCAGGCAACAACCGCATTAACGTCACGCCGCCATCCGATCCGGCCACCGCACCGAAGGCCTGTCCCTCCAACACAATCCAATCCATTGCAACCGCGCCGCCAAACCGCGTCGCCAGGTCATCAACGACTTGGTCAACCGGGGTCAAAATTCCGTCGGCCTCGATACGGAGCGAGGTCAATGAACCAGACCCCTGTGAAGCGACGACCAAATAACTGCTCCCTCCGACATCGACGATATCAAGGGCGGTCGGTCGGTTGATCGGCAGCCACCCTCCCGCGCCCAGCGTGTCGACCTCGTGCAACTCACCATCGGCACTCAGGCGAAATGCTGACACGCCGTGTTCTGTTGCCGAAGCTGCAAAGACGTAATCTGCATTGCCAATTTTCGTATGGGTCAACGCCGACACGGCTGCCAGATGGGTGGTCGGACCATCCTGCATCTGGCTCAGCTGATGGAAGATGCCTGCGGTCTCTGCCAACACACTTAGGCCCGCGCCGGTTTGCGGGCTGGCGATTAAGATCCGTCCCGATGCTGTTTCGACGGCAAGCACGGTGACCGAGTCCGAGGCGAAACCGCTGCGTTGATCGTAGAGCGTTTGGCTATCACCAGCGGCAAGCGCGCCGAGCGACGTCAGGTCTAACTGCATCTCGCGCGATCCGACTTGAAAAGATGTCAGCCCCGTCGTCCCCGCACTATAGTCTCTGTCAAAGCCGTTTGCCTCGATGCCAGACCCATCTAGATCCGTCGTGAAACGTTGTTGCGAGACCGGATCGAAAAGCGTCAGGCTGCCTGACTCGCTGATATGAAATCGCGCCTGAGGGCCGAATCCCTGTAAGTCTTCTTGCCAGATCGTCGTTATATGTCGCACAAATCACCCGCCTTTTTGTCTCGCTCAGCATCGAGCGAGGTCGCGCCGGGGCCACGACGGGATTACGGCGGGTGGAAGGCTATTGGCCTGATTTTTCTTAAAAACATCCAGACGGCGTCACGCTGCATGATAAAAACTCCGCGCCATGTCCGTCCAGATTTCCCATGTAAGATCATCTCGACACAGCCAACCGTCGGTCTGGGTTGGGGTAATGCTAAAGGCCGCATCCTGAGCGTGATAGGCCTCCTCAAGCAGCTGGTTCGATTTCGCAAACTTCTGATCTAACCGGTTAATTTCCTCCCAGTTAAAAATGCAATTCTTTCCGGCTCCGTAGCGCTTTTGGACCCGCTCCCCGACCCACTTTAGCAAAGCGCGATCCGGCACATCCGGCAACGTAAGGCGCCTTGCGATTAACGATGCAAGCGGATCCGGTGAGATATTCGCCTCCGAGGTCGGCAGTGATGAGAAGGCGGAAAGTGGCAGGTCGAGCCCCGCCAAACGGCAAAAGCCCCCTAGCAGCCCGCCCGCTTGCCGCCGGAGGTGATGGTAGTCTGCTAAACGTATGCTATCGCAAGGAAAGGCTTCGAGAAGTCGCTGATAAATCTCTAAATGGTCGAGCGAAATTCCCGAAGCCAATCCTGTGCTCAATGCATGCTCTACAAAGCGCTCCACCGGGGGAGCGCCGCTGGTCTTTGCACGCTGCAACCAAATCGATTGAGCAAGTTCAACCTGATGACGCACGACATACACAATGGTGACGGATTCAAAAGCTGCGCAAAGCGCGGCGAGTGCGGGTAGATCCACTGCCTGCGGGGCAACCCGAGAGAACGGCTCCGCGCTAAGGATGACAGGCCCGTCATGTCCGGCCATATCCGCAATGAAGCGTTTCCAAAGTCCTGCGGCCCCCGCATCACCGAACCAATGAGGCTCAATCTCAGGCATATCGATCCACGGTGCCGCCAAAATGTGATGCGCCGGATTCGGGCCTAAGTCAGGATAAATCACCCCATTCTTCGCCAGCAGATCGCGATTCCTGTGCAAAATGCGTTGCAAATAGCTGGTGCCAGTTTTGTGAGCCCCGATATGGAGAATTAACCGTGCCATCGATGGGCTCCTTCAGCGGTATCGCGCAACAAGTGAGATGCGATTGCCGGCCAGACTTCTGGAGGCACCTGCCCTCGAAATACAAGGTCGGCCGAGGGAAGCGGCACGATACTGAAACCCGGCTGCACGGGCTGCACCATCGTAGCCAATTGCGCATTTGATGCCGCGAACTGATGTGTAATTTGACGAAGCTCTGGCCGCGTGAACAACGTCGTGCGACGTTGGGGCGGCAGACCTTCTCGCAAATGCGATTGGACCAGCGCAACCAGATCAGGCCTTGCACGCTCAGGTGCTGAAACTCGGTTTGCGAGCAAGCTTGCCAATGGCATGGGCGAGGGATTTGAATGCCCCTGGATGAAAGGTTCCAGTTCATCCGGGCCAAACGGCACGCCGAGGATGTTTAAAAACGCGCCCACGATACCTGAGGCCTGGCGCACCGCATCTTCGTAGGAAATCAATTTGATTTCTGAAGCGGCAAATCCGGTGCGGAAATGTCTATAGAGCGCTGCGTAATCGAGTGCGAGGCCATCAACCACGCCTCTCTGCAACGCGGAAGACAGAAACATTCTCAATGGACCGGGATGTCGCTCGGCGGAGATTTGTTGGTAGACGGATTGCAGAAAACCAGCTTGGCTTCGCATGCCGCAGATGAGCTCGACGCGATCAAAATCAGACACTAATTCGCGCAAATCTGCCATATCGACCCGCGCCGGAAACAGGCGTGACAGCTCCTCGGAAGATACGAACACGGCATTGGATCCCCGCGCATGTGCCCGAGCTAACCTTTGCCACGCGCGCCGTGGAGCGCGAATTGCGTAAGGCGGCGGCAGGTTAATCCATGCGCTCGCCAATCCATGCTGACCACGGCACTTCCCGATCCACGGCACAACCACGCCGTGCCGTTTAAGAAGCTTTCGATTATGATAGAATATATCTTGAATATGCGTGGTCGCCGTCTTGTGCATTCCCACATGAATCACGATGCGGGAGGTCATTGGCGGTCGACCCCGCAGGACCGGATAGCGGCTAGCGCGCGAATATTCGCGTCAGCGTAGCGTTCCGTCGGTTCGAGCATTGCGCACTCGGCCCACTCGTTCCAGGCATTCACAAAGAGTTCCCGTCGGTAGGATTTGGGAATTCGGTATCGAACAATTCGGTCGAGCCAACGTGCAAATCCGGCCGGGGTCGCGCCATGAGCGATATGCGCAGCCAACCCCCGACGAGCGGTATTGTCCCACCCCGGCATGATGCCCGCAATTGTGTTTGTTGGAAGTGTCGCGATGTAATCAGGGTCATTGGCCGTCGCGGCTAACCCCGCATAGTCATAAATCAAGCCCTTAAAACCTGGTGTGAGGCGGATGCTGGAATCGTTTCCGGTTGAGCCACCGACGCGATAATCCTGCGGGCGAACAACTCCGTGCGGCGGCATTTCTATCCAGAAGTCGAAAAGTTCGTCGGCGAGAGGTGCGTCCACCTCCAAGTGGAAGCGCACCGCCCCCAGTTCGACCTCGCCGATCCCCAGCGAACGCCAGGTTTCCCGCATTTCGGCAACAGCGCCGGCGGGGTCCGGCATGTCATCAGGTCGGTAAATGACGAACCGCGGGCGGGTGCCGTCGGGGCGCTGATATCTGTGATCGCGCATATAGGGCGCAACGTTTTGAGCCAATGCTCGTGCGAAGCCCGCCGTGTAACTTTGGTCCAAAAGAACCTCGCCGCTGAGCCCGTCCCAATTGCGACGCCAGCTTTCATTGGCCCAACACAGATAGAATGGAAATTCGACGTCGGTGGCGCAGAGCCGGTCTATCGGGGCCTCAAGGATCCTTCGACCATCGAACCAATAGTGGTAAACACAGAATGCATCGACACCCGCGCGCTGACGCAAGGCGTTCTGCTCGGCCATCACCTCGGGCAGGCGAAGGTCGTAATGCCCTAGCTCGCCGGGCAGCACTGGCTGCCCATGCCCTACAAATGCTGGCTCCGCGCGCGCGACATTAGTCCATTCGGTAAATCCCTTACCCCACCATGCGTCATTTTCCGCCACCGGGTGGAACTGTGGCAGGTAGAAAGCCGACACATAATGAGGCGCGTGGCGTGGCGTGATTTTGCGTCCCTGGTCCAGCTCGGTCGAGTGCACGCTGCGCCGGTCTGCGGTCTGCGCAAGATAGCCCAATGCCCGCTCCATCGCGTGAGCCGAAGTGCCGTCGACCTGCGCTTGCTCCGGCTCGAAGTCATGAGCACGCAGACGCATGCCCCGGATCATGTCGATCATCATCGGCTTCAGCCAGTAGATCGACCCTGCTGGAAACTTCAGCTTCTGTGCATCCATCGGCAATTCCAACCGAGCGAGCAATTCGGCGGCACGCCCTGCATTGCTACCCCACCAATCTGTGCCGGTAAAAATCTGGCCGTCCGCCACCCAGAACGCGGCCTCGGGATCGTCTAGAAAGCGCTGCAGGCGAGGCTTGGTTTTCGCGGAAAGAATTCCCTCCACTAGATGCTGTCGCCACGCATCCCCATCATCCCGATGGGGAGATTTCTTAGAATGTATTTTGCACACGGCGTCATATCCCGCGAGCGTTCCAGAATTTACGAGATGCACAAATGGAAACACATCACGGCCATGATTTGGCACCGGGTGGATCACTGCATCAGGGAATTCGTGACGCACACGGTTAGGCAAGTCACATGAGGCATTGGTAAATCGGACATAGGTAACGTAAATGTCCGCGTCGACTCCCGATAGGTTAATCGCATTGACGAATTCATCCCATATATCGTGGTAATAGAGGTGAACTACGATCGCAAAGCGCCGTTTCCGTGAGAGTGGACGCAGGATCGGCAAGGGCACGGGATCGGTTTGGTGCGGCGAGGGCATCTCCTTCGTAACCCGCTGCTCGTGGCGACCAAATCGAATGTAATGTTTAAATGGCTGCTGCACCTTGTTCGTCAGGTCGGGATTACAACGCAAATAAGCGCGCGGACAGAAATCTGGATTAGGCCGCAGACCCAAGGCTTCGCCTTTCAAAGCAAAATGACGCTCGGGGAATAACCAACATAGCGGATGCATGCGGGGATTGGTGCCGCGGTAAAAATGTCGGTCGAACAAGTCAGACCTGACGATTTCCCGGGCATAGTCCCGCGCCGCCCCATAGGGGATTAGCAATTTTATCGCCGTGTTGATACGGCTACGCAGGGCAGACATGCGTCGTATCCATCCATTTTTAGCGAGTTCGGTCCAGCTCGAAGAAAAACCCAAAATCATTTTAAAAGTATTTCCTTGTGATGCGTGGCGAGCAGAAAAAGCCCAAGGGTCAACAGGCCGATGACCCAGCCGGTGACATAGAGAGGGCTCGCGGAAACTGCGTCGTAGCTTGTGAAAAACGCGGATCGAGACAGGCTGGTGATATGCGCTAGAGGGTTCAGCATCAGCCACTCGCGATACCGCTCAGGCAGGTCTTCGGGCAGGAAGAGGACCGCCGAAATGAGAAACATGGGCCGGTTTGCGATGGCCCAAACCCGCTCCCAAACCGGGAAGCTGGTAATGAGAAAGCAGTTTACACAACCGACGCCCAGGGCGAGGCCGGACGCGAGCAACAGCGTCAATCCGACCCCCGCAACATCGATACGCGGCACCAAATTGAACACGACAACGATGCCCGTCATAACGACGGCCAGCACCAGAATTTGCGTCATCAGATTGAGAATGAAGCGCGCCAATACCGCGTCGAGATAGGACACACGCGGGTATTCCAACAGTGGGCGCGAAAAACGCAGAGCGGCCGAAACCTGCATCGACACGGTCATGTAAAGGCTGAATGGCAAGAAGCCAGTCGCATAGAAATAGGAAAAATTGTCCCCCAGACCTGGGGCCCTCAAAATGAATGAAAAAGCGACGCTCATTAGCGCGATGGCGGCGACCGGTTCGACGACGGCCCAAAGGTAGCCGCCCGGAGACCGACCATAGGTCGATGACATTTCCCGCAGGATCAGCGCAGGAATTGTGCGGAACGCAGCGCGGGCTCCACCGGATAGAACGGCAGGCCGGGCAGCAGGAGGCAAGGTTAATGTGGTCATGCAGGCTCCGGTAACGGGGCGGTAATCGGTTCCTGCCTAGACTGCCTCCAGATTGGTTGTGATCCAGTTAACCAGCGGAGGCTTGAACGTGACAGGCAGTGCGATTGTCAGGGCAATGAACGACGGGCGCGCCGTGGGCGAAAGTCGGGTCAGAGAGCCGACCGCTGGGAAGGCGCCCCACCCCTCGCTGCCCTCTGTCGACGCTGCCGCAGACAGCGCTGCGGTCCTGCGCCGCGCACGCCGGCGACAAGCGATCCAGCGGCGACAGAACAATGCATTACAATCCGCCGGGACGGTGCGATTGATCGAGGTGCCCGCACCGGCCCGCGCGGCGCGCCTGAGGTGGCGGCATTGGTCGTTGCTAGGCAGCTTGGTAGTGATGGTGGTGCTACCTGTAACGCTTGCTGCATGGTATTTATGGGCGCGGGCGGCGGACCAATATGCCTCGACCGTCGGGTTCACCGTGAGGACGGAGGAAGCTGGCCCTGCTTTTGCATTCCTTGGAGGGTTAAGCGATCTGTCATCGACCAGTTCGTCAGATACGGACATTCTTTATAAGTTCATTCAAAGTCAGGAACTTGTCAGCCAACTGGATAGGCAATTGGATCTCCGCCGCCGCTATTCGGGGGCGCCAGATGACCCCATCTTTAGTCTCCCGGCTGAGGCAGGGATCGAAACGCTGGCACGTCACTGGGCGCGCATGGTTCATGTTGAATACGACGCCTCCGCCGGGTTGATTGAGGTTGAGGCGCGGGCGTTTTCCCCCGGGGATGCTCAACTGATTGCGCAGGCTATATTTGCCGCTTCGAACCGTATGATTAATCGACTGTCCGATATTGCCCGCGTCGACACCACGCGGCATGCGCGCCAAGATCTCGACGACGCCACTGCCCGGCTGAAAAATGCGCGCGAGGCTGTAACCGCCTTCCGCAATCGGACACAGATCGTGGATCCCGGCATCGATATTCAGGGACAGATGGGATTGCTTAACTCCCTACAGGCCCAGCAGGCGGAATCCCTTATCGCATTTGACCTGCTCCGGGGGTCGACCCGACCTAACGACCCCCGAATCACCCAGGCTGAACGCAAGATTGCAGTGATAGATGCCCGGATCGAGGAGGAGCGGAGAAAGATCGGTGCAAATGCCGATCAGCAAGGTTCTGAGGGTGGCTACGCCGATCTCGTCGGCACCTACGAACGGCTTAGTGTGGATCGTGAATTTGCGGAAACCGCCTATCTCGCCGCGCGGGCAAGTTACGATGGCGCTGTAGCTGAAGCTCGTCGCCAGAGCCGCTACCTTGCCGCATACATGAACCCGACCCTTCCGGAGGATCCGCTCTATCCTCGTCGGGCGTCCATACTCGCAATTTTTGCAGCCTTGGCCTTCGGACTCTGGTCCGTGCTGTCGCTGGTGGCCTACTCTCTGCGGGATCGCCGATGATCCGGTTTCGCCATGTGAGTAAGCGGTATCCTAACGGACCGGTAGTCGCGCAGGACATTTCACTTGAGCTGCCGGGTGATCGCTGCATCGCGCTGTTGGGGCGTAACGGCGCAGGGAAATCATCGCTGCTGCGCATGATCGCCGGAAGCATTCGCCCCGACAGCGGGCAAATATCCATTGCAGGCCAAGTATCTTGGCCGGTTGGATTTCAGGGCAGCTTCCACCCGGATCTAAGCGGCGCCCAGAACGTGCGCTTTGTTGCCCGCATTTATGGTGTCGATACAGACGAGCTGCTTGATTTTGCAGCGTCCTTCTCCGCATTAGGCCGTCAGATGCATCAGCCGATACGCAGCTACTCCACGGGCATGAGAGCGCGGCTAGCCTTTGCGGTCTCAATGGGGATCCGTTTCGATGTGTATCTTGTCGATGAGGTCGTGTCGGTCGGCGACGCGGCCTTCCGTGAGAAGAGTGAGGCGCTCTTGATCGATCGCATGTCCGACAGCGGGGCGGTGGTGGTCAGCCACTCGATGCCGATGATCCAGAGGCTCTGCACGGCAGGCGCGGTGCTGGAGGACGGGCAGCTGACCTATTTCGCAAATCTGAATGAGGCTATTCTCGTGCATGAGCGCAACCTGCGCCGAGAGCCTCAATGAGCTTGTCGCGCTTTAGACCAGCAAAATTGCCCCGGTGGGATCCCCATCATACCCAACCAGCATCAGATGATCGTCACCGCCGAAATCGAATGCGTATCCGCCAGCGGCTTGGCGGCCGTAACGCGCGACAAGTTCCTCAGCGCTCCCCACAGGGCCGACGAGGCCGGTATCGAACATCAACCGATCTTGATCGGCATTAAAATCTGCTATGCGGTCAGCGCCCATCGCGTCATGGAAGACGAACTGATCCCGGCCAGCGCCGCCAACCAGATAATCATCACCCTCGCCTCCGTTCAGCCGATCATTGCCATTGCCTCCGTTTAGACGATCCGCACCGCCATCCCCCCAAAGCCGGTCATTTCCGCCACCAGCGATCAGGCGATCCGCATCGGCCCCGCCGAAAAGCGTCCCGCCCCCTGCCCCGTCGTAGAGCACATCCCGCCCCGCACCGCCAAAATAGCAGTTGTCACCGGTGCCGCCGATCAGGCTGTCATTTCCGGCACCACCGTCGAGCACATCGTCGCCCTCTTCGCCGATCAGACGGTCATTTCCAATACAGCCACTCAACCGGTCGTCACCCGCGTTGCCGACCAAAATGTCATGGCCGGAATTGCCGATAAGCCAGTCATCCCCATCGCGGCCCATGACAAAGTCAGCCCCTGCCCCTCCGCGCAGTGTATTGTCGCCGCTATTCCCGCGCAGGTCGTCGGCGTGGTCCGAGCCAAGCAAATCCTCGATCCCGCGATAGCGGTCGCCATCTGCCTCGCCAGTGTTCTCACCGTTGAGCAACAGATCCGCACGCAGGCCCGCTGACGCCTGCGCATAGCTGGCGGTATCCTGTCCCGCGCCTCCGTCCAGCAGATCGGCGCCTTCACCCCCCATCAACTGATCGTCGCCGCGCATGCCTAAAAGCCGGTTATCCGCGTCGTTCCCGATAAGCTGGTCCGCGCCGTCGCCAGTGACCACATTTTCGAAACCCGCATTCGTATCGATTTGCGCCCAGTTTTGCCCATCGACCTGCAAGGCACCGCCCGCACGCAAGTCCAGCGCGACATCCCCAGCAAGCGCGGCAAGGTTCACCCAATCCGTGCCGCCATCCTCATCGCGCAACACGGCGCGTTCGCCTTCAACATCGGCCAATTCCAGAAAATCAGCAGTAATCGTGTGCACGCTGTCATTATCAGCACTCGCGCCGCGAAAGCTCAGCACTGCGTCACGTAGCGTTCCGGCCCCATCACCCTGAGCATCGGTCAGGCGCACCGTCCAAGTGCCGGCGCTGCTCATGCCGCGGGCTCCTGTCACGGCAAAAGTATATTCTCCGCCAAATCCCACGGAGCCACGTTCTTGATCGAACAGCAGGTAGGTTTCCCCGCCCGGGCCGATCAGTTCCACTGTCAGGTCACCATCATAGGCGTGGTCCACCGATACCGTGACAAAGATATGCTCTACCGTGATATCTTGGCTCACGGCGATCTCCGCGTTGAGCACCCCACCATCGGGGATCGTGTCATTTCGCCCGGACCAGCTTGCGCTTGTGGAGCGGTCATTGGCCGAGGTCGCGGCCTCCGGGCGCATGATCTGCCAGACCTCCGCCATCCGCACGGCAGCGAAAGCATCGACCATGCCGAACCCGTGACTGATGTTGAAGCTCAACCCGCCGCCGTTCCATGTGGTCGCGCCATTCGACATCCATGCGCCCATTTCATAGCCCGACGGACCATCACCAAAATCCGATCCGGTCTGTGCCGCGGAAATTGCGAGAATCTCGTGCACATCGCGCCAGCCTAGGCCCGGTGCCGCCTCCAGCATCAAGCCGATGACGCCTGCGACCACGGGCGTCGCGGCGGAGGTGCCGCCAAATCCCGTGGTGTGATCACCGTAAGAATAGCCGCCATCGGTCATGTCCGCGGTGACCGACGCCGCAGGCGCGGTGATCGAGATGTTGGATCCCCAATTGGAATAGGATTGCGGCAGCCCGCTTTTCTGGGTCGCGGCGACAACGAGCACCACCTCGGAATTGTTCAGGCCTTCGCCCTGAGCATTGCCATAGGTGCGATGAGACCCTTGAACTGAACTGCTATGCGCATCATTGCCCGCAGCCTTGGTGATCAACGTTCCGAGCCCGTCGCGCCCGGTTTCAGCAGCGTGAACAAAGGCACTATGCGTGATCCGCGCACCGGTATTGCTGTCACCGATATCCTGCGCCGAACTATAGGTTCCCAACGCGCCCCAACTGTTGCTTACGACATCGAAATTCGCGGCATGCTCGACTGAATCGATATAGGTTTCCCGATCTGAGGATATGTAGTGTTGCAGGTGGTTGAGGTAATCCACGCCGGTCACACTTGCACCCCATGCGACGCCGACCCCCCCGA
Organism: Marinobacter sp.; assembly: GCA_040119125.1. Taxonomy (GTDB): domain Bacteria; phylum Pseudomonadota; class Alphaproteobacteria; order Rhodobacterales; family Rhodobacteraceae; genus Pacificitalea. The sequence goes on from JBEDTR010000008.1 coordinate 145,065, forward strand.
TACCGTTGGCCTCCGCAGCGATCAGACCAGCGCAGCTGGTGCCGTGGCCATCGCTGCTGCCGTCAGGCTGCCCATCATCGCGTCCCCGCCCGGAACGGCCATCGTAGTGCAATGTCGCGTCGTAATTGTCGTCGAGATCGGGGTGATCTTCCTCCGTTCCAGTGTCGAAGACACCCACCTTTACACCTCCACCGGAATAGTCATCCCAAATGGTTTCAATGTCGCCTAGCAGATCGAAATGCCACTGCGACGCATAAAGCGGATCGGTCGGTTTCATAGGTCAGTCCTCGCATAATCACCGACCTTGTCTTGCGCGGATTAGCCTTTCGAAACGTTTAAGCAATCATGGCCCAAACTGGGCAAACTCATCAAATCCGACCGAGCGCGGCAGCAACGCCAAGCGCCACCGTGCCGCCGACCCCCTGCCGATGCGCGCCAGACCGCCAGAAGCCTGTCGCCCCTCCCGCGCGCCCGGTGAGGAAGCGGTCCATCTGCGCGCGGGCATCCGCAGTCATCCAGGGACGGGCGGTGGTCAGCGCGGCAATCTGCGCCTCCATATCCACCCGGAAACGCCCCGTCAGCAGCGCAAGCCCCCGCCGAAGCCGCGCGCCCATTGCCCGGTTATCCCCCACCGCGTTGCTGCTGTGCTGTCGATAGGCCAGCGCTGGTTTCGGATCATAAAGGACGCTACCGCCACAGCTGGTCATCACCTGATAGGCCCACCAATCATGGGCAGCGGGCGGAGTGCGCGGCAGGCACCGGCGCAGTAGATCGGCCCCGGCACTGTTCACGACGATTGTATTTCCCCCCGCGAGGCTCTGAACCAATGCGTTTCCGAAACTTGGCGGTAGCCGAGGCAGACGCGAAAGATGGGTCGGGAGCAGATTTGCCGCGGTAACGCAGCTGCGCCCACAATACATGCCAGGCCGGTCGCCCAATGATGACAGCGCGCCCATCGCGCGATCCAGCTTGTCAGGAAACCAGACGTCATCCTGATCACAAAACGCGATCGGGCCGGGCGCCGCTTCCCCTAACAAATGCATAAAATTTGCGGCATGCCCCCGTCCCGGCCCATCGATCATGCGCACCTCGCGCCCGGCGCGCGCAGCGAACCGCCGCGTGATTTCGGGACCACGGTCGTCAGAGCCATCGTCAGACACCAGAAGGCGCCAATCTGGACCAGTTAGACGCAGCAGGCTGGACAGTTGCGCAGGCAAATAGGTTTCGCCCTGATAAAGGGCCAGCAAGATGGTAACCATATGCATTGGGCGTTCCTTGGCAAAGCGGATGCCCTTGCCTAGCGCCTATAGATTGCCAATCCGTTAGGAACCGCTGGCGACACGGGCACGGAAATCGCGCGGCGCATGGCCCGTGGCAGAGCGAAACGCCTTGGCGAAATGCGCCGGGTCTTCGTAGCCCAGATCATAGCCGATCTCCGCGACCCGCCGAGCGGTGTAAGCCAGCTCACGCCGAGCCTCGAGCATCACACGTTCCCGGATCAGCGCGGATGCGGTCTGCCCGGTCACGGCTTTGCATGCGCGGGTCAGATGCGATGGCGTGCGATGCAGGGCGCCCGCATAAAAGACCGTCTCCTTCTGATGGCGAAACTCATGCTCCAAAAGATCAAGGAAGGCGGTAACCAGTCCGCCATAGGCCGAGCGCGGCTGCCGGGCCGCAATGCCACCGCTGGCCCGGATCGCCCAAAGCGCCAGCAACACGATGCGCGCCCGCAAAGCTTCGGTCCGGTAGGGATGACGGGCGGCGTGCTCGCGGGCAACCTCCTCCATCAGGGCTGCGAATTGTGCGTCCGCAGTGCCGAGCCACGGCGCGACCAGATCGGCGGCGGCCTGCTCCATCGCCTCGGTCAGCGCGGCCACGGGCAGGGTCACGACCAGACCCTGTGAGCCAGGATGAAACCGGAACCCATGCGGGCAGAGCCGCGGCAAGAAAATCGCGGTGTTGGGGCCGAACTCATGCGTGCCCCCATCGAGCCGCAACGCGCCGCTTCCCGCATCGAGCCACAGAAACTGCACCAACGCGGGATGCCGATGCATCGCAATTTCCCAATCCAGCGGCCCAGCGCGATCGCGGATTGTCTCCACATGCAGCAGGTCCGGCAGGCCTGCACGCTCGCCATATAGCGCAAATGCGGGGATATCGGTGCGGCTTACCATGCGCGATATGTACCATTTATTGTCAGCATCACCAACTGCACGCGCCACCTGATGCGCGATACCTACCGGTGAAAGGAGGATCATCATGCGTGTTCAAGTCTGTATCATCGGCGGGGGGCCCTCGGGCCTGTTGCTCAGCCAGCTGCTACATCTGCAAGGCATTGAAACCGTCGTTCTGGAACGGCGCAGCCGCGATTATGTGCTGGGCCGCATTCGTGCGGGTGTGCTGGAATCGGGTATGTGTGACCTGCTGCGCCGCGCGGGCGTGGGCGCGCGGCTTGATGCCGAAGGCTTCGTGCATGACGGAACGCGCATTTCGGCCCGCGGTCACGACTTCCGCATTAAGTTCAAGCAGCTGACCGACCGCACCGTCACCGTTTACGGCCAGACCGAGGTGACGCAGGATCTTTATGCTGCGCGCGATGCGATGGGTGGCTCGATCATCGAAGAGGCCGAGGGCGTCACTATCCATGAGCCCACCTCGGATGCGCCTAGGGTCACCTATACCAAAGACGGCACCGAACATCGCATCGATTGCGATTGGATCGCCGGGTGCGACGGGTTTCACGGGGTCAGCCGCCAGACCATCCCGCAGGAGCGGCGGCAGGAGTTCGAGAAGGTCTATCCCTTTGGCTGGCTTGGCATTCTGTCGCGGACGCCGCCGGTGGATCACGAGCTGATCTATTCCAACCATCCGCGCGGCTTTGCCCTGTGCTCCATGCGGAACGCCAACCTGAGCCGCTACTACGTGCAGGCTCCCGTCGACGACAAGGTCGAGGCATGGTCCGACGACCGGTTCTGGGACGAATTGAAACGCCGCATCCCCGAAGAAGCGGCGGATAAGTTGGTCACAGGCCCGAGCATCGAGAAATCCATCGCGCCCTTGCGCAGCTTTATCGCCGAGCCGATGCGCTGGGGCCGATTGTTTCTGGTGGGTGACGCCGCTCATATCGTGCCGCCAACCGGCGCAAAGGGTCTGAACCTCGCGGCGTCGGACGTGCATTATCTGTCACAGGCGCTGATCGCGCTTTATGCCGGCGATGGTGACGAGGGCGTCGAAGGCTACAGCGCGCAGGCTCTCGCCCGTGTGTGGAAAGCGTCGCGTTTCTCGTGGTGGATGACGAGCACGTTGCACAGCTTTCCCGATCAGGGCGCGTTCGGGCAGCGTATGCAGGAGGCGGAGATCGCCTATCTTGAGCAATCCACCGCAGCACAGACAGCGCTTGCAGAGAATTACGTCGGCCTGCCGTATTAAGATGCGCCGTCACATTTAGGCGGCATCAGCCTCGGGGGAGACCGAAAGCAACACCACCCAGCCTGTAGCCGCGCCGCGCGATTGTAGCGCGGCGCGGGGGATCAGGCGGCTTTCTTGGGGTGCTTGCCGAGGATGATCATGCCCAGCAGATCGTCGTCGGTCACATCCTTCACATCGACGGTCCCCACGAGTTCACCGTTTTTCATCACCGATGCCCGGTCGCATAGATTCATCACGTCGTGGATGTCATGCGAGATGAGGAAGATGCCGATGCCGTCAGCTTTTAGCTGCTGGATCAGCTCCGACACCATCTGCGTTTCATGCGGGCCAAGCGCGGCGGTGGGCTCATCCATGATCAGGATGCGGGCGTTGAAATAGACCGCCCGCGCGATCGCCACCGATTGCCGCTGCCCGCCCGACAACGCGCTGACGGGCGCTGCGAACTTGGTGAAATTGGGGTTAAGACGCTGCATGATCTTGCGCGTCTCGGCCTCCATCGCGTCATCGTCGACAAAACCCAGTGTTGAGACCAGCTCCCGCCCCAGAAACAGATTTGAGGCGGCATCCAGATTATCGGCAAGTGCCAGCGTCTGGTAGATCGTCTCAATATTGTATTTCCGGGCATCGCGCGGATTGGTGATCGTAGCCTTTTCGCCGTTGATGAAGATCTCGCCCTCATCGGCCTGATAGGCGCCCGAAAGGATCTTGATCAGGGTCGATTTACCGGCGCCATTATGGCCCAGCAGGCCCACGACCTCGCCCGGCATCAGATCGACACTGACGTGATCCACGGCCTTGACGCCGCCGAAGGCGATCGAGATATCGCGCATCTCGACCAGGGGTGTTTGTTGCTGGTCAGCCATCATTTCACTCCCGCCCGTTTCCGATAGATGATGTCGATAAGCACGGCGAGCACCAGAACAGAGCCGACGACAATGTTCTGGAATGGTGCGTCAACACCGACCATGGCCATGCCCGATTGCAGCGACTGCATGATCAGCGCGCCAAGGATCGCGCCATAGATCGTGCCGAACCCGCCGGATAGAGCCGTGCCACCGATCACCGCCGCCGCGATGACCCGCAATTCGTCGAGCGTTCCGATATCGTTGGCATGGTTCGTCAGACGGGCCGAGGCCACAGCTGCCGATAGCGCGGCGAGCATGCCCATGATGGCAAACACCTTCACCGTCAGGAACCGCGTGTTGATGCCCGACAGCTCCGCTGCGTCGGGGTTGCCACCCGTGGCGAAAATATAACGCCCCAACCGGGTGCGGCGCGCGACGATGGTCATCGCCACCGCGACAACGATCAAGATCACGACCGACAGCGGCAGACCATAGCCGGTGGTAAAGCCTTCGGGCATAATTTCGCCGCGCGCTTCAAACATGCGCTCCAGCCGCCGGGTCGGGATCTCATAAGAGGCAAGAACCGCGACGAACCCCATGATCGCGACGACGGCAAACAGCGACATCAGCGCTTCGGCCCAGACCGGTTTGACCGGGAATTCATGGCGGATCTTGTTGCGGCGCGCATTCCACAATGCCGCAACCGCAGCAGCGGCACAGACCGCCGCGACAACCCAGGACCAGGTGACCCCAAGCGTCCCGTTAATACCACCGAGCCGCATGAAATTGGCGTCGAGCGGGCCGATGGTCTGACCGTTGGTCAGATACCAAGCCACGTTGCGCCAGACGAGCAGCCCGCCCAGCGTCACGATGAACGAGGGGATCGTCAGGTAGCCGATAAGCCAGCCCTGAAACGCGCCGATCAGACCACCGGCCAGCAGGCCGACAAAAAGCGCGATCACCCAGGTCATCGGATGGTTGAGCCCCATGCCCAGCATATCCGGCACGATCTGTGTCTGCGTCATCGCCATGACGGCGGAACAGGTCGCCAGCAGCGAACCGACGCTCAGATCGATATGCCGGGTCACGATGACGAACACCATGCCGGTGGCCATGATCGCCACGGAAACGGTCTGGATCGTCAGGTTGAAGATGTTGCGCGCGGTCAGGAACCGCCCGTCGGTGAACAGGTCAAAGCCAATGCACATCAGGATAAACGCGCCGATCATCCCGAGAAGACGGGTATCGAGTTCGAGCACCTGCGCAAAGTTGCGGCGCGGCGTCGGCTTGGCGGTCGTCTGAGTGCTGGCGGGTGCGGTCTGCTCAGCCATGACGGTCCTCCGGGTCCAAGGGTTTCAGAATTGCAGGTGCAAAAAGGGCCGCCCCGCTCCGAAGAAGGGCGGCCCAAAGTCAGACATGCCGTGTGGCGTCGATCAGTTACAGACGGCGGCGCCGTTGCTGACGCCTTGGCACAGCGCGTCCTTTTCGATCCAGCCCGCATCGACAACCACGTCGAGATTGTCCTGCGTCACCGGGATCGGGGCAAGGAACACCGCAGTCAGTTCGGTGCCGTCCGGCGAGGTCCAGGCTTCGGCGCCCTCGACATCCGTCGGCTGGGTGCCATCGGCGAGGCTCACTGCGATCTCGGCGGCGCGCTTGCCCAGCTCGCGGGCGTCCTTCCAGACGCTGACGGTCTGAGTGCCCTTGGCCACACGGTTCAGCGCAGCATGATCGCCGTCCTGACCCGACACGGGAATACCGTCCATGCCCTGCGCGGTCAGCGCGGCAACAGCGCCACCGGCAGTGCCGTCATTCGAGGCCACGACAGCATCGACGGCATTGTCTTGGGCCGTCAGGATCTGCTCCATGTTGCGCTGTGCGTTGGCGGGCAGCCACGCGTCGGTATAGGCTTCTCCGACGATGGTGATCGCACCGCTATCGATGGCGTCTTGCAGCACTTCCTGCTGACCTGCCCGCAGGAAATCCGCGTTCGGATCGGTGGGCGAGCCCTTGATCATGACATAGTTGCCTTCGGGCGCCTGCTCCAACACGGCGCGGGCCTGCATACGGCCCACTTCGACGTTGTCGAAAGTCAGATAGAAGGCACGGGGGTCGTTGATCAGGCGGTCATAGCCCACGACCGGGATGCCTTCGTCGGCGGCCTGCTGCACGGCTGGGCCGATCGCCTGGCTGTCCTGCGCCAGAATGATCAAGGCGTCGACGCCTTGGGCAATCAGGCTTTCCACATCCGAAAGCTGCTTGGCCGAGGAGCTTTGCGCGTCGGACGAGACATATTCGGCACCGGCGGCGTCGAGAGCAGACTTGATCGCGGCCTCGTCGGTTTTCCAGCGCTCTTCTTGAAAATTGGACCAGCTCACGCCGACGGTCAGGCCGTCCTGTGCAAGCGCCATGCTCGACACCGACATGCTCAGCAGAGTCGCAGCTGCGATGGTAAATTTCTTCATGGTAATCCTCCCTACTCCCCCGCGCCTCCTGCTTGGGGTATGCAGAATCACTAGCAATATTAAATTCACATTGCAAATTAATTAGAGAACACCCCCGAAGAGCGCCGCGCCGCAGCATTGCGAGACGGGTTCTGCCATTGCTTACGAATTGATTTTACTTCTGAATTAATCTATTGCCGAAGATCGGTGCGGGGGAGGAGGCGCCATGCAATTGGACCAAAGAGATGCCAACAGGCGTAATTTGCTTACGAATATCCGGCGTGCCAGCCAGATCGCGCGGATCGATCTGGCACAGCGCACGGGCATTAGTCAGGCCAGCGTTACGACCATCACCGCCGAGCTGATCCGCGACGGGCTGATCGAGGAAGTGCCCCGTGAGCCCACCGCGCCCGGCTCCCGCCGAGGCCGACCGCGCGTTGATTTGCGCATCCGTGCCGCCGCCCATACCGTTGCAGGCATGAAGGTGACGGAGCGCACGGTATCGACGGTCCTGCTGGATTTCGAAGGCTGCCAGATCGGCGAACACACGTTCCCTCTGCCGGCCCCCGATTTCGCCCCCGACGGTTTTGCCGAAGTGCTGCATGCCGCACTGGAGGCCGCCGCCGCCGAAGCCGGTATTGCCTGCGACACCATTTCCGGGATTGGCATCGGACTTGCCGGCACGGTCGAGGCCAGCAGCAATCTGGTGCATTGGTCGCCGCATCTGACGCAGCGCAATGTTCCGCTGGGGGCGCTGCTGCAGAAACGCTTCTCCGCGCCGGTCTTCCTGGATAATGACGCCAACCTCGTCGCAATGGCGGAGCTATATTTCGGCCATGGGCGCGAGGTGAGCGATTTTCTCGTTGTCACGATCGAAAGCGGCGTGGGCCTCGGCATCGTTCTGGGCAATGAGATCTATCGCGGCTCACGCGGCTGCGGCGCTGAGTTCGGCCATACGAAGATTCAGCTCGACGGCGCGCTGTGCCGCTGTGGTCAGCGTGGCTGTCTGGAAGCCTATGTTGCCGATTACGCGCTGCTCCGCGAGGCCGGGCATGAGGATGCCTTTGCCACCTGGGGCGCGCAGGATCACCGCATGAAGACATTGATAGACGCCGCGCGCGGCGGCGATGCCCGCGCCGCCGATATCGTCGACCGGGCGGGGCGAATTTTTGCGTTGGGATTGGCCAATCTGGTCAACATATTCGACCCGCAGCTGATCATTCTGTCCGGCGAGCGCATGCAGTTCGATTACCTCTACGCGGAGGAGGTGATGGAGGCGATGCGCGGCAGCATCATCCAGATCGACATGCCCCCGCCAGAGGTCGTGATCCACCGCTGGGGCAACCACATGTGGGCCAAGGGTGCTGCGGCCTATGCTATCGACCGGGTCGCGGAGATCGCCCTGCGCGACATGTCCGACAATGCGGCCTGAGGGACTGAGCCTGCTGCTGGCAATGCTTGCTGGCGCGGTATCGGCGGAACCTCTCGTGCCCGTTTTCGAGGATCGCAGCGCGGGCCTCACTCATACCTATACGGGCGGCTGGGAGCATTTCGTGGGAGGAGGCGTCGCCGCGTTCGATTGCGATGGCGATGCGCTTCCCGAGCTCTACGCCGCTGGTGGCAGCGCTCCCGCCACGTTGCTGCGCAACCGCACCGAGGCGCGCGGCGGCGTGCTGAGATACGAGCCTGACACACCGCAATCGCTCGCCATGACCGGAGTCACCGGCGCATGGCCGCTGGATATCGACAGCGATGGGTCTGTCGACCTTGCGGTGCTGCGCGTGGGCGCGAATGCTCTGCTGCGCGGCGACGGGGCCTGCGGGTTTGCGCCTTTTAATAACCTGCATCTGGCGGATGAAAATCGCTGGAGCACTGCGTTTTCCGCGACGTGGGAGCGCGCTGCGCAACTTCCGACGCTTGCCATCGGCAACTATGTGGACCGCGACGACCCGAAGGGCCCGTTTGAGACCTGCGACAACAACCGGCTCTACCGTCCTACCTCGACTGGCTACGCCGCGCCGCAGATCCTGCAGCCGGGGTTCTGCGCATTGTCCTTCCTGTTCACCGACTGGGCCCGCCAAGGCCGCGCCGATCTGCGCATATCGAACGACCGGCACTACTATGTGCGCGGCGGGGAAGAACAGCTTTGGGCGATGGAGGATAAGCCCCGGCTTTTCACTCAAGCCGATGGCTGGGCGAGCTATGTGATCTGGGGCATGGGCATCGCCAGCCGCGATCTGGATGGGGATGGGCTGGCCGAGGTTTATCTGACGTCGATGGGCGATCAAAAACTGCAAAGCCTCGTCAGCATCACCGCCCCCGCCTATCGCGACGCGACCTTTGAGCGGGGCACCACCGCGCATCGACCCTATTTCGGCGATGACGGGCGGCCTTCGACCGGATGGCACGTCGCTTTCGGAGATGTGCAAAACGACGGGCGCGACGATATTTTTGTGGCCAAGGGCAATGTCGATCAGATGCCCGGCAACGCTATGGAAGACCCCAACAACCTGTTGCTGCAAAAGGCCGATGGCAGTTTTGTGGAACAGGGTATGGCGGCGGGGATCGGCACTGTGGCGCGTGCAAGGGGTGCGGCGCTCGCGGATCTGAACCTCGATGGGCAGCTGGATCTTGCCGTTATCAACCGGCGCGCAACGATGGAGATCTGGGAAAATACCGGCCCCGCGCCCGGCCATTGGTTGCAACTGCGCCTATCGCAGCCCGCGCCCAACCCGGATGCAATCGGCGCGTTCATCGAGGTCGAGGCTGGCGAGACCCGTTATACCCGCGAATTGACCGTCGGCGGCGGACATGGCGGGGGCAGCCTGCTGCCAGAACATTTCGGGTTGGGCCCTGCCGCGCAGGTCCGGCTGCGGGTGATCTGGCCCGATGGGGTGACAAGCGAATGGGTCAGGACCGGCACTGATCGGCTACTTCGGGTCACACGGGACGGCACCGCGCTGCAGCTTGCGCCCTACTGATCGACAGGCAGGCCGCTGGGAACTGATTCAGGAACACCCAGCCTTGTCACGTCGTCGGTCAACGCGGCGAGAAAGGCAATGATATCTGCTACCTCCGCATTGCTCAACATCACCGGAGCGAGCTCGTTCGCAGCGGCGATGGCGTCGGTCTCAGCTGCATCGCGCAGGACCCGAAGGTCCTCAGCGCCATCCAAAACGGGCAATACTGTCTGCGCCGCATCATACCTGCGCAGGGCGGCGACTGGGTCAAGATGATGGCGCACAACACCCTCTAACGTGGCATAGGCCCCGTCATGGCCGTAAGGCGCGGTCAGGGTCACATTACGCAGGGACGGCGTGCGGAACCGGTAGGCATCCTCCGCGCGGCCCGTCACCCGCATCCGGCCCGTATCGCGGGAATGCGTCTCGAACCGACCCTTTTTGCCCGGCCCGATTTGCGGCATGGCGATGGCATAGAAATCATGATCGGTCTGGAACTGCCCGGCATGGCACATGGCACAGCCTGCCTTACCGTAGAACAGCTCCATCCCCGCCAGCGCCGCGCCGTTCAGCGACGCCTCCCCACGAATATGACGGTCAAAGGCGCTGTCATCGGCGCGCCATTCATGGGCGATAAAGGCCGCGATAGCGTCGGAGATGTCAGTGAAACGGATCGGTGCACCGGCACCGAGAAGCGCATCAAATGCGTCACGATACGGCGAGATAGTCTCGATCCGTGCCGAGATAATATCCCACGCGCCGCCCTCGCTGGACAACAGGCCCATGCGCACCGCACGGGATACGTCGCTTTCGCCATAATGCCCCGCCATCTCATCGGGGGCGAGCACCGGGAACATCGATTGCGCCGACAGGACAGACGCAAAACCATCGGCCATGTCCTCGCCCAATGGCGTGCGGATACCGCCGGGACGGTCCGGGTCGGCCTCCAGTCGCCCATCATGGAACATACGGGTGAATTCGGTGGCACCGAGGTTGAACAGCGCGGGCGCATTGCGCGGCACGCGCTCCTCCGGCAGGTTGTCTGGGTCGACCGCCCGATCCGGGCCCAGCCCCGCCGCGCCATCCCCCAGCCCCAAAGACAGTCCATCCGACGTGCCGAAACGTGGATGGTGACAGGTGGCGCAAGACACTTCACCGCTGCCCGACAGGATCGGATCATAGAACAGGAGCAGCCCCAGCCGCACCTGCGCCATGTCCTGCGGCGGAAATAGCGCGTCCGGCTTGGGCAGCTCCGCCGCACACAAAGGCACCGGGCTCAATGCCATCAGCGCGGCGATGATTTGGCCGATCCGTCCCACGCGTTCCTCCCCGAATGCGCCGCTGGTCTGGCGGGTGTCAGTCCGTCGCCGCGTCCCTGATGGCAGGATAGAGCCTGCGATAATGCTGGTAGGCCGTCTCGTAACGTTCGGTCTGCGCTGCGACAGGCTCCACCGTGCGGGCGATCTCGGGCTTGGTCATCACATCCGCCGGGTCTGCCCCGGTGACCCCGCAGATCGCCAGCCGCGCCGCGCCCAGCGCCGCGCCGAATTCGCCCTTCGCGGGCAAGTCCACCGGCACATTCAGGATCGTGGCAAGCAATTGCACCCAGTAGTCGGACCGCGCGCCACCGCCAATCGCCAGAACCCGGTCCAGCGACGCGCCGGTGGAGCGCAGCGCCTCAAGATTGTCGCGCAGGGCAAAGCCTACACCCTCCATCACAGCATGGATCAGATCCTTCGGACCGGCGCCGATCTCAAGCCCGACCATCGCCCCGCGGATCGTGCTGTCATTATGCGGCGTGCGCTCCCCCGACAGGTAAGGCAGGAACCGGATGCGGCCCGGATCACCGATGTGATCTCCCAGCAGGCCGGCAAGATCCGAAGGCTGCATGTTCAACAGCCGCAGCAGCCAGTTCAGGCTGTCGGTCGCAGCAAGGATCACGCCCATCTGATACCATGTGCCCGGAATGGCGTGGCAGAAGGTATGCACCGCGCTTTCAGGCTTGGGCGCGTAGCTGTCCCGCGCGGCCAGCAGCACGCCAGAGGTGCCGAGCGACACGAACCCATCGCCTTCGCGCATTGCCCCCACACCGCAGGCCGCAACCGCATTGTCCCCGCCACCGCCGACCACGACCACCGTGTCAGAAACACCCCAGCGCGCGGCGATCTCCTCCCGCAGTGTGCCAGCGGGGGCGGAGCCTTCGATCAGGTCGGGCATCTGGTCGCGGCGCATACCGCCTGCCTCCAGCAGCCGGTCGGACCAATCCCGCGCCCCGGTATCGAGCCACGACGTGCCCGCCGCATCGGACATTTCCGACACGACCCGCCCGGTGAGCGCATAGGTCAGATAATCCTTTGGCAGCACGACCTTGGCCACGCGCGCGAAAATCTCCGGCTCATTGGCCGCGGTCCAGACCAATTTCGGTGCGGTGAAACCGGGAAACACGATATTGCCCGACAGTGCCCGCACCCGATCCGCAGCGTCCAGATCGGCGGCTTCGGCATGGGCGCGGGTGTCATTCCATAGGATGCAGGGCCGCAGAACCGCGCCTTCGGCGTCCAGCATCGTCGCGCCATGCATATGGCCGGAAATGCCAATGCCCCGCAGCGCGGCCCATGATTTCGGATGTGCGTCTTTAAGCTCCGCCGCCGCGGCATGCATGGCGCGAAGCCATGTACCCGGGTCCTGTTCGGACCAACCGGCTTTGGGGTGGGCGGTTTCCAGCGGCTGCTCAGATGCGCCGATAATATCCTGATCTCCGGAGACCAGAACCGCACGCAGACCCGACGTGCCCAGATCGAGACCTAGAAACATGTTACCTCCCTGTAATCACCCCTTTGATCAGGCAATTAAATTTAGAAGTCAAATTAAACGGGCCGCGCGATTATCCCTGACCCAGATGCGCGCCACCTCGGGCGCGGGCCAGCGCGATCTGTTTCTGACGCTCGCGGAACCGGGATTTGTCGGCCTCGGTCGTCTCGGCGATGCAATGGTGACAGGACACGCCCTCCTCCCACTCCGCGCGATCACGATCCTCGGGCACGAGCGGGCGACGACAGGCGTGGCACAGCAGATGCGGCCCGACAGCAAGCCCATGGGTGACGGACACGCGGTCATCGAACACAAAACACGCGCCATCCCAGCGGCTGTCCTGCTCAGGCACTTCTTCGAGGTATTTCAGGATGCCGCCCTTCAGGTGATAAACATCCTCCACCCCCTGCCCGATCAGATAATTGGTGGATTTCTCACACCGGATACCGCCGGTGCAGAACATCGCCACGCGCTTGTTATGGAAACGATGGGCGTTGGCCTCCCACCACGCGGGGAATTCGCCAAAGCTGCGGGTGCCGGGATCTATCGCGCCTTTGAAGCTGCCGATGCCGACCTCGTAATCATTGCGCGTGTCGATCACCACGACATCAGGCGCGTCGATCAGGGCGTTCCACTGAGCGGCCTCGACATAGTGACCAACGGCGGCGGTCGGGTCGACATCGGGCTGCCCCATGGTGACAATTTCGCGCTTCAGCCGCACTTTCATCCGACCAAAGGGCATGGTGTCGGCGTGGCTCTCTTTCCAGTCCAGCGTCGCAAAACCCGGCATCGCGCGCAGAAGGGCGATCAGCCGGTCGATACCCTCGCGCGACCCCGCGACAGTGCCATTGACCCCTTCGGGTGCAAGCAGCAGAGAGCCACGCAAACCGGCATCGACACAGAGCGCCAGCAGCGGCTCGCGGGTTGCCGCAGGATCAGGCAGGCGGGCGAAATGATATAGGGCAGCAATGGTGATCATGTCCGTCAGATAGGCGAGCCGCGCGCCGGATACCAGCCTGCGCATTGACCGCGCTTCGCGCCCTGCCTACCCCTGTGAGGGCCAAAGGAGACCGCCATGACCCATGCCCTGATCGTAATTGACGTCCAGAATGACTTCTGCCCCGGTGGTGCGCTGGCCGTGACCGAAGGCGACACCGTGGTGCCCCGCATCAACGCGATGATGGAGGATGCAGGCGCCGTCGTTCTGACGCAGGACTGGCACCCCGCTGGGCATGGCAGCTTTGCCTCCAGCCACGCGGGCAAGACGCCGATGGAGACGATCACTTTGCCTTACGGTGAACAGGTTCTATGGCCGGATCACTGTGTGCAGGGCAGCGCGGGCGCCGCGTTCCACCCCGGCCTGCGCACCGATCCCGCCGATCTGATCCTGCGCAAAGGCACGAACCCTGCGATCGACAGTTATTCAGCCTTCTTTGAGAATGACCGCATCACCCCTACCGGGCTGGACGGCTGGCTGTGCACGCGCGGCATCACGGCAGTGACGCTCGCCGGGCTTGCCACCGATTTCTGTGTGCAGTTTTCGGCACTGGACGCGGCGAGGCTGGGATTTAGGACCGAGGTGGCGCTGGACGCCTGCCGGGGCATCGACCTTGGCGGCTCGATGGATGCTGCGCTAACCGCGATGCGCGGGGCGGGCGTCACCCTGACGGAGCGCTGAGAGCGCCCGGCCTTTCCCTTCGCTGCAAACCCGCCTAGCCTGCCGCGCAACTGCGTAAGAAAAGAGGCCCGGACATATGGTCGACATCGCGAACCGAGTCTGGAATCGCCAGTGGAAGATCGATCCGATCGTCCGCTCGCTGATCGATACCGATTTCTACAAGCTGCTGATGTGTCAGTCGGTCTTCCGCAACCGCCGCGACACACAGGTGACCTTCTCGCTCATCAACCGCAGCAAATCCGTCCGGCTCGCCGAGCTGGTAGATGAGGGCGAATTGCGCGAGCAGCTGGACCATATTCGGTCGCTGTCGCTGACGCGGGGCGAAAGCACATGGCTGCGGGGCAACACCTTCTACGGCAAACGCCAGATGTTCCGCTCCGACTTCATGGAATGGTTCGAGCAGTTGCGCCTGCCCCCCTACCACTTGGAAAAACGTGACGGGCAGTATGAGCTGACCTTCGAGGGCAGTTGGCCGGAGGTCATGTTGTGGGAAATCCCCGCGCTGGCTGTCCTGATGGAGCTGCGCGGACGGGCCGTTCTGGGGCGGATGGGCAAGTTTGAGCTGCAAGTGCTCTATGCCCGCGCCATGACCCGCCTGTGGGAGAAAATCGAAACCCTGCGCGGGGTCGAGGGGCTGAAGATTGCAGATTTCGGCACCCGCCGCCGTCACAGTCACCTTTGGCAGGACTGGTGCGTTCAGGCGATGATGGAAGGGCTGGGCGATAGCTTCATCGGCACGTCGAATTGCCTGATCGCCATGCGCCGCGACATCGAAGCGATTGGCACCAATGCGCATGAACTGCCGATGGTCTATGCCGCGCTAGCCGAAGATGACGCCGCACTTGCGCGCGCGCCCTATCAGGTGCTGGCTGACTGGCACGAGGAGCATGACGGCAACCTGCGCATCATGTTGCCAGACACTTATGGCACGCAAGGCTTCCTGGATAATGCGCCGGAATGGCTGGAAGGCTGGACCGGCATCCGCATCGATAGCGGCGACCCCGCGACAGGCGCCGAAAACGCCATTCGCTGGTGGGAAAGCCGGGGCGAAGATCCGCGCGAAAAGCTGGTGATCTTCTCCGACGGGCTGAATGAAGAAAAGATCATCGACCTTCACCGGCAGTTTGCAGGGCGGGTGCGGGTCAGTTTCGGCTGGGGCACGCTGCTGACCAACGATTTTCGCGGATTGGTGGACGGAGACGGGCTGGCGCCATTTTCGCTGGTTTGCAAAGCGGTGCGCGCCGATGGCCGCCCGACCGTGAAGCTGTCCGACAATCCTAACAAGGCGATGGGTCCGGCGGACGAAATCGCCCGCTACAAACGCGTGTTTGGCGTGGGCGATCAAACCCGGCAGGATGTCATCGTTTAAGGCCGCGCCCGCGTTCGCCTCAACCAGTTCTAAGCAGATCGAAGCTCAGGGGCTTGGATCCACTTTCCCGCGCAGGGATTTCACCTCGCCCCGGACCTTCTTAGCCTTCAACCGCCGCTTTTTGGAGCCGAGGGTGGGGCGCGTCGCAATGCGGCGCTTGGGCTGGTGCGTGGCTTTCTCAACCAGTTCAGCAAGCCGTTCGCGCGCCAATTCTCGGTTGCGCGCCTGACTGCGCGTGTCCTGCACGAAAATGACCACCGCCCCGTCCGAGGTCCAGCGTCGCCCGGCCAGCCGCCGCAACCGCTGCTTCACCGCGGGCGGCAGAGAGGGGGAGGATTGCGCCTCGAACCGAAGTTCGACGGCGGTTGAAACTTTGTTGACGTTCTGCCCGCCCGGCCCCGAGGCGCGGGTGAAGATCTCGGTCAGTTCCCAGTCTTGGAGGGCGATTTGATCGGTGATGTGCAGCATGCGTAGCAATCGGTGACGACATAGAAAGAAGGGCCGCCCGGTGGGCGGCCCTTCGCGAGAATGGAAAGGAGACGGGTCTTGATCCGCCCCGGTGGTGCTATTTTGCGACCCCCGACTTGGACCCGACGTAATTCTCCAACATCTCTTTAGACACTGGACCACCTCCTTTCCTTGTTGCTGTTAAGTAGGAGGTTGGCACGCCTGCGCGATCTGTCAAGCCATTTCAGTGCGATTGCCCGGAACCCGGCTGACGATCAGGCGGAATGGCACAAGCGCGATCATGGCCAGCGACAGCTTCAACATCCAGTCAGCCAGCGCGAGCGACACCCATAGCGGCACGACCGGACCGGTGCCCAGCAGCGGCACACCGTCTTGCGCCCAGCCCGGAACAGCGCCCGGCTCAATCCCGTTGAACGCAGCGGCGAAGGCCACTGAGAAGAACACCGCCGTATCAAGCGCCGAGCCGATGATGCTGGAGGCCAGCGGGGCGCGCCACCATTTGCCCCCACGCATGCGGTTGAACACAGCGATATCAACAAGTTGCGCCAGAAGAAACGCGGCACCGGAGCCGATAGCCACACGCAACGTGACAGCGGGACCAGTTACGCCCGGCTCGAATTCAACCATGATTTGAGTGCCGATGAGCGAACACAAAACACCGACGACGAAGCCTGCAAGCACGACCTTCCGCGCCGGGCCGGGGCCGTAAATGCGATTCATGACGTCGGTGACGAGGAAGGCGAACGGATAGGTGATCGCGCCCCATGTCAGCCAGTCGCCCAGCAGATGTTGCACGAGAATGTTGGAGGCCACGACGATGGTGGCCATGGCGAGAACGCCAATGAAATATTTGCGAGTCATTTTTGGTGCCCGTTTTTTAGACAAGGTAGCGGCGACTTGTTCCCGCACCCTGCGGGACGCGGCTGTTTAGGCGCGGGCGATCACCTCACGCAAGCGGTTTTTCAGTCACGCAGCGTGACTTCGACGATCTCGCTCCGCTGAAACGGGCGGAAATTGTTGTCGGTCATCATCACGGCGCGCAATGCGTCGGACCCGTCACGCCAGATCGCCAGCCCTTCGAGATTGCCATGCGTCAGGCGGCTGCTTTTATAGAGGATCTCACCGCCGGTATCGGAAAAATTTGCCGCGAACCGTCGGATCCGGCTGGCAAACCCGAACCCGTTGAAGCTGCGCTCCAGCAGGTAGAACCGCCCCTCGGGGCCGAAATCTGCGCCGACCGGCATCCATAGCCCATCCCGGCGCAGTCGTGCGACTTCCTCCCACTGATCGCCGCCGGAATAGCGCCAGACGGGGAATGGCGCATAAAGGCTGCCGGAGCGTTCGGGCAGGGTGTAAAGCCGCTCCCGCGCATCAATGGCCAAAGCCTCCAACCCGCTGTTTTGTTGCAGCGCGTCATGTCCGGGCGTGCGCGGCAACCATGCGGCGGGGCTATCTGTGCCGGTGTAACTCCAGATCCGTGCGTCACCTTCAAACGAAATGTAGATTTGGCCGTCTTGACCCAAGGCGAGCCCTTCAGCATCCATGCCATCCGGCCCAGTGACGGTGCCGTCGGTATCGCGCAGGCGGTTGAGGGTGAACCCCGCCGTGCCGGTCAATCTGCCGTCGGATGTGCGGGTCAGGGTCCCCCTGCCGATGGAGCCGTGATCGCTAAGCGTGGTGAAACGGCGGCCATCGGCGGAAACCTCGAGCCCAGACCAGCCGCCGAAATCCTCACCCTCTCCCGCGAAGGGCACGCTGACCGGAGCCGCGCCCAATTCGGCGCTGCCCAAAGGGCCGCCCGGCATGCAGGCGGCCAGCAGAAATATCGGAAACAGCCTCAGGATCAATTGGCCTGAAGCACCGTGCCGCATTGCGCGGGCAGATCGGCCATGACGTAGTCGCGCGCGCCCCGTTTGCGTGGGGCGGGCTTGGCGGGCGCCCCGGTCGATTTCGGTGGGTTGAGGTAATCCGTTACCCACCAATCCAGCGTCTCGTCGCAGCCATTGCCGCCCTTCGACAGCTCGTTCACCGTCGGCCGCTGAGTTTGGCACAGGCGGCTGCCGCGCGGGCATTTCAGCCGCACATGGAAATGGGTGTTGTGCCCGTAAAGCGGGCGGATTTTCTGCAACCATGACGTGTCCGACCGCCGCGCATATTTACAGAACTCGACCTTCACCGGCGGGGTAACGAAGATCCGGTCCACTGCGGAATCCTGCGCCGCGGCCTTGATGATCTCGTAATGCGCGCGGGTAAAGTTTCCGTTGACGCTGCGCTGGTCGGCGGAGCGCACATTCAGCGAGCTGATCCTTTCGCGATCCGCGCGGCTTAGCCGCAAATTGGTGGCGGGTAGCATCCAGATATCCGCGTCCAGCCCGATCTGGTGGCTGGCATGGCCCGATGTCATGGGCCCGCCGCGCGGCTGCGACATGTCCCCGACATACAGACCCTTCCAGCCCCATTTCGTCGCTTCGCGGCTAAGACGCTGCACAAAGCCTACCATTTCCGGCTGAGCCCAATTGCGATTTCGGCTGAGCCGCATCGCCTGCCATGTGGGGCCGGTCTCGGGCAGTTGCACGTTGCCGGCGGCGCAGCCCTTGGCATATTCGCCGATTGGCTCCGCCTGATGAGGAGAGCCGCTGCGCTGCGCGCCGAATAACTGGTTGGCCTTCGTCTGCGCGAAAGCCGGGCCTGTCATCCCGACGATCAGCGCGACGCAGGCGAGGATTCTGACGACCATTTCTCTGCTCCCTCATCATTGCTTTTCACGTAACGTAGCAGGAACAGGCCGATGAGAAAGAGCACGATCAGCGGCGACACGCCGATCTGCTGAGAACCGCTCATCCATGTGACAAGGCCGATCAGCAGCGGCGCCACAAACGACGTGGCCTTTCCGGCCAGCGCATAGAGCCCGAAGCTTTGCGTCATGCGGGCGGGATTTGCCTGCCGCACCATCATCGTGCGACTGGCCGATTGCAGCACACCGCCCGCCGCCCCGATCACCGCGCCCAAAAGGTAAAACAAGATGTCAGGCAGGTTTGAACCTGCGGGCAATGGCACGCCGAACAGGCTGTCGCGGCTGATAAAGACCAGACAGACCGACACGCCCGTCAAAAGCCAGACACACACAGAGATCATTAACTTGGGGCCAAAGCGGGTATCCGCATGTCCGCCGAGCCAAGCGAAAACCGCGCCGGTGATGATGGCGAGGATGCCGAAAGTGCCGCTGTCAACGACCGACCAGCCCAGAACTCCCGCAGCATAGACCCCGCCAACGCCGTATATCGCATTCAACGCGTCGCGGTAGAACATCGATGAGGCAAGGTAGGCGGCAAGGCTCGGACGCTGCGGCAGCTCACGCAGCGCCGCACGCAAATCGCGTAGCGCCATGCGGACACTGCCACGGGGCCGATCGCGGCGGCGCGGCTCTCGCACAAAGATGAAAAACGGGACCATGAACACCATGAACCAGATCGCGGTCAGCGGCCCCACGAAACGCGTGCCTTCACGCGTTTCCGGGTCCAATCCTAAAGCGGGGTCGAGCCCGATGAACGTCTTGCCATCTGGGCCCTGCGCAAAGAGCGCGAGCATCAGCGCCAGCGCGATCAGCCCGCCCAAATAACCGAACGCCCAGCCATTGCCACTGATCCGGCCAATCTGTTCCCGGGGACCGAGGTCCGGAAGCATGGAGTTGGTGAAGATCGTTGCGAACTCCATTCCCACCAACCCAAGCGCAAAGAAGAATAGCGTGCGGTAGAGATCGAAATCCTCTGGCTGAGCGAACCAAAGCATCCCCGAGCCCACAACGTAGAGCGCTGAAAACGCCCATATCCACGGCATCCGATTGCCAGACGTGTCCGCCATACCGCCAAAAATCGGCGCGAAGATCGCAATCACAATCCCGGCGAGCCCGATCCCCGTGGCCCAAACCGATTGCGCGGTCGTCCCATCGCCCAGCACCTCTTTGACGTAAGGGCCAAACACGAAGGTCAGCAACAGGGTGTTATAGGGCTGGCTGGCCCAGTCAAAGAAGAACCAGCCCCAGATGCGTTGTCGGGCGGTCGGCGTCATCTAGGCTCTCCTTCTGGTCGTGGCGATTAACCATCGGGCAGGGCTGGGTGGCAACAGTGCAATCGCAGGTATCGCGCGCCTCGTGCCCTTGGCGCATCGCGGTCAGTGCGCGACACGGGCGCCGCTTTGCCCAGCACTCCACGACGCGAGCAAGCGCTGGATTCGGGCAACGTCCCTCGTCTAGGCTGATGTGAAAACACCAACGAAGGCCCGGATCATCCGCTATTTAACGTCCCTCCGTCGCGTCGCGATCGCTGCTGTGCTGGCGGCGACCCTGCCAGCGGCCAGCCAATCGACGGCTGCCGAAATTGGCGCGACGCTGGATCATGCCGTTATCTCCGCCCGGGTCGCCGGACGTGCCGTGCGCATCGATCCTCCACCCTCGGACAAGGCCGGAAATCCAGCACACGCAGCACCGTTTCAGGTTGTGGTGCCGACGGATCGCGATGCCACATGGGGCGCGCGACTTGCAAAAAGCCCTAAAAATGCGCTGGTGCGTGTCATTTTTACGATGCCAAACGGTGCGTTTGTCGAGAATATCGGCTTTTTTCAGCCACCCTGCCCTTTTCGGGAACCGAAGCGCGACTGGAGCGTTTTGTCTCCCTCTTGAATTTCAACGTCGTGCCTATACTGTTGAAGCAGTTTCCTGACGGGCAGAAATCCGGGATCCGAAAAACCCGGGTCGGACCTTACGAGGCGGTGGAAATTTTCGGGGCCTACACGCATCCCGAACATGGGCCGATGCAATGGCGCTTGGTGGGCATTCCCCATCCCGAACGTCGTGACAGCATCTATACGCTCAGCCAAATCGCTCTCCGTTCGATGCCTTTGCCATCTGTTGACCACTTTGGGCATAGTCTGTCGGGGATGACCTTGGAGAGCATGAGATACATAAAGTGATGCAAAAACGACAAAGACCCTCCCGTCTTCTCGCCGCAGGACTTGCCTTCATGCTCCTGCCGCTCACCGCAACTGCGCAGGGCAACGGTGTTTCGTCGCCGATGCGCCCCTTATTTGCCGCCGCGACCGGCCTGCTGGAAACCCAGCATATGACCGTCGATGCCGGGCTGGCTGCGCGGACCAAGAAATCCGTGCCGAGCCCATTCACGATTGACCTGCCAGAAAGCGAGTCAATTGCGCTGCGCATTTCGGAGGACACGCCCGGCGCATTAAGTCAGGTCGATTTCTTCACATCGCAGGGTCAATTCGTGGAATCCCTGCGATTTACAAATGCCCGCGTCGCCGTGATGGAGGAAGAGCGCCGCGTGATGGCTATGGCGAACCTGCTGGTGTTGCACACATTCCCCGCGCTTCAGAAACGCTACGCGGATGCGCAGGTCCATGGCTTCGGCAACACCACGCTGGGCGAAAATGACGCTGTGCAAATCTATGGCTCATTCACCAATGTCACGGGGGAGAGGTTCTTCTTCCGCCATGTCGGCTTTATGCGCCCCGAAAGCGATAATGTCGTCGTTG
Source organism: Marinobacter sp. (assembly GCA_040119125.1). Classification (GTDB taxonomy): domain Bacteria; phylum Pseudomonadota; class Alphaproteobacteria; order Rhodobacterales; family Rhodobacteraceae; genus Pacificitalea. The sequence continues at coordinate 166,613 of JBEDTR010000008.1, forward strand.
GGATTTCCACTGTGCGTCAGAAGCTGATGCCGGTTACCAGCCGCGATCAGTTCCGCAACACCTATGGGGGCTATGCGCTTGAAAGCTTCCGCTTCGCCGAAGAAATCGCACTTGCCCACTAAGCCTTTCGCCGCGCGCTTGGCTGAGAATTCTAGCGAAGCCGGGTAAGCACCTCGAGCGAGGCATAGCCATCCGGCACCATGCCGACCGAACGCTGATAGGCGCGCACGGCGTCTTGCGTCTTCGGTCCAATCTTGCCGTCCACCCCGCCGGTGGAAAATCCGGCGCGCGTCAGCCGCTGCTGCAATTCTCTACGCTCTGCCAACTTCAACGCTCGGTCGCCACGCGGCCAGCTTGCTTGAATAGCCGGTCCACCGATCAATCGATCCGCCAGATGCCCCACTCCGATCACATAGGCGTCGGCCGCGTTGTAACGCTCGATTACGTTAAAATTCTTGAACGTCATGAACGCCGCACCGCGCGCGCCGCCGGGGATCAGGATCGACGCTGTGCCGTGGTTTGGCACCTGTTGGCCCGCTGCGTTCCGCACGCCCAGACGGGTCCACTGCGCCACTGATTTCCTCACGCCATCGCCGGTCAGACTATAGTCAAACCCCTGGGGCAGGCGAACTTCCATGCCCCACGGTTGCCCTTTCACCCAACCATGTCGTGCGAGATAGGCCGCGGTGGAGGCCAGCGCGTCGGTGGGGTCGTCAGACCAGATGTCACGACGACCATCGCCGCGGAAATCGACGGCATAATCAAGATAGGAGGTCGGGATGAACTGGGTATGCCCCATCGCGCCGGCCCAGCTTCCGGTCATATTGCGCGGGGCCACATCGCCGTTTTGCAGGATCTTCAGCGCGGCGATCAGCTGACTTTCGAAAAACTCCCCCCGGCGTCCGTCAAAAGCCAAGGTCGCAAGGGATTCCACGATGTCGTTCGATCCGCGATAACTGCCGTAAGCGCTTTCCAGTCCCCAGACCGCCGTCACGATAGAAGCCGGCACGCCGTAGCGTCCCTCAATCTCGGCCAGAACGCGGGCGTGTTTGCGCATGGCGTCACGACCGTTGGCAATCCGGGTCTGCGAAACGGCACTGTCGAGATATTCCCAGATGGCTTTGGTGAACTCGGCTTGATTGCGATCGCGGCGGATGACTTCAGTGTCATACTGGATGCCCGAAAACGCCTGCGCAAAGGTCGCGTCGGAAATCCCCTGTGCCCGCGCCCGGCGGCGGAATCCTTCGATCCAGCGCGCGAATTCGGCATTGGAGACGCGCACGTTGCTTACCTCTGGCGCAAGAGAGGCAGAAGCAGGGGAGGAGGCCGCGCGCGACGCTGGTCGGGGCTCTGGCCGGATCGACGATTCGACTGCAAATGCAGTCGAAAGTCCCGTCGTAGACACCATCGCGGCAGATATGACTATTCCCGAAAAGCGCTTGCGCATGTGGTCCTGCTCACCTGTTGGTTGGGCGAAATCATAGCCTTATTACCCCAACCCGAGAAGCAATCCCGCGTCGGTTGGCAGTTTGTCGCCATTCAGGAGCCAATGCCCAAAGCCGAGGATTCGTTCCGTAAGCACGCCGCAAATTCCCGGCACTGACCTATCAGCCGGGAGCGCGAAACGCAGGGTCAGCCGTCCCGGCGCTTGCGGATAACCTTCCGCTTCGATTTAGCGGCCTTCGCTCGGGATTTCGCCGGTTTGCGCTGTCCGGCACCGCCGCCGCGCGGCTTGCCTTTGCCACCGAACCGCTTGCCTCCGCCCCGGCGGGCCGAGGCGCCGCCCGCCACTTGCTGATCTTCGATCGCCAGCAGGTCCAGCAGTAGCCCACCGGTAATCGGCACAGCTTCGGCCAGCCGCACGGTAACGCGCTGCCCGAGCGAGATCACACGCCCGGTATCTGCCCCCATCAGGGTCTGCGTTTCGGGATCGTGGTGGAAATATTCCCGCCCCAATGCCCGCATGGGCACCAGCCCGTCAGCGCCGGTGCCATCCAGCTTTACGAAGACGCCAAAGCGCGCGATGCCGCTGATGCGGCCTTCGAATTCATTGCCCACCCGCTCCGACAGGTAGGACGCCAGATAACGGTCGGTTGTGTCGCGCTCCGCCGTCATCGAACGACGCTCGGTTTCCGAGATATGCTTGGCCGTCTCATCGAGTATTTCGATTTCGTCCGGCGACAGCCCGTCTTTGCCCCAGCCATGTGCCGTGACCAGCGCGCGGTGCACGATCAGATCCGCGTAGCGGCGAATGGGCGAGGTAAAATGCGCGTAAGTGCCCAGCGCGAGGCCGAAATGCCCGAAATTTTCCGAGCTGTAATAGGCCTGCGTCATGGACCGCAGGGTAGAGAGATTGATCAGCTCCGCCATATCGGTGCCGGCAGCCGCGTTCAGCAGCCTGTTAAGATGCGCAGTGTGCAGCACCTGCCCCTTAGCCAGCGTCAATCCGGACGCCTGCGCAGTTTCACGCAGCGCGTCGAGCTTCTCAGGGCTCGGCTCCTCATGCACCCGGAACAATAACGGACGACGTTTCGTCACCAGCGTTTTACCAGCAGCGACATTGGCAAGGATCATGAACTCTTCGATCAGCCGATGCGCATCCAGCCGGTCCTTGAAATTGACCGAGGTCACCTTGCCATCAGCCGATAGCTCAATCCGCCGCTCCGGTAGGTCCAGATCCAGCGGCTGGCGTTTTCCGCGCGCAGCACGGGCAGCATGGTAGGCCGCATAAAGCGGACGAATCACGTCTTCTAGGAGCGGGCCAGTCCGGTCCGAGGGCTGTCCGTCCATCGCCGCCTGCACCTCTTCGTAGTGCAGTGAGGCCTGCGACCGCATCAGCCCGCGTTTGAACTGGTAGCCAATCATTTCGCCACCGGCGTCCAGCTGCATCCGCACCGCGATACAGGCCCGTGGCACGCCTTCGTGCAGCGAACACAGATCCCCGGACAGCCGATCAGGCAGCATCGGCACGACACGGTCCGGGAAATAGGTGGAGTTGCCGCGCTTGCGCGCCTCGCGATCCAGTGCCGAGCCGGGCGTCACATAATGGGCCACATCGGCAATCGCGACCCAGACGATATGACCGCCAGGGTTTTTCGGATCATCATCAGCATGGGCGAAACAGGCATCGTCGTGATCGCGCGCATCTGATGGGTCAATGGTGACCAATGGCAGATCGCGTAAATCGTCGCGGCCTTTCAGCCCGGCAGGGCGGGCTTTGTCAGCCGCTTCGATCACCGCATCCGGGAAGGCATCGGGAATTCCGTGCTGGTGGATTGCAATCAATGATACCGCTTTCGGCGCGCCGGGATCACCCAGCCGGTCGGTGATCCGAGCGACCGGCAGACCCATTCGGGCACGCGGACTGGCTTGCTCCGCCTCAACCAGTTCGCCGTCCATCGCACCATGGCTGTTGCCTGCGGGAACATGCCATTCGCTGTCGCTGCCCTTGTCGATAGGCACGATCCGACCGCCTTCGGTGCCCGCGCGGAAAATACCCAGCAGACGCTTGGGATTATGGCCGATCTTGCGGATCAAACGGCCTTCGTACTGATAATCCTCGCCTTTGACCTCAACCAGACGACCGAGCACCCGGTCGCCTGCGCCCAGCGCGGGGTCGGCTTCGCGCGCGATCCACAGCACCCTTGGCGCCGGGCCGTCGCCATGCCATTCGAGCGGCTTGGCAAACAGATCGCCATCATCATCAGGGGCCAGCATCTGCAGCACCGACACGGGCGGCAGCCGGTCCGGGTCGCGATAGGTCTTGCGGCGTTTTTCGAGATGCCCTTCGTCCTCAAGCTCCTTCAGGATACGCTTGAGATCGATGCGGGACGCACCCTTGATCCCGAAAGCCTTCGCGATATCGCGTTTCGAGGTCTGGGTGGGATGATCGGAGATCCAGCCGAGGATATCGGCCTTGGTCGGAAGCTGAGACATGGTTCGGACGTAGCACGCGCCCTGCAGGGTGTCATCGGCAATCGCGACGTTCCGTGGCGCAGCCGACGCGGGCTCGCGGAATGACTGCCCCTGAAACTGTCCTCCGAGACGCGCGGCTAGGCCAAGTCGGTCGGTGTACCGAGTTACTCCACCGTATCGAGGATAGCCTCGACCCGGCGGTTGCGATTGCGACCTTCGGACGTGAGGTTTGAGGTCAGGGGTGACAGGTAGCCCACCCCGTCAGAAGCGATCTGCGTGAGCGGCACGCCGAGATCCGCCAGCCGCTGGCGCACAGCGCCTGCGCGGCTTTTGGACAGGGCGATATTTACGGCAAGCGAACCCTCAGCATCCGTATGACCGACCAAAGTGACGCTCCGCTCAGGATGAGCCTTCAGGTAGCTCGCAAGGCTGACAAGCGTCGGAAACGGCCCCTGCCCCAGCGTGGCTGAGCCGGTGCTGAAATCGAGATCCTCCAACACCGCGCGCCCCTCATCCTCCAACCGGGCCGTCAGGAAGCGGGTCTGGTCGTCATCAGCGGTGAAACGTGTGGGTTGCGGCGCATCGACCGGATCATCCGGTGCCGCCCGCATCGGTGATTTGGTCGAGGCCGTCAGCACCGTATCGCCGGGAATATCCGGGCCAACCCGGATCATCTGAACAAATCCCCGCCCAGCCGAGCGACTGACCAGCAGCGTAATATATTCTGGCCGGTCGCTGCCCATCCGGTGGGCCGACACGAACCTGAAATCGCCCAGATCCACATGCATGTCGGGCTCGGGCAGCACGTCAGTTGCGTAGCGGAAATCGAAGCCGCCGCAATCACGGGCCTCGCATTCAAAAACCGTGTCGAACCCGGCCTCGGCAAGTTGATCGCGCAAGGGCGCAAGGATCTGAAGCGTTGTCAGGCCGGGGGCCTGAATTTGCCAAGCCTGACGATGCACCTCGCCCTCGGCCCAGACGGATTGAATGCGCCCATGCTCATAGCGCGAAATCGGCACCTTATAGCTGCCCAGATCGGTTTCCTGCGCCGCGGTGCGCCGGGCGTTGGCGGGCAAGTCCAGCATCATCGCGCGCGGTCCGGTGGCTGTCACCGATGCAGATTGCACCGATTGCGCAGCAGCCAAGACAGGCAGCGGTAGCGCGATCAACGCCACGAGGAGGAGGATTGAGCATTTGTTCATGTCTGCGCGGTTAGATACGCCTCCGCCATTCTGGTTTCCACTACGCCTGCACCCCTGACCCGGTAGATAGGCGAGCTGTCGCCCAATCCCCGCCGATACGCGGCATCTACCGCCAAACCAGTTTGAAGCCGGCAGCGGACCTCCATTGCATGGCATGAAATGTGTTAAAATTGTGGCAATGTCGGCCAGCACCGGCGGATTATTCGCGGATTCTATAGTGATAGTGACCCGCAGGCCGCATTCCGAGCCGCTGGTAAAGCCGCTGTGCTGCCATATTCTGTTCCACGACCAGCACCGCGATCCACTCCGCGCCCTGCGCAACAGCCCAGCCGGCAGCAGCCTGCATCATCTGCCGCCCCAGCCCCGCACCACGAAATCTATCGCGGACTTCTAACGCGTGGAGCATGGCGATTCCCTCGTGTCGCGCGATAAAAGCGGTCGCGGCTGGGGTATCATCCACCCGCCCCATCAGGGTGGTTCGTGGCAGCGCGCAGCGCTCCATCACTGCAATCCGAGCGGGACCAATGCCGCCCTCCTCCCAGATTTCGGTCTGAGTAGCGAGAGGCGGCCAATCGACGGTGAAGCCGGTATCGGGCGGCAAGTCGGTCAGCAGATCGCGTGCCGGAGCAACCAGTAGATCAACCGGGTCGATCCGCCGATAGCCCGCCTGCTCCAGCTCCCGATCCAGACGGTCTTGACCACCACGAACCATCACCAGAAGCGGCTGACCCAGCGCTGTCTGCGCGGCTTCCATTTGCGCGATGTCATGGGGCTCGCCCAGCAGGCTAGCGGCAGAGACCCGCTTGCCCCCGCCTTGGCCTTCGCGGATCAGCCACGGACCGGCGCGATGGAGGCGCGCGGCGGGCCAGGTCAACTCCGCCGCGTCGAACAACTTCTCCTGCGCCGGATCATCGGCGCGGTTGCTCGTCACGCCATGCCTTCTGGAAAGAGCTCGGTCAATTCCGCCATGGCCGCGTTGATCCGCACGCCATCCGTGCCGCGCACCACCACATTCGCGCCGGAGACGCCGTTGCGATTGAACGGATAGGAGCCGAAGTCCAGATCCGCGTAGCGCTCAGCCAGCGCCCGCAGCGGACCAGCAATATCACCTTCGGGCCGCTGCACCTGCAAGCTGAGCGACAGAAGCGGATCGCCGCCTTGCAGTGTCGACAGCACCCCCGCCACCATCGCCTCAAACACCGAAGGCACACCCGCCATCACATGCACATTTCCGATGCTGAAACCCGGCGCGACGGAAACCGGATTCTCGATCAGCGTCGCGCCGTCGGGGATGCGGGCCATGCGCAACCGGGCCTCATTCATTTCCGACCCGGTGCGGGCATAATGCGCAGCCATCAGGGCGCGGGCATCCTCGCGCACGTCGATCGCGGCCCCCATTGCGGCAGCGACCGCATCGGCGGTGATGTCGTCATGGGTCGGCCCGATCCCGCCGGAGGTGAACACATGATCCCATCGCGCGCTCAGCGCCTGAACTGCCGCGACGATGGCGTCATGATCGTCGGACACGACGCGCGCTTCTTTCAGCGCGACGCCGTGATCGGTCAGCGCGCGTGCAAGGTGGTGCAGATTGGAATCGCGGGTCCGGCCTGAAAGGATCTCGTCGCCGATCACGAGCATCGCGGCGGTGGGGTTTGGCATCGGCATTCTGTCCTGCGCTTGTCGACCTTTGGTTCAAGGTATAGGCCCCGCGCCATGCGCTTTCCAACCCCGTTGATCCCTGCCCGGCTGCTGCGCCGCTATAAGCGGTTTTTGGCGGATGTCATTCCGGAGACCGGCCCCGATGCGGGCCGCGAGGTGACGGTGCACTGCCCAAACCCCGGTGCGATGTTGGGGCTGGCCGATCCCGGCGCGCGGATCTGGATCGCCCCAACCCCTGACCCAAAGCGCAAGCTGCCTTATGGCTGGCGGCTGGTGGAATTATCCAACGGGCATATGGCCGGTATCGACACCAGCCTAACCAACCGCGTGGTGGCGGAAGCGCTGGCCGCGCGCGCCATCCCAACCCTGTCGGCCTATGAGCACATCCGGTCGGAGGCTCGTTACGCCGAACGCAGCCGCGTCGACTTTCTGCTGTCGGGCACGGACCTCCAAGATGCCTATGTGGAGGTCAAAAGCGTCACGCTGCGGCGGAATGGTGACTGTGCGGAGTTTCCAGATTGCGTCACGGCACGCGGCGCACGGCACCTTGCTGATCTGGCTCAGATGGTGTCCGAGGGGCACCGCGCAGTGATGCTTTACGTCGTGCAGCGCGATGACTGCGCGCGACTGCGGATGGCCAGCGATCTGGATCCCGTCTATGCCCGTGCCTTCGATACCGCCCGCGCGGCTGGGGTTGAGATGCTCTGCCACGCGGCGCGGCTCGATCCCACGGGCATCACATTGGACGGGCCGCTGCCGATCGCCTTGGATCACGCGCGCAGCTGAACCTAGACGTCTGCCGCGGCGCATCGCTGGCCTTTCGCGGTATCACGCCTTATTTGTAGCATCGAACGCTTGGAAAACAGGATCAGACCCTTGGACGGAAAAAGCGGACGCCTTACGCGCGACGGCATTCGGATTTATGAGCCCGCCGATTTTGCGGGCATGCATGCAGCCGGGAAACTGGCGGCGGAGATCCTCGATCATGTCGCGCCGATGATCGAACCGGGACGCAGCACCGCCGATATCGACGCCGAAATCACCCGCATGATCGACGCCTCGGACAGCACCTCGGCGACGATCGGCTACAAAGGTTATCAGCATGCCAGCTGCATTTCCGTCAATCATGTGGTCTGCCATGGCATTCCGGGTGCCAAGACGCTGAAGGATGGCGACATCCTCAATATCGATGTGACCGTGATCCTGAACGGCTGGTTCGGGGATACGTCGCGGATGTATGTCGCGGGCAAGCTAGGCCGCAAAGCCGAGCGCCTGATCAACGTGACCCATGATGCGCTGATGCGCGGCATCGAGGCGGTGAAGCCCGGCAATACGTTCGGTGACATCGGCCATGCGATCCAGAGCTTCGTCGAAAGCCACCGCATGTCGGTGGTCCGCGATTTCTGCGGGCACGGGCTGGGTCGGGTGTTCCACGCGCCGCCCAATGTGCTGCATTACGGGCGTCCCGGCAGCGGGGCGAAACTGGAAGAAGGCATGTTCTTTACCATTGAGCCGATGGTCAATCTGGGCCGGCCCGAGACCAAGGTGTTGGGCGATGACTGGACCGCCGTCACCCGCGACAAATCCCTTTCGGCACAGTTCGAACATTCCATCGGCGTCACGGCGCAGGGGTGCGAGATCTTTACCCTATCCCCGGCCGGGCTGTTCCACCCGACATGGGGTGACACCTCGAAATAGGCTCTGATCGGCGGTTTGGGGACTATTCTGGCGCCGTGAGCAGCGTCAGATGCGTGTCTCCCCAATGCCGCCGGTCCAACAGGGCGAAGCCATCCGGCGCGGTCTGTGCGCTGCTTTCTTCCCACACGATCAACGCACCGGGTGCAATCCAGCCCCCCGTCTGCGCCGCATCAAGTGCGCGCGCGCCCAGCCCCTTGCCATAGGGCGGGTCGAGGAAGATCAGGTCAAACGCAGCGCCGGGATTAGGGCCAAGCCGGGTCGCGTCGCGACGGATCAGGGTCGTTTCCGCCTCCGCCCGGCATTTCGCCACATTCTCGCGCAGGAGCGCCCCGGCCTTGCGCCCATCATCGACGAAAGTGACCTGCGCCGCTCCCCGGCTTAAAGCCTCCAGCCCCAGCGCACCCGTGCCTGCGAACAGGTCCAGCGCGCGCGCGTCCTGCATTTCTGCCTGACGCGACATCAATATATTGAACAGGCTCTCGCGCACCCGGTCGGTGGTGGGGCGCAGATGCGCGCCGGGGTCGCCCTTACCCACAGAAGCCAGCGCCAGACCCCGAAATTTTCCGCCGATGATCCGCATCAGCCGCGCATCAATTCCATCAGGCCCACATCAGGGTCACCGACCCGCTCCGGCGCGGGGCTGGTGCCCGCCTCGATCAGCCGCTTGCCGACCATATAGGCACGGGGATCGTTCATCGCATCTACGGCGATCAAGCGGTCACCGGTGTAATACCAATGCGACACGGTTCCGCTTTTTTCACCCGCGCGGGCGATGACATGATCATAGCCGGTGTTCAGCCCGGCGATTTGCAGTTTCACGTCATACTGGTCCGACCAGAACCACGGTTTGGGATCATAATCACAGCCCTGACCCAGCATGTTGCAGGCAACGAGTTCAGCCTGATCGATAGCGTTTTGTACGGATTCGAGCCTGATCTGGGCGCCGTCCCGAGGAAACGAGGCGCAATCGCCTGCCGCCCAGATCGCAGGGTCCGAGGTCTGTCCGCGCAGGCCCGTCGCAATGCCATTGTCGATGCGAAGCCCTGCGGCCTCAGCCAGCGCCACATTCGGCGCAATCCCGACACCGACCACAACCAGATCAACGTCGAGCGTATCGCCGCCCGCGAGAACCGCGCCGCTGACATGACCGTCACCGATGAGCCGCTCCAACCCGGTGGCCTCGCGCAGCGTTACCCCATGCGCAAGGTGCAGCGCGCGGAAGAAATCCGAGGTCACGGGCGCCGCGACGCGCTTGAGGATGCGGTCGGCCATTTCGACCAGCGTCACCTCCATGCCACGCGCAGCGGCGACCGCTGCGGCCTCCAGCCCGATATAGCCTCCCCCGACGATCAACACGCGCTTGCCCGGTGCGAATTCATGCGCCATCGCATCCACATCGGCGAGCGTGCGCACGCCGTAAACCCCGCTGAGATCTCCGCCGATGGCAGCAGGCAAGCGGTGCGGACGGGCCCCGGTGGTCAGCGCCAACTGGTCATAGGTCAAAGCCTCTCCGGCGACGGTCACGGTGCGCGCAGCTGCGTCAATCGCCTCGACCTTGGCGCCAAGCCGCAGGGTGATGTCCTGCTCGGCATACCAGCTTCCGGGCCGCAGGTAGAGCCGCTCTTTCGGCATGTCGCCCAGCAGATATTTCTTGGACAAAGGGGGACGCTGATAGGGCGGCACCGCCTCCTCGCAGAGCAGAGTGATCGGCCCCGTGTGCCCCTCCGCCCGCAGTTTCGCCACCAACGAACATCCAGCCTGACCGCCCCCGATCACGATGATTCCGCCCATGTCGAACTCCTTCTGGTCATGCCGTCTATCGCGGCCTATCGTCCGGCCCGAAACAGACACAAACCACAGGATGACTGCAATGACCATTTCCGTTGGTGACACGCTGCCCGAAGCTACGCTGGCCCGCATGGGCGATGCTGGGCCAGAGCAGGTCTCTCTCGACAGCCTGACCAAGGGCCGCAAGGTCGTGATCTTTGCGCTGCCCGGCGCGTTCACCGGCACCTGCACCACCGCCCATGTGCCAAGCTTCATCCGCACCCATGACCAAATCACCGCCAAGGGCGTCGATGAGGTCATCTGCATTTCCGTCAATGATCCGTTCGTGATGAAGGCATGGAGCGAGTCGACCGGCGCCGCTGACGCTGGCATCGCCATGCTGGGCGATCCGGAGAGTGCCTTTACCACCGAGATCGGCATGGAATTCAGCGCGCCGCCCGCCGGGCTGATCAACCGCTCCGCCCGCTACGCGATGCTGGTCGAGGATGGCGTGGTCAAGGTGCTGCACCGCGAAGAAAGCCCCGGCACCTGCGAAGTGTCCGGCGGCGAAGCGATGCTGGCCGAGCTTTGATCAATCGCCCTGCGCCCGGCCCGTCCGGGCGCAGACCCTATTCCGGCAAGCGCGCAACAGCCCAGCGAGCGGCATCGGCTACGGCCGGATCGGGATCATCGGTCAGGCGCTGCGCCACTGGGCGTAGCTGCGGCAGGCCGGAATTTCCCACCGCGTAAAGCACATTGCGCACAAAACGGTCGCGCCCGATCCGCTTGATCGGACTGCCGGAAAACCGCTCCCTAAATCCTGCATCGTCCAGCACCGCCAGTTCCGCTAGCGGCGGCGCGATGGTGCCCGCGCGGGCGGCGTAGCGGATGTCGCTGGCCTCGACCGCGAATTTGTTCCACGGGCAGACCGCCAGACAATCATCGCAGCCATAGATGCGATTGCCGAGCGCGGGGCGCAGCGCTTCGTCCACCGGACCTTTGTGCTCGATCGTCAGGTAGGAAATGCACCGCCGCGCATCCAGCTGATAGGGCGCGGGGAACGCGTCTGTGGGGCAGGCATCCAGGCACCGGCGGCAGGAGCCGCAACTATCCGCCCCCGGCCCATCCAGCGGCAGGTCCAGCGTGGTAAACACCGCCCCCAGAAACACCCAATTGCCCAGATCGCGGCTGACCAGATTGGTATGTTTGCCCTGCCAGCCCAGCCCGGCGGCCTCGGCCAGCGGTTTTTCGGGCACGGGCGCAGTATCGACGAACACCTTCACCTCGCCGCCCGCCTCCGCGATCAGCCAACGGGCCAGACGCTTCAGCCGCTTCTTGACCAGATCATGGTAATCCTTGCCCCGCGCATAGACTGAAATCGCCGCCGCATCGGGGTGGTCCAACACCGCCAGCGGGTCTTCGTCGGGGGTATAGCTTTCGGCCAGCATGATGACCGAACGGGCCTCGGGCCACAGGGCGGCGGGGTTCTCGCGCCAGTGACTGCGCTCCTCCATCCACGCCATCTGACCGTGCCGCCCTTCGTCTAGGAAATGACGCAGGCGCTCGGGCAATTCCGGCAGCGCATCGGGGCGGCACACCCCCATCGCCGAAAACCCTTCGGCCTGCGCCTGCGCCGCAATCCGGTCCTTGAGATCAGAAGTCGAGATCGGCGTAATGTCCGGGCGGGGGGAAGCCGGGGACCTGATCGGCGAGGATGTTGCGGAAGGCCGGTCGCGACTTGATCTTGGCATACCAGTCCTTGACGTTTGCGCTGCGGTTCCAGTCGACATCACTGATGTAATCCAGCGCCGACAGATGCGCGGCGGCGGCGAAATCCGCGAGCGTCATTGCATCCCCGGCCAGCCAGCGCCGCTGATCCAGCAGCCAGTGCAGGTAGTCCAGATGCACCTTCACGGCGCGCGAGCCTGCTTTCACATTGCGGCTTTCGGGGTAGCCCTGCCCGGTGATCTTCTTGTTCACCCGTTCGTAAAGCAGGTTGCGCGTGACCTCGTTGTGAAACTTGTCGTCGAACCAGCCACACAGGCGTCGCACCTCGTAGCGCTCCTCAGGGGTGCGCGGCATCAGCGGTGGGGTCGGCTCGATTTCGTCGAGATATTCGCAAATCGCCTGGCTTTCCGCCAGAAACATGCCGTTGAGCTTCAGCACCGGCACTTTACCTGCGGGATTACGGCGCAGGAAATCCGCATCCTGTTCCCAATAGCGTTCCTCGACCAGCTCCACCTCGATCTTCTTCTCGGCCAGCACGAGACGGACCTTGCGACAGAATGGCGACAGCGGGACATGGAAAAGACGGTTCATATAGATCCAACGCAACAGGGTGAGTGAGGTTCACACCTCTTGCCCAAGCAAGGCAGGATTTTCAATCCTCGAAACAGGATGCACGCCCGTCTTTGCGGATTGTCGCGGCCCCATCCGCGATCCGTGCCGCCCGCCGGCGGACAAAGGCCGATGGGTTGGATGCCGAACGCTCCTTCGGATTGGGCAAAACCGCCGCCAAGAGCGCCGCCTGTTGCGCCGACAAATTGGCAGGCGCTACGCGGAAATGGTGCCATGCCGCAGCCTCGACCCCGAACACGCCCTCGTCGAATTCGGCCACGTTGAGATAGACTTCCAAGATGCGCCGCTTGGACCAGATGGTTTCAACGGCCGGGGTTATCATTCCCTCCATCGCCTTACGGAGCCACGACCGGTCCTGCCACAAAAACACGTTCTTGACGGTTTGCTGGCTGATGGTCGAGCCGCCGAACCGCGCGTTGTTTTCCAGCGCATTCCGGATCGCGGCCATGTCAAAGCCCCAATGTGCGCAGAAATTGGCGTCCTCCGCCGCCACGACCGAGCGTAGCATGACCGGCGCTACCGCATTTATCCCGACCCATTGCTGTTCCACATCGCCCAGCCGCCGGGATTCCTGCCACATCGTGTGGGTTGTCGGCGGGTTGGCAAAGCTGAACAGGATGATCAGCAAAAAGACGAGCGCGACCGGCGCCAACAGCCAAGGCGCCACTTGCCGCAATATAGCGCGCAACGGCCTGCCGCCGCGCTTGCCGCGCGCTGTCGATTTCCGCCCGCCGCCGGTGGATCGTCTGGATTTTGCTGCCCGTGCCACGGGGCCACTCTACTGACTGTCACTGTGACGTGAAAGCGCCTGTCGTTGCGGCAGGCGCAGGAATTTTTTCATCTCGGCAGAGGCGTGCCGGCCAATCCTGCTCTGTCCAAATGCAAAAAGGGCCGCGTGATGCGGCCCTTTCCGTGTGTTTGCAAACCCAGCGATCATTCCGCCGGAATTGCGTCCTTCTCCAGCGACAGCGGATGCGGGATATGGGCCAGCATTTCCTTCGGACAGATCTGGACGAAATGCGATTTCTCATTGTCCCAGTGCTGCAGGATATCGGCGGCGCGGCGGCTGCCGGTTTCCTGTGCGTGACGCTCGATCAGGCCGCGCAGTTCGGTTTCCCAATGCTCCACGGAGACCGGACAAGTGACCAGCGTTTCCATGTTTATCATGTCACCCGCGCGCCCCTCGGGATCGTAGAGATAGGCCATGCCGCCGGTCATACCGGCCCCGAAGTTTGGCCCGATGGAGCCAAGGATCACCGCGATACCGCCGGTCATGTATTCACATCCGTTGGAGCCGCAGCCCTCGATCACGACCTTCGCGCCGGAGTTCCGCACCGCGAAACGCTCGCCCGCGCGGCCCGCCGCGAACAGGAAGCCGTCCGTCGCACCATATAGAACAGTATTGCCGATGATGGTGTTTTCATGCGCCACCAGCGGCGAGTTCATTGGCGGACGCACAACCACGGTCGCGCCCGACAGGCCCTTGCCGACATAGTCGTTGGCGTCGCCCGACACTTCGAGTTTTAGCCCCGGCGCGCCAAACGCCCCCAGCGACTGCCCGGCGGAACCGGTCAGCTTGATCGTCAGGTGATCGGGCTGCAGGTTGTTGCGCATGCCGAAGCGCTTGACGATATGGCTCGACGTGCGCGTGCCGATGGTCCGCAGCGTGTTCTGCACCGCGTAGCTCAGCTGCATCTTTTCGCCTTCGTCGAGGAAACGCGCGGCATCCTCCACGATTTCGGCGTCCAGCGTATCGAGCACGGCGTTGCGCGGCTTGTTGCGGTCATAGACGATCTTTTCGGCGCCCGTGACCGTCACCAGAAGCGGGTTCAGGTCCAGATCGTCGAGATGCGCGTTGCCCCGGCTCACCTGCGTCAGCAGGTCGGCGCGACCGATCACTTCGTCCAGCGAACGCGCGCCGATGGAGGCGAGGATTTCCCGCACTTCCTGCGCGTAGAAGGTGATGAGGTTCACGACCTTATCGGCATTGCCGGTAAACTTCGCGCGCAACTCATCATCCTGCGTGCAGACGCCCACCGGACAGGTGTTCGACTGGCACTGACGCACCATGATGCAGCCCATCGCGATCAGCGCGGCGGTGCCGATGCCGTATTCTTCGGCGCCCATCATCGCGGCCATGACGATGTCACGACCGGTCCGCAGACCACCATCGGTGCGCAGCGTCACCCGCTCGCGCAGGTTGTTCATCGCCAGAACCTGATGTGCCTCGCTGAGGCCCATCTCCCACGGCAGACCCGCATATTTGATCGAGGTCGCAGGCGAGGCCCCGGTGCCACCGTTATGGCCCGAAATCAGGATCACATCGGCCTTGGCTTTGGCCACGCCGGCGGCGATGGTTCCGACGCCGGAGGAGGCGACGAGCTTCACCGTCACCTTACAGCGCGGGTTGATCTGTTTCAGGTCGTAGATCAGCTGCGCCAGATCCTCGATCGAATAGATGTCGTGATGCGGCGGGGGCGAGATCAGCGTCACGCCCTTGGTCGAATGGCGCAGACGGGCGATCAGGTCGGTGACCTTCATGCCGGGCAGCTGTCCGCCTTCGCCGGGCTTGGCGCCCTGCGCGACCTTGATTTCCAGCTCTTCGCACTGGTTGAGGTATTCGGCGGTCACACCAAAGCGGCCCGATGCGACCTGCTTGATCTTGGCGCTGGGGTTATCGCCATTGGCCTCGGGCACGAAATGCGCCGGATCTTCGCCGCCCTCGCCGCTGTCGGACTTGGCACCGATGCGGTTCATCGCAACATTCAACGTCTTATGCGCTTCGGGCGATAGCGCGCCAAGGCTCATCCCCGGCGTGACAAAGCGTTTGCGGATCGAGGTGATGCTTTCCACTTCCTCGATCGGGATCGCTTGGCTGAGCGGCTTGATGTCCAGCAGATCACGCAGATGGATCGGCGGGTTGGACCGCATTTTAGCGGAATACTGCTTCCACAGCTCATGGCTCGCCCGGTTACACGCGGCCTGAAGCATATGCATCGAGGTCGCTTCCCACGCGTGGGTCTCGCCTTGCTTACGCGCTTTGTAGAAACCGCCAATCGGCAGGATATTTGTGTCGGCGCGCCAGCCGCGGGTGTGGACACCCTCGACCTGACGCTGAATGCCGGAAACACCAATGCCGCTGATACGGCTGGTCATGCCGGGGAAATATTCCGCCACCATCGCACGCGACAGGCCCACGGCCTCGAAGTTCAGACCACCGCGATAGGAGGAAATCACCGAAATCCCCATCTTGGCCATGATCTTGAGCAGGCCCTGATCCACCGCTTCGCGATATTTCTGCACCGCATCGGTCAACGACCCGTCCAGCAGGCCGCGCTCGATCCGGTCGGCAAGGCTGTCTTCGGCCAGATAGGGGTTCACCACCGTCGCGCCACAGCCGATCAGCACCGCGAAATAATGCGGGTCGATACATTCGGCAGACCGCACACCCACCGAACAGAACGTCCGCAGGCCCTTGCGCGTCAGCCAGCTGTGAACGGCCGAGGTCGCGAGGATCATCGGCATCGGCACGCGATCTGCGCTCTGATGCTGATCGGTCAGCACGATATGGCCACCGCCGGCACGCACGGCGTCTTCCGCTTCCTCGCGGATGCGGGTCAGGTTTTCGGCCAGCGCCGTCGGCCCGCTATCGGCGGGGAAAGTGCAGTCGATCTCGGTCATCGGCGCGTTGAAATGGCGCACCATCTCATCGAATTGCGCATTGCCCACGAACGGGCTGTCGAGAACGAGGATCTCGGTCTGGCTGCTGTCTTCGTCCAGCACGTTCTTGAGGTTACCGAACCGGGTCTTCAGGCTCATCACGCGGAATTCGCGCAGCGAGTCGATGGGCGGGTTGGTCACCTGGCTGAAGTTCTGGCGGAAGAAATGGCTCAGCGGACGGTATTTTTCAGACAGCACCGCAGACGGCGTGTCATCGCCCATGGAAGCCAGCGTTTCTTTGCCATCCTCGGCCATGGGCGCAAGGATCTGCTCCAGCTCTTCGATGGAATAGCCCGCAGCAACCTGACGTTGGCGCAGGTCATCACCACTGAACAGCGTCTTTTCGGTCACCGCGTTCAGTGACTCGTCCAGTTCGCTGATCTTGCTGACCCAATCGCCAAAGGGCTGTGCCTCGGCCAGCTTGTTCTTGATTTCCATATCGTGGAACAGCTGACCGTTCTGCATGTCGACAGCGATCATCTGGCCCGGCCCCAATGCGCCCTTTTCGCGCACAGTGCCCTCATCCGTGGGAACCATGCCCACTTCGGAGCCCGCAATCAGCAGGTTGTCCCCGGTCACGACATAGCGCATCGGGCGCAGGCCGTTGCGATCCAGACCGCCACAGACCCAGCGGCCATCGGTCATCGCCAGCGCGGCGGGGCCATCCCACGGCTCCATCACGGAGTTGCAGTAGGAATACATGTCGCGCCATGCTTCGGGCAGCTCGGTCGCCTGTTTGGACCAGCTTTCGGGGACCAGCATCGTCTTCGCCATCGGGGCAGAGCGACCGGCACGCACCAGCACCTCGAACACCGCGTCGAGCGCGGCACTGTCCGACGCCGATTGCGGCACGATCGGTTTGATGTCCTCGGCATTATCCCCGAACACCGATGAGGCCATGCGGATCTCATGGCTTTTCATCCAGTTCAGGTTGCCCTTCAGCGTGTTGATCTCGCCGTTATGGGCCAACATGCGGAAGGGCTGCGCCAGCCACCACTGCGGGAAGGTGTTGGTCGAATAGCGCTGGTGATAGATCGCGAAGGCGCTCTCGAACCGGTCGTCCAGCAGGTCGGGGTAGAAATCAGCGACCTGCTCGGCCAGCATCATGCCCTTATAGATGATCGACCGGCACGACAGCGAACAGACGTAGAAGCCAACCTGACGCACGGCGGCTTTCTCGATCCGGCGACGGATGACGTAAAGCTCGCGCTCGAAGGTTTCCTCATCCACGCCCTTGGCGTTGGAGATGATGATCTGCTCAATCTCGGGGCGCGTGGCGGATGCTTTTTCGCCCAGACAGGACACATTCACCGGCACATGGCGCCAGCCGTAGATGTAATAGCCCATCCGCAGCACTTCGGTCTCGACGATCGTGCGGCAGGCTTCCTGCGCCGAAAAATCGGTGCGCGGCAGGAAGATCTGGCCAACGGCAATCAGGCGATCCTGCTTGGGCTCATGGCCGGTGCGGCGGATTTGATCGTAGAAGAAGGGCGCAGGGATCTGCACATGGATACCCGCGCCATCGCCGGTGCGGCCATCGGCATCGACAGCACCGCGGTGCCAGATCGCCTTCAGCGCGTTGATGCCGTTATCCACGACCTTGCGCGACGGCTTGCCGTCGATTGAAACGACGAGCCCGACCCCGCAGGAGCTATGCTCCTCGGTTTCGGAATAGAGGCCATTCTCTTCCATCCATTTGCGCTTCGCTTCTTCGGCGGCGACCCAGGCGGCGTCATATTTGGTCATGGCGTTTCCTTTCACTCGGATCCGGTTGGCTGGCCGCTTCGGGCGGGCTCAGGCCGGGGCTGATGCGGGAGGCGGGGCGTCAGGCCCTGCCCGTCCAGTCGGGCGCGGCAAGATCGGGGGTCAGCCCCGAAAGGATCTCGCCGCATTCGTAAATCGGTGTCGTCGCGCCAAAACCGGGCGCTTCGGGGCGGATGATCTCCACCGGGGAATAGTCATCGGTCAGGCTGTCGCCGTCCTGGTGGTAGGTCTCGATCCCGGTCAGGAACAGACGCTCATCCTCCAGCACATATTGGATGCCTTCGCCGCGATAGATTTCCTGCCCGCTTTCGGCCTCAGAGCGGATGTCGAATTCCAGCACGCGCAGCGGCTCACCGTCGATCACACGGGTCTCATCGGTCAACGCATCATGGCCCGCATAGCGGATGGTGCGGCTGGCCCCGTCGATCAGCTCTTGCATGGCAAAGGCGTAGCTGTCGCTGCCGGTCGACAGCAGCGCGCGGATGTCGATCGGGTCGGCAGGCGCACCCTTCAACGTTTCGCGGCTGCCATCGGCATAGGACTGCAAATATATCCACTGATAGCCGGGATCGGTCAGCGAAATGGAATAGAGCCCTTCTCCGTCAAAGAACGCCTCCCATGTCGTGCCCTCTGGCGCCGCGTCACAGCGCCAGAACAGCGAGGTGCCGCATTGTTTGTATTGCACCGTCAGGATGGCGGAACAGCCTTCGGGCACCAGCGCCTCCGCCGACTGCCCATGCGCGACACCAGCCGGCAGCGCAACGCTGGCGGTCAGGATCAGGGCAGAGAGGGCAGAGCGCAGCGGCATCAGCGAAATCTCGGGTTCAGGGTCAAAGTCGACTTCAGGGTCAGTGACGGGCGGGGCCGATATCGGCCGCCGCCCCATGTCATAGAGTGCAGATCAGGCGATTATTCCGCAGCGACCATATCGGCGGTGGACAGCTGTTCGAGAACCGCATCCGCGGCCTCGCGGCCATCGCGGATCGCCCAGACGACAAGGCTCGCACCGCGCACGATGTCACCCACCGCGTAAACGCCCGGCAGGCTGGTCTCATGGGTGCGGAAATCGGCCTTCACGGTGCCCCAACGGGTCACTTCCAGCGCGTCTTCGCCCCAAAGCGTCGGCAGATCCTCGGGCTCGAAGCCGAGCGCCTTGATCACCAGATCCGCGTCCTCGACATAATCGGCACCTTCGATCACCTCAGGTGACTGACGGCCCGACGCATCGGGCGCACCCAGACGCATCTGCTGAACCATCACGCCTTCGACGGCATCGCCATGGAAGCCTTTCGGCGCGGAGAGCCAGACGAATTCGACGCCCTCTTCCTCGGCGTTTTGCACTTCGCGCTGCGAGCCGGGCATGTTGGACCGGTCACGACGATAGAGGCATTTCACGCTGGTCGCGCCCTGACGGATCGCGGTGCGCACGCAGTCCATTGCGGTATCGCCACCGCCGATGACCACGACGCGCTTGCCCTTGGCGTTCAGCTCACCGCTGTCATATTCCGGCACATCATCGCCAAAGGACACGCGGTTGGACGCGGTCAGGTAATCAATCGCACGGACGATGCCGTCAGCACCCGATCCGGGGCCCTGCAGATCGCGGGTCTTATAGACGCCGGTGGCGATCACCACCGCGTCATGCTTGCCCCGGATCGCGGAGAAGGACAGATCTTCGCCGACGTTGCAGTTCAGCACAAACTCGACGCCGCCTTGCTCCAGCTGGGAGATGCGGCGCATGACGACGTCTTTCTCCAGCTTGAAGCCGGGAATGCCATAGGTCATCAACCCGCCGCCACGGTCATAGCGGTCATAAACAGTCACCTGCACGCCAGCGCGACGCAGCCGGTCAGCGGCGGCCAACCCACCGGGGCCAGCCCCGATGATGGCGACGCTTTCGGCGCGCTCGATCGACGGGGCGATCGGCTTCACCCAGCCCTTTTCCCAGGCAGTATCGGTGATGTATTTCTCGACCGAGCCGATGGTCACAGTGCCATGGCCCGACTGTTCGATCACACAGTTACCTTCGCACAGCCGGTCCTGCGGGCAGATGCGGCCGCAGATCTCGGGGAAGGTGTTGGTGGACTGGCTGATCTCATAGGCTTCTTCCAGACGGCCGGTCGCCGTCAGGCGCAGCCAGTCGGGGATGTTATTGTGGAGCGGGCAATGCGACTGACAATAGGGCACACCACACTGGCTGCACCGGCTCGACTGTTCGGCTGCCTTTTCATCGGCGAATTCGGCATAGATCTCGTTGAAGTCCTGCGCACGGTCCCCGGCGGAGCGCTTCGACGGCATCTCCTTCTCGACCTTCGTGAACTTCAGCATTGGCTGCTTGGCCATAGAGCGAACCCCGTCCTTGTGGCGAATACTGACGACCCTCTATTAAACGGGGTCACGGAAGAAATAAAGTAACTGATGCTGACCTATCAAGAGGTTTTTATAGGCTAGGCACCCCCTATAGGCAGAAAAACGCAGTGTAAAAGGTAAGCATAGTTTCCCTAATATATAGATAGTTAATATAAATCAGTATCTTGATAAATATACCAAACCTCTGAAAGGCACCCTCCCATGACGCTGTTCTACCTGCTGCTGGTCGCAGTGATCCAGGGCATCACCGAATTTCTGCCCGTGTCCTCCTCTGGCCACCTGATTCTGTTACCGAATCTTACCGGCATGGCGGATCAGGGACAGGCAATCGACGTGGCTGTCCATGTGGGCACCCTGCTGGCGGTGATGCTGTATTTCTGGCGAGACGTCGCCGCCGCGCTGCTGGGGCTAGGGCGCTTGGTGCGGGGTCGGACCGATACGCCGGGGGCGAAATTGGCACTGCTGTTGATCATCGCAACGGTGCCCGTGGTGCTGGCGGGGCTGGTGCTTAAACTCACCGGGCTGGACGATGCGCTGCGCAGCGTGGCGGTGATTGGCTGGACGATGCTCATCTTCGGCATCCTGCTCTATTGGGCGGATCAGCGTGGGGCCGAAACCCGCACCACCGGCGATTGGACCCTGCGCCATGCCATAATCATGGGGCTGTGGCAGGCGGTAGCGTTGATTCCGGGCACCTCGCGGTCGGGCATCACCATCTCCGGCGCACGGCTGCTAGGCTATGCGCGCGAGGACGCCGCGCGGCTGTCGATGCTGATGTCCATTCCGACGATCATCGCGTCTGGCACGCTGCTAGGGCTGGAGGTCGCGCAGGAGGGCAACCCCGATATGTGGCGCGCCGCCGGGATCGGCGCGGCATTTGCCTTTGTCGCGGCGCTGCTCGCGCTGACATTGATGATGCGGCTGCTGCGTTCGGTTTCGTTCACGCCTTATGTGATTTACCGGGTGATCCTCGGGCTCATTCTGCTGACCGTCGCCTATACCTGAACCCCGGCCTCCGGGGCAGTGGCATCGCCCCCGGAACGCCGCTATGATCCGCGCGACCGGGGGCCGCCCTGCCCCCTGCAGCACAACACGGACGGAGCAGACCGATGACCGATCAGCCAGTGGCGGAGATGAGCTTTGAGGACGCGATGAGCGAACTCACCCGCGTCGTGGACCACCTCGAAAAAGGCGACGTGCCGCTGGAGCAGTCGATCACGCTCTACGAACGCGGGGCCGTCCTGCGCAAGCATTGCGAAGCCAAGCTGAAAGACGCCGAGGAAAAGGTCGCCGCCATCACAACCGATGACACCGGCACGCCCACGGGCACGGTCCCGTTCGACGGCAATTGAGATGTTCGCCGCACGGTTGAAGGCCGACGCCACCCGCGTCGAGACGCGCCTGCGCGCTGAAATCGCCCGGTTCGGAGATCTGCCTGTCGTCGCCGCGATGGATCACGCCTGTCAGGGCGGCAAGGGTCTGCGCGGATTTTTGGTGATGGAAAGCGCGCGGCTGCATGACATTCCCGAAGATCAGGCAATCCTGCCCGCCTGCGCGATCGAGGCGGTCCATGCCTATTCTCTGATCCACGATGACCTGCCCGCGATGGACGATGACGACCTGCGCCGGGGCCGCCCCACCGTCCATGTCAAATGGGATGAGGCAACCGCCATTCTGGCGGGCGACGCATTGCAGACGCTGGCCTTTGAGCTGCTGAGCGATCCCGCCCTGCCACCGGCGCGCGCCGTGGCGCTAAGCCGTGAGATGGCGCAGGCGGCAGGCGCCGGAGGCATGGTGCTGGGGCAAGCGTTGGACATCGCTGCCGAAACCGCCGCCGCACCGCTGGATCTGGACCAGATCACCGCATTGCAGGCAGGCAAGACCGGCGCATTGATCGGGTGGGCTGCTTGCGCGGGGGCGGTGCTGGCCGATGCCGATGCCGCGCCTCTGCGGAGCTATGCTGCCGCGCTTGGCCTTGCTTTCCAGATCGCGGACGACATCTTGGACGTGGAGGGCTGCGCGGACAAAACCGGCAAGCGCCTGCGCAAGGACGCGACTGCCGGGAAGGCCACCTTCGTGTCGTTGCTTGGATTGGACGGCGCCCGCGCCCGCGCTGCCGAACTGGTGACGCAGGCCGAAGTGGCGCTTGACCCCTATGGGGACCGGGCGCAGGTCTTGAAGGAGGCCGCCCGCTTCGCTATCGCACGGGACCGGTAGAGCGCGGCGCAGGCCCGTCCTTCGGCTCAGTATACACGCGCGCCTCGGGAGGACGCATGACCAGACCTGAAACGCCGCTGCTCGATCAGATCGCCAGCCCCGCCGACCTTCGCCGTTTGAGCGACCGGGATCTGATGCAGGTGTCCGACGAATTGCGCGCCGAAACCATCAGCGCCGTCAGCGAAACCGGCGGACATCTGGGGGCCGGCCTTGGCGTGGTTGAGCTGACCGTCGCGCTGCACGCGGTGTTCGAGACCCCGCGCGACCGGCTGATCTGGGATGTGTCGCACCAGTGCTATCCGCATAAGATCCTGACGGGCCGCCGTGCCCGCATCCGCACCCTGCGGCAGGAAAACGGCCTGTCTGGCTTCACCAAACGGTCCGAAAGCCCGTATGACCCGTTTGGCGCGGCGCATAGCTCCACCTCGATTTCCGCCGCGCTCGGCTTTGCCACCGCGCGCGATCTGGGCGGCGCACCCGAACACGGGCTGGGCGACGCGATCGCGGTGATCGGTGACGGGGCGATGAGCGCTGGCATGGCCTATGAGGCGATGAACAACGCGGGCCATATGGGCAAGCGGCTGATCATCATCCTCAATGACAATGAGATGTCCATTGCGCCCCCCACCGGTGCGATGTCCGCCTATCTGTCGCGGCTCTATGCCGGGGCGCCGTTTCAGGAACTGAAAGCGGTGGCCAAGGGCGCGGTCAGTCTACTGCCGCCGCCGCTTCAACAGGGCGCCAAACGCGCCCGCGACATGCTGAAATCCCTGACTGTCGGCGGCACGCTGTTCGAGGAGTTGGGTATCAGCTATCTCGGCCCTATCGACGGCCATGACATTGAGCAGCTTCTGGCCATCCTGCGCATGGTGAAATCCCGTGCCGAAGGGCCGATCCTGATCCACGCCATCACCCGCAAGGGCAAAGGCTACGCCCCCGCCGAGAGCGCCAGCGACAAGGGCCACGGTGTGTCGAAATTCGACGTGGTCACCGGCAAGCAGGCCAAAGCCGCGTCGAACGCGCCCTCCTATACCTCGGTCTTCTCGCGCAGCCTGATCGCAGAGGCAGAGCGCGACCGCACCATCACCGCCATCACCGCCGCCATGCCGGATGGCACTGGGCTCAAGCAATTTGCCGAACGCTTCGCGGATCGCTGCTTTGATGTGGGCATCGCTGAACAGCATGCCGTGACCTTCGCCGCCGGGCAGGCCGCTGGCGGGCTGCGTCCGTTCTGCGCGCTTTATTCGACCTTCCTGCAACGCGGCTACGATCAGATCGTGCATGATGTGGCTATTCAGCGGCTGCCAGTCCGCTTTGCCATCGACCGCGCCGGGTTGGTGGGCGCCGATGGGGCGACCCATGCGGGGGCGTTCGATGTGGCGTTTCTGGCCAATCTGCCCGGCTTTGTGGTGATGGCCGCCGCCGATGAGGCGGAGTTGATGCATATGGTCGCCACCGCTGCCGCCCATGATGACGGCCCGATCGCGTTCCGCTTTCCGCGTGGCGAAGGTGTCGGCGTGGAAATGCCCGAGCGCGGCACCCCGCTCGAGATCGGCAAGGGCCGTATCGTGGCCGAGGGCAAGCGCGTCGCACTGCTGTCCTTCGGCACGAGACTGGAGGAGGTCCGTAAGGCGGCCGAGGCGCTGATCCGTCGTGGCATCACCCCCACCATTGCGGATGCGCGCTTTGCCAAGCCGCTGGATCGGGAGATGATCCTGCAACTGGCCGCCGAGCACGAAGCGCTGATCACCATCGAAGAAGGAGCAGTTGGCGGCTTCGGCTCTCATGTCGCGCAACTTCTGTCGGACGAGGGCGTATTCGATGCGGGGCTAAAATTCCGCTCCATGGTGCTGCCCGATATCTTCATCGATCAAGCCAGCCCCACCGCCATGTATGACGTCGCCGCGATGAACGCCGAACATATCGAAGCCAAGGTGCTGGACACGCTGGGCATTGGCCGGCTGGATCAGGCGCGGGCATAAAAACCGAACATCTCAGTCCCCCACGAAAAAGGCCCGCTTGCGCGGGCCTTTTAACGTTATGGACTATGCGCCGCTCAGGCCGGAGTGGAGGACACGCCAACCTGCGCCGGACGCAGCAGGCGGTCATGCAGCATGAAGCCTTCGGCCATCACCTGAATGATATCGCCCGCCTTGGTATCCGGCACCGGAGCCTCGAACATTGCCTGATGGTGCTGGGGGTCGAATTTATCGCCCACTTCCGGCACAATCGGCTCAATACCATGCTTGCCGAAGACACTCAGCAATTCGCGCATGGTCAGTTCGATCCCTTCGATGAGGGCCTTCGACACGGTGCGCTGCTCCTCCGTCGCGGCCTCTAGGGCGCGGCGCAGGTTGTCATAGACCGGCAGCATGTCACGGCTCAGCTTCGAGCCGCCATATTGCTCTGCTTCGCGACGGTCGCGATCAGACCGCTTGCGCGAGTTTTCTGCATCGGCCAGCGCCCGCATGAAGCGGTCCTTCAACTCGTCACGCTCGGCACGCAGGGCTTCCAGCTCCGCGTCGTGATCGGAGTTGGGCTCCTGGGCTGCCAGCTCATCTAGCGAAAGCCCCTCCTCGCCGAGATAGTCGGCGGTGCCCTGTTCCAGATCCATATCTTTTTTCGGTTCAGCCATCTTTCACCTTATTTCCCGCGGCCCGCGATCAATTTTCCCACCAATTGAGCCGTGTAATCCACGATGGGAACGATCCGACCGTAGTTCAGGCGCGTCGGTCCTATTACTCCGACCGCACCAACGATCTTTCGGTCAGCGTTCATATATGGAGAGACCACCAAAGAGGAACCCGAAAGTGAAAAGAGTTTGTTCTCGGAGCCAATGAAAATGCGCACACCCTCGCCCTCATCGGCTGCTTCGAGGAATTCGGCGATATCACGTTTTCGTTCGAGGTCGTCAAACAGCGTCTTGATGCGCTCCAACTCGTCCGCCTCAGTACCAGCGAGCAGATTCGAGCGGCCCCGCACGATGAGCCGTTCGTAGGTTTCACCCTCATCTTGCCAGATGGCGAGCCCCTGCTCGACCAGCGCATGGGCCTGATCGCCCAATTCCTGACGCCGCTTGCGAATCTCGGTCGAAATCGCGCGCCGTAATTCGCTAAGCGTGCGCCCCTCGGCCAGCGCATTCAGAAAATTCGCCGCTTCCCGCATGGAGGACGGCGTTTGCCCCGGAGCAGGCACGAACACGCGGTTTTCGACATGACCATCGGCAAACACCAGCACCACCAGCGCCCGGTCGGGGCCCAGTTGCACGAACTCGATATGCTTCACCGGTGCTTCGTGTTTGGGCGCAAGCACGAGACTAGCGACCTGCGTCGTGCCCGATAGCGCCGATCCGACCCGGTTCAGCACAGCCGGAATGTCAGGATCGCTGCCGCCAAGCGTTGCGTCGATCTTCTCGCGGTCCATGTCGTCGAGGTCGCGCACCTCCAGCAGCCCGTCGACGAACATGCGCAGGCCCGTATGAGTCGGCACGCGTCCCGCCGATACATGCGGGCTGCCCAGCAGCCCCATATATTCGAGATCCTGCATGACGTTGCGGATCGTCGCCGCCGAAACCTTCTCGGTCATGGTGCGGGTCAGCGAGCGGGAGCCGACCGGATCGCCGGTCGCAAGATAACCCTCCACCACGCGGCGAAAAACCTCGCGACTGCGTGCGTTCATTTCATCAAGGAGCTTGCTGCCGTCGCTCATTCTACACGGATACCTGTTCGTTATCGGGTGCCTTCCGGCTTGCATCAAGGCGCCCTGCGGGCCTAGAGGGAGGGCAGAAAAAGGAGACCTCCGATGCGCCCATCAGGCAGAAACGTAAGCGAAATGCGACCGATTTCAATCGAAACCGGCGTGACCCGCCACGCGGAGGGCTCCTGCCTCATCAAATGTGGTGACACGCATGTCCTGTGCACCGCGACCATCGATGAGCGTGTTCCGCCGTTTTTGAAAAACAGCGGCCTTGGCTGGGTCACCGCCGAATACGGCATGCTGCCGCGCGCGACGCATACCCGTATGCGCCGCGAGGCCAAAAATGGCCAGAGCGGTCGCACGCAGGAAATTCAGCGTCTAATCGGTCGGTCGCTGCGGGCCGGGATTGACCGGGTCGCCCTGGGCGAACGCCAGATCGTCGTCGATTGCGACGTGATCCAGGCCGATGGCGGCACCCGCTGCGCGTCGATCACCGGCGGCTGGGTCGCGCTGAAGCTGGCGATTGCCAAGCTGATGAAAGCCGGGCTCATCACATCCGACCCGATGACCGACAATGTCGCCGCTGTCAGCTGTGGCATTTATGCGGGGCAAACCGTGGTTGATCTGGACTACGCCGAGGACAGCGAAGCGGGCACGGACGGCAATTTCGTCATGACCGGCTCCGGCAAACTGATCGAACTACAGGCCAGCGCCGAGGGCGCGACATTCTCGCGCCAGCAATTCAACGAGTTGCTCGACCTTGCCGAAGCAGGCGTGGCCGAACTGGTCGCAGCACAGAACGCAGCGGTGGCATAATGCGGCGCTTCGACGGAGACCGGCTGATTATCGCATCGCATAACGCGGGCAAGATCCGCGAAATCGGGGCGCTGCTGGAGCCGTTCGGCATCACCGTGTCATCCGTGGCCGAGCTGGGCTATGACGAACCGGAAGAAACCGAAGACACATTCGCCGGTAACGCCCGGATCAAGGCGCATGCCGCCGCAAAGGCAAGCGGCCTGCCCGCACTGGCCGATGATAGCGGGCTGATGGTCGATGCGCTGGATGGTCAGCCGGGTGTCTATACTGCCGATTGGGCCGAAACCGGCAGTGGTCGCGACTTCATGATGGCAATGACCAAGGTGCATGATCTGGTCGTCGCCAAGGACGCCCCTGCCCCACATCGCGCGCAGTTCTGCTGCACATTGTGTGTGGCGTGGCCCGACGGTCATGACGAGTTGTTCGAAGGCACTGTCGACGGACAATTGGTCTGGCCAATCCGCGGCGCGGATGGTTTCGGATTCGACCCCATGTTTCAACCTGAGGGTGAGTCGGAGACGTTCGGTGAGATGGCGCCCGCGCGTAAACACGCCATGAGCCACCGCGCCGATGCCTTTGCCAAACTGGTCGCAGGGTGCTTTGACCGCTGATCGCGATCAGATCGAAGACTGGCGCCACGGCGGCTTCGGTCTCTATCTGCACTGGCCGTTTTGTCAGGCGAAATGTCCCTATTGCGACTTTAACAGTCACGTCACCGCCTCAATCGATCAGAAACGCTGGGCTCGTGCCTATGTAGCCGAAATCGCGCGCATTGGCGCAGAGACTCCCGGTCGCATCCTCGGCTCGGTGTTTTTCGGGGGCGGCACGCCCAGCCTCATGACGCCCGAAACAGTGGCCGAGATCATGGACGCCGTGCGGCGCACATGGCCGCAGTCAAACGATTGGGAGGTCACGCTGGAGGCCAACCCAACGTCTGTCGAGGCCGGACGCTTTCGCGGCTACCGGGAAGCGGGCGTGAACCGGATCTCAATGGGTATTCAGGCATTGAATGACGTAGATTTGCGTCAGTTGGGGCGCATGCACACGGTCGCGGAAGCGCGCGCTGCGTTCGACATCGCTCGCACGACGTTTGATCGGGTGTCATTCGATCTGATCTACGCCCGGCAGAACCAGACCGCCGCGCAATGGCGTTCCGAATTGACCGAAGCACTATCGATGGCGGTCGATCACCTGTCGCTCTACCAACTTACCATTGAGGACGGCACCGCTTTTGGGGATCGCTACGCCGCCGGTCGCCTGCGCGGTCTGCCGGATGAGGACAGCGCCGCCGACCTATGGGAGATCACCCAAGACCTGACCACGGCAGCCGGTATGGCAGGATACGAAGTGTCGAACCACGCGCGCGATGGCGCGGAATCACGGCATAACAGTCTCTATTGGCGCTATGGGGACTATGCTGGGATCGGTCCGGGGGCACATGGCCGCCTGACCCTGAATGGACAGCGTATGGCGACCGAAGCGCCCCGCCAACCCGGCGCATGGATCAACGCGGTGGAGCAGCAGGGCCGGGCCGAACTGCCGCGCGACGCGCTCTCCGGTCCCGATCAAGCCACCGAATACCTGTTGATGAGCCTGCGCTTGACCGAAGGCAGCGACTTACGCCGCTATCGGGACATGGCCGGCGCCCCCCTGCCCGCCCAGCCGCTCGACGACTACATCGCCGATGGCCTGCTGTGCCGCGATGGCGACCGCATTGCTGCCACTGCGCAAGGACGACCGCTATTGAACGGTATCCTTCGGGGGCTACTATCGCACTGACCCGCCATCCCGGCGCGGGCAGGATTACGATTTCATGCGTGCACTTTGGATTATTTTCGGCTTTGCGGCGCTGCTGTTGGGCACCGTCGGCATCGTTCTACCGCTCCTACCGACGGTGCCCTTTCTGCTGCTGGCCGCGTTCTGCTTTGCCCAAGGTTCAGACCGATTGCATCACTGGCTGATCACCCATCCAAAGCTCGGACCACCTATCCTTGACTGGCAGGAAAACGGCGCGATTTCACGCCGGGCCAAGGTGATGGCCACGGCATCCATCGCATTTGTTTTTGGGATATCACTGGCGCTCGGGCTGGCCTGGAAGCTGATCGCGATCCAGGCCATCACCCTGAGCTGCGTGATGGTGTTTATCTGGTCACGTCCAGAGGGGAAGCGGACAGCAATCGGCACAGCGCATCAAGATCTTCGAGATCGCGGTAGTTGATCACCAGTTTACCGTCCCCCTTCTCAGCATGGTCAATACTGACCTTAAGCCCAAGGTTTGCGGTCAGATCCGACTCAAGCGCACGGGTATCCGCGTCTTTCTCCTGACGAGGGCTGCGCGGTTTTGCGGGCTTCGGATCACCGACACGCTTCACCAGTGCTTCGGTCTCCCGGACGGAGAGCCTTTTTTGCACCACGATCTGCGCAAGCTCCGACGGATTGTCGGCCGTGATCAGTGCCCGCGCGTGACCCGCGGACAGTTCGTTACGGCGCAAGAGCATCTGCACATCTTCGGGAAGGTTCAGCAGACGCATCAGATTGGCGATATGGCTGCGGCTTTTGGATAGCGCCTTGGCCAGCTGCTCCTGCGTATGACCGAAACGATCGATAAGCTGACGATACCCCAGCGCCTCTTCCACAGCATTCAGATCGGCGCGCTGAATGTTCTCGATGATCGCGACTTCCAACACCTCAGTGTCGGTGAATTCACGCACGATGACAGGCACTTCGTGCAATTGGGCCAACTGGGCAGCACGCCAGCGGCGCTCACCCGCGACGATTTCCCACGCGATCTTGCCACGCGGATTGGCTCGCACGATCAAGGGCTGAATAATGCCCTTTTCACGGAGCGATGCCGCCAGCTCGCGCAAGGAATCCTCGCTGAAATCACGGCGGGGCTGATCGGGGTTCGGCTCGATCGTTTCGACCGGCAGGCTACGCTCGGCCTTCATCGGTTCCGCCTGTGGCGCGTCGGTCCGTTCATCAAGTGATACATCTGCCATCAAAGCCGACAAACCTCGGCCCAGTCCTCTTGTTTTCTTTTTATTATCAGTCATTTAGGTCTCCTGCTCAAGCTTTACGCCCGCCCGCTCCAACATCTCTCTTGCCAGCGACCTATAGGCGGTGCTGCCCTTCGACGCAGTATCATAGGACAACACGGGCTGGGAAAACGACGGCGCTTCACTGATCCTGACATTACGCGGGACACGGGTCTTGAAGACCAACTCACCCAGCGCATCGCGCGCATCGGTCTCAACCTGCTGGGATAAATTGTTGCGCCCATCAAACATGGTCAGAACAACCCCCTCGATCCTTAGATCCGGATTGGCCGAGGCACGGATCTCGCGCAGCGTGAGCATCAACTGCGACAAGCCTTCGAGCGCAAAGAACTCCGACTGCAGCGGAACGAGTACTGAATTCGCCGCGACCATGGCATTTACCGTAAGTAAATTGAGCGATGGCGGGCAATCAATCAGGATGTAATCGAGCTCGTAACGGTCGAGCCCCGAACTCCTCAATGCGTCATGAAGAAGAAAGCTACGCTTCTCGTTCGAGACGAGTTGGATATCGGCGGAACTCAGATCGGTCGTTGCGGGAGCAAGGAACAGCCCGTCGATCCCGGTGTGCACAACGACCGTCTCGATCGGAGCGTCGTCTATCAACAGGTCATATGTCGTTGCTTGTCGAGCAGCAGCGTCGGCCCCCAATCCCGTCGAAGCGTTTCCTTGTGGGTCCAGATCTACGAGAAGAACATTATGACCCAGCTCGACCAAAGCCGCAGAAAGATTGATAGCGGTCGTCGTCTTCCCAACCCCGCCCTTCTGATTGACGATCGCGACAATTTTCGCGGATTCAGTTCTTGAATCAGACACGCGCGATAGCTCCCAAGGAAAGAATGACGGCGTTCGGGTCGGTTTGGCTCGTCGTTTTCTGAAGTGAGAATGACCAGTTTACAAGTGCCGCGTCTAACTCGGCTTTGTAATTGGCGCCCTTTTGGAACAGGCAGACTGTGTCGGGATCGCGAAATGGTGCTGACAAGGCAAGAAGTCTGTCGAGCGGGGCCAATGCGCGTGCGGAAATCACAGCCGCCGGTGGTAGTTCGGCGTCCTCTATACGCTGGGGCAGAACATTCGCTTTCGTCTGTGTTTCCCGCAAGACGGTTCTTAAGAACTCACATTTTCGCCGGTCCGCTTCTATAAAGGAGAAATTCAGGTCCGGGGCCTGCTCTTGCGCGATGATTGCACAGACCAGCCCTGGAAAACCCCCGCCGGTGCCAATATCGATCCAACTACCTTCTCGACGCCCAAGGGCGAATACTTGAGCGGAATCGACGATGTGACGTGCCCACAAGTCAGATATCGTCGACGGGGCGATGAGGTTAATGGACTTGTTCCACTTCTCGAGCAACCCAGCGTATAACTCAAGCCGCTCGATTGTTTCACGTGAAACATTTACCCCTGCTATCTCTTGATCGAAGCTCACGCCGAGACCTTCCGGTCCAGCTTCCGAATGCAGGATAGGAGCAAGGTAAGCGCTGCAGGGGTCATACCGCCAATTCGCGCGGCCTGGGCGAGCGTTTCCGGCCTGGAACTTACTAACTTAGCTTTCAATTCATTCGAAAGCCCCGAAATTTCCGAAAAGTCGAAGCCGTTCGGGATTATGAGAGCTTCATCTCGCCGAAGATTGGCGACGTCTTTCTGCTGACGGTCTACATAGTTCCGATAAAGCGCATCCCGCGATAACTGTCGTAGGATCTCTGCATCACTGCAACCCAAGTCGACCCCAAGTTTGGCAAGGGTATCTACGTCAGCACCAGGAAGTGCCAGAGCGGAATACAGGTCGCGCTTCGGACCGTCGGCGTTAACGCGAACACCAACCTCTGACAGCGCTCGCGAACTGACCTTGAGCGACTGCAATTCTTCTGTGGTGCGGGACAGCTTTTCCAATTTCTTCTGAAACGCCACACGCCGTCCCTCACCGACCACCCCAAGCTCGATTCCCTGCGCAGTCAATCTCTGATCGGCATTATCCGCGCGGAGCGAGAGCCGAAATTCAGCCCTTGAGGTAAACATCCGATAGGGTTCAGCGACACCGTGCGTGATAAGATCGTCGACCATCACCCCGATATAAGACTCTGTTCGGCTGAAATGGTGACGCTCTCCGCCCGCAGCAGCCAGCGCGCCGTTGATGCCCGCAACAAGCCCCTGGGCAGCTGCTTCCTCATATCCTGTCGTTCCGTTTATTTGCCCGGCGAGGAACAAGCCGGGAACGTCACGAAGCTCGAGCGACGCATCAAGCGCGCGAGGATCGATGTAATCATATTCGATCGCGTAGCCGGGCTGCAAAATCTCGACATTCTCTAATCCAACGACAGATCGGACGTAGTCCGTCTGGACGTCGACAGGCAATGAAGTCGAAATCCCATTGGGATAAACCGTGTCGTCGTCCAGCCCCTCAGGTTCCAGAAAGATCTGGTGCGAATTCTTATCCGCGAACCGAACGACCTTATCTTCGATGGATGGACAATAGCGTGGCCCGACCCCGGAGATATGGCCCCCATACATAGCCGAGCGAGATAGATTTGTGCGAATAATGTCGTGGGTCTGGGAGTTCGTATGCGTAATCCCGCAAGCGATCTGGCGGGCCGCCGGTGCGCCGCTCGACAGGAAAGAAAACAGCACTGGGTCATCGTCGCCGGGCTGTGCCTCAAGCTTAGACCATTCGATTGTGCGCCCGTTCAGCCTCGGCGGCGTTCCAGTTTTCAGCCTACCAAGAGGTAGCTCAAGGCTATCCAACCGTTCGGCAAGGCGGACGGAAGCAGGGTTGCCCATCCTCCCCCCAAGCCGAGTTACATCGCCGATGTGGATAACACCGCGCAAAAAAGTTCCGGTCGTCAAAATTGTAGATGCTGCGCGAATTTGACTATCGTCTGACAACACCACGCCATTGACGCGCCCATTTTCGTAGATCAGGTCTGCAACTTCGCCCTGAACGACGGTAAGGTTCGGGGTCGCTGAAATTTCCAGCTGCATCTTTTCCCGATAACGCTTGCGATCAGCCTGCGCACGCGGACCTTGAACTGCAGGGCCCTTCTTTCGGTTCAGCAAGCGAAACTGGATTCCAGCGTAATCGGCGACGCGGCCCATAAGGCCATCGAGAGCATCAATCTCACGGACAAGATGACCTTTACCGAGGCCGCCAATCGCGGGGTTGCAGGACATAACGCCCAGGTCGGTGGCATTCATCGTCACCAGCACCGTTCGCGCACTCATGCGCGCGGCAGCATGCGCGGCATCTGCACCGGCATGACCGCCACCGATCACCACAACGTCGAAATCAAGATGTTTCACGTGAAACATTCCTTACTTACCGATGCAAAAACTGGAGAAAATTTCTCCGAGAAGATCTTCCACGCCTATGCGGCCAACGAGACTATCGAGGATTGCGATCGCGCTACGGAGGTTATCCGCAGCCATTTCTGCGCGCAGAGTCGGATCCAGGAGATCCTCCTGTGCGTCTCGTAGCATTTGTGCCGCAGAGGTCAATGCCAACCGGTGACGCAGGTGGGTCGCCGCGCCAACTTGCTGAAGCCGCCCCTGCAAAATTTCGCCGATACTATCCAGCAGTTCAGTAACGCCTGCGCCAGTTCTGGCCGATACGGCGAGACCAACCCCCTGTCTGATATCAGCCTTTGCAAGCAATGACAGATCGTCTTTGCGGGGTTCAAGTTCCGAAATCGGTTCAAGAAAGACGCGTAGGTCCGCTGCACGGGCGCGGTCAAGCGCTCGTGTGACCCCGATGCGCTCCACTGTATCATCTGTTTCCCGGATGCCAGCAGTGTCTAGAAAAGTCACCGGCAGCCCGTTAATGTCGGTTCGCAGTTCAATAATATCCCGCGTTGTGCCTGCAACCTCCGAAGTGATCGCGACGTCGCGGCGCGCGATTGCATTCAGAAGCGTGGATTTTCCGGCGTTGGGCGGGCCGATCAGCGCGACCTCAAATCCCGCACGCAAACGTTCGGCTTGGGCGACACCAGCGGCCTCAACCGTGAATTCGTCAATCAGCCGGTGAACGATCTCAGAGACTTCTGGAAATACATTCTCGGGGATTTCTTCGTCGGCAAAATCAATCGTTGCCTCGATGAGGGCAGCGGCGCGGATCAGGCTTGTCCGCCACGCTTCGGTTCTCGTGCTGAGACTGCCGGAATAGACCTGCATCGCTTGGCGACGTTGTGCATCTGTTTCAGCGTCGATCAGGTCAGCAAGGCCTTCGACCTCCACCAGATCCATACACCCGTTTTCGAGCGCGCGTCGGGTGAATTCGCCGGCTTCTGCCAACCGACAGCCGTCTGTCTGGGCAAGCAGTTCGAGCACTGCATTGATGATTGCGATTGAGCCATGCAGATGCAGCTCAGCTACCTCTTCGCCGGTGAAGCTTGCACCGGTATCGAAGGTCAGAAGAAGGATATCGTCTAGGACGTTGCCACGCGCATCGCGCAACGGCCGTCGGGCGGCCCGCCGCGGCAAGGGCAACGGACCTGCATAAAGTGCGGCAACACTATGGGCGGCGGGGCCAGAAAGGCGCACGATTGCGACCCCTGCCCTACCTTGGGCGGTGGCGAGGGCGAAAATCGTGTCCATCGGTATAACCCGTTGATAACGCTTGTTAAGTGTTCATAGAATCGAAGAATTCGGTGTTCGATTTCGTCTGCTTGAGCTTCCCGATCAGGAACTCGATCGCATCCGTGGTGCCCATCGGGTTGAGGATGCGGCGCAGAACGAACGTTTTCTGCAGATCGGACTTCTCGACCAACAGTTCCTCTTTTCGCGTGCCGGATTTGAGGATGTCCATCGCCGGGAAGACGCGTTTGTCGGCGACCTTGCGGTCCAGCACGATTTCGGAGTTACCGGTGCCTTTGAACTCTTCAAAGATCACCTCGTCCATGCGCGAGCCGGTATCGATCAATGCGGTGGCGATGATGGTGAGCGAGCCGCCCTCTTCGATGTTCCGAGCCGCCCCGAAGAAGCGCTTAGGGCGTTGCAGCGCGTTCGCGTCGACACCACCGGTCAGAACCTTACCCGACGAGGGCACAACAGTGTTGAACGCACGGCCCAGACGGGTGATCGAATCGAGCAGGATGACGACGTCCCGCTTATGCTCGACCAGACGCTTGGCCTTCTCGATAACCATCTCGGAAACGGCAACGTGACGGGTCGCAGGTTCGTCGAAGGTCGAGGAGATGACCTCCCCTTTCACGCTGCGCTGCATGTCGGTGACCTCTTCGGGCCGCTCGTCGATCAGCAGCACGATGAGATAGCACTCCGGGTGGTTCTTCTCGATCGAATTGGCGATGTTCTGCAGCAAGACGGTCTTACCCGTCCGCGGCGGCGCGACGATCAGCGACCGCTGGCCCTTCCCGATGGGTGAAACCAGATCGATGATCCGCGCGGACCGGTCGCGCGTGGTCGTCGGGTCTTCCAGCTCCATCGTCAGCCGTTCATCGGGATAGAGCGGCGTCAGGTTGTCGAAGTTGATCTTGTGACGGGCCTTCTCAGGCTCCTCAAAGTTGATCTGCGTGACCTTGGTCATGCCAAAATAGCGCTCAATCTCGCGCGGGGCGCAGATTACGCCAGCAACCGTATCGCCGGTGCGCAAACCGTGCTGTCGGATCATCTCAGGCGACAGATAAATGTCGTCGGGACCGGGCAGATAGTTCGCTTCGGGCGAACGGAGGAAGCCAAAACCGTCCTGCATCACCTCCAACACGCCATCACCGGAGATTTCCCAGCCTTCTTCCGCCCTCTCCTTGAGGATCTGGAACATCATGTCGCCCTTACGCATGGTCGACGCGTTGTCGATCTCAAGCTCCTCGGCCATGGACAGAAGGTCGGCCGGGCTCTTGGCTTTGAGGTCAGAGAGCGAGAGTTGTTCTTGGGTCATGAAAAAAGGATCCGGGAAAGGCTGCCGCGTTCGCACCACGAAGCGCGGCGGGACTGGTCATCTGGCAATGGGAGCATGTGACGGGACCGCCACGGTTAGCGGACATAAGCGTCACGCGCCCCGGAGTCAATCACCCTCAAAATCATTGAATCGAGCGTTTCCCGACGGGCTCACACAGCCACGGAGAGCGTCGTGGAGTGCGATCTGGGTCAAAATGGCCGTGCGACGACGGAAATCACGATGATCACCAGCAGCAGCGTTGGGAGCTCGTTCATTATGCGATACGTGCGCCCCGCTCGGGTGTTCGTGCCAGCGACGAAGTCCTTGCGTCGTTTTCCAAGCCACATGTGAAACCACGTCATGGCGAGCACGGCGGCCGCTTTGGTCCACGGCCAGACGGCGCTCCAATCCACGACGCCCGGTGTGGCGATGAGGCAAAGACCAAAGATCCACGTCGCGATCATTGCGGGATTCATGATCGCTTTGAGAAGCTTTCTCTCCATCTCCTGCAGCATGCCGTCCTTGTCCGAGCCGGCCTGCGCTTGCTCCGCGTGATAGACAAAAAGCCGGGGCAGATAGAACAAACCAGCCATCCACGCGATGACCGAAATGATGTGGAGCGACTTCGTCCAGGGATAGAGATCGGCAATGAGATTGGTCATGGGCGCCTTCGGTTGATGAACACCACTTAAAGAATCTTTTTTTTAGAAAGGATAGGGGTTGATGTAGGCCCTGTGGAAAACGTGGATTAGGCATTTGTCCGCAGATTCCCGCAGATTCAGCCTCACGGTGGAAAACTCATGTGGAGTTTGCGCGGCCCTGTGAAATTCATACTATATAATTCAATAACTTGAGGAGTTTT
The DNA here is from genome assembly GCA_040119125.1 of Marinobacter sp. Taxonomy (GTDB): domain Bacteria; phylum Pseudomonadota; class Alphaproteobacteria; order Rhodobacterales; family Rhodobacteraceae; genus Pacificitalea. Next base: position 203,594 of record JBEDTR010000008.1, read on the forward strand.
TACACCTGTGGATAACCATGTGAGGAAGCCAAGGTAAGACTCGTGGCTTGACAGGTTATCCACAGCTTCGCCGATTTTTTCCTCCACGCGGGATAGAATGGGGCGGTCAGGTGCAGAACTGCCGGGTTATCCACGGCTGGCCATCTGGGGGGAGTTGGTCCACAGATCATTCCGCGTTCCATACCTGACCTGTCCCTGAGGTTATCCACATGCCGTCCCCCCTGATCCTTGCCTCCGGCTCTGCCGCCCGCGCCGCCTTACTCACGCAGGCCTGTGTTCCATTCGAGGTGGTCCGCCCGCGTGTTGATGAGGACAGCCTGCGCGCCAGTATGGAGGCCGAAGAGATGCCCCCGCGTGACATGGCCGATGCGCTGGCCGAGATGAAAGCTGCGCGCGTCGCCGCAAAACACCCAGACCGGCTGGTTCTAGGGGGCGATCAAATCCTTGAATTCGAGCGCCGCGCTTTGGGCAAACCCCGGTCCGAGGCCGAGGCGCTGGAGCAGCTGACCGCTATGCAGGGCAAGACCCACAGGTTGCTGTCGGCGGCCGTGGTCTACGAAGGAGGGAAGCCGATCTGGCGCCATGTCGGGCAGGTGCGCCTGACCATGCGCCCGATCTCGCAGGATTACCTGCGCGATTACGTCGCCCGGAACTGGGACAGTATCCAGCACTCAGTCGGCGGCTATAAGCTGGAAGAAGAAGGCGTGCGGTTGTTTTCCCGCGTCGATGGGGATTATTTCAACGTGCTGGGTCTGCCGCTGCTGGAGTTGCTGTCCTGGCTCGCGCTGAGGGGAGAGATCGAGACATGAGCAAACGGATTCCATTGGCCGGCGTCATCGGGCAGCCGATCGAACATTCGCTGTCACCGCGTCTGCACGGGCATTGGCTGAAGCGATATGGAATTCGGGGCCATTACATCCCCATGAACATCAAGCACGATGATCTGGAACGTGTGCTGCGAACCCTACCCGCGATGGGATTTATTGGACTGAACGTCACGATCCCGCATAAGGAGGCCGTGCTGGCGCTGGCGGATCTGTCGTCGGATCGGGCGGCCCTGATCGGTGCGGCGAACACGCTGATCTTCCGTGAGGATGGCAAGATCCATGCGGATAACACCGACGGATACGGCTTTGTCGCCAATCTTCGCCAATACGCCCCCGATTGGCAGCCAAGCGATGGTGGCGCGGCGGTGATCGGGGCAGGCGGTGCCTCCCGTGCGGTGATCGCGGCGCTGATCGACTTAGGTGTGACCGATATCCGGCTGTCGAACCGCTCCCGCCCCCGGGCCGAAGGTCTGCGGGCCGAGTTCGGGCCCAAGATCACCGTCTTCGATTGGAACATGACCGGCGATATGTTTCCCGGGGCGGCGACCGTGGTGAACACCACCGCGTTGGGAATGGATGGCAATCAACCGCTCCGATTGCCTTATGACAAGCTGGAACCTGACGCCGTGGTGACCGACATCGTCTATACACCGCTCCGCACGCATTTCCTTGAACAAGCCGCGCTGCGCGGCTGTCGCACCGTTGATGGTCTGGGCATGTTGCTGCATCAAGGCACGCCGGGTTTCGAGCGCTGGTTCGGCCAGCGTCCCGAGGTGGATGAGGATCTGCGGCTGGCGGTTCTGGGCGGCTGATGGCGGTGCTGATCGGGCTTACCGGCTCCATCGGAATGGGCAAATCGACCACGGCGGCCATGTTGGCTGCGCGGGGCGTGCCGGTTTGGGATGCGGATGCGGCGGTGCACCGGCTCTACGCGCCCGGCGGCGCGGCGGTGGCTGGCATCGGCGCGCTGTTTCCCGACGCGATCGTGAGTGGTGGGGTCAGCCGTGACCGGCTCAAATCCCGGATCGCCGCCGATCCTGCCGCCTTGGGTCAAATCGAACAGGTCGTGCACCCTCTCGTCGCCGCAGACCGCGCGCAGTTCATTGAGGCGACCCCTGCCCCGGTTCTGCTGCTCGATATCCCGCTGTTGTTTGAGACGGGCAGCGATGCGCAGATGGATCTGGTGGTTGTCGTGTCCACCAGCGCGGCGAACCAAGAGGCCCGTGTCATGGCGCGGCCCGGCATGACGGCGCAGCGGTTCCGCGCGATACTGGACGCGCAACTGCCCGACGCCGAAAAACGCGCGCGCGCGGATGTGGTGATCGATACGACGACGCCGCAGACCGCTGCGGCAGGCGTGGACAAGGTGCTGCGAATGGTCGAAAAGGACCGCCATGCGTGAGATTGTAATGGATACCGAGACCACAGGTCTCGACCCCTATGATGGGCACCGGCTGGTTGAAATCGGCGGTGTCGAACTGTGGAACCATGTGCCCACAGGCCGGGTCTATCACCAATATATCAACCCGCAGCGCGACATGCCGAAAGAAGCCTTCGATGTGCATGGCATCAGCGTCGAATTCCTTGCGGATAAGCCTTTGTTCAAGGCAGTCGCGCAGGAATTTCTGGATTTCGTGGGCGATGCGGTGCTGGTCATTCACAATGCCAGCTTCGACATGAAGTTTTTGAACGCCGAACTGGAATGGGCGGGTAAGCCGCGTCTGCCGATGAAACAGGCGCTCGACACGCTGGCCATTGCGCGCAAACGCTTCCCCGGCTCGCCTGCCTCGCTGGATGCGCTGTGCCGTCGCTTCAATATCGACAATTCGGCGCGCGAAAAGCACGGCGCCCTGCTCGACAGTGAGATCCTCGCCGAGGTCTATCTGGAACTGACCGGCGGTCGGCAGCCGGATTTCGCGCTGGCCAGCGGCGGCAACCGTCGTGGCGCGGCGGAGATGGTCGAGGACTGGCGCCCGAAACCCCGGCCCGAGCCGCTAGCGCTCCGGATCACCGAGGCGGAGAAACTGGCCCATGCGACAATTGTCGAGGCGATGGGCGCCAACGCGCTTTGGCTGAAATTCGATATGACCAAGCGCGACTAGACCCCACCCCGGTCCAAGCGTAGCCTCGCTTCCGTATCATCATGGAGGACCGAATGGATCACGCCATCATCTACGATTGCGAGTTTCTGACCGCCGAGGGCGCGCCGCAACGCTTCTGGTGCGGCCCGCACGACCCCGATCCCGTCATCGCGCAGATCGGCTTGGTGAAGTTGGGGCTCAGCAATGATTTCCCTATCCTCGACACCCTGCGTTGTCATGTCATCCCGCAAGGACGCGACGGCGCGCGTGTGGCGCTCGACCCGCTGTTCATCCGCCTCACCGGCATTGAGGAGGATACGATCACCGACGATGGCCTGCCGCTTGCCGAAGCGCTGACCAAGGCGGATAATTTTGCGCAAGGCGCGCGGCTGTGGTCGTGGGGCAAGGACGAATTCAACATGGTGGCGATCAGCTGCTATGTCGAAGGTATCGCGCCGCCGATCCCGGTGACGCGGTTCGGCAATGCCGCCGGGCTGCTGCTAAAGGCAGGCATGCCCTATGAAGATATCAAGAAAACCCCCAGCAACCGCCTGTCGGCTTATTACGAGCTGGATCACCCGGAACTGCGGGGGCACGACGCGCTCGACGACGCCCTGTCCGTTGCCCATGTGATGCGGCATTTACTGGCCAAAGGCGCGCTGACCGGGGCCAGTTTCGACTGAACCCACACATTAGGCACAAAAAAACGGGCCATTTCGGCCCGCTTTTTCTGTCGGTATTGCGGATTGCTTAGTTGACCGCGGCCTGCTGCGCTTCGGCGCGGCGGGCGATTTCCTGACGGTAGATCGCGAGGAAGTCGACGTTTTCAAGGTTCAGCGGCGGGAAGCCACCGTCGCGGGTCACGTCCGACACGATGCGGCGCACATAGGGGAACAGCATGCGCGGGCATTCGATCAACAGATAGGGGTGCAGCTGCTCTTCCGGCACGCCGGAGATCGCAAAGATGCCGCCATATTCCAGTTCCAGCAGGAACAGAGGGGCATTGTCGGTCTTGGACCGGCTTTCGATCTTGAACTTGGTGATGATCTCGAACTGGCCTTCGGCCTGCCGCTTCTTGGCGTCGAGGTTCACCTGAACCTGAATATCGGGCTGCACTTCGCCCTGAACGCCCTTCTGCACGACGATGTTCTCGAAGGACATGTCGCGGATGAACTGCCCGAGGATCTGCATCTTGGGCTGCTGCGGCGTGGCCTCATCGGTCGCGGCGCCGTTGGTTTCGGTCTCAGCCATTGGGAACTCCCTGAAAATTGCTTGGACTTGGCTTAGCAGAGCGGCGAAGCGGCCTCAATGCCGGGACCAGCCGGATGGCGGTGCATCGGGGTCACGGGGCTTGATTTCGGGAGGATCGACCTCCTGATAGTCACCGTCAATCACGTCTGCCTGCCTCGGCCGACCCCGTTGAGGGCCGCCGGGATGCGCGCCACGAGGATGCGCGGTGCCGCCCATCTCGAAACGCTGGATAGTCACGTTGCGGCGGATCAGGTCGAACACGCGTCGGCGCACACCGGGCACGAGGAGCGCGAAGCCCACCGCATCGGTGAAAAAGCCCGGCGTCAGCAACAGCGCGCCGGAAAACAAAATCATTGCGCCATTGGCCAGAGGCTCAGTCGGATCACGCAGGTCGGAAAACGAGCCGCGCAGCCGGGCCAGTTCGGAGCGTCCCTGTTGCTTCACCAATGCGGTGCCCAGAATGGCCGTCAGGATCACGATTGCGAGCGTTGGCCAAAGGCCGATCAAGCCCCCGACCTGCACAAAAAGCGCAATTTCGATCAAGGGCACGATGAGGAACAGTAGAAATAGCCGCATGTCATCCTTTTTCCCGGAGCGTCGCTTGCCGCGCCGTTACCTGATATCGATCGGGTTCGGTGGACTTGCACCCGACCGTCGCATACATATGTGCGGTGTGCGCGGGAACCAACCCCGTCCACCGATACGCAACGCAAGGGTTTTCACGCATGAGCTATGCCGTCATTCAACTTCTGGTATTGGCCGGTGTAGCTATTTTTCTCATCCTACGCCTCCGCTCGGTTCTGGGCACCCGCGAGGGTTATGAAAAACCGCCGGTTCCCAAACACGACACGTCCGAGCCGCCGTCGCGGCGCAAGCATGACTTCGAAGTGATCGAGGGCGGGCCGGATCGTGACATCGTGGATCATGTTCCCGATGGCTCCGACAGCGCCAAGGCGCTTGCAGGGATGAAGATGGTCGAGCCGGGCTTTGGCGTCTCTGAATTCCTCGGCGGCGCGCGTGGCGCTTATGAGATGATCCTCATGGCCTTCGAGAATGGCGAATTGGAGCAGGTCCGCAGCTTCGTCAATGCCGAGGTTTACGAGGCGATGGAAGGTGTCGTGCAGCAGCGCGAGGAAGCCGGCCTGACCGTCGAGGCGAATTTTATCGGCGTGCGCGAATTGCAGTTGATCGACGCACGGTTCGACCGGGACACAGGACTGGCTGAGATCACCGTGCGCCTGACCGGAGAACTGACCTCCGTCGTTCGCAATGCCGAAGGCGAGGTGATCGAAGGCGACGCAAAAACGATCAAGAAGCAGCGTGACATTTGGACCTTTGCCCGGACGATGGGTAGCGGCGATCCCAACTGGCAGCTCGTCGCCACCGGCGAATGAGCGCGACCGGGGCCGGTGGGCCCCTTTCCACTCTTCCCGGCTGGGCCAATGACGATCACGCAGCGGCGCTTGCCGCGTTTGTGCTGTCCGCCGATCAGTTCGACCCCGTGATGGCCGAGGCCGCGCGCAAGGCCGAGGATGCCCGCACGTTTTTCGAAGCGCAGTTTCAGCCTGCGCCCTTCTCTGCCGAGCCCGGTCTGCTGACCGGCTATTACGAGCCTGAACTCGACGGCGCGCGGGAGCGTGGCGACGGGTTCGACGTGCCGGTGCTGGGCCTGCCTTCGGGTGACGGCCCCCTGCCCGACCGCGCCGCGATCGAGGCGGGCGCGTTGGACGGTGCCGCGCCGGTTCTGTGCTGGCTGCCCCATGCGGTTGATCTGTTCTTCCTTCAGGTGCAGGGGTCGGGTCGGATCCGGTTTGACGATGGCACGGTGCTACGGCTGGGTTTTGCCGGACGGAACGGCCACCCCTATCACTCCATTGGGCAGGAACTCATCGCCCGTGGCGTATTGGAGGAAACCCGGATCAGCGCCGATGCGGTGCGGCAGTGGATACATGCTAATCCCGAGCCGGGCCGCGCGCTTATGCACGAAAACCCCTCCTATGTGTTTTTCGCTCCGCTCGATCTACCGGCTCACAGCGGTCCGCTAGGGGCGATGGGCGTGCCGGTGACGCCGATGCGATCCATTGCGGTGGACCCGGCGCATATGACCATGGGTCGGCCGGTCTGGATGGTGGCGCAAGGCCATGCGCCACGCCTCGTCATCGCGCAGGACAGCGGCAGCGCCATTAAAGGGGTGCATCGTGCGGACCTGTTTCATGGCAGTGGCGCCGATGCGGGATTGGCCGCCGGTGCGCTGAAAACGCCCGTGCATTTGATGCCGTTGCGCCGCCGCCGCGGAGCCTGATCTTATGCCGCGCAAGCCTCGTGATCTACGCCCTGATGAGCGTGATTTGTGGAACCGCGTCGCGCGCAGCACCGATCCGCTGCACCCCAACCGGCGTAGCGTGGTGAAGCCTGCACCGCCCCCCGAAAAACCTAAAGCCGCGCCGCAAACGCCTGCTGGCGATGAGACCGAAAGCTTCCTGCGGGCCTTTACGCTGGGGGAGAAGTCGCAGACCCGGCCTGCCCCGAACGATCTGGCGCGGCCTATCGGGGAGCGGGTGAATTCTGCGCCGTTGCGCATGGATGCCAAGCGGTTCGGCAAGCTGAAGCGTGGCAAGGTCACGCCGGAGGCCCGCATCGACCTGCACGGGCTGACGCTGGCGCAGGCGCATCCTCGATTGACCGGCTTTATACTGGACGCGCAGGCGCAGGGCAGGCGGCTGGTGCTGGTCATCACCGGCAAGGGCCGCCCCGGAAACGGCGAGGGCCCTATTCCATCCCGCACCGGCGCGTTGAAACATCAAGTGCCGCAATGGCTGCGCATGGCGCCGCTTGCGCCGCTGGTGCTTCAGGTCACGCAGGCACATATCCGGCATGGCGGCGCAGGCGCGTATTACGTCTACCTGCGCCGCAACCGTTAAGGTCTATAGCACATAGCGGCTTAGATCGGTCGAGCGGGACAACTCGCCCAGGTTGGTCTCAACGAAGTCCGCATTGACCTCGATCGCGTCCCCGGCCCGGTCAGGCGCGGTAAAGCTCAGCTCTTCGAACACCCGCTCCATGACGGTATAGAGCCGCCTTGCGCCGATATTCTCGACCGAACTGTTCACCTCTGCCGCGATCCGGGCGAGGGCGGCGATGCCCTCCTCGGTGAAGGTCACGGTGACCTCCTCCGTGTTCATCAGCGCGGTATATTGCCGGGTCAGCGCATTGTCGGTTTCGGTCAGGATGCGTACGAAATCCTCCTCCGTCAGCGGGCGCAACTCCACCCGGATCGGCAGACGCCCCTGCAATTCGGGCAGCAGGTCGGACGGTTTGGCGATATGGAACGCCCCCGACGCGATGAACAGGATATGATCGGTCTGCACCGGGCCGTGCTTGGTCGAGACGGTCGTGCCTTCGATCAGCGGCAGCAGATCGCGCTGCACACCCTCCCGGCTGACCTCGCCACCGCGCGCATCGGAACGGGCGCAAACTTTGTCGATCTCATCGATGAAAACGATGCCGTTTTCCTGCACCGATTCCAGCGCCACCTTGTTGACCGTTTCGTCATCGAGCAGCTTGTCGGCCTCTTCGCTGATCAGCAGCTCATAGCTGTCACGCACTTTCAGCTTCTTGCGCACCGTGCGGTTGAACGCTTTGCCAAAGATGTCGCCCAGATTCATCATGCCCATATTCGAGCCGGGCTGCCCGGGGATTTCCATACCCGACATCGGGTTGGAGGTATCCGCGACCTCAAGCTCGATCTCGGTTTCATCCAGTTCGCCGCGCTTCAGCTTATCGCGGAACATGTCCTTGGTCTGGGCGCGGGCATCCTTGCCTGCGATAGCCTCGATCACCCGATCTTCAGCCGCCTGATGGGCGCGGGCTTTCACATCCTCGCGCATGCGCTCGCGCGTGATGGCGATGGAGGCGTCGACCAGATCGCGGATAATCTGCTCCACGTCGCGACCAACATAGCCCACTTCGGTAAATTTGGTCGCTTCGACCTTGATGAAGGGCGCATGGGCCAGCTTGGCCAAACGGCGGCTGATCTCGGTCTTGCCGACACCCGTGGGGCCGATCATCAGGATGTTCTTGGGGTAGACCTCGTCACGCAGGTCGGCGCTCAATTGCTTGCGCCGCCAGCGGTTGCGCAGGGCCACGGACACGGCGCGTTTTGCGTCGCGCTGGCCGATGATGAAACGGTCCAGTTCCGAGACGATTTCGCGGGGGGTGAGATCGGTCATGGTCAGGCTTTCTGTTAAGCTACTGCGGGAGAGGGTCGGGCGCAGATCATGCAGCGCCGATCGTCTCGACCGTCAGGTTTCCATTGGTATAGACACATATGTCGGCGGCAATCGCCATCGCGCGGCGAGCGATCTGCTCTGCATCCAGATCGGAATTTTCTGCCATGCCGCGCGCAGCAGCCAGCGCGTAATTCCCGCCCGAACCGATGGCCGCAATCCCGTGTTCCGGCTCCAGCACGTCGCCCGCACCGGTGATGATGTATAGCTCACGCCCATCGGTCACGATCAGCATCGCTTCCAGTTTTTGCAGGTATTTGTCCGTGCGCCAATCCTTGGCCAGTTCGACACTGGCCCGCTGCAATTGGCCGGGGGTTGCTTCCAGCTTGCTCTCCAGCCGCTCCAACAGCGCAAACGCATCCGCGGTGGAGCCGGCAAACCCTGCGACAACCTCATGCCCACCGGGCTTCAGGCGACGCACCTTGCGCGCCGAGCCTTTGATCACGGTCTGGCCCAGACTGACCTGCCCATCGCCAGCAATGACGACGCGGTCGCCTTTGCGCACGCCGATGATCGTGGTCCCGTGCCAGCCGGGAAAGCTATCATTATCCATTATCAGCCTCTTGTCTGTCTTGCCGGGTATATGGACATTCGACCCCCTCGGGGCAAGCGACGCACCCGGGATCGCCGCGCTTGCCGTATGGTCGCCCACAGCCTATCCATATGGAATGACAGTCAAAGATATCTCATTAACCCGGGTGGCGATGTCTCACTGGCCCGCTCTGGCGGCGACCATCGGCCTGCCAAAAGCGTCGGAGTGGCAGCCGGAAATCCTGTCACTGCGCGATGATGAGCGGGTGTCGCGGATCGTGTTGCGGATGGCTCTGCCGGGCCATGATCCTTTGGTGCTAAAACATGAGGAGCGCCCGCGCGACACGGCCCGCGCAGAGGCACGGATGCGGGACTATCGCGCACGACAGAGCCTGTTTTCCGCCAGCGCCGGGCCGGGACAGCACCTGCCCGCCATTCTCGCCGTGTCGCCAGACAGTCAGACTTGCGTGATGGAGATGTTCGACGGGCTGCAACTGACCCATCGGTTGGACCTGATTGGCAACGATCCTGCCGGGCGTGTGGCGGTGCTGGCGCAGGCGGGCGCGTGGATCGGGGCGTTTCATCGGTCAGGCACGGTCGGCCAACGCGCATTCTGGCCCAAACCTGCGCGCATGCGGCTGGATCGCGTGCGCGACCAGATCCGCACCGGCACGCGGGAGGTCGCGTGGCGTGGGCGGTTTCTGGCAAGCCTGCGGCATCTCCGCGGGCTGGATGCCGATGTGCGTGGGCAAGAGGTCACGACGGTTGATCTGCATGGGGATCTGCATTTGCGCAATCTGCTGGTGGGGGCGCAGGGCATCGCCGGGATCGACATGTCGCCCGCCCGCCACGGACCCGCCGCGCTGGACCTTGCGCGGCTGCTGGTGGATGTCGCCTGTCGGCATGGGCGTGATGCTGCCGCAGGTGCCCTGCTGGCCGAGCCTGAAATGACCGCGCTGCTCGATGCTTACGGGATGCCCGTGGCGCGTCCGGTTCTGGATTTCCTGTGCCGGGTGCGGTTGCTTACCGACTGGGCCAACCTGCCCGCCACGCGCGAGGCGCGGTCACTGGCTGAACAGCGGCGGCTCGAAGGTATCATGACGCTGCAGAAACGCCTCTTCGCCTGACCAGCCAATAAAAAAGCGGACCCGAAGGCCCGCTTTCAAATCACGTCAATTCGCGGCGATCAGACGGTTTCGTCGATCCAGCTTTTCAGAGCAGCCTTCGGCGCGGCACCGATCTTGTTCGACACGACTTCGCCGTCCTTGAACATGAACAGGGCCGGGATACCACGAACGCCCATCTGCGCGGGGGAGTTCGGGTTCTCGTCGACATTGACCTTCACGATCTTGACCTTGCCTTCGTATTCTTCGGACAGCTCTTCCAGAGCGGGGCCGATCTGTTTGCACGGGCCGCACCATTCGGCCCAGAAATCCACGATCACGGGGATGTCGGCGGCTTTGACTTCGGTGTCGAACGTGTCGTCGGTGACGGGGACGGTGGCCATCTGCGCACTCCTTGGCGTCTGTATTTCAAGCTATCGCGTTGGAGCAGGAACCTATGCACGCCCCCCAGCATCGTCAAGGAGCGGCCCGCCGCATGGCCGCCATCGCCAAGTCGCATGGAACCTCCATCAGGCTGGCATTCCGGGTCCAAAGCAGGCCGATGTCGACAGTGCGATCAGGGTAGATCTGCGTCAGCGCCGCCGCGTAGGCGCCCATCTGACGCAACAGCCCCTCTGGCACATCTTCAGCCCGCTCAGGAATGACACGGTTTGATTTGAAATCCACTGCCAACACCCGTTCCGGCGTCACGATCAGCCGGTCGATGGTGCCGTGAACGCGGGCATGGCCCAGATCGGGCAGGATGGCCGTGATCTCAACCTCAGCCAGGGCGTCCTCAGCGAATAGCGGGCGCAGGGCAGGGGCATCAAGCACCTGCTCCGCCTCGGCCAGCAGTAGGGAGAGTTCGGCGTCAGTGACTGTTTCACGTGAATTCGTGACGATCATCGGGGCGAGCCTCCGCCGATCCGCAGGCGCAACCCCGGCCAGATGTTCCAGCAACAGATGCAGCACGGTGCCGAGCCGCAGCGCGGTGGCTTCGTCTACGAACTCCGTGCCCGGCACGGACCCATACAGGGCCTTCGCCCCGCCAAGGTCGGAGGGGCTGAGCGCCGCCGCTGGCCGGTCTGGTGGCTCTACATGCGTGTCGATCCAGTCAGGCAACGTCACCGGCGGCGGCGCGATGGTCCGATTGCCGGTGGCTGGGGCAGGGGGCAGGTCGGGCCATGCGATAGGTTGCAGCCGCAGCCCCGCGCCGATGGCGAAGTCATGGCTGGCGGCATTCTCGGCCAAGAGGCCCGCCTCGACCTTGGCGTGCCAAGCGGGGCTATCGTCGGACACCTTGCCGGCGGCGCAGACAATCAGCCATTGTTCGGCCCGCGTCATTGCGACGTAAAGCAACCTTTCACGCTCGGCTTCCTGCGCCGCAAGTTGGGCGTTTTTAAGCGCCTCGATCCGGGGCGGGGCATCGCCGCCGCTCAGCAAGGGCAGCACGGCCTGATCGTCGCCAATCACTGTGCCGCGCAGCATGGCGCGGCGGTCGGCGCTATCGGGCAGAAACACGATCGGCGCTTCCAGCCCCTTGGCGCCATGCACCGTCATCACGCGGATGCGGTCACCGGCGCTGTCGGGCTGGCGCTTGATTTCGGTTTCAGTGCTGTCGATCCAGTCGAGAAAGCCTGTCAGGCTGGGGATTTGCGTCTGCTCATAGGCCAATGCCTGTGACAGCAGCGCGTCGATCCCGTCAGTGGCCTCCGCCCCGAGCCGCGCGGTCAACCGCCGCCGCCCGTCATGTCGCAGCAGCACCCGATGCAGCAATTCATAGGGACGGCGGAAATCGGTATTGCCCAGAAGATCCTGCAGCATCGGCACGGTATCGGCATCGCCGCGCTCCCGCAGCACAGCCCATAGATAGCGCTTCCCGCGCCCATAGGCGGTCCGGTAGAGCCGATCTTCCGACCAGCCCAGCAGCGGCGAGCGCAGCACTTCTGCCAGCGCGAGCGAATCCTCTGGCGTGGCTAAGAAATGCAGCAATGACAGCAGATCCCGCACCGCCAATTCGCCGCCAATCTTTAGCCGGTCGGCACCAGCCACCTGCAACCCGGCGGTCTTTAGCGCGCGGATGATCTCGTGAAACAGTTCGGAGCGGCGCTGCACAAGGATCAGCACGTCGCCTTCGCTGACCGGGCGGCGTGCACCGTCATGCTGAAGCGTTTCCTCCCGCTTCATCCGGGCGATTTCGGCGGCAATGGCCTGCGCCAGACGCACGGTTTCGTGGGTCTCGCTCACCGCATCGACGGGATCGGTCCAGTGGCCTTCGGGCGTGGCGTCCATCGGCTCGATCAGCGGCCAGAGATCGACACGGCCCGGCATATCCCCGTGGAAGGCCAGATGCCCCGACACCTCGCCCAGACCGTCAGACTGCGCGAAAACGCCATCCACCGCGCGCAGCACCGGCGTGGCGGATCGGAAGCTGTATTCAAGCTGCAATTCCACCAGCGCCGCCTGCACCTGTGCCAGCCGTTCGGAAAAACTGGCGCGCATCCGGTCGAACCCGTCGGGATCGGCACCTTGGAACGAGTAGATCGATTGCTTCTTGTCGCCGACGACGAAAATCGTCCGCTCCCGCGCGCCACGGGTGCCTTCGCCTGCGGTGAATTCACCGGCGAGGAGGTCGATCACCTGCCATTGCAGCGGGCTTGTATCTTGCGCCTCGTCCACAAGAATGTGGTCAATTCCGCCATCGAGTTTGAACAGCACCCATTCCGCGATACCGGGCCGCACCAACAGGTCGCGGCTTTTCTCGATTAGATCGTCGAAATCGAGCCAGCCGCGCGCGCCCTTTGCCTGCCGGAAGGCGGGCAGCCAGACCGCGGCGAAGCGGTGCAGCACCAGTGTCTTCTCCGCCGCTTTGAGCGCTGTGAGCGTCGCGCGCAGGCGGGTCAGATCCTCGGTCACCTCCAGCAGGTCGTCGGCAGTATCCGCCAGCGCGGCCAGCGACGGCTTGGTCAGCAGCGTCTTGCGCGGGGTGCCGGTGGCGGTAAAGAAAGCGGCGATTAGCAGGTCATACCGGGCGCGGCGTGGCAGCGTCAGCTCGGCACAGTCCCGAAGGGAGCGGCCTAATTCCTGCTGGGTCTTCGACTGACCGGCCAGCACCTCGGCGCAATCGGCGAACAGACGGCGCAGCGCGGGATCGTCCAGTTCGGCCAGCAGCGTGTCGGCATCCGCATCCTCGGGCAGCTCAAACAAGGCCATCGCATGCGCGCGACCGGGCTCCTCGGGCAGGGCAGCGCGGTGGGTCGACAGGGCGGCGCAAAGCGCGTTGATGTCATTGCCCCCGATCTGACGCACCATCGCGCGATAGATGTCGCGATGCCCGGTGGCCACACCATCCAGCACCTCGCGCATCAGTTGCGCGCGGGTGCGGTCGTCGATCTCGGTAAAGCCGGGCGGCACCCCGGCTTCCAGCGGGAACCGCCGCAGCAGGCTGGCGCAGAAGCTGTGGATCGTCTGCACCTTCAGCCCGCCGGGCGTCTCAATCGCGCGGGCAAACAAACGGCGCGCCTTGCGCAGCACCTCGGCGCCCAGATCGGTCTCTGGCTCGCCCAATTGCGCCAGTTCCTCGCGCAGCTTGTCATCGGGCAGGGTCGCCCATTTGCCCAGCCGTTTGAACAGCCGGTTCTGCATCTCGCTGGCGGCGGCTTTGGTGTAGGTCAGGCACAGCACGTTCTGCGGCGCCACATCATGAAGCAGCAGCCGCGCCACCCGGTCGGTCAGCACGCGGGTTTTGCCTGACCCGGCATTGGCCGACAGCCATGTGGAACTGGCGGGATCGGCTGCCTGAATTTGGCGCATGGTGGCGTCGTTGAAGATCATTCGCCGACCTCCTCAGGGGCGGGGGTATCGGTGAAATCCCATTCCCCGAAGCGCGACAAGTGGTCGTAATCCGAGATCGCCGCCGTGGTCTGCATCGCGCGCCGGGCGGTGTAGCCCTGACTGCGACGGCGGTATTTGCCCAGCAATTCGATCAGCCCGTCCCATGCTTCGGCCACCAGATCATCGCCTTCCTTGTTGGAGAGCTTGATCTCGCGCTCCCCGACGGCAGAGCCAATGCCGATATAGGCGGTTTTCGCGACCTCTCGCGATAGACCGGAAAACGCGCCGCGCCGCACCATCGCCGCCTGTAAGGGAAGCTGTTTGTCGAAATTCTCGACCATCTTCTGGCTCGGCATCTGGCCGGATTTATAGTCATAGATCGCCACCCCGTCCGCTAGACGGTCGATCCGGTCTGGCCGTGCTGACAAGGTCATATCCAGACCGGTCAGCGCAATTTCGGCCTTGGTTTCAGTCCAGACCAGCTTCTGTTCTGCGGGGCGGGACAATTCCTCCGCGATAAGGGCCGGGGCGATGCGTTCCAGCCGCGCGGCCCATGCCTCCGCCACGGAGGGCCAATCGCCAATCTCGGGAAAGGGAGGGTCCAGCGCAGCATCGAGCCACGCGCGCAACCTGTCGGCATCCGCGCCATCGGTGGCGACACGGGCAAACTCCTCCATCAGCCGGTGCAAAGCATTGCCGCGCGTGCCGGGGTCGGGCACCGGCCGCAGCGGAGCCAGCGGCGCAAGATCAAGGATCTGGCGCGCATAAACGGCATAGGGATCGCGGATCAGCGTTTTGACCCCGGTGACTGAAATCCGGTCGGGCCGCGCGGCCACGGGCGGGCGAGGCGAGGGCCGAGTAGCAGGCGCGATCGGCGTTGCAGGATGGTTCAGGGCCTGCCCCTGCCGCACAAGCGCCGCACCGCGCGCACGCATCTCCGTCAGCGCAGCGGGACCAGCCTCGCCGATCCCGCCCAGCAGGTTGACGATGCGGTTCAACCATCGCGATGGCACGGCCTCGGCCTCACTGTCGCGCAGGGCACGGCTCAGCACCACTTCCGGCGCGCCTGCGGCCTGTTGGAAATCATGCGCTGACAGGCCGATGCGCCGTTCTGGCAGCAGTAATCCAGCCTCCTGCCGCATAGGCCGGTTCAGCCACGGATCGGGTGGGGGGAGCTGAGGCCATATGCCGTCGTTCAGCCCGCCGAGGATCACCAGATCAGCCCCCTGCACCCGTGCCTCCAGCGTGCCCCAGATCATCAGATCGGGATGGCCAGTGACACTTTGCCGGACAGTTTCAGCACTGAGAATCGTGCCGATCAGGGCGGAATAGTCTCTGTTAGACAGATCCAGCGCCACACCTGCTTCGCGGTTTAGCGCTGTCATGGCCTGCTGTGCGGCCTCTCCTGCAGCTTCTCCCCACAACTCCCCCGGCGCGATGACGGCAGGATCGGTATTCGGCCCGGTGGCCAGTCGTTCGGTTAGTGCCAGATGCGTGGCGATACGCTCGGTCAGCGGGGCCATGCCGGTGCAGGCGGGCAGATCCGCCAGCAATGCTCCCAGCCAATCGGCCCAGGCCCGGGCATCGGGATCGTCAGCGTCGCGCGCCGATAGCAGATCATCGCGGGCCGGAAAGCCGATGGCATCACGGCGCAGCCGCAACTCCATTTCCCGCACCCGGCGCAGGTGCGGACCACGCAGGCCGGGGGTCGACGCGGTCAGCGGATGCTTCAACAGTGCCAGCAGCTCAGGCAGTTCGACCCGCGCACCGCACAACTCCGCCACCTGCCGCAAAAGCCGTCCCGGAGGCGACAGGTGCAAAGGTTGGCCTGCGCTGTCATCGGGGATCAGGCTCCAACGGTCCAGCGCCGCGGCGACTTGCCGGGTCAGCACCCGGTCGGGCGTGATCAATGCGGCGCGCTGGCCATCCTCCACCGCTTGGCGCAAGCGCAGGGCAATCGCTTCCGCCTCGGCCCGGCTATCGGGAGCCTCGATCAGGGTCAGGTGGTCCGCCAAACCGGCAATACCCTGCAAATGCGGTGCTTCCGTCATCCATTGATCGGTGATCGGCGCGGGACGCAATGCCAGCGAGATCATGGCGTTGCGCGCGGCCTCAGGCTCGGCATCGTCGCTCCACGGGGTGACATCGCCGGGACGCATATCCAGTCCCTGCAACAGTCGGGCAAACCGGAATTGCGGATGATCTTCGCCGGTCAACGCTTCGTCCAGCCGGTCCCAGACCTCCTCCGGTTGGCCGAAATCATACCCCGGCAGCACCAATGCGCCCTGCGGCAAGCGGGCCACGGCCTCCATCAGCATCCGCGTTGTGCCCCGCGAGCCCGTCGACCCCGCGATCAGCACCGGGTCACGCGGCGGCGCAACCTCCCACAATGAAATCAATGCCTGTGCCATGCGGCGGCGCCGGGCCTCGGCCCCCGCTGGGGCGTCGCCACGGGTGTCCACGAAATCGGCGATGATGCGCAGGATCTGCAGGCTCCGGCCCCAATGCGCCGAATGCGACGACACGTCGAGTGTCTCCAGCACTTCGCCGGCGACGCCTTCGCCCTGCATTTCATCCATCAACGCAGCCAGCCCATCGGCAAGGTCGAACATTGCGGCGCGCGGGGCAAGGTCGGGCTGCAAATCCAGCAATTGACCCACGAGGCGCGCCAGTTCAAGCCGCAGCCGAAGGCCGCTTTCGCTAGGCGGGATGGCATCGCTGTCAGGGGTTTCGCCCAGCTCGGTGATCAGTTTTATCCGGGGCAGTAAGCGCGCCGGCCCCGCGTCAAAGATCTCGCGCAGACGGCGACGCATCCGGGCCGTGTTGACGTAGATCGTGACGCGGGCCCAATCCTCGGGCGCGGAATGGCAAAGCCGCTGTTCCAGCCCCCGCACCAGTGCCGCAGGGAAGTCTATGCCGGGCGCGAGGCCGAACAGTCGCGGCGCGTCGCTAGGCTCAAACATGAGCGGAGTCTGCCAGCATGGTTTCGGCCAATGTCACACCCTCAGGGCGGCCCACGTCGCACCAGCCGCCAGAATGGATCAGACCGTGCACGCGGCCCTGTGTCAGCATCTGGTCCCACAGCAGGTTCAGCGAGAAATTGTCATGCTCGATCATGGCGAGCCCATCGGTTTTCAGGATCTGCGCACCGGAATAGACATAGCCGGGCCCGCGGCTTAGCCGTCCGTCGGGCGCGCGCGTGAAATCGCCCTGCCCGCGATAGCCGCGCGCGGCCTCAGGTGGCACCAACATCAGCAGCGCATCCATCCGCTCAGGATCCCATGCCGCACGCAGGGCGGTCAGCGGGTTCGCCCCGGTCCAGACCGCATCCGGATTCAGCGTCATCACCGGGCCCGCGCCCAACAGCGGCAACGCCGCCTTCAGCCCGCCGCCAGTCTCAAGGATATCCGCCTCCGCGCTGATCGCGATGTCGGGGCGGTGGGCCAGATGCGCGGCGACCTGTGCGCCCAGATAATGCGTGTTCACCACCATGTGCGCGATGTTCGCCTGCGTGCCCATCGTCAGCGCGCGATCCAGCAGGGTATGGCCCGCCACCTCGATAAGAGGTTTCGGCCGGGCAGCGGTCAAGGCGCCCATCCGAGTGCCAAACCCGGCGGCAAAAATCATCAGAGCGTCGGGATCGTGCCGCATCGGTCTTTCAATCTCTGAAGTCGTTTTGGGGTCGGTTCCGGCAGATCGCGCTGCACCATGTCGCGCAGGCCCGCCAATTGCGGATGCGCCAGATCAGTATGCAGGTGATCCCACACGCGGGGGATCAGATCGACGTAATGCGGTTTCGCGAAATGCAGCGAAAGTCGAGCGAACACGCCGAGGATACGCAGGTTGCGCTGTGCGCCAAGCGCGGCATAGGCCAGTTCGAACGCCGCCTCGTCGCTGTGGGACAATTCAATGAACCGGGCTTTGACGCGCGTGACAGTGTCGGCACGGACATCGCGGCGGGCATCTTCCAGCAGCGAGACCAGATCATAGGCGGGGTGACCTGCGACGGCGTCCTGAAAATCAAGCAGACCAACCCGCGCTGCGCCGTCACGCTCTGGCAGCCAGATCAGGTTTTCGGCGTGGAAATCTCGCTGCGCCAGCACCCGCGCGCTGCCATCCGACATCACCTGTGTCAAAACCGGGGTCAGTTCTGTCAGCATCGGCGCAGGATCCGGCCCGGTGCCGGGATCTTCGGTGATACCCGGCGCATACCAAGTCCAGGCCAGCGCGGCGAGCCGCGCCATGCCGCTGGCATCGAGCGGCGGGAGCCCGTCAGGCGGAGCATGCTGGCCAAGGGTCAGAAGAACGTCAGCGGCCGCGTGGTAAAGCGTCTCCTCCTGCGCAGGGTCGAGCCGCAGCAGCCGCGCGAACAGGTCGTCGCCCAGATCCTCCAGCAGCAGGTAGCCTTGCTCACGGTCCTCGCCCAAGATTCGCGGCGCGCTCAACCCAAGTCCCGAAAGGTAGGCCGCCACGTTCAGGAACGGTCCGACATCCTCGCCCTTTTGCGGCGGGGCATCCATCAACACCGCGCGCTCGTCCGTGTCCGGATGGGTCAGCCGGTCATAGCGGCGGTTCGAAGCGTCGCCGGCGAGCGTCGCAATCTCGGCCCCACCCCAGCCGAGCCGGTTGAGAAATGCTTTGATATCGCGCCGCTGGGTCTGCGGGGGCGGGTGAATCATGGCAAGAGACTCCGGATGGCATCTGTCAGGGCGGCCCGCGCCGATTGTGGCAGCGTGATGCGCGCCACCCGGCTGTCAGGGACGTGTTCGGGGGCGGGTGTATCTTCCCGGTCGGGCGACGCAAGCGCGATCCGAATGGCCCCTGTCGGCGCGGCAGTGCCCAGCCGGTCGGGCCATTCAATCAGGCAGATCGCGGTCTCCATCGCCTCGTCCAGTCCCAATTCGAGCGCTTCGTCAGGGTGGGTCAGGCGGTAAAGATCGGCGTGCCAGATCTCGCCGTCGGGAAGGTCATAGATCTGAACGAGGGTAAAGGTGGGGGAAGGCACATCCTCCACCCGGTCATATGTGGCCATGCGAGACTGAATAAACCCGCGCGCAAATGCGCTTTTGCCGGCCCCGATCGGACCTTCAAGCAGGATGCAGTCACCGGGACAGGCGACGGCGGCAAGTGCTTGCGCCAACTGCAATGTGGCTTCGGGTCCCGAAAGTATCAGCTCAAAGCGCTGATCCTTTGCATCGTTTTCCGCCGCGGAGGACGCGGGAGCGCCATCGCTGACGTCCGAATTCTGCGCGGATGAGAGAGCAGGCTTCATCTCGGCACGGGTTACCGTGTCCGCGGCGGGGGCCGGGCGGGAGGATCGGAGCTGCGACATGGCCTGAATGTGGAGCCTTGGGCCGCGCGCTGCAATATGCAACCGACGGTTTGGAACGCGGCGCGGCGTGGTTGCACCATTCGCGGCAATATGGGGCGCGATCCGCGATGGTCTTTCGGCAAGGCACAAGGATTATTCCGCGGCCTCGGACAGTGTGGTTCGCGGGCGGAGTGCACAATTCGGTGCCTGCGTAATGACGGTGCTGCGCGTTTTGCAATGGCGGCAATGCTGCTGCCGATGCAAAGCGGGAAGGATGCGGTGACAGCGAGCCTCAGGCAGGATGCCAGGCCGCAGGCTACGTTGGGACAAGGCCGCTTCAGTCACGATAAGCCGACACGGCCTGACCGCTGAACTATGCGCATAGGCGACGGCGCTGCGTCTGAACTGGCGCTTCGGTCAACCAGTGCGGGCGGGCAGGGCCGCCCATAGCTTCCGCGCAGAGAGGCGTTCGGTGTGCTGAAAGGTCACCAATGTGGCGCCCCCCGCGATTGGGACGAAACGGCATGTCAGCGCGGTGCCGTCGCGCATCCGCAGATCGCCATCCCATTCGGCGCGCTCGGTCTCCGAATGGAGGAAATCGCGTAGCTCCCCCCAGACGGGACTGGGGCGGCAGCGGGACTGCCAATGACCGATCACCTCATTTGCGCCGATCTCGGCCAGCATCGCCCCCGGATCCTGATCCCAGAGCCGTGCATGAGCTTCGTTCGACATGAGCAACAGCCCGGTGCGGGAAAAGACGGCGATGGCCTCCTCGAGACTGTCCGCAATCGATTGCCCTAGCTCCAGTTCCGAGCGGAAACGTCGGGTCAGTGCGATCTCGGAGGTGATGTCTTCAAATAGAAACGCCAATGCGCCATCTGGATGGGGGCGCCCCGTTACACGCAGGGTCTGACCGCCGGGCAGGCTCCAAGTTTCTTGGTAGGTGCCTTCCTCCGCATCCTGTTCCAGCGCGGCGATGGCGCTGCGCCATGACCGGTAATCGCGCGGCTCCGGAATACGTTGAGCTTCGCGCAAGGCGTCGAGAAACGCGGTCAGGGTTGGCCGCCCGGAGAGGAATTCAGGTGGCAGGGCGGACAGGTCTGTCAAAGCCGGATTGAAAACCGCCAGCCGACGATGCCGGTCAAAGATTGCAAGCCCGGTCGTGAGATGGGCGAAGGTCTTGGTCAATGTTTGCACAAATTCGCGGAGACTGGCCTCGGCGCGGACGATTTGCTGCGCGGGCAAGGCATAGGTCAGCACCGTATCCTCCTGCCATCTGCTGTGGCATTCAAACCATAGCTGGTCATCCGGGGGCGCATCGGCGTCGGCGGAGGGCGATGGGCGCGCCGGAGCGCGGCGGATCAATTCGGCATTGTCACGATCACGGGGCGGGCGGGGCAATGTGTCAAACAGATGTGGCAGCGCATCATCGTCGGGCGGCACCCGGGCGAGGTTCAGATAAGTGCGGTTTGCCCAGATCACGCGCCCGTCGATCGTTTCGCGCCAGATCGGCATCGGGGCGGCATCCAGCGTCAGACGCAACGCGTCGGCCTGCCCCTGCAATGCGCTGCGGGTAAAGCTGTCTTGCGCGTCCGCCTCTCCCTGTGACGCGCGCGGCCGGTCGATGAGCTCCAGCCGCACTAGACCGTGACACCATTGGGCGCGCAGCTCCGCCGGATCATCGTCAGCGGCAGTGCAGGTCAGGCGCGTGGCCGCGGCAAGGCCAGCAAGTTGTTGTTCTATATCCGGAAATTGGGATGACAAAATGTGGAGCAGCCGCGGCCATGGGGCAAGTCGCTGTGGTCCGAGCGCCAGAAGGGCGCGCGCGGGACCACTTGCATCACGCAGGCGGGTTTCATCGAATAGAAACACCAGCTCCGTAGTGTTTGACAATGGCGTCCAGTCCACCCGGACGCCGGGCCGCAGTTGCGCCAATATCAGCAATCCTCCGCCAGCGGCGAGGAGCGCAGTCAACACAAGGCACAGCGCCAAAAACGGCGTAGACCCGGATGCGCCGCCGGATAATAGATCGGAAAGCTGGGCCAGAAGCGGCGCGAGAAATTCCATGCAAGGCACCTCGGATAGACGAATCCCTGACAGATCGGTCCGGTCACCTTGCTGCAATGGCGGTTAAATTGCGGTTAATCGTCCGTTACATATCAATCGGTTCGTTCGCTCCCAGCGCCCGGTCGGCGGGATCTTCTGAGCCGGCCAGCGCGCTGCGCGGCCAGACGGCCTCAACAATGGCACCGCGCCGCGCAGGGCGTTCTTCGGGGCTGACGAAAGGATTGCTTCCATTGGCAAATGTCAGCGTGGCCCCGGAGCGTTCCAACAGGGTTTTGGCAATAAACAGCCCCAGACCCATGCCCTCGTATTCCGGTCTTTTATTGCGATCCGCCTCTGCCCGCCGCCGATTGCGCACGAACGGGTCGCCGATGCGCCCGATCACATCGGGTGGATAACCGGCGCCGTCATCGGCAATGCGGATGGTGATGGCGTCATTGGTCCAGCGGGCCTCGATCCACACAGTGGTATCCGCAAAATCCACGGCGTTCTGGATCATGTTGCGCAGGCCGTGGATGATTTCCGGTCGGCGGAAAATATCGGGTTGACGCGGGGGCGCAGCGACGGCGGGGGCTACGTCGAAAACCAACGTCTTGCCCCGTGTGCCATGGGGTTCGGCGGCCTCGCGCAGCACACTGTCGAGCGGCGCGCGGCGCATATGCAGGTCATCCTTCCCGGCGCGCCCCATCGAATGCAGGATGTCGCGGCAGCGGTCGGCCTGCTCGCGGATCAGCAGGGCGTCGTCGCGCAGCGCGTCGTTGCCGTCCAGCTCTTCGATCAGCTCGGAACTGACCAGCTTGATCGTTGCCAACGGCGTGCCCAGCTCATGCGCGGCCGCGGCGACAACGCCGCCCAGATCGGTCAGTTTCTGCTCCCGCGCCAGCGCCATCTGAGTGGCCAGCAGCGCCTCGGACATGCTTTGGCGTTCCTTTGACACCCGCCGCGCATAACCTGCAAGAAACGCGATGCCGATCACGATTGCGACCCAGAAGCCGAAGCGAAACACATCGGGCATCGCCAGCATCAGCCCGTCGCCCGTGCGCAGCGGCACGAACACGAACAGCACCACGGTGACGAAGCCGATCGCCGCGCCGGACAGCAGGATCATCGAGCGTAGCCGCAGCGTGGAGGCCGCGATGGTCACCGGCGCAAGGATCAGCAGCGCAAAGGGATTGTTCAGCCCGCCGCTCAAAAACACCAAAACCGAAAGCTGGCCCACATCGAACAACAATGCCAGCGCGGCCTCGGTATCCGACAGGCGCTTGTTTGCGGGATAGATGAACACAGATACGAGGTTGGAGATCACGGCCGCCCCGATAGCGAGGTAGCAGAGCCCCAGGTCCAGTTGCAGGTCGTAGAAGTGGATCGCGACAAAGATCGCGCCGATCTGCCCGGCAATGGCAATCCAGCGGAGCACGATCAGCGTGCGCAGGCGGATCAGGTTGCTGCGCGCGAACTGGTCGAATACGGACTGGATCTGTTCGGCCATCGCACGGCACCCTCTGTGACGGATGGTCCCCTTGATACCCTGCGCGCGGCAGGGCAGCAATCGCGCGACAGAGTGCAGGAGAGCGACATGACCAAGACTTTTGCCATTACTTCCGCCATTGCGTTGGCCGTGGTGCTCGTGGGGACCGGCACCTACGCGTTCTGGCCGCGTGACGAAAATTGCGGCGGCGGCGCAGTGGCCGGTGGGCTCGACGCGATGGGCGGGCCGTTTTCCCTGACCGACGCGCAGGGCAATACGGTGACCGAGGCCGATCTGCTGGATGGGCCGGCGCTGCTTTATTTCGGCTATACCTTCTGCCCCGATGTGTGCCCGGTCGATACCGTGCGCAATGCCACCGCGGCCGAGATGCTGGCCGATGAAGGGGTTGAGGTCACGCCGATCTTTGTCTCCGTCGATCCCGCCCGCGACACGCCCGAAGTGGTCGGCGAATTCGCCGCCAATGTGAGCGAGGACATGATCGGTCTGACCGGCACGACGGAGCAGATCCGCGACACCGTGCAGACGTTCCGGGCCTATGCCTCCGTGCCTGCGGAGCCCGAGGACGACTATTACCTCGTCGGGCATACGACCTTTACCTATCTCGTGACCGAAGGCGGCAAGGTTCTGGACTATTTCCGCCGCGATGAAACAGCCGAAACAATCGTCGCGCGCACCTCGTGCCAGCTTGGCGCGTGATCCGGCGCCTGATTGACCGCGTATTAGGGGGCAGATACCCTCACCCGATCCGGGCTGCTGGTGGCCCGGACGCAGACACAGGGGAAGATGGCCGTGGCTGATTTCGATCCCAAGGATATCGGCGAAGACCGCTCGCTGCTGCTGGTTGATGATGACGAGCCGTTCCTGCGGCGTCTGACGCGCGCCATGGAAAAACGCGGGTTTGAGCCGGAAATGGCCGGATCGGTCGCCGCCGGGAAGGCCATCGCCACCGCGCGCCCCCCTGCCTATGCTGTGGTCGATCTGCGGCTCGAGGACGGCAATGGGCTCGACGTTGTGGAAACCCTGCGCGAGAAACGCCCCGAAAGCCGCATCGTCGTGCTGACCGGCTATGGCGCCATCGCCACTGCAGTCGCTGCGGTCAAGATCGGTGCCATCGACTATCTGTCGAAGCCTGCCGATGCCAATGATGTGACCAATGCCCTGCTCGCCCGCAGTGATGAATTGCCGCCGCCGCCCGACAATCCGATGTCGGCGGACCGGGTGCGGTGGGAACATATCCAGCGGGTCTATGAGCTGTGCGACCGCAATGTGTCGGAAACGGCGCGGCGGCTGAACATGCATCGGCGCACGTTGCAGCGGATCTTGGCGAAGCGTTCTCCGAAATGAGGTTGCTGGTGGGTGCGCTGCTGCTGGCGGGATGCGCCGCCACGCCTGAAACGAGCCCTCGCCCCGCCGCACTGGACGGGCCGACGCGGCTGAAACTGGCGGCGGACGGCCTCGCCGTGGCGGGCAGCGGGCAGGTGATTTCCTTCTCCCGCACGCAGGCAGGTGTGGTGACGGCCGTGAGCGGGCTGCTAGGCGCGGCACCCGACAGGCGCGCGGGGAGCAACGCCTGTCACGTCATCGGCTGGGGCGGGCTGGCCCTGCATTTCCAGACCGATGATTTCCTTGGCTGGTCGGACACGGGCGGTGATGTGGCGCTGCCCGATGGGGTCGCGGTCGGCGGCACGGGGCCCGTGCCGGACAGCATCCGCGTCACGCGGGATGCACAAGGGCGCATCGCGACGCTCAGCGCCGGGGCGCTCTGCCCGGCTTGAGGGCGCCGATCCGGTCGTTGATCAGCCCTCGCCGCGCGCCAGCGTCTTTAGCTCGTAAATCAAGTCCAACGCTGCGCGCGGGGTCAGCTCATCCGGCATGACTGCCTCTAGCCGTTTGTTCAGGGCCTGCGCCGCCGGATCGGGCGCCGTGACAGGCGCGGGCGGCGGTGCGGCGGCAAAAAGCGGCAGATCGTCGATCACGGCCTTCTGCGCGCGCCCGCCTTCGCGTTCGCCCTTCTCTAGCGCGTCCAGCACCACGCGCGCGCGGTCGATCACCGGACCGGGAAGCCCGGCCAGCCGCGCCACCTGCACCCCGTAGGAGCGGTCCGCCGCGCCGTCGCGCACCTCATGGAGGAAAATCACCTCTCCCTCCCATTCGCGCACCGCGACCGTGGCATTGCCCACGCCCGACAACCGCGCAGCCATCGCCGTCATTTCGTGGTAATGCGTGGCAAACAGCGCGCGGCAACGGTTGTGTTCGTGCAGGTATTCCAGCACGGCCCATGCGATCGACAACCCGTCATAGGTGGCCGTGCCGCGCCCGATTTCATCAAGGATCACCAGCGCCCGGTCATCGGCCTGATTGAGGATAGCGGCGGTTTCCACCATCTCAACCATGAAGGTCGAGCGGCCTCGCGCCAGATCGTCCGACGCCCCGACCCGACTAAACAGGCTCGACACCGCGCCGATCCGGGCACTGCGGGCCGGCACGAAACTGCCCGCCTGCGCCAGCAGCGCAATCAACGCGTTTTGCCGCAGCCAAGTGGATTTACCGCCCATATTCGGCCCGGTCAGCAACCGGATATGCGCGCCTTCGCCACCATCTGACAGGCGGCAGTCATTGGCGATAAACGGTGCGCCCCCCTCGCGGCGCAGCGCACGTTCGACGACCGGGTGACGCCCGCCCTCGATCTCGAACACCCGGCTGTCATCGACACGCGGCTCGGTCCAGTTTTCGCCCCGCGCCAGATCGGCAAACCCGGCGGTCAGGTCCAGCTCGGCCAGCGCACGCGCCGCAGCGCCGATGCGGTCGGCGGCGTCCAGAACGGCGGCGCGCAGGCTCTCGAACAGGCGCTTTTCGATTTCCAACGCGCGGCTGCCCGCGTTCAGGATCTTGGTTTCCATCTCCGACAGGGCAACGGTGGTAAAGCGCACCGCATTGGCCGTGGTCTGCCGGTGGATGAACCGTTCCGACAGCGGCGGAGACAGCATTTTCTGTGCGTGCGTGGCGGTGCATTCGATGAAATAGCCCAGCACGTTGTTATGCTTGACCTTCAGCCCGGTGATGCCCGTCTCCTCGGCATATTCGGCCTGCATCGCGGCAATCACACCCCGGCCTTCGTCGCGCAGGGTGCGGGCGTCGTCCAGATCCTCGTCATGGCCCGGCGCGATAAAGCCGCCATCGCGGGTCAGCAGCGGCGCCTCAGCCACCAGTGCCGCGTCCAGCAGATCGGTCAGCGCGTCGTGGCCGGTCAGATCGCGGCGCAGCCCGCTCAGCAGCGGCGGCAGGTCATGCGACGCCAGCAGGTCATCGAGCGCCAACGCCTGCGTCAGCCCGCCCCGGATCGCCGTCAGATCGCGCGGTCCGCCGCGTTCCAGCGCCAATCGCGACAGCGCACGGTCCATGTCGGGCACCCGGCGTAGCGCCTCGCGCAGCCGTTCGGCCAGCCCCGTTTGATCGCTCAGCGCGCGCACCGCGGCCAGCCGATCCTGGATCACCGCCAGATCACGCGATGGCGCGGAAACGCGCCGCTCCAGCAGCCGCCCACCGCCTGCCGTCACCGTCCGGTCAATCGCCGCCAGCAGCGAGCCTTCGCGCCCGCCCGACAGGCTGGAGGTCAGTTCCAGATTGCGGCGGGTGGCGGCGTCGATCTGCACCACTTGCGCGCCGCTTTCGCGCACCGGTGCGCGCAGCAGCGGGATCTTGCCCTTCTGCGTCAGCTCCAGATAGCTGACCAGCGCGCCCATCGCTGAAAGCTCTGCCCGCTCGAAGCTGCCGAACCCATCCAGCGCGCCGACCCCGAACGCGGATTTCAGCCGCTCCGCCGCGCCGGTGCTGTCAAAGCTCGACCGCGCAAGCGGGGTCATCGCCGCGCCGCTATCGGTGCAGATTTCCTCCAACTCGCCTTCGGCCATGTCCGACAGCAAGATCTCACGCGGGGCGAGACGGGCCAGTTCCGGTCCCAGACGCACCAGCGGGCAGGGCGTCACGCGCAATTCGCCGGTGGAGATATCGACCCATGCCAGCGCGCCCGTGTCCCGCAGGCTGGCATAGGCGGCAAGGTAGTTATGCCGCCGCGCTTCCAGCAGGCTGTCCTCGGTCAGGGTGCCGGGGGTGACCAGCCGAACCACATCCCGTTTTACCACGGATTTGGAGCCGCGCTTCTTGGCCTCGGCGGGGTCTTCGAGTTGCTCGCACACCGCCACGCGGAAGCCCTTGCGGATCAGCGTCAGCAGGTAGCCCTCGGCGGCATGGACGGGCACCCCGCACATGGGGATGTCATCGCCCTGATGCTTGCCCCGTTTTGTCAGCGCAATGTCGAGCGCCGCCGCCGCCGCAACCGCGTCGTCGAAAAACATCTCGTAGAAATCGCCCATCCGGTAGAACAGCAGCGCACCGGGATGCGCGGTCTTGATCTCCATATACTGGGCCATCATCGGCGTTACGCCGCTGGTCTGCACGCTCACTGGAAGCCCCTCGATCTGTCTCGCGCGATCCTAAAGCCCGCACCCTCATGGTGAAAGCCGATTTCCAGACTGTTGCCGCAGCGGCGCTGGCTCGGTATGAGCATCAGGCTTTCAGGAGGATCGGCAATGGCAAGCAAGCGCAATATCACCCGCGAAGAAGCGCTGACCTATCACATGGACCCGCCGGGGAAATGGGAGATTCAGGCGACCAAGCCGATGACCACCCAGCGCGACCTGTCGCTGGCCTACAGCCCCGGTGTCGCCGTGCCCGTGGAGGCCATCGCCGAAAACCCCGAAACCGCCTATGACTATACGACCAAGGGCAACACGGTGGCGGTGATCTCCAACGGCACCGCGATCCTTGGGCTCGGCAATCTGGGCGCTTTGGCGTCGAAGCCGGTGATGGAGGGCAAGTCGGTCCTGTTCAAACGCTTCGCTGACGTGAACTCGATCGACATTGAACTGGACACCGAAGACCCTGAGGAATTCATCAACGCTGTGCGTCTGATGGGACCGACCTTCGGCGGGATCAATCTTGAGGATATCAAGGCGCCCGAATGCTTTATCATCGAGCAGCGCCTGAAGGAGATCATGGACATCCCGGTGTTCCATGATGACCAGCACGGCACCGCCGTGATCTGCGCCGCCGGTCTGATCAACGCCCTGCACCTGTCCGGCAAGAAGCTGGAAGATTGCAAGATCGTCCTGAACGGGGCCGGGGCCGCCGGCATCGCCTGTCTGGAATTGATCAAGGCGATGGGCGCGCGCAATGAAAATTGCATCATGTGCGACACGAAAGGCGTGATCTACCAAGGTCGCCAAGAAGGCATGAACCAGTGGAAATCAGCCCATGCCGTGGTGACCGACGCCCGCACGCTGGAAGAGGCGATGCAGGGCGCGGATGTGTTCCTTGGCGTCTCGGTCAAGGGCGCGGTGACGCAGGACATGGTCGCCAGCATGGCCGAGGATCCGGTGATCTTTGCCATGGCCAACCCCGATCCTGAAATCACGCCGGAGGAGGCGCATGAGGTCCGCGCCGATGCCATCGTTGCCACGGGTCGGTCGGATTATCCCAATCAGGTCAACAACGTCTTGGGCTTCCCCTACCTGTTCCGCGGCGCGCTCGACATCCACGCCCGCGCGATCAATGACGACATGAAAATCGCCTGTGCCGAGGCGCTGGCCGAACTCGCGCGCGAAGACGTGCCGGATGAGGTCGCGCTGGCCTATGGGCGCAAGCTGACCTTCGGGCGCGATTATATCATTCCCGCCCCCTTCGATCCGCGCCTGATCTACCGCGTCCCGCCGAAGGTCGCGCAGGCCGGTATGGATACCGGTGCCGCCCGCCGCCCGATCGTCGATCTGGCCGGCTATGAGCAATCGCTGCGCGCCCGGATGGACCCGACCGCATCGGTGCTGCGCGCGATCAACGCCCGTGCCAAGGCCGCGCAGGCGCGCATGATCTTCGCCGAGGGCGACGATATCCGCGTGTTGCGTGCCGCCATCGCCTATCAGCGTGCCGGGCTGGGCAAGGCGCTGATCGTTGGCCGTGAAACCGACGCGCGCGAATTGCTAGCCGCGAATGGCATGTCCGATGCCATCCGCGAGCTGGAAATCGTCAACGCCGCCAATACTCGCCATCTCGAGACCTACAAGGATTTCCTTTACAAACGGTTGCAGCGCAAAGGCTATGATCAGAAGGACATCCACCGTCTCGCCGCGCGCGACAGGCATGTGTTCTCGGCGTTGATGCTGGCGCATGGTCACGGCGATGGCCTTGTCACCGGGGCCACCCGCAAATCCGCGCATGTGCTGGAACAGATCAACCACGTCTTCGATGCGCAGCCCCATGATGGTGCCGTGGGTGTGACCGCCGTGCTGATCCGGGGCCGCATCGTCCTGATCGCCGACACGCTGGTGCATGAATGGCCCGACGAGGAAGATCTCGCTGATATTGCTGAGCGCGCCGCGTCGGTCGCACGGGGGTTGGGGCTTGTGCCGCGCGTGGCCTTTGCCAGCTTCTCGACCTTTGGCTACCCCGTGTCGGAACGCGCGACCAAGATGCATCTCGCGTCAGCCTCGCTGGACAAACGGCAGGTCGATTTCGAATATGATGGCGAAATGACCGTCGACGTGGCGCTTAACCTCGACCAGATGAAGCAATACCCATTCTGCCGCCTGACCGGTCCCGCCAATGTTCTGGTGGTGCCCGCGCGGCATTCGGCCTCGATCTCGACCAAGCTGCTGCAGGAACTGGGCGGTGCCACCGTGATCGGTCCGATCCTCACCGGCGTCGACAAACCGGTGCAGATCATCTCCACTGGCTCGACCGTGAACGACATTCTCAACATGGCGGCGATTTCGGCCTGCAACATCGGCTAAACCGTCGCGGAAGGACCCGCTGTGACACTCTATAATCTCGGCTCGATCAATATCGACCGCGTCTATTCACTGCCGCATCTGCCGCAGCCCGGTGAAACACTGGCGTCGCTCGCCCATAGCGTCGGGCTGGGCGGCAAGGGCGCGAACCAATCCGCCGCCGCCGCGCGTTTTGGTGCCGAGGTTCGGCATCTGGGTGCGGTCGGCAGCGATGGCGGTGCCATCGTTGTTCGGATGCGGGGGCTGGGGATCAACGTCACCGGCATCCGCGTGGTCGAGGGGGCGCATACCGGGCACGCTGTCATCAACGTCGATGCGGAGGGCGAAAACTCCATCGTTCTCGACGGTGGCACCAACATGATGCAAAGCGCGGAGGCCATCGCCGCCGCGCTGGCTGACGCCACTGCGGCCGACACGCTGCTGCTGCAGAACGAAACCGATTGTCAGGTCGATGCCGCCCGGATCGGTCACGAGAAGGGCATGCGCGTTGTCTATTCCGCCGCGCCCTTTGACGCCGCCGCGGTCGAGGCCGTGCTGCCCTATGTTTCGATGCTGGTGCTCAATCAGGTCGAAGCCGCGCAACTGGCCGAAGCTACCGGCCTGCCCATCGAACGGGTCGATGTCGCCAGTGTCGTCGTCACGCGGGGCGGCGATGGGGCTGAATGGCTGATGCGCGGTCGCGACCCGATGACCGCCGCCTCCTATACCGTGCCGGTGGTCGACACGACTGGGGCGGGCGATTGTTTTATCGGCACGCTGACCGCCGCGCTGGATGCAGGTTTCTCCGAGGATCTGGCCCTGCGCGCCGCGCTGGCCGCAGGCGCGCTTCAGGTCACGCGCCGGGGCACCGCCGATGTGATGCCGGACCGTGCGGAGGTCGAGACCTTCCTCAACCGCCCTGCCTGAAAGATATGAATTAATCTTCGCGCGACGTGAAACTTTGTCGCAGGACGTTCCGTGATTAGTGCATGGGCCGACACTTCGGCCAGTTAATTATAGGGAACGACAACCGATGAAACGCATTCTCACCGCCGCCGCCCTCACCGCATTCAGCGCCACGGGTGCCTTCGCCGCCGCGCATAGCATGACCCCGATGGTCGAGGCTTCCGATCAAACTGCCGAAAATGGCGTCGTGGCCGCCGATATGGTCACCGCCGGAGAAAACGGCTGGCTGGTCGTGCACCGCACCGATGCCGAAGGCAAGCCGGGCCCCGTCGTTGGTTATGCACCGCTGCGCATGGGCGAAAACACCGACGTTGCTGCGATCTTGACCGAAGAAGTTGCCGCTGGCGACATGCTGATGCTGATGGTTCACTCCGAAGCAGGCGGCAATTCCACCGGCATCTTTGAGTACACGCTCGGCGCCACCGAAGATGGCCCCATCAAGATCGACGGCGATCTGGTCATGAAGACGATCACCGTCCAGTAATCTTTACCGATAAAATCAGCCGGTACGCCGGCCACCTGAGGCGGTCTCGCAAGAGGCCGCCTTTTTGCGTGCCATCCGGCCGTGTTAAGGTGCGCTGAGCGTCATCGTGTTATTTAGCGCGAGGCGAAAGACCCCTATCAGCCGCGAGTGCAGGTTGAGATGATGATCACTCACGAGGACTCTAAAAAATCGAGTGATTTCTCTGCCCAACCGCTCTGAAAAAATCCAGCGGCAAGGGGACGCCGGCCCCCTAGATAGAGGCGCGCAATCAGCGCTTTGCTGTCCGGAGATAGGCTATTCTTTAGGATCGCAGCCGCGGGCCGCAATCAGTCGCGGATACCGGCAGGCATAATATGCTGCCGGTATCCGCTAATGTGTCACGTCACGTGTCAGCCGTTGCGACGGTTGCGCGCCGCAAGAAGGCGCAGGCGCAGCGCGTTTAGCTTGATGAAGCCAGCTGCGTCTTTCTGATCGTAGGCACCGGCATCTTCTTCGAAGGTCACATGAGCTTCGGAATACAGGGAATTCTCAGACCAGCGCGCCACGGTGCGTGCGAGACCCTTGTAAAGCTTCAGACGGACGGTGCCGCTGACATGCTCTTGGCTCTTGTCGATCAGCGCCTGCAGCATTTCGCGCTCGGGGCTGAACCAGAAGCCGTTATAGATCAGCTCGGCGTATTTCGGCATCAGCTCATCCTTCAGATGCGCTGCACCCCGGTCGAGCGTGATGGATTCGATGCCGCGATGTGCCTCCAGCAGCAGCGTGCCGCCGGGGGTTTCGTAAACGCCGCGGGACTTCATGCCCACAAAACGCCCCTCAACCAGATCAAGCCGACCGCACCCATGTTTGCCGCCCAGCTCATTCAGCTTGGTCAGCACTTCGGCGGGGGACATATCCGTGCCGTTGATCGCAACCGCATCGCCCTTTTCAAACCGAATTTCGACGAATTCCGGTTCATTCGGGGCGTCTTCGGGGTGAACGCTGCGCTGGTAGACGTAATCGGGCGCCTCATCAGCGGGATCCTCCAGCACTTTCCCTTCGGAGGAGGTGTGCAGCAGGTTCGCATCGACTGAGAACGGCGCCTCGCCGCGCTTGTCCTTGGCGATCGGAATCTGATGCGCCTCAGCAAATTCCAGCAGCTTTGTGCGGCTGGACAGATCCCATTCACGCCAAGGCGCGATCACCTTGATGTCGGGGTTCAGCGCATAGGCCGACAGTTCGAACCGAACCTGATCGTTGCCTTTGCCGGTCGCACCATGAGCCACGGCATCCGCACCGGTTTCTTCGGCGATTTCGATCAGCCGCTTGGAAATCAGCGGCCGCGCGATCGAGGTGCCGAGAAGGTAAACCCCCTCGTAGACCGCATTGGCGCGGAACATGGGGAAAACGAAATCGCGCACGAATTCTTCGCGAAGATCGTCGATGTAGATATTCTCGGCCTTGATGCCGAGCATTTCCGCCTTTTTGCGCGCGGGCTCCAGCTCCTCGCCCTGACCCAGATCGGCGGTGAAGGTCACCACCTCGCAG
This sequence comes from Marinobacter sp., assembly GCA_040119125.1. Classification (GTDB taxonomy): domain Bacteria; phylum Pseudomonadota; class Alphaproteobacteria; order Rhodobacterales; family Rhodobacteraceae; genus Pacificitalea. The sequence goes on from JBEDTR010000008.1 coordinate 236,169, forward strand.
TCATATTCGGTCTGCAACCATTTCAGGATGATCGAGGTGTCGAGGCCGCCGGAATAGGCGAGAACCACCTTTTTAGGCTGGGACATGAGGGCGCTCCGTCGGTTTTAGGTCTCGACCGCGGGGTCTATAAGGCTTTCGAGTGCCGAACAAGACGCTTTCCCATGGTAAGCCCGCGCCCGCATTGCTAGGAGCAGATCATGAGCGATTTTTCCCAAAATGCGCGCGACGCCACCTTGGCCCTGCGCGATTTGTTTCCCGCGACGCCTCTGGGGCGCAACGATTTCCTGTCCGAGAAATTTAATGCCGATATTTGGCTGAAGCGTGAAGATTTGACGCCCGTGCGTTCCTACAAGCTGCGCGGCGCGGTGAACGCGATGCGCAAGGCGCTGGATGGTGGGGATCCGCCGGTATTTGTCTGCGCGAGCGCGGGCAATCATGCACAGGGCGTGGCCTTTGCCTGTCGTCATTTTGGCGTGCGGGGTGTGATCTTCATGCCCGTCACGACGCCGCAACAGAAGATTCACAAGACCCGGACCTTCGGCGGCGACATGATCGAAATCGTCATGACCGGGGACTATTTTGACGACACGCTTGCCTCCGCTCAAACTTATTGCGCCGAAAAGGGGGGGCGGTTCCTCGCGCCTTTCGACGATGCTGACGTGATCGAAGGGCAGGCCTCCGTCGCAGTTGAAATCCTCGACGAGATCGGCACCCCTGACATGATCGTTCTGCCTGTCGGCGGCGGTGGTCTCTCCGCTGGGGTCACCCAGATGCTGCGGGCCGAAGCCCCTGATTGCGAATTGCGCTATGTCGAGCCCGCAGGTGGCGCAAGCCTGGCCGCTGCGGTGCGGGCCGGTGCTCCGGTAACTTTGCCGCGGGTCGACAGCTTCGTCGACGGTGCCGCAGTCGCCCGGATCGGGGCGCTGCCCTTCGAGGCGTTGCGCGGCATCAACCCCGCCCATGTCATCGCCGCATCCGAAAACCGGATCTGCACCACAATGATCGAAATGCTGAATATCGAAGGCATCGTTCTGGAGCCCGCGGGCGCCATGGCCATCGACACGCTGACCGATCTGCGCGCGGAGATCGAGGGCAAGCGGGTCGTGTGCATCACCTCTGGCGGTAATTTCGACTTCGAGCGGCTTCCCGAGGTCAAGGAACGCGCTCTGCGTTATGCGGGCACTAAGAAATACCTGATCTTGCGCATGCCCCAGCGCCCCGGCGCGCTGAAGGATTTCCTCAATCTGCTGGGCCCTGAGGACGATATCGCACGGTTCGAATATCTTAAGAAATCCGCTCGCAACTTCGGGTCCGTCCTGCTTGGGATCGAGACGACGCGGGCCGAGAATTTTACCCGGTTGTTCGCCGCGCTGGACGACGCGGGTTTCACCTACACCGACATCAGCGGCGACGAAACAATGGCAAGCTTCGTAATCTAAAGACGGGCGTCTTTCGAGGACGCCGACATTCCCGCAGTCAGACGGCGAATTCATCGCATGTCTTGCTAAGAAAACGGGCCTTGCTGCTGCGGTAGCAGGCTTGAAGGCGGAAATGGTCCACGGCCTCTCCCATACGGGCAGCCGCACTGTTTTCCTTACACATCAGCGCCAGACCGGTCATCCCGAGGTTCGTGGCGCAGCCTCTCAGGAAATGCAGTTCGTCGACCACCAGATTGGCCGCGATGATCGCGGAAAGCGCGTCGAGCGCCACCTCGATCTCCATCAAGAACAATTCCGTTGTTTCGATAAAGTCACGGGGGCCAATTTCATTGGCCAACTGCCGCACGCGATCACGGTTGACGCTGTCATCCGGAGTGGCGGCCAGTCCGATATCGCTTGCCGCAAGCGCGCTGCCGCCGATCAAGTCTTTCATGCCCGTCTCCCGTTTCGTGCTGGCACAATAAGTGTCGCTCCAAGTTATATGGCGCGGTCTTAACAGCTGATTGACAACAGCCCCGGATTGTTCGGAGCGGTCCGAAAATTTTGCTGACAGCATTCACGCGGCTTTAAGCTCTACATGCGAAACCAGCCTCGATAGCGGTGTGCCGCATGCTTTTCGCCGAGGTGCTTTTGTCCCAGCCGACCCTCACCCGCCCGGTTCGCGCGGCGCCTGCCGGCGGCGGCCGGCCATGCGTCCTGCTGGTCGATGACAGCCTGTTGCAGCTCAGGATTTTGTCAACGGCACTGGGGCGTTGGGGGTATCGGGTGCGCCAAGCGCGATCCGCAGATGAGGCGCTTGCGATCTGTGGCACCACCCGGCCCGATCTGGTCATTTCAGACTGGATAATGCCCGGTATGAGCGGACCGGAATTCTGTCGCCGGTTCAGGGATACATCTGGTGAGAGCTACGGCTATTTCATCCTGCTCACGTCGAAACGGAGCGCGCATGAGGTCGCGCAGGGGCTTGATGCTGGCGCCGATGATTTCCTGACCAAGCCGGTCAATTTGTCTGAGTTGCGCGCACGTATGAAGGCAGGGGAACGTATTTTGCGGATGCAGCGTGAGTTGATCGTCAAGAATGAGCTGATCAGCGAAACGCTTGGCAAGATCAGCCTCCTTTATGATGCGCTTGACCGTGACCTTCAGGAGGCACGCAAGCTGCAACAAAGCTTGGTCAAAGAGCCGTTTCGCAGGTTTGCGCGCGGGCAGGTGTCGCTTCTGCTACGCCCCTCCGGACATATCGGTGGTGATCTGGTGGGGTTTTTCCCGATCCGCAACGATCTGATCGGCCTATTCGCAATTGATGTGTCGGGGCACGGCGTGACCTCGGCCCTTCTGACGGCGCGGATCGCCGCGCATTTTTCGGGCAGCGCGGCGGAGGGTAATATTGCCCTGCATCCCGACCCCGGCGCGGCGCGGGGGCGTCCACCACAGGACGTCGCGGCGCGGCTTAACGCGCTGCTGCTGCGGGAAATCGAGACCGAGCATTACTGCACCATGGTCTATGTCGAAGCGGATCTGGCCACAGGTCGCCTGCGCGGGGTTCAGGCCGGGCATCCTCATCCGCTGATCCAGCGGTGCGATGGGACCCTCGAGCGGATTGGCCGCGGGGGGCTGCCGGTAGGGTTGCTCGGCGACGCGCGTTATGAAGCGTTTCATGCGACGCTTGCCCCAGGAGATCGGCTGCTGCTTGCGTCGGACGGGATGACCGAATGTCCGGACCGTCATGACCGCCTGTTGGATGAGGCCGGGCTGGTCCGGCTGATGCGACGGAACCAAGCCGTGCGGGGCCCGGATTTTCTGAAGGCGCTGACCCGTGACCTTTCGCGCCATGCGGACGCTGTGGAATTTCCCGACGACATCTCGGCGGTGTTGCTGGAATATGAGGGAGGGACAGATGCCTAGCCGGTCAGCCACGCCGCCAGAAACGCCGCTTCGCCCTCATTGTCGAGCAGGGAAAGCGCCTCCCGACCCGGTAACCAGACCGCGGTGTGATCCGGCTCGGTCGGCGGGTGCAGCGCACCAATGCCGCGCGCCAGCCAGATATGGCATATCTTCTCTGCCCAGATCCCGTAGTCCGGCATATAGGTGAACCGCCGAAATGCGCCCAGACGGCGTTCGGGTGCAATGCGCCAACCGGTTTCCTCCAGCACCTCGCGATGCAGGGCGGGACGGGGATGTTCACCGGGATCTATACCGCCGCCGGGGAACTGAAATTCCGCGCGTGGTTGCGCCTGAAAGGTCAGCAGCACCTCGTCGCCGCGATGGATCAGGGCATAGATGCCGGGACGGAAGGTGTAGCTTTGACCCGGTTGAGCCGGCTCGCCGTAGCGCCGTAGCATGGAAATCCCCCTTTGCCCTTCATATATGCCTGCGATATGCCAAGCCTCGGCACGCAAGGAAACCCCATGACTATCGGATCGAAAATCGCTTGGGACGACACCGTCCTGCCCTTTCAGCTTGACCGCTCGGACATCCGGGGTCGTGTCGCACGGCTCGACGGTGTGCTCGATCAGGTGCTGGCGCAACATGATTATCCCCCCGTGATTGAGGAGCTGGTCTCCGAGATGGCGGTGCTCACCGCGCTGATCGGCCAGACGATCAAGCTGCGTTGGAAGCTATCGCTGCAAGTGCGCGGCGATGGCCCCGCCCGGCTGATCGCCACCGACTATTACGGCCCCACCGAAGATGGCGAGCCCGCCCGCGTGCGCGCCTATGCCAGCTATGACAAAGATGCCGATCTGTCGGGCGCGCCCTTTGACCTGATTGGGCGCGGCTATTTCGCGATCCTGATCGATCAGGGCAAAGGCATGCAGCCCTATCAGGGCATTACCCCGATTGCGGGCGGCTCTCTCGCGGCCTGTGCTGAGACCTATTTCGCGCAATCCGAACAGCTGCCCACGCGCTTCGCCATCAGCCATGGCCGCAGCCAGACACCGGGCGAGCCGGAGCGCTGGCGCGCCGGGGGTGTGATGCTGCAAACCATGCCCAAAGCCAGCCCGCTGATGGCGCAGGCCGAGGCCACGGGTGACGAAGGTCTGTTGCAGCCGGAGGACATGCTGGAAGGCGACGAGGGCGAAAACTGGGCCCGCGCCAATATCTTGCTCGACACTGTCGACGACCTCGAATTGATCGGCCCCTATGTGCAGCCGACTGATCTGTTGGTGCGCCTGTTCCACGAAGAAGCCCCGCGCGTCTACGATGCGCAGCCGGTGAAATTCGGATGCACCTGCTCGGCGGATCGGGTGCGGCAGTCGCTGTCGATTTATTCGGCCAAGGATATCGGCACGATGACGACGGATGAGGGTATCGTGACGGCGGACTGTCAGTTCTGCGGCGCGCATTACGAGTTTGACCCGAAAACCCTAGGGTTCGAGGCTGAGAAGCCAGCGGATGGTGATGCCTCCGATGACGGTCAATCCTGATCTGAAAGACAGGCTGTGCCGGGCGATTGATGCGCCCGGCCGGCCCAGTTCGGACTATGATCTGAACCCGGACACGATCCTGCCGGAGGGGCGTAAGCTGCGTCAGGCGGGCGTGTTGATCGCCATTTCAGATGCGCCGCAGCCCCATGTCTGGCTGACGAAACGCTCCCCCCGTTTGAAACATCATCCCGGGCAGGTGGCCTTTCCGGGCGGCAAGCAAGAGCCGCAGGTGGACCGCGATGTGACCGACGCCGCGCTGCGCGAGGCGGAGGAAGAAATTGGCCTGCCGCGCAGCCGCGTCGATCTGCTGGGCACCCTGCCGCCGCATGAAACCGTCACCGGGTTTACCGTGACGCCGGTGATCGGGCTGGTCGCGGGCGCCTTCCTTCCGCGCCCCGAACTGGGCGAGGTGGCAGAGGTGTTTACCGTGCCGCTGGCCCATCTTCTCGACCCTGAAAGCTACCGCATCGAACGCCGCCGCTGGCGGGGCGATTGGCGCAGCTATTACACCGTGCCTTGGGGCCCTTATTACGTCTGGGGCGCGACGGCGCGCATGCTGCGGGCATTGGCCGACCGGATGGACGGATGACGGGCACCGGGAAGCTGTCGGCACATTGGCTGCATGCCGCGCCGGCGCAGCGGGTCTGCGCCATGTTGGAGGATGCGGGCCACCGGGCGCTGTTTGTCGGTGGCTGTGTGCGCAATGCGCTGATCGGCGCGCCGGTGTCGGATCTCGATCTGGCCACAGATGCGACGCCTGACCGGGTGATGGCGCTGGCCGAAGCGGCGGGCCTGCGCGCAATTCCTACCGGCATCGACCATGGCACCGTCACCGTGCTGGCGGCGGGCGAGCCAGTGGAAATCACGACGTTCCGCCGCGACGTCGAAACCGATGGTCGCCACGCCACTGTCGCGTTTGCCACCGATGTGGCCGAGGATGCCGCGCGGCGCGATTTTACCATGAACGCGCTTTATGCCGATGCGCGGGGCGACGTGCATGACCCATTGGGCGGGCTGCCCGATCTGTTGGCGCGGCGGGTGCGCTTCGTCGGGGAGCCCGCCGCCCGCGTGGCGGAAGATTACCTGCGCATCCTGCGCTTTTTCCGGTTTGCCGCGTGGTATGGCGATCCGGCGCGCGGCATGGATGCCGATGGCCTTGCCGCTTGTGCCGCAGGAGCCGACGGTCTGGACCGCATCTCGGCGGAGCGGATCGGGGCGGAGTTGCGCAAACTGCTCTCAGCTCCCGATCCCGCCCCCGCTGTCGCCGCGATGGTGCAGGCCGGGGTGCTGCGGGTCATCCTGCCCGGTGCCGATCCGCGTGCGCTGGCACCATTGGTGCATCTGGAGGCCGAACATGATCTGCCTGCCGACGCTATCGCGCGGCTGGCGGCGCTGGGTGGGCAGGACGTGGCCCAACGCCTGCGCCTGTCGCGGGCAGAGGCGAAGCGGCTCACCGCCCTGCGCGACGCGGCCAGCGGCACCTATGGCGCGGCGGCGCTGGGCTATCTGCTGGGTGCGCAGGATGCGGGGCATGCGCTGACCCTGCGGGGTGCGCTGCTGGAACAGCCCATCGCGCCCTTCACTGCCGACGTGACACGCGGCGCGGCGGCGGAATTTCCGGTCACTGCGGCTGACCTGCCAGAGACCGGCCCGGCCCTGGGCGCGCGGCTGAAAACCTTACGCGCCGCGTGGCTGCGTGCGGATCTGCATCCCGACCGGGCGGCGCTGCTGGCGCTGCCGCCCGAGGGCGATGCGGATTAGAGGAAGGCGGTTTCCTCGAAGCTGCGCAGCTTGCGCGAATGCAGCCGTTCCAGCGGCATCCCACGCAACAACTCCATCGCCCGCACCCCGATCAACAGATGCCGCGCCACCTGCGTCTTGTAGAATTCCGACGCCATGCCGGGCAGCTTCAGCTCCCCATGCAGCGGCTTGTCCGAGACGCAGAGCAACGTCCCGTAGGGCACCCGGAAACGGAACCCATTGGCCGCGATCGTCGCGCTTTCCATATCCAGCGCCACGGCGCGCGACTGGCTCAGCCGTTTGACCGGGCCGGATTGGTCGCGCAGCTCCCAATTGCGGTTGTCGATGGTGGCGACAGTGCCGGTGCGCATGATCCGCTTCAGCTCATAACCTTCCAGCTTGGTGATCTGCTCCACCGCGTCTTCCAGTGCGATCTGGATTTCCGCCAGCGCCGGGATCGGCGTCCAGACCGGCAGATCGTCGTCCAAGACGTGATCTTCGCGCAGATAGGCATGGGCCAGAACGAAATCCCCAAGGCTCTGGGAATTGCGCAGCCCCGCGCAATGCCCGACCATCAGCCAGGCATGCGGACGCAGCACCGCGATATGGTCGGTCGCGGTTTTGGCGTTCGACGGACCGACGCCAATGTTGACCAGCGTGATGCCACCGGAGTCCTTGTGCTTCAGGTGGTAGGTGGGCATCTGCGGCAGCTTTGCCGGGGTCGGCATCGGCGTCTCGGCATCGGTGATCTCGACATTGCCGGGACCGACAAACGCGGTGTAGCCGCTGTCGGGATCGGCCAGCATCTGCCGCGCGTAGACCTCGAATTCCTCGACATAGAACTGGTAGTTGGTGAACAGCACATGGTTCTGGAAATGGCTAGGATCGGTGGCGGTGTAATGGCTGAGCCGGGCAAGCGAGTAATCGATGCGCTGCGCGGTAAAGGGCGCCAGCGGCCCCGACCCATCCTCGTGCAGATAGCCGAAATCATTGACGATGGCGTCATTGGTGATCGCCAGATCCGGCACGTCGAACACGTCGCGCAGCTGATAGGTCAGCGTGCCTTCCTGCGGGACGGTGACGCCGCTGTCATTGGCGACGGCGAAATGCACCGGCATCGGGGTCGATGACGCGCCGATCAGCACCGGCAGCCCGTGGTTCTTCATCAGCAGGCCGATCTGCTGGGTCAGGTAATTTTCGAACAGGCGCGGCCGGGTGACGGTGGTGGAATAGGTGCCCGGCACCGCGACATGGCCGAAGGCCAGACGGCTATCGGCCTTGGCAAAGCTCGTCGTGGTGAACCGGATTTCCGGATAATAGGCGCGGTATCGTTGTTCCGGCTGCGGGCCGGTGACGGCGGCGGTGAAGCCGTCGCACAGGAAATTCACCGCGTGATCGTAAAGCTCGATCAACCGCGCCACGGCGGCGGCGGGGTCGGTGAATTGCTCATGCCCGGGCACTTCGGGCGAAAGGATCGGGGTGATGTGGTCGCTGGTATTCATCAGGTATTGGTCTCGATCAGGTCGGTCAGCTCGAAGCGGGTGACATCCACCAGCCCGAGATCGGAAATACGAAGCTCGGGGATCACCACGAGCGCGAGCAGCGAGTGCTGCATATAGGCGTTGTTGAGCGTGCAGCCAGACGCGGCCATCGCCTCGCCCAGCGCCTGCGCACGGGCGGCGACCTCATCGGCGGGGCTGTCGGACATCAGCCCGGCGATGGGCAATTCGACCAAGGCGCGTTCCTCGCCCTCGGCCCAGAGCGTGACACCGCCGCCGACCTCGCCCAGCCGGTTCGCGGCGGCGGCCATCATCGCACGGTCGGTGCCGACGACGATCATGTGGTGACTGTCATGCGCCACGGTGGAGGCCATCGCCATCCGCCCGGTATAGCCAAAGCCCGACACAAACGCATTGCTCACGCCCCCCGTGCCGCGATGCCGTTCGACCAGCGCGATCTGACAAGTGTCGCCCGCGCCCTCGATCAGCCCGTCCTGCACCGGCAGATCGGCGGTAAGCGCGCGGGTCGGGGCCTGATTTTCCACCACGCCGATCACCTTCACCCGCGCGCTCTCCGCCCCCTCGGGCGCAGCGATCTCGAAATCCTGCGGGGTCAGCTCACGCCCCAGATGCACGGTGGCGCGGGTATCCTCGGGCCATTCAAGATGCGGGCATTCGACCCGGATACCGCCGGCATCGGCCGCCACGACCCCGCGCGCGATCACCAACTCGATCGGCAGGGTCCGCAGGTCCGATGTCAGGATCACATCCGCCCGCCGCCCCGGCGCGATCGAGCCGATCTCCCGCTCCAGTCCGAAATGCGTGGCGGTGTTAATCGTCGCCATCTGCAAGGCGATCAGCGGGTCGCAGCCGCAGTCAATCGCGTGCCGCACCACCCGGTTCATATGCCCGTCATGGACCAATGTGCCGGAATGGCAATCATCCGTGCAAAGGATGAAATTGCGCGGGTCGAGCCCCTTTTCGGTGATCGCCGTGATCTGGCTTTCCACGTCATACCACGCAGAGCCGAGCCGCAGCATCGCGCGCATTCCTTGGCGCACGCGGGCGATGGCATCGGCCTCCTGCGTGCCCTCATGGTCATCCGCCGGTCCGCCCGCCGCATAGGCGTGGAACGCGGGGCCAAGGTCGGGGCTCGCGTAATGCCCGCCCACCGTCTTGCCCGCCGCCTGCGTCGCCGCGATTTCGGCCAGCATCTTGTCATCGCCGCTCACCACACCGGGGAAATTCATCATCTCGCCCAGCCCGATGATGCCCGGCCATTCCATCGCCTCGGCCACGTCTTCGGGGCTGATCTCATGGCCCGTGGTCTCCAGCCCCGGCGCCGAGGGCGCGCAGGACGGCATCTGCGTCCACATATTCACGGGCTGCAACAACGCCTCGTCATGCATCAGCCGCACGCCGCGCAGGCCCAGCACATTGGCGATCTCATGGGGATCGGTGAACATCGACGTGGTGCCATGCGGGATCACCGCGCGGGCGAATTCCGCCGGGGTCAGCATCCCGCTTTCGACATGCATATGCGCGTCGCACAGACCGGGGATCATATAGCGGCTCTGTGCCTCGATCACCTGCGTGTCGGGACCGATGCAATGCGACGCATCCGGCCCGCAATAGGCGAACCGCCCATCGGCAATGGCGATGTCGTGGTTTTCCAGCGTCTCGCGGGTCTGGACATTCACCCAAATGCCGCCGCGAATGACCAGATCGGCAGGGGCGCGGCCCGCAGCCACGGCGACAAGTCGGGGGGCGGATTGCGCCCATGTCTTGAGGATCTCCATGGTGCAAGCTGACACGACCCGACAGTCGGCCACAAGACCCGCCGCGCCGCATTCCGCCGGGTCGCGGGCGGGGCGTGGGCAATCGCCCGATCATGCGGCAGGGCGAGCGTGCATTTTGGATGCGCTAGCCCCGCGCACGCGCTATTCTGACCACGCATCCCCTATCACCGGAGCCGCCATGAGCCCGCCGCTGTTTTCCTCGCTGCCCAATATCGCCAACTGGCCCGCCCGCGTCGATCTGGCCGCCGCGTTCCGCTGGACCGCCCGGCTCGACCTGCACGAAGCCGTCGCCAACCATTTCTCGCTGGCGATCAACGGCGATGGCACCCGGTTTTTGATGAACCCCAATCAGATGCATTTCGCCCGCATCCGGGCCTCGGACCTGATTGAACTGGACGCCAACGACCCCAGCGCGATGGAGGGGCCGAACGCCCCCGATCCCACTGCTTGGGGGCTGCATGGCGCGATCCACCGCGCCTGTCCGCATGCCCGTTGCGCGATGCATGTCCATTCGATCCACGCGACCGTGCTGGCCAGCCTCGCCGACAGTCGCCTGCCGGCGATCGACCAGAACACCGCGATGTTCTTTGGCCGCCATGCGGTCGATGATCAATATGGCGGCTTGGCGTTCGAGGAAGAAGGCGCACGCTGCGCCGCGCTGCTCGCCGATCCAAAGATACAGGTGCTGGTCATGGGCAATCACGGGGTGATGGTGGTGGGCCGCACGGTGGCCGAAACCTTCACCCGGCTGTTCTATTTCGAGCGCGCGGCCGAAACCTATATTCGCGCGCTGCAAACCGGCCAGCCGCTGCGCCACCTGTCGGATGAGATCGCAGAGAAAACCGCGCAGGAACTCGACGACTACCCCGAGATGGCCGAGCGTCACCTGAAGGAGTTGCGCCTGATCCTCGATGCCGAAGGGGCAGATTACGCAAGTTGACGGACCACGGTTAAGCCGCCCTTAACCAATTCACACGAGGCTGGCGGGCAGCCATAGAAAGGCCCGCCAGATGACCCGCCCCGATCTGCCTCCCCCCCCGGCCAGGCAGCCCCCCCCGGGC
>JBEDTR010000009.1:0-82283 GCA_040119125.1 Marinobacter sp.
CTCGCCCCCCATGTCACACGCACCTTGATCCTCGGCCTCAACTTCGCGCCTGAGCCCATCTCGACCGCGCCTTATACAACCCGGCTTGCCCGCTATCTGGCGCGGCACGGGCATCGCGTGCATGTGGTGACCGCCACCCCGTTTTTCCCCGCTTGGTCCCGGCCTAAAGACTGGCCCCGCGCGCGCTATGTCGCCCGCGATCCCGTTTTGAACCTGCGTGTCACCCATTGCCCGCATTACATCCCCCGCCATCCCACAGGGCTGCGGCGGCTTTTGCACCAGTTGAGCTTCACCTTCGCCGCCACGCCGGTGATGATCGCGCAGGCCCTGCGCCATCCGCCGGACCGTGTGCTGGTAATTGCCCCGGCGCTGCTTGCCGCGCCGCTGGGCTGGCTGGCGGCCCGGATCGCGGGCGCGCCTGCGTGGCTCCACCTGCAGGATCTGGAACTCGACGCCGCGCGGGCCACCGGGATCGTTGGATCGTCGCGCCTTGCGGCGTTGATCGAACGCTGGGTGCTGCGCCGCTTCGACAGGATCAGCACGATCTCCGCCCCGATGTGCGCCCGCGTGGCTGCCAAGGGTGTCGCGCCACACCGTATTCAGGAGCTGCGCAACTGGGCCGAACCAATGGCGTCGCCCGATCCTGACGCGATCATCGCGCTGCGCCGCAAGCTGGGCATATCCACCCCGCATGTGCTGCTTTATTCCGGTGCGCTGGGCCGCAAACAGGGGTTGGAGGCGATCCCCGATCTGGCCCACAGGCTGCGGCATCGGCGTGACCTGACACTGCTGATCTGCGGCGATGGTCCGATGCGCCCGATGCTCGAACAAGCGGCGCGCGAACACCCGAACCTGTGCGTGGCCCCGCTTCAGCCGCGTGAGCGGCTCAGCGCGCTGCTCGGCCTTGCCACGGTGCACTTCTTGCCGCAGATCGCCGATGCCGCCGATCTTGTGCTGCCGTCGAAGCTGACCAACATGCTGGCCTCCGGGCGTCCGGTCCTCGCCACCGCTGCGCCCGGCACCGCCCTCGCCGCTGAGGTCGCGGGTTGCGGTGTGGTCGTGCCGCCCGGTGACACGGCCGCTCTGGTCGTCGCGCTCGATCTGCTGCTGCAGGATCCTGATCGCCGCGCCGCGTTGGGGCGCGCCGGTCTGCGCGCGGCGCAAGACCGCTGGCACGCAGACACTATTCTGGCCCGCTGGCACGACGAACTTGGCAGCCTCACGCGCGGCAGTGCTCAATATCGCGCCTCTGAAAACGCCAGCGCCACGATGCCATAGCCCGCATCGTTCAAATGCACCGCGTCGCTGCGCAGGGAGCGGGGCACCAGATCGTCGGCGATGTCGGCACTGTCTTCGGCGCCCCCGTCCGATGCTGCCCCCAGCGCCGCCATCAGATCGACAAAACGGGTATCGTAGATCGCGCTCAGCTCGGCGTTAAGATCCACGATCCCCTGCCGCGCAGCCTGCGTATCCGCAGTGCTGGTCAACACTGACCCCACTAGAAAATGCCCGTGCCCGGCATGGGCGACCATGGCCGCGATATCGGATTTGACCGCTTCGGGCGCATCATGATTGTTGCGTCCGGCCCAGATCCATAGGGTCCGGGTTCCGGTGTCGCCTGCGGTATCGGGCCGCAGCGTCACCGTGCCGGGACAGGCGACCTCCGCCCCGGCCGAACTGCGGGCAAAGCTCCAGTTCCCTTGCGCATCAGTGCGCACAATCCCGGCAGCTTCGCCAATTCGGGCGCTCATCTCGCCCGCCGGGCTCCCGCTTTCGATCAGCACGTCGATGCTTTGCCCGGTCAGCGCAACGGTGATGTCCGAGACCACTCGAAGGTTGCGGATGCGGTAGCTGCCGACATGCGTATGCGCCATGAACAGAAGCGCCGTCGCTTGTGTCTCGGGACCGTCGCCCACGGTGAAGCTTAACACCTTATGTCCACCTTGCGAAAATCCTGTTGTCGCGGCCCAGCCGCCCGATGCCTGCGCGGCGCTTTCGGCATTGACCAATCCGACCTCCAGCCACGGCGCATCGATCTCCAGATCGAATTCCACCGTGACCACAGTGCCCGCAGGCAGCGTCGCATCGAGCCATAATTGCGCCCCTGATTGCGCGGTGCCGGTGGTCGTCAGGCGAAGCGCATCGCCCTCGACCGTAACCTCCGCATGCGGTGCGACCGCGCGGCGCGGGCCCCAGCCTTGCAGCCCGTCAGTAAAATTCCACATTCGGTCGATGCGCGCCGGGATCGCGCCGGCGGGAACAGTGACGGTGATTGGCACGCCGCCCTGCCGCGCCGCGATCTGGGTCGAGCTTTGGCCCCCGACGCCGCGATTTTCGATGTCTCGCGGCACCGTTGGCAGCCCGGCGGCTTGGGCCGGAAACGCCGCCGCCGCGCCGCTGGCCCCCGCTCCCGCCGAAAGGCTGTCTCCCCAGACGGTCACCGGTCGGTTTTGCAATGCCCAGTCTCTGCGCCGCAGACCTCCGCCAATGGCCGCAGCGCCTATTCCGATACCAAGTCCCAGCATGATGACCTCTCGTCTGTTCAGCGCACCGGCACCGCGGCCGGGCTGTTCGGACCAGAAGCATCCTCCCCAATCGTTAATATAACGCGGCGTCAGCGCGCGCATTGCCACCCTCCCGCTCGGGACGCCCCGCCACATCGGGTGCAACATGCAGGCTGCGCTGGCCAATCGGGCGCGCCGGGTTGCCCGCAACCACTTGCCATGGCGGCACATTTCGCATCGTTACCGCGCGCGCTGCGACGACGGCGCCATGCGCTACGCTGACACCCGGACCCACAAAGGCCTCAGCCGCGATCCACGCCCGTGGCGCGATTCGGATCGGCGCTGTGATCAACCGAAACGCGGGATCGTCCAGCCGGTGCGACCCGGTGCATAAATGCGCGCGCTGCGACACCACTGCCTGCGCGCCGATATCGATCCGGTCCATGCAATACAGCCACGCGCCGCGCCCAATCAACGCCTCGGCCCCGATGCTTAGATTGGCGGGCCGCCAGATACGGACCGATCCATGCAGGCGCGCGCTCCATGCGATATCTGCTCCGAACAGCCGCAGGATTGCGATCCTCCAGCGGTGCAGCGGGGCGGGCGTCCATGCCGCGACCAGCGTCCATGTCACACAGAATACCGCGCGTCCCAGCCGGTTACGCAGGCTGAAACTTGGCGCGCCACTGGCAACATTGCCACCGGTCAGGCCAGTGCCCATTGGCGGTCCTCCCGGCGGATCTGGGACAGAACTTCGGCCAGCGCGGTCGCCGCTGCCTCGATGGTGAAATCGCTGGCGTGCAGCCGCTCTGCCGCCGCAGCCATCCGGGCACGGCTGGGCGGGTCAACGGCGCCCCATCTCTGAAGCAGCCGCGCAATGCCCTCCGCATCGTCTCGCTCGATCAGCCCCGCCCCGGCAGATGCAATCCGGGGGGCGATGTTGACAGCATGGGTGGTCAGAACCGGCGTTGCGCAGGCCATTGCCTCGGCCAGAACGATGCCGAAATTCTCACCATGTGACGGCAGACACAGGGCATCCGCCCCTAACAGCGCGCCCCATTTGGACGCGCCCGCCAGCGCTCCGGGGAAGTGCACCCGCCGATTGACCCCAGCCTCCCGCGCCAGATGTCGCAGGCCCGGCACCATCGCGTTTGGGTCCGGTCCAGCCAGCACCAATTGCAGCGCCGGTTGCCGCGCGGCGAGGCTGGCAAAGGCCGGGATCAGCAGGTCCAGACCCTTTTTCGGGTGAAACCGTGACAGAAACAGCAGGTAGGGACGGTCTGGCATGGTCACCCGCGCGGCAAAGGCCTGAGGCCCCTCCATCCGTTCCCGCGGCGTCGGACGGGCCGCGCCGTAACGCAGGATATGGGGATGGATCTTGGTCTGTCCGAAGGCCGCGCGCGCCGCGTCGGCTTCGCCGGGGGAGGTGAACAGAACCCGCGCGGCGCCCTCCATCACCTCAGCCTGTGCTGCCCACCATATCACTTGTTTCGCCAGATACCGCAGCGGCGCGGCGCGGCGAAACCACGGGTCGAGCATACCATGGGTGAACACGACATAAGGCAGGCCGCAGGCCCGCGCCGCCCGCCCGCCGCCGATCACCGCGTGGTTCCACAGCCCGTGGATGACGCAGGCATCAAATCGCGCGGCATTGGCGGTGATCCATTGCGCCAATTTCGGGGTATAGCCATAGCGCCCGAGGCCGGGGCCAAGCGGATGTAGCATCAAGGGAAAACCCGACATCGGGCCGGGATCGAGACTGATCACCTCGGTTTGGTGGCCTTGTGCGGCGTGGCAGGCGGCAGAGCGCAGCAGCCCTTCGACCGGGCCGCCCTGATCGGGATGCACACTGTGAATAACCCGCAATATCCGCATCAGATCAATCTCCTGTCATGAAGGGGGGCGGTGCGATCGCTTAACGCGGCGGCGCAGATAAGCGCATGCGCCAACGCCACCCCACAGCCCAGCGCAAGCGGTGGCGCGATCAGCGTCGCCAGCACAGACCCCATGCCGAGCCCCGTCGCAGCGGCCAGTGGTGCGAATGCTGCAATACGGGCATGGCGATTGCGCGCGGCACGCGGCGCAAGGCAGGCGCTCCACCCCATTTCCAGCAAAACCGCACCGCCGATGGCGGTCAGCAGCCAGATCTGCGCGGTCACGGCGCCTCCGGAAAACCAGTGGATCAGCCATGGCCCCGCGCTGACGAGGACCACCGCATAGGCCAACCCACCAAAGCCGATCAGGGTCTGATGCAGGCGAAACAGAGCCTTTATGCGCGGTTGCCGTCCCGCCCCGAACGCATAGCTGTATTCCGGCATCAGCGCGTGGTTCACCAGCGTCGCAGCGGTGGTGCCGGCGCGGGCAACGGTGCGCGTCACAGCATAGAGCGCCACGCCCGGCGGACCGCTCATCGCCCCAAGGATCAGCGGTGGCGCATGTAGCAAACCCGCATGTGCCAAAGGGATAAGCATGTAGGACAACGCCGGAGGGGCAAGCTGTCGCAGCCGGTCCCGGCTTGCATGGTGCACTCCGGCGCGCAGCCACGGCGCGAGACGGCGCAGGCGCATCCAGAGCAGCCCGCAGGCAAGCATCCGCACCACGCAGGCCGCAGCGGCGGCGGCGGCCAAACCGTGACCGACCAGCGCGACGATCACGACGGCTGTGCCCTCCGCAATGCGGACAGCGGCGGCGGCGGAGATTTCCTCCGCCGGACGACCCAAGCCGCGCAGCCCGGCGCAACCCAGCAGGAACATCTGGCTCAGCCCAGCCGTAAGCGCCAACCAGCCAATCGCCCATGCCACCTCATGGCTCCGGATCGGGCCCAGTGTCAGCCATTCACCCTGTAATGACAGGGCGATCCCGCCACTGACACCGAGGGCGAGGATCGTAAGGCTGAGCAACAGCAGCGCCAGAATAGTTTGATAGCTTTTGAGCGCACCGGATCGGTCGCCCTGCGCCAGCCGCAGCGCGAGGTCGTTTTTCGCCACGAAGGTGAAGCCCAAATCCGACAGTGCCAGCATCCCGCTGAGCGCGGTCAGCATCGCCCAGGCGCCGAACCCGTCGATCCCCCATGCCGCAATCAGCAGCGGCACGGTCGCCAGCTGCACCAAAAGCAGCCCGCCTTGCCCGCCAGCTTGGGCCAGCATGTTGTGGCGCAGGCTCACGGGCGCGATCTCGGCGTTACGACAAACACCCGGCTCACCAGCCAGCATGCCAGCCACGCCAGCACCGCGTGGCGCAGCGCAAAGACCACCGCAGCGTCCAGCGTCGTCTCCGCCAAAATCCATGTGATGCAGCAGGCGGTATACCCGGCCAGCCCACGCCGCAGATCGCCGAACCCGACATCCAGCAGCAGCGCGATCGGCAACATCACGACGAATACCAGCGGCAGCACCGCCCATGGCCCGCCTATGGCCAAGGCGCTTGCCGCCAGCCCCAGAACCGGACGCGCCGCATTGCCGTGGATGCGGATGCCGTAATCCCATGCGATCAGATCCGCCCCCGTGGCGGCGCTTTTGGCGATCAGCATCGACGGCAGAACGCCTTCGGCGACTTCGCGCAGGAACGGGGCAGGGCCGATGACATGGCTTTGCGCGACGCCGCGTAGCACCTGATCCATCGGCAGGATGAGCGCGAACCGGTCCAGATTGGCGCTGACCGGATAGATGTAGCTGCCGCCTTCGCGGTACGCGTAGGAGAAGCTCGCCGCGATGCGCGCGTCTTCCGCCCTCAGCATGCGCGGGTCGAACCCGGCTTCGGTCAGGATTGTCCACGCCGCCGCGATCCGCCCGCCCAGCCCAAGGTCCAGAAAATCGGCTCGCATGATGTGCACCACTGGCCCGACATAAAGCAGCAGCACCGCCCCCACTGTCAGAACGCCCAGCATCCGCGCGGGTGACGGGCGCAGCCGCAGCGCCACGGCACCCATGGCCAGCACGATCAGTGCTTCGCCCAATTCCTTTTTGGTGTTGGCGATCAGGGTCATGCCGAGCATCAGCGCCAATGCCGCCAGCAGCCAGAGCCGGGCGCGCGGCACTCGGTGCCCGGCGGCCAGCAGCACGCCTGCCGCCAGCGCCATCACCAGCAGCACCGAAAACGTCCCGAACCCGCCAAAGCCGCTTCCCTGATCCACGACGCCATTGATCAGGCGCGGTCTGAGCAGCACATGTGCCAGCGAAAACCCGATGCCGAGCGCCAGTAAGGGCAGAAATGCCCGGCGCAACAAAATAGGATCGGAGAGCCGCAGGGTCATCGGCGGCGCGGGCATGCGCGCGGCAAGGAACCCGGCGATCCGCACCGCCGCCCAAAGCCCCAGATGCCCCATCAGCAGCAGGGTCGCTGCGGCATCGGCATGGCCCAAATTGCTTTGCAGGGATTGCCCCAGCCCGGCCTTGATGATCAGCGCCAGCGTGCCTCCGTAAAGGCCCGCATAGAACAGCACCGCATCACCGGGCCAGATCCGGTCCCGCAGCAGCGCCGCGCAACCGTTGAGCGAGATTACCGTCAGCGCGATCAGCGGCCAAAGCGCGGAGCCAAGCCCCAGATGCACGGCCGCCAGCGCCAGATGCAGCAGCCCCAGCACCCACGCCACCGTGCCGCGCAGGGGCGCGGTGCCGGGCGGATGGGGCGCGGTGGGAATGGCGTGTGACGCGGGCATCGGCGGCTCCTGAACGCGGGCTCCGGTCCAGTTAGGCGGGCTTTAGTTAACAAATCGTTTGGATAAGCCGCAGGGGGAGGGATGGCAGGGGCGGGCACATGCTCTTGACCCGTGAGACGAAAACGGCAACACGCGACAGACCCCAGCGCCGGAGCCCGCCATGCCCTCGAAGAAACCCGCCCCCGATGTCTTTACCCTGTTGGTGGAGCTGGGCCGTAAGGCCGGTGATGGTCTGCCCAAGAAAGCCATCGGCGCGGGGCTGCTGTGCTTTGCCTCGGGCCGCGATGAGGCCGAAGCGGTGCGCGAGACCGTCGCGATCCTGAAACAGGCCGATATGGCGCCGCTCGACGTGACGGGCTACGGCACTTTGTCGGAGCGTCAGCAGATGGGGCACGAGATTTCCGACGATGAACGCGCGCTGATGCAGCAGGCTATGGACGAGAATTCGGTCATCGTGGCACAGATGACGCCGTTCTTTGCCGCCAAGGAGCGTGACGCGTTTCTGGGCGAGGATGACGCCTGAGCCGAAAGGATTCCCATGTCGCATGAGCCCACCGATCCCGTCGCCTTGACCGCTGCGCTGGTCCGATGCCCGTCCGTCACACCGGAGGAGGGCGGCGCGCTGCAGTTGCTCGAGCAGCTCTTGAGCGAGGCCGGGTTCACCTGCACCCGCGTCGATCGCAACGGAACCCCGAACCTGTTCGCCCGATGGGGGGCGAAGGGCCATGCTCGCAGCTTTGGCTTTAACGGGCATACGGATGTGGTTCCGGTGGGCGATGCGGCGGCCTGGACCGTCGATCCCTTCGGTGCGGAGATCCGCGATGGGATGCTGTGGGGCCGGGGCGCGACGGACATGAAATCCGGCGTCGCGGCCTTTGCCGCCGCCGCCGTGGACTTTGTCCGCGACACGCCGCCCGAGGGCGCGATCATTCTGGCAATCACCGGGGATGAGGAAGGCCCGGCCCGTGACGGCACGCGGGCTCTGCTTGACTGGATGACGGCGCAAGACGAGGCCATGAGCGCCTGTCTGGTCGGAGAGCCGACCTGCCCTGAGGAAATGGGCGAGATGATGAAGATCGGACGCCGTGGCTCCATCAGCGGGTTCTTTACCGCGATCGGGGTGCAGGGGCATGTCGCCTATCCGCACCGGGCGCGGAACCCGGCGCATGCAATGGTGTCGCTTCTACACCGCCTGTCCGCCACGCCGCTGGACGAGGGCACGGATCACTTCGACGCTTCGACAGTGCAGGTCACCACCATCGACATTGGCAATCCGGCGACCAATGTGGTGCCTGCCAATTGCCGCGCCGTGATGAACATACGGTTCAACGATCTGCACAGCGGTGCGTCGCTCACCGCATGGATGGAAGAGGCCGCCGCCGAAATCGAGGCCGAAACCGGCGTGCAGATCGCGGTGGAAGCCCGCGTGTCGGGCGAGGCATTCCTGACCCCGCCGGGGCCGCTATCCGATCTGGTCGCCGGCGCGGTGGAGGCCGTGACCGGGCGCGCGCCTGTCTTGTCGACCTCGGGCGGCACGTCGGACGCACGTTTCGTCAAGGATCACTGCCCGGTGGTGGAATTCGGACTTGTCGGCACGTCCATGCATCAGGGCGATGAACGCGTCGCAGTCGATCAGATCCCGATGCTGAAAGCGGTCTATGCCCGCATCCTGAAAGATTATTTCACGTGAAGCCGCGCCCGCTCCTGATCGTCATGGTCAAGGAGCCGCGCGCCGGACGGGTCAAGACGCGGCTGGCCCGTGATATCGGCACCCCGGCGGCGGCGTGGTGGATGCGTCATCAGATACGCGCACTGCTGCGGCGGCTGAGCGATCCTCGCTGGGAATTGCGGCTGTCGGTGGCACCGGACCGGGCGCTGGGCAGTCGGGCGCTGCCTGCTGGGGCGGGGCGCATGCCGCAAGGTGGCGGCGATCTGGGGGAGCGGATGCTGCGGGCGTTGCGCAGTCGGCAGACAGCGCCGGTGCTGGTGATCGGGGCCGATATTCCAGACATCACCCGCGCCCATATCGCCCGTGCATTTACCGCGCTGGGCCGGGCGGAGGCGGTGCTTGGCCCGGCACCTGACGGCGGCTACTGGCTGTTGGGTATGCGTCGGGGTGCGCTGGCGCGTGCGGGACTGTTGCGGGGCGTGGGGTGGTCCCATGCAGGCACCCGCGCCGAAACGATTGCGGCTCTGCCCGCCGCGTGGCGGGTGGCGCAGGTCGATGTGCTGGCCGATGTGGACGAGGTCGCGGACCTCAATCGTTGAGGATCGACATCACCACAGCGGGTCTTTCTCGGCGAAGCTTTCGACCAGAAAATCTATGAATGCCCGCACCTTGGGCTGGGTGAACCGACCGGGCGGGTAGACTGCGTAGATGCCCAGAGGCTCCACCGGCAAGTCGGGGATCGCCTCTTCGACCAGCCCCTTTTTCAGCGCGTCACCATAAAGGAAGCTCGGCAGGTAGGCGATGCCAAGCCCCGAAATCGCAGCGTTCAGCAGGCTTTGCCCGTCATTGACGGTAAGCCAGCCCGCCGTGCGGATCTGGCGCTTTTCGCCAGACGGGGCGGTCAGTTTCCAGACATTGCCCGACGACTGGTTGGAATAATGCAGCAGCTTATGGGCGTTCAGATCGTCGATCCGGGTCGGGCGGCCATAGCGGTCGAAGTAGGCGGGCGAGGCGATCATGCGTTTTGTGGTTTCGGTCAGCTTGCGCGCGCGCAGGGTGCTGTCCTCCAGCTCCCCGATGCGGATCGCCATGTCGAACCCTTCTGAAATCAGCTCCACGAACCGGTTATTCAGCACCATGTTGACCGTAATGTCTGGAAATTCCTGTAGAAAATCCCCCAGCACCGGCGACAGATGATTGACCCCGAAATCCGTCGCGACGGAGATGCGCAACAGCCCGGAGGGCGCCGATTGCATTGACGTGACGATGGCATCTGCCTCGCCCGCATCGTTGAGAACCCGCCGCGCCCGGTCGTAATAGACGAGCCCGATCTCGGTCGGAGAAATGCGACGTGTCGTGCGGTTGAGAAGCCGCGCGCCCAGACGGGCTTCGAGTGAAGATACATGTTTGGACACGGCGGATTTGGATATCCCCATCTTCTTGGCCGCGTCGGTGAATCCGCCCTGATCCACCACGGTGGCAAAGGCTTCCATCTCGGTCAGACGGTCCATACTCACTCCTCAACAATAGGTCTCGATCTTGCTGACTGTTGTGAAAGCGAAATCAGGCAGGATTGCGGAGCGGGCCGGACAATTGAGCGGCCTGAGAGGGGGAGCAGGGGTATTTCAAACGGTTTTGAATAGGCGCAGGACGCCCGCGCGCGGCTAGGATTCCTGCGTGCCGACGAACATCCGGTCCTTGGCGGCGGTGATGTGATGGCGCATGGACGCCCCGGCAACCTCGGGCTGTTTCAGCGTGATCGCTTCCAGCACGGCACGATGTTCGGCGAGCACCAGATCCTGCCGCACCGGCACATCCAGCATCGTCAGGGAGCGCGAAAGCTTCACCCCGAAGGCGATCTGTTGCCCAAGCGATGCGAGAACGGACGAGAAGAACGGATTTTTGGACGCCCGCGCCACAGCAAGGTGGAACATCTGATCGGCATCTACACCGAGAGCGTTCTGCTGATAGGCGTCTTCCAGCACCGTGAAAGCGTGATCCATCGCGGCAAGGTCGTCATTGTCACGTCGGCGGGCAGCCCAGGCCGCGGCGGCGCCTTCGACATCGATGCGAAACTCGTAACAGCGCTGAACGTCCGAGAGCGATTCCAGCGGCACGAAGCTGATCAGCTGCCGATCCGGACGCCGCAGGACATAGCTGCCAGAGCCGCGGCGGGATTGCACGATGCCATCGTCGCGCAGCCGCGAGAGCGCCGCGCGCACGATTGGACGGGACACACCGAAAGTCTGGGCAAGCACTTCTTCGGCAGGGAGCCGACTGTGCACAGGGTGTTCCTCGTCGAGGATTTTTGCCAGCAACTGATCGTAAACTTGATCCGCCAAGGAGGGGCGCCGCGTCTCTGACAAGGTGGTTTCCTTTGGTTCTTGGGGCCGGTCGGATGTCCTTATAGGCCACTGGCAGGCTGTTGTAACGGTCTTGCGCCAAGACGACGTCGTATGTTGCCGTTCCCCCGCGCCTGTGCGGCCAGCGGGGGAACGAAACTCCAAGGTCGTGCTATTTGCCCTGCGCCAAGACCGGGCTTTTGGACGGTTTCCGGATCACGAGGAAATAGATGAACACCATCGTCAGCAGCACAAAGAACAGACTGTCGGGACTGGTGAGGAACGTCATCGGATTGCCGTTCGACAGTGCAAGCGAGCGGCGCAGGAATTCCTCTAGGTTCGGCCCAAGGATATACCCCAGCAACATGGTGATGACCGGCAGCCCGTTGCGCCGCAGGTAGAAGGCCAAAATCCCCATCCCAAGCGCCATGAACATCTGGAAGGTCGAGTAGGTCGCGACATAGCTGCCGACGACGGCCAGCAGGCAAATGACCCCGTAGAGCACATCTTTGCGGATCGACACGATCTTGATGAAATAAGGGCCAATCAGGTAAAGCGTCAGCGGGATGAGGACCACGGCGCTGAACAGCAGCGCGGCCAGCATCGGCGCAATCAGGCCCGCCTGATCGGACATCAGCTGCGGCCCCGGCTGGATGCCGTTGATCACCAGAACGCCCAGCATGATCGCGGTGATCGGATCGCCCGGAATACCGAAGGTCAGCATCGGCACCATCGCGCCGCCACAGACTGCGTTATTCGCGCTTTCCGACGCGGCGATGCCCTGCGGGTTGCCCTTGCCAAAAGTCTCCGGCTCCCGCGAGGTGCGCATGGCTTCGGTATAGGCAAGGAACGAGCCCATCGAGCCGCCAGCGCCGGGCAGGGTGCCCACGAAATAGCCGATCAAGCTGGATTTGATGTAGCAGCCAACGCCAATTCTGCGGATGTCGGACAGCGGCGGCAGGAAATCCCTGCGGCGGATCTTGACCTTTTCGGCGGCGGCCGCGGCGGCGCTGATGTCGCGTGATGAGCTTGCCTGCATCAGGACTTCGGCAATGGCAAAGGTGCCGATGATGACGGGCATCAGGTCGATCCCGGCGGTCAGGTTGCTGTTGCCATAGGTAAAGCGCGTGATCGGCTCCATCGCGTCAAGCCCGACCGTGGCCAGCATCAGCCCGATACAGGCGGCAAGCCCGGCCTGCGCGACCTTGCCCCGCTGGGCGATGACGACAACGATGATGGCAAAGGCGAGCAGGGAAAACTTGCCCGTGGTTTTCACCAGCAGCGATAATTCGGCCACAAAGGGCGCGAGTGCGATCAGCAAAATGGCCCCGAGCGCCCCGCCGAACATGGAGCCAAGCGCCGCATGTCCCAGCGCCAACGCCCCCTTGCCCTGTTGCTGCAACGGGTAGCCATCCAGCGCGGTCATCATCGACGAGGGTGCACCGGGAATGTTGATCGTGGTGGCCGTGATGGAGCCGCCGCACATGCCCGCCATATAGATGCTGGCGCAGGCCATCAGCGCGGTTTCGACGTTAAGTGTGTAGGTCAGCGGCAAAAGCAGCGCCATTGCCAGCGTCGCGGTCAGGCCGGGGATCGCGGCAAAGATGGTGCCGATCACAAAGCCGAGGATCACATATGTCAGGATGACCGGATCAAGCAGCAAGGAGAAGCTGCTGAAGACGAGCAGAATAAAATCCATCGGTTAACCCCACAATGTCGGGAGCCGGACCCCGAACAGATATTGGAACATGACATATCCGGCCAAGACGACGGCCACGGAGATAAGGGCCTTCTGGATCAGTTTCTCGAAGGACGAGAACAGCACGATCAGCGCAAAAACGAAGAGCCCGGAGGAGGTGAAGTAGCCCACGGTTTTGAAGGCGAGGATGTAGAAGAAGATCGCCACGACGATCCACAGATGTGTATAGCGCGGAGGCTCAGCAGATCGTTTCGGAGCGGGCGCGGCGCGGAAGGTCTGGGTGATCAGCACGCCGCAAAAGACGATGGCGGCGGCGCCTACAAGGATCGGAAAGAACGAGGGCGTCAGGCGGCCTTCGTCCGTCGGGGCACCCAGGCTCATCGCCGAGATCAGATATCCGACAGACACTGCAAGGATGACATAGAGAAATAACAGTTGCCGGTTCATGAGCATCTTCTTCTCCGCAAGCTGGGTGTGAGGGGGCAGGGCGGCGCCGGGGCCTTAGCTGGGCCCGCGCGGGGCGAGGCGCTGCAACGGTGAAGCCCGCGGACCGAGGCCTGCGGGATCATGCCCCCGGTCCGGGACCGGAGGCATGTGGGAGAGACGGGTTTACAGCTCCAGCTCGTCCATCAGGGCGAAGGTCTTGTCCTGAAGTTCGCTCATCCAGTCGACGACCTCGTCCGAGCCAAGCCAGTCGGCGGTCACGCCCACCTGCTGCAGCCACGACTGGAATTCTTCGGTGTCATAGGCCGCCTTGAACGCGGTCTCGAGCGTGGTGATCGCCTCATCGGGGGTGTTTGCCGGAGCGGCGAGGATGATAAAGCTGCCGGTTTGCAGATCAAAGCCCTTGTCGCTGATGGTCGGCACATCGGTGTAGGTCATGTTCTGAACCGAAGTCAGCTCGACCACGCCCTTCGCATCGCCGGATTCGATGATGCCGCTGAAGTCGCCAAGGCTGGAGATTGCAGCGTCGAGTTCACCCGACAGCAGCGCTTCGGCTTCGGCGGTGGAGGAGCCGGCATAGGTGATGACGTTGAAATCGACGTCGAGCAGCTTCTCCAACTGGCTGACCGACAGATACGGACCGGAGCCTTTGGGCGCCACGCCAACGCGCACCTCGCCGGGATTGGCTTTCGCCTTCTCGACCAGTTCTTCGAAAGTGTTGATGCCGGAATGCTTGGACACGACGATTGCATCGGCTTCGCTGGTGATGCGCGCGATGGGGGTCATGTTGTCGAGGGAGTAGCCGGGCACCATCTCGCCACGCGGCAGGGTGATGACGCTGTCATAGGTCAGCACGCCAACAGTGTGCCCGTCGGGGCGCGAGGTGGTCATTTGCATCAGGCCGGTGGCGGTGACCGCGCCGGCGATGTTTTCCACGTAGATGGATTTCGGCAGGTCCTGCTCGGCGATGTTGCTGATCTTGCGCGAAATCGCATCGGCGCCGCCGCCTGCGGGCCACGGAACGATCAGACGAATGTCGCGGGTCGGGAATTCCGCAGCGGCGACCGAGGTCCCCATGATACAGGCACCCAGTGCCAGCGCGATTGTGCTTTTCAAGCCTTTGGAAAACATAGACCTGTTCCTCCTTCACAGATGTTGTCGTCCGGATGATTCCGGTTAGTTGAATGAGCCGGCTGGCCTGACGCCGCGGGGGCGTTTCGCCAATAAGGCGCCGTTGTCGTCTTGCAGAGGGGACGCAAAGTCGGGGTTGGGGTCCGGACTTTGCTCGCGCGCGGTGATGGATTGCGCGTTTCGGCGGCACAGATCAGGCTGGGACGATAGCGCCGCTGCCTGTCAGAACCTTGCGCCTCCCGAGACACGGCAAGCCTGTGCCTCAAGTGCGACTGATAACACCCTCCCCTATATTATCGGTCGTAGCCCCCGATCCGTCCGCTCATGGACGGCCGCCTCGGGAAACTTCACTCACGCTACTGAATTACTTTTTACAAATCAACAGATTTGTTGCCAAACATTTACCAAAATAGCGCCTTTTTGCCCATATCTGTTCGGCGAGCAAACAACTTTAGTCAAATCAGGCTGTTGGGGCGCGCGTAGGCTGTCAGGACAGCCAGGCCGCAAAGAAAACCCGCCGACACAGACACTGCATCGGCGGGCTTTCAAGCGCTCAGCGGCACTGTTTTCAGATGTTCACAAGGTCAGCCGGGAGGAGCGCCTCGGGAAGATTCTGGTAACATACCGGTCGCAGGAAGCGGCGGATGGACAGGGTGCCCACGGAGGTGGCGCCAAAGTTCGTGCTGGCCGGATACGGCCCGCCATGCACCATCGCGTCGCAGACCTCCACACCTGTCGGGAAGCCGTTCCCCAAAACGCGACCGGCCATCCGTTCCAGCACGGGCAGCAGGCTCCGCGCCGTGTCGATGTCACCGTCATCCATCTGGATCGTTGCGGTCAGCTGGCCTTTGAAGCTTTCGGCGACGCGCAGCATTTCGGCTTCGTCCGCCACGCGGATCACCAGCCCGAGCGGGCCGAAAACCTCTTCGGACAGCTCTTCGTTATGCAGCCAATCGCTGGCCTGAACTTCGAACAGGTAGGGTGCGGCGCTGCGGCCTTCGCAGGCGCTGTTCAGCAGGGATTTGACGCCCGCGCCTTCGGCCACGCGGCGCGCGCCGGTGCGATAGGCGTCGGCCATGCCGTCGGTCAGCATGGTTTGCGCCGCGACAGCCTTCAGCCCCTCGGTTGCGGCTGCCACGAAGGCATCCGCCTCCGGGCCGTCAACCACGATGGCGATGCCGGGATTGGTGCAGAACTGCCCCACGCCCATGGCAAGGCTTCCGGCCCACCCGGTGCCCAGATCGGCCCCCCGCGCGGCGGCGGCCTGAGGCAGGACGAACATGGGGTTAACGCTGCCAAGCTCGCCAAAGAACGGGATCGGCTCATCACGCCGTGCGCACAGATCATAGAGCGCGCGTCCACCGCCGAGGCTGCCTGTGAAACCGACCGCCTTGATCCGCGGATCGGTCACCAGCGCTTCGCCGACGGCGCGGCTGCCGCCCTGCACAAGGCTGAAAATGCCCGCATCCATGCCCAGCTTGGCCAGCGCCGCGACGATGGCGTCGCCGACGATTTCGCCCGTGCCGGGATGCGCGCCGTGACCTTTGACAACCACGGGGCAGCCTGCGGCCAGCGCGGCGGCGGTGTCGCCCCCTGCGGTGGAAAAGGCGAGCGGGAAGTTCGACGCGCCAAATACCGCCACCGGGCCAACCGGGCGCTGCATCATCCGCAGATCGGTGCGCGGCATTGGCTGGCGATCGGGCAGCGCGGGATCATGGCGGCGATCCAGGTAGTCGCCCGCCCGGATATGCGTTGCAAACAAGCGCATCTGGCCGGTGGTCCGCCCACGCTCGCCCTGCAAACGCGCTTCGGGCAGGCCGGTTTCAGCGCAGCCAATTTCGGTAATCTGATCGCCACGCGCGTCGATTTCGTCGGCGATCGTGTCCAGCAGCCGCGCGCGGTCCTCGCGGGACGTGGTCGCGAAACCTGCGAAGGCTGACTGCGCTGCAGCGCAGGCGCGAGCCACGAGGTCCGGCGAGCCTGCTGCGAATTCAAAGGCGTCGCCCTGCGCCGGGGCGGATGAAAACCGCTCCTCTGCGCTGACCTGTTCGCCTGCAATCAAGTGATGTCCATGGGGAGTAAAGGTCATATCACCGTCCTGTCCGTTTGCGCCATGCGTCGAATTTCTCAAGGTTTTCTTCATCCGTTGCCGGATAGAGGCCGATGATGCCGGCCCCTTCGTTGACTTGCTCCAGCACGAAATCCTCGTAGGATTCCATGCCGGTGCATTCATCTGCGATCTCCTCGGCCAGATGTGCCGGGATCACCATCACACCGTCGCCGTCGCCCAGCATCACATCGCCCGGAAAGACGGGCGCATCACCGCAGGAAATCGGCACGTTGATGTCGATCGCTTCGTGCAGGGTAAGGTTGGTCGGGGCTGAGGAGCACGCGAAATAGGCGGGCATATCCAGCGCGCCGATGCCCACCGCATCCCGCACCCCGCCATCCGATACCACACCCGCAGCGCCACGATGGGCAAGGCGGGTGACAAGGATCGATCCAGCGGTGGCGGCGCGGCTGTCTTTGCGCGCATCCATCACCAGCACATGTCCCTCGGGGCAGGTTTCCACCGCGACACGCTGCTTGTGATCGCGCTCGCGGAAGACGGTGATCGGATTGCGATCCTCACGGGCGGGAATGTAGCGCAGGGTGAAGGCCTGCCCGACCATGGTCACTGGCTTGCGCTCCACCGGAACGACGCCCTGCACGAACTGATTGCGCAGGCCCCGTTTGTAGAGCGCGGTGGCAACGGAGGCGGTCGACACTTTTCTCAGCTTGTCGCGCGTCTCACCAGATAGAACGTAGTCGCTCATGGTCTCTTCCTGTCCTGTGGCCCTTGGGGAGCCAAGATTGTGATGGGTCCGGTCAGCCCGCGCGCCGGAACGGCACGGGAGGACGGATTGGATTGTCGGTGCTCCAGCGCGGGTGTGGCGATACGGGGTGCCGGTCTTCGACGCAGAATTCCGTATAAACGGCTCCGCAAGCTCCACCCTGTCGAAGTTGTGCTAATTAGTATGATCTACGGCACAATCTGTCAATAGTGGTTATATTTTGGCGAGTGGCTGTGCAGTTCAGGCGGAAAAGCAGGGGTTTTAGTAAAAAATTTGTTCAGCATCTGCCTGCCAATCCGACAGGATCGGGGCAAAGGCCGAATGCCAGAGGGTAAAGAGGCGGAGATCAGGGGCTTACGAGCCCCGCAGCACGGCGCGCGTCATCGCTGATCCGCTACGAAGACCACCGATTAAGCCGCCTTACATCGTGCGGAGTCCCGCGACGCGCGCGTCGCCCCCGGTCAAAGCTGTGCGGCGAGGCGCGCGCCCTGATCAATGGCACGCTTGGCGTCCAGTTCGGCGGCGACGTCCGCGCCACCGATGATGTGACAGGCGATGCCCGCGGCTTGCAACGCATCCGCCAGCCCGCGTTCGCTTTCCTGTCCCGCGCAGAGGATCACTTGATCGGCGGGGATCAACTGCGGCCCGGCTTCGGTTTCGACCTCCAGCCCGTCCGGCGTGATGCCGACATAGCGCATGCCGCCCCGCATGGCGACGCCGCGCAGCTTCAGCTCCGCACGGTGTATCCAGCCCGTTGTCTTGCCCAGCCCCTTGCCCGGTCTTCCCGGTTTGCGCTGCAACAGCGTGATCTGGCGCGGCGCGGGATCGGGGGCGGGGCCTTCGGGGGCAAGCCCGCCGCGATGGTCGTCCGGATCGGCCACGCCCCAATGGTGCAGCCATTCGGCCAGATCGGTCGTCTCAGAAGGTCCGGCCAGATACCGCGCGGTGTCGAACCCGATGCCGCCCGCGCCGATAATGGCGACGCTGTCACCGACCTCCGCGCCATCGCGAAGCACGTCGATATATCCCAGCGCAGTATCTTGGCCCGGAATCTGCGGATCACGGGGGCGGACGCCGGTGGCCACGATCACCTCGTCAAAGCCGCGCAGATCCTCGACCGTTGCGTCAGAGCCGAGCTTCAGGGTGATGCGCGGGTGGTCCATCATCGCGGTGAACCACTCGACAAGCCCGTGGAATTCCTCCTTGCCCGGCACTTTGCGCGCCATGTTCAACTGTCCTCCCAGCCGGGTGTCACGCTCCCATAAGGTGACGTGATGGCCCCGCCCGGCAGCGACCATCGCAGCGGTCATGCCCGCGGGGCCCGCGCCGATCACGGCAATCCGGCGCGGCGTCTGGGTCGGGGGATAGGTCAGTTCGGTCTCATGGCAGGCGCGCGGATTGACCAGACAGGTCGTCAGCTTGCCGGAGAAGGTATGATCCAGACAGGCCTGATTGCAGGCAATGCAGGGCGCGATGTCGCGCGACCGGCCCGCGCGGGCCTTGGCGACGAAATCGGGATCGGCCAGAAACGGGCGCGCCATCGACACCATGTCGGCGCAGCCTTCGGCCAGCACCTGCTCCGCCACGTCGGGGGTGTTGATGCGGTTTGACGTGATGACCGGGATCGAGACCTCGCCCATCAGCTTCCGCGTGACCCAAGTGAAGGCGCCGCGCGGCACGGAGGTGGCGATGGTGGGCACGCGGGCCTCATGCCAGCCGATACCGGTATTGAGAATGGACGCGCCTGCGGCCTCGATCGCGCGTGCCAGCGTCACGACCTCCTCCCAGGTGGAGCCACCGGGGATCAGATCGATCATCGACAGGCGGTAGATAACGATGAAATCCGGGCCGACGGCCTCGCGCACACGGGTCATGACCTCCAGCGGCAGGCGCATCCGGTTCTCGTAGTTGCCGCCCCAGCGGTCCAGCCGCTTGTTGGTGTGGGTGGCGAGGAACTGGTTGAGGAAATACCCTTCCGAGCCCATGATCTCCACCCCGTCATACCCGGCCTCGCGGGCGCGGGCGGCGGCGGTGACCATATCTGCGATCTGCTTTTCGATGCCGTCGGCGTTCAATTCGCGTGGCGGGAAGGGGGAGATCGGCGACTTGATCGGCGATGGCGCGACGCATTCGGGCGAATAGGCATAGCGCCCGGCATGGAGGATCTGCATCGCGATGCGCCCGCCCTCAGCATGGACCCGGTCGGTGACACGGCGGTGATTGGCGATGTCGGTGGGGGAAAACAGCCCCGCCGCACCGGGGAACACGCCGCCTTCGCGGTTGGGGGCCAAGCCCCCGGTGACGATGAGGCCGACGCCGCCCGCAGCCCGCGCGCCATAGAAGGCCGCGACCCGGTCCCAATCGCCGGTCTCCTCCAGCCCGGTATGCATGGAGCCCATGAGCACCCGGTTGGGCAGGGTCACATGGCCCAGATCGAGCGGGGCGAAAAGATGCGGATAATCGGACATGAACGGCCTCCCTGAGCGGTCAGACTGTCCCGCTCCCGGCCCTCTGTCACGCAAAACGCCGCGTCAGAGGCGCTCAGCCCCCGGTGGACCGGCTGTGACGGCGAAAGGCGCTTTTGAGCATGTCGAGTTCGGCGCGCAGCAGGCTGACCTCGGCGCGCAGGTCGTCCTCCAGCGGCTGGCCGGTCACGATGGAGAAACTGGTCAGCCTGCGTTCGCCCGTAGCTTCGCGGATCACGAAAGTCTGCACCCCGTCGGCCAGCAGGCTCGCAGGAATCGCCACCGCGACCCGCCATGAGCCCGCTCCGAGCGGGGTGATCTGCGGCGGGTCCAGCGGGGTGCCGTGGTGCATCACCTCCAGCGCGGGTGCATCCGTGAGCCCCGGCGCGGTCAACACGCCTTCCCATGTGCCGTCAAGGATCCGGGTCTTGGTCAGGGTCGGCATTGCGGCGTCGGACATGGGCATCCTCAGGACAAGGGGGCGGGAGGCGGCGGGACAGACCCAAAGGGTCAGATTTCAGCGCGCGGACGACGGGTCAGGGCAAGATCGCGCAGGATGATGCAATTCATCGCGGGGTCGTCGAAAATCACGTCGAGCCACATGCGCTCCGCCCGTTTTTCGTTCAGCTCGGAATAGGCGAGGTCGAATTCGACCTCCACGGTATCGTCGTGCAGGGGCAGCTCCCGCACCATCTGTTCGGCATTGGGGCCGTGTTTCACGTTCAGCCGGGCGAAGATCTTGATCGGGTGTTCCATCTCGATCCGAACCGCCAGCCGGATGATGTGGGATTTGCGCAGGCCCTGAACGGCGCTGTCGGGCAGATCCACCACCAGTGACAGGAACGAGCCGTCAAAGCCCAGCACATCCAGCCGCGCACCCAGCGGAGCGCGGTCGTCAATATCAGTATTGCGCAATTGCCGGATCGACAGTTCCGGCGTCGCGCAATCGTGGAACAGGGTCACGTCAGGACCAATGGTCTGGCGGCTTTCGACGGCTGCAAATCCGCCGGGAAAGACCTGCTCGGACCAGAGCGCGGGCCGACAGGTCCAGTCACAGCCAAGCGGGCGGTCGATGTTGTCGTCGCCCAGCCGGGGCCGGGTCAGGCGGGCATCGGCGCGCGAAATCACCATTTGCGTCAAGCGCCGCAGGTCGCGCGCCTGCTGGCGCAGCACGCGTAGCTGGCCCAGCGGCATCTGCGCCACGCCGGCCTGCGCGCGCTGCCAGCGACGCAGGGTCCGGGCCTGCCGCGTGCGATCCACAAGGTTGGAAAACTTGCCCATGATCCGCGCTATCCCACTTAGCCCGTCGCGCGGCGGGCGACGGGGCCGGTGGCCTGTCGGATCCGGGCGACAAATTCGGTCATGAGCGCCTGACCCGCGCTGCGGTCCAGCGGTGCGTCATGGGCGGACAGGACAGTGGCGGACACCAAATGCCCGCGCAGAACGAAAATTGCACGCCACAGGTCGGGCGACAGGTTGCCGGGCAGGGAGGCATCGCGCAGCCGCAGCCAGAGCGCGTTGCGGGCGATGCCGCTGTCGCGCAGGGTGACTCGGTGGGCGGTATTGTCATTGGCAAGGCTGGCGCGGCCCGCGTCGCTCAGGAAAAACTGCCGCAGTTCTTCGGGAGAGACCGAGGCCACCGGCCCCGCCGCGCGCACCGATGCCGTAAGGATCACGCCGGGCGCGACCATGCGACCATGGCCACCCAACGCCGCGCAATTGCCGAACAGGACGAAATCGGCATGGCTGGCAACGTGATCGACGCAGAACCCCTCAGGCCCGCGCAGGGTGATATGACCCGCATCAAGCCGCACCGCAGGAACCGGAGCAAGCGCGTCGAGCCCGGAACTCAGGCTGCTGCCGCCCGCCCGGCTTACCGGGTCGAACCCGTCCCCGCAGCCTGCCAGCGTCAGCCCCAGAAGGCCAAACACTGCCACGCCACGGAGACGGGATTTCAGATCACAGATCCATGTAGACATGTGTCTCCGCTTCGGCGCCGGGATGGGTGACTGCGCCTTTACGCGCGCCGCCGACCAGCTGCGCGTATTTGTAAAGAGCGCCGCTCATGTAGTTGGTCTTGCGCGGGCCTTTCCAGTCCTGACGACGGCGATCCAGTTCCTCATCGGGAAGATCGACGCTGATTTCGCCGCTGACCGCGTTGATCGTGATCACGTCGCCATTGCGCAGCAGGCCAATCGGGCCGCCATGCGCGGCTTCGGGGCCGACATGACCAACACAGAAGCCACGGGTCGCGCCGGAGAAGCGGCCATCGGTGATCAGCGCCACCTTCTTGCCCATGCCCTGACCGGACAGCGCGGCGGTAGTCGACAGCATTTCGCGCATGCCGGGGCCGCCTGCGGGGCCTTCGTTGCGGATCACGATGACTTCGCCGACCTCATAGTCGCGCTTCTGCACGGCGGCGAACGCCTCTTCTTCGCATTCGAACACACGGGCGGGACCGGAGAACACCTGCTCCTCGGCGCTCATGCCCGCGACCTTCACGATGGCGCCTTCGGGGGCGAGGTTGCCCTGTAGGCCGACCACGCCACCGGTTTTGGACAGCGGAGTTTCGACCGCGTGGATCACCTTGCCGTCGATGTCGCGGGTGATGATGTCCAGCTCTTCGCCGATTTCCTTGCCCGATGCGGTCATGCAATCGTCGTGGATCAGCCCGGCTTTGCGCAGCTCGCGCAGGACCACCGGCACGCCGCCTGCTTCGAACAGGTCCTTGGCGACATATTCGCCGCCCGGCTTCAGGTTCACGAAGTAAGGCGTGTCGCGGAAGATCTCGCAGACGTCGAGCAGATCGAAATCGATCCCGGCCTCATGGGCGATGGCGGGCAGGTGCAGACCGGCATTGGTGGAGCCGCCGGTGCAAGCCACGATGCGCGCGGCGTTCTCAAGGCTCTTGCGGGTCACGATATCACGGGCGCGGATGTTGCGCTCGATCAGGTTCATCACGGCGGTGCCCGATGCCTCGCCATAGGCGTCGCGGCTTTCATAGGGCGCGGGCGCACCGGAGGAATTCATCAGCGCAAGGCCGATCGCCTCGGACACGCAGGCCATGGTGTTGGCGGTATACTGGCCGCCACAGGCCCCGGCGGAGGGGCAGGCGATGCGCTCGATGATCTCAAGTTCGGCATCCGACATTTCGCCGGCCTGATGCTTGCCCACCGCTTCGAACACGTCCTGCACCACGACATCCTTGCCGTTCAGCCGACCCGGCAGGATGGAGCCGCCATAGATGAAGACTGACGGCACGTTCAGACGCACCATGGCCATCATCATGCCTGGCAGGGATTTGTCGCAGCCGGCCAGACCGACGATGGCGTCGTAGCAATGGCCGCGCATGGTCAATTCGACCGAGTCCGCAATCGCTTCGCGCGACGCGAGCGAGGAGCGCATGCCCTCATGGCCCATCGCGATGCCGTCGGTCACGGTGATCGTGGTGAATTCGCGCGGCGTGCCGGAGGCGGCCTTCACGCCCATCTTCACCGACTGGGCCTGACGGTTCAGCGCGATGTTACAGGGGGCGGCCTCGTTCCAGCAGGTCGCCACGCCGACCAGCGGCTGGTGAATTTCGGCGTCCGACAGACCCATCGCATAGAGATAGGACCGGTGCGGTGCCCGCTCGGGGCCCTCGGTCACATGGCGGCTGGGAAGGTTGGATTTATTGAACTGGCGCTTGAGCATGGTAACTCCCCCTCATTCGGCTGGCCCGCAAACGGCTTGGCCGAAGGGATAAACCCGCGTGGTTTCGATCACAAGCGCGATTGCGGCGGGGCAGCGGGTGGAAAGCGGGGGCACCGGCGCCGTGCTGGCGGACCTGATTGCAGAGCGCCGCCTGCGGACCTACCCTGCGCCATCCGATCCTGCGAAGGCCCCCGATCATGCGCGCACCCGAGTTTGAACATGCCCTGATAGAGGCGCGAGCCTATCCGCAGCTATGGCGTCTGCTGCTGGGGCTGGGGGTGATCGCGTTCACCTATCTGGGGTTTCTGGGGCTGCTGGTGGGCGGCGTGTTCATCGTGCTGGGGCCGCTCGGCGCGCCGGGTTACCTGATGGGATTGGCGCAGGCGACGACGCCGGGACAGACGCTTTTGGTCTTGGCGACATTTACCGGCATGTTCATCGGCCCGCTTCTGGCCGCTGCCGCGCTGCATTTCCGCGATCCCGCATCGCTGTTTGGCCCATGGCGGGACTGGTGGCGCGGCTTTCGCGTGGCGCTGGCGGTCTTGCTACCGATCTACGCCCTGCTGGTCGGCCTCGGCGCATGGCTGGAGCCGCCGCAGCCAAACCTGCCGCTGGCGCGCTGGCTGATGTTGCTGCCGCTGGCGGTGCCGCTGGTGCTGTTGCAAACCGGCGCCGAAGAGCTGCTGTTTCGTGGCTATCTGCAACAGCAGCTGGCCGTGCGGTTTCGGGCGCGGGCGATCTGGATGGGTCTGCCGACGGTGATCTTTGCGTTGCTGCACTGGACGCCGGAGGCGGGCGCGAACCTGCCGCTGATCTTGCTGTCGGCGCTGATTTTCGGGCTGGTGGCGGCGGATCTGACCGAGCAGACCGGCAGCCTTGGCGCCGCGATGGGCATTCATCTGGGCAATAACATGTTCGGGCTGCTGGTGGTGGGGATGGGCGATCAGCTCACCGGGCTGGCGTTGTTCACCGAGCCGGGCGCGATGGATGAGGTCGGCATCCCCACAATCGGCATGGTCGTGGCCATCGCGGTGATGGGGCTGGTCTGGGTCATCACCCGCCGCATCTTGACGCGCTAGGCCGCTATTCCGCCGCCAATGGCATCGCATCCGCCGCCGGACGTCCGAGCGCGGCGATCTGCACGGTCACCTCGCGCATTAGATCGCGGAACGCGTCGAAGTTCGGTCCCGGCGTCACGTTGCGCTCATCCAGATAAAGACCCCGGTCGATTTCGATCTGAATGGCGTGCTGACGCCGCGAGGGACGACCGTAATTCTGGGTGATATAGGCCCCGGCAAAAGGCGCGTTGCGCGCCACATGCAGCCCGGCCTCGGTAAAGATCGCCTCGACCTGCTCCACCAATTCCTGTGTCGCGGCAGCGCCGAACCTGTCGCCCAGCACCACATCAGGGCGGCGACGGCCCGAAGGGCTGACGGCCTCGATCGCCTCGTGCGGCATGGAGTGGCAATCGATCAGAATCGCCTCGCCAAACAGACGACGGCTTTCGTCCAGCAGGCTTTGCAATGTGCGATGATAGGGATGCCAGCCATCGGCAATCCGGGCGCGGGCCTCCGCCAGCGTGAGTTTGCCGCGATAAATGGCGCGCCCGTTCGACACCACGCGGGGAATCACCCCAAGCCCGGAACTGACGCGCGGATTATGGGCAAGGCTGCGGACCCCGTCGATTACCGCCGGATCCAGTTCGTCGGCGGCGCGGTTCAGGTCCAGCCATGCGCGCGGCCAGACGGCGGCCAGCAACGGCGCACCGACCTCGGGGGCGTGGCCGAATAGCTCGTCGACATAGGCATCCTCAGAGGATCTGATCGACAACTCGTCCAGAATGGTCTTGCCCATAA
This sequence comes from Marinobacter sp., assembly GCA_040119125.1. GTDB lineage: Bacteria > Pseudomonadota > Alphaproteobacteria > Rhodobacterales > Rhodobacteraceae > Pacificitalea. Next base: position 25,295 of record JBEDTR010000009.1, read on the forward strand.
GGGGTTCGGGATATACCCGCCCACTATGCGGCGAGGAAAACACGACGCTCGTGTTGCGGGTAGCTGGGCTTAGCAGCCGGTATGCGATCTGGGTCATCGGCACTCCTCGGAACCTGATTATTGCAACAGAAAGAACCGCGCCAAAAGCCCTTGATCCCCGGTGCGCTTCCTTTTATACGGCACCGCACCGACGCGGAGACAGCCCGCGTCCTTTCTCTTTCGGGGGAAAGGTACGCAGAACGGAACTAACTTGGTCATAGGGCGATTAGCTCAGCGGTAGAGCACTTCGTTGACATCGAAGGGGTCACTGGTTCGATCCCAGTATCGCCCACCACGAATAGAGCGTCCCGATCCATCGGATCGGGGCTAGTTGAAACCCAGAGGCGCCCAGCGCCGCGCAGAAGGAGAGACCAGATGAAAGTCAGGAACTCGCTCCGGTCGCTGAAGAACCGGCACCGTGATTGCCGGGTCGTGCGCCGCAAGGGCCGCGTCTACGTGATCAACAAGACCCAGCGTCGTTTCAAAGCCCGTCAGGGCTGATTGAGGCGCGCCGATCCACGCGGATCAATGCATAGCTGGAGGCCGTCGGAACCCCGACGGCCTTTTCGCTTTTTCGGGGTGAATCCGACAGGGACTCCCGAAACCACGCCAAAACGCTTATATCTCCGACAGTTTTCCCGAAGGAGACCGCTCATGTCCGGCCCCGAGACTGCTTCGACCTCCGTCGATACTGCCCTGACCGACACGTCTGCTTCGGTGGATGCGCCGGTGATCCAGCCACGCCCCGCGCCCGCCGTTCCGGTGACGCAGGATGTGCTGACGCTGCCGCGCAAGCTGCCCGAAGGTGGCCCGATCAATCTGGTCGGCCTGACCCGTGCACAATTGCATGACGCGCTGATTGCCGCGGGCACTCCGGAAAAACAGGCCAAGATGCGGGTGCGTCAGGTCTGGCAATGGATCTACCAGAAGGGCGTGCGCGACTTTGATCAGATGACCAATCTGGCCAAGGATTACCGTGCGCTGTTGGCCGCGACCTTTACCATTTCCCTGCCCGAAGTTGTCAGCCGTCAGGTGTCCGAGGATGGCACCCGGAAATATCTGGTGCGCATCGCCGGCGGTCACGAGGTGGAAACCGTTTATATCCCCGAAGAAGGCCGCGGCACGCTGTGCATTTCCAGCCAAGTGGGCTGCACGCTGACCTGTTCATTCTGCCATACTGGCACGCAGCGTCTGGTGCGCAATTTGACCGCCGGCGAAATCATCGGTCAGGTCATGCTGGCCCGCGACGATCTGGGCGAATGGCCGGAACTCGGCCGAGCGCCCAAGGAAGAGGGGCGCCTGCTGTCGAACATCGTGCTGATGGGCATGGGCGAGCCGCTTTATAATTTCGACGCCGTGCGCGATGCGATGAAGATCGCGATGGATGGCGAAGGCATCAGCCTGTCGCGCCGCCGCATCACCCTGTCCACTTCGGGGGTCGTGCCGGAAATTGCCCGCTGCGCCGATGAAATCGGCTGCCTGCTGGCGGTCTCCTTCCACGCCACCACCGATGAGGTCCGCAATAAGCTGGTGCCGATCAACAAGCGCTGGAATATCGAGGAACTCCTCAATGCCCTGCGCGCCTATCCCCGGCTGACCAATTCCGAGCGGATTACCTTTGAGTATGTCATGCTGAAGGACGTCAATGACAGCGATGCGGATGCGCGCCGTCTGGTGAACCTCATCAAGGGCATCCCGGCCAAGATCAACCTGATCCCGTTCAATGAATGGCCCGGCGCGCCTTATCAGCGGTCCGACAAGGCGCGGATCAAGGCCTTTGCCGATATTGTCTATAAAGCTGGCTATGCCAGCCCGATCCGCACCCCGCGCGGCGAGGATATCATGGCCGCTTGTGGTCAGCTTAAATCCGCGACCGAGCGTCAGCGCAAAAGCCGCGCTCAGATCGCCGCGGAGACCGGCACCGCCTGATCCCGCTGCGTGAGGCGGAACACGACGCGCGAGGCGGCGTTCATCCTGCAACGACAGGAGACGCCGCCGATGACCGCCGATTTCGCCCCGCTGCCCCAGCCCAATTCTGCCGATGGCACCCCGCGCCGTGTGGGGGTCGAAATCGAGTTCGGCGGGGTGGACGAAGCCCATGCTGCCAGCATCGCCGCCGACATACTCGGCGGCACTGCCCACGAAGACGGCACCGCCACGCGCAACGTGTCGGGTGGCACCTTGGGCAAGCTGGAGATCTACCTCGATTCCACTTGGCGCAATTCCCGGCATGAGGCCGTGCGCACGGCGACAGAAACGCTGGGGCGCGACCTGATCCCCGTGGAAATCGTGACCGAGCCGATCCCCGTTTCCGATCTGCCGCAGCTGTCCCGCCTGTGTGATGCGCTGCGCGAGGCGGGCGCGGAGGGGACGAAGGCCGGGCTGCTGAACGGGTTTGGCCTGCATTACAATATTCAGACGGTCTCCGACGCCGATGGCGATATCTGCCGGCCTCTGCTGGCCTATGCCTTGATCGAAAGCTGGATGCGGCGCGCGCAACCCATTGACCAATCCCGCGCCGTGCTGCCCTTCACCGATCCCTATCCGACGCGGCTGGTGCGGGCGCTCTGCGACCTTGGCCCCGATGCCGCGCGCGCCGATGTGCAGGACGCCTATCTGAGCCACGCGCCGGATCGCAATTACGGGCTCGACATGTTGCCGATCTTTGCGACCTTCGACGAGGAGACGGTGCGCGACCGGATGAAAAGCCATAAGCTTTCGCCGCGCCCGGCATTCCATTTCCGCCTGCCCGAAAGCCGCATTGATGAGAGCGACTGGTCGCTGGCCGACGAATGGCAGCGCTGGGTGATCGTCGAAAGGGTGGCGGCAGATACCGCATTGCTAGGCCAGTTGATCGAAGGCTGGCAGGATGAGCATGGCGCGATTACCCTGTCGCGCCGCGCATGGGCTGAGCGCTGCGGAGATATTCTGGCGACACATGGGCTGATGACCGGCAGGGGCGATGCGGCGGGGTCAGCGGCATGAAGCGTCCTGTTATCGGTGTCACCACGTCCCGTCGTTCGGGCTGGCGCATATTTCCGCTGGTCGCGCTGAATGTCTGGCTGGCAGGGGGCCGTGCCGTGCGCTGGGGGGCAGGGCGGCCCGCCGATGTGCATGAAGTCGACGGCATCATCATTGGCGGCGGCGACGATATTTCGCCAGAAGTCTATGGGGGCGAGCTCGTCTCCGCTGCGCGGCTCGACCCTGAACGCGACGCGCTGGAGCGTCGTCTGGTGGAGGAGGCGCGCGCCACCATGACGCCGGTTCTGGGGATCTGCCGCGGCAGCCAGATGATCAACGTGGCACTTGGCGGCACGCTCGATCAGGATGCCTATGCCTCCCATCCCGACAGCCAGCATTACAAGACGATCCTCCCGCGCAAGGATGTGCGCATCGAGCCGGGAACGCGCTTGATGGATTTCGTCGGACCTGCGCCGATGAAGGTCAACGCCCTGCACAGTCAGGCGGTCGACCGGCTGGGCGAGGGGCTGCGCATCGCTGCGCGTGACACCGGCGGAATGGTGCAGGCGATCGAGCGGGTGCGCGACCCGTTCGCGATTGGCGTCCAGTGGCACCCGGAGCATTTGTTCTACGCCCGGCGCCAAAGGGCGATTTTCCGCGCGCTGGTTGCGGCGGCGCGGGCGGCACGGCAACACGACAGTCAGCTTGCCGCCGTCGAGGCCGAAGGTCGCACCAGCGCGGGAGCCCCGTTGTGACGCGGACGCGGCGCGCGTAGCGTTTGCCCAGATCAAGGAGGTCGACATGGCGCATGATCACGATCACGGTCACTCGCACGCGGGCCACGGCCATCATCACATCGACCCCGAAGCAGGCGACCGCAAGGTCGCGGCGGCTGTCGGGGTCAATCTGCTGCTGACCGTGGCGCAGATCGCGGGTGGCATCCTGTCGGGGTCTCTCGCGCTGATTGCGGATGCGATCCACAACCTGTCGGATGCGATGTCGCTCATCATCGCATTCGCGGCGCGCAAGATCGCTCGACGCCCGGCAGATGCCCAGATGACCTTTGGCTATGCGCGGGCCGAAACCGTCGCCGCGCTGGTCAATTACACCACGCTGATCGTGATTGGCCTCTACCTTATCTACGAAGGTGTCGCGCGTCTGTTTGATCCGCAGCCCATTGCCGGTTGGACCGTTGTGATCGTCGCGGCCATTGCGCTGATCGTGGATCTGGTGACCGCGGCGCTGACCTACACGATGTCGAAGGAAAGCATGAACATCCGCGCGGCGTTTCTACATAATGTGGCCGATGCGATGGGCTCCGTTGCGGTGATCGTCGCGGGCACACTGGTCATTCTATATGACTGGCAGATCATCGACCCGTTGGTGACGCTGCTGATCGCGGGCTACATCCTGTGGCACGCATTCGCCGAGATCGGCGGCGTGATCCGGGTTCTGATGCTGGGCGCGCCGCCCGACATGGACAGCGCCGAGGTTCTGGCAGTGCTGCGCGATGTGGATGGCGTCTGCGCGTTGCATCACCTGCACCTGTGGCAAATGGAAGAACGCGAGACCGCGCTGCAAGTGCATGTGGTGGTCGAGGACAGCCGCTGGTCCGAAGCTGCGCAGATCAAGCAGCGCCTGCGGGGCGTGCTGTCCGACATGGGGATCAGCCACGCCACGCTGGAACTGGAACAGGCCACCCATGCCTGCACTGATGAGCAGGAAATCGGTCACGCGGCGGCCTGATCCGGCCTTCGGCCCGCGTTAACCAGGCAGAAATGGAATCATGCCTATCAAGGGGTATGGAACATATCAGCATTGCCCTTCGCCCCGTGATCCTCAGCGCGCTGACCCATATCGCGCGGGCGGAGGCCACATCGGTCGATGCGCTGATCGCCAGTGCTATCCGCGCCGATCTGGACCGACGCGGCACAGAACGGGCCAATGCCGCCATCCGGCGCGCCGCAGATGGTCCACCCGCCGCGCCGTTGCGCCACAGGCTTGGCGCATTGGTGGCGCATGCGCAGGGCTGGGGGGATGTGCAGGCTGGGCTGCATGCGAAGGGTTATCGCCTGACGCTCCGCGCGGGGCGGGTCATGGTGCTGGAGGCGCAAACGCAGACGGTGGCGGGCGCATTGACTGATATTGTGCGGGACGAGGCTGCGCTGGTTCGCCGTTTCGGGATCAGTTTCGCCGACTGGGTCGCCTTGCGCTCCACCCGGCTGGCCACGGCATCGCGCGGCGCGGTTGCACAAAGCGGTATGATGGGCCCAGCTGATCGCACGGGGTAAGCTGGGTGGCAGCGGGCCATCGGCGCGCAGGCCGATAAACGGTCGCGGTCCCGCATGTCGATCTGGATGGGCGAGTTGGGCCGCGCGGTCAACGCGCAGCGCCAGTGTCTAAGCGCAGGGCCATGGCTGAGCAATGCGTGATTGACGCAAATGCGATCAGCGACCGGGAATGTCCTGACGGCGTTCGCCCGCGCCTTCCCAACTGTCGATGGCGGCGATGGCTTCCTCCGCCGTCTCGACAAAGCGGAACAGGTCCAGATCCTTTTCGCTGATGGTGCCCGCCTCTGCCAGCGCGTCAAAGTTCAGGATGCTTTCCCAGAAGGCGCGCCCGAACAGCAGGATCGGCACTTTGCGCATGCGCCCGGTCTGGATCAGGGTCAGCGTCTCGAAGAATTCGTCCAGCGTCCCGAACCCGCCGGGGAAGACCGCAACCACATTGGCCCGCATCAGGAAATGCATCTTGCGGATCGCGAAATAGTGGAAATTGAAACACAGGCCGGGTGTGACGAATTCATTCGGGGCTTGCTCAAACGGCAGCACGATGTTGAGCCCGATGGAATGGCCGCCCGCATCCAGCGCACCGCGATTGCCCGCCTCCATCACGCCGGGGCCGCCGCCGGTGACGATCACGTCGCGGGTGCCGCCGGTTTTCAGGCTGCGCTCGGTCATCAGCCGGGCGAAATCGCGCGCCTCGTCATAAAATGCCGCCAATCCGCGCAGCGTGTCCGTGCGGGCATGTTCGGCATCCGCCGGGCGGGGGATGCGCGCGCCGCCAAACAGCACGATCGTGCTTTCGATGCCCTTTTCGGCCATCATCAATTCGGGCTTCAGCAGCTCCAGCTGCAGCCGCACCGGGCGCAATTCGTCGCGCAGCAGAAAATCTTCGTCCGCGAAGGCCAGTCGATAGGCCGGCGCGCGGGTCTGGGGGGTGTCGGGAATGTCGCTTGCCGTCCGGATGTCCTGTTCGGCGTCCCGAAATCCACTCTGCCGCTCGTCGCTCATATCGGCCTTCGCTCCCGTGAGATTGCGCGTAATCATTCAAGCGTCTATAGCCTCCTGCGAACCGAGACCAGACAGAACCGGGAGCGCCCCATGTCCAACGCCCAGCTCGAAGCCGCGATTGAATCCGCTTGGGAGGCGCGCGACACGATCACGCCGCAGACCACCGGCGAAACCCGCGAGGCCATTGAGGCCACGCTAGAGGCTCTCGACAGCGGCAAGCTGCGCGTGGCCGAAAAGGGCGATGATGGCAATTGGAAGGTCAATCAGTGGGCGAAGAAAGCCGTGCTGCTGGGCTTCCGCATCAAGGACATGGAAGAACAGTCCGGCGGCCCGCAGGGCTCCGGCTGGTGGGATAAGGTCGACAGCAAGTTCAAAGGCTGGACCGCCGAGGATTGGAAGACCGCAGGCTTCCGCGCCGTGCCGAACTGCGTTGTGCGTAAATCCGCCTATATCGCGCCGGGCACCGTGCTGATGCCGTCCTTCGTGAACCTCGGCGCTTATGTCGACAGCGGCACGATGGTCGATACTTGGGCCACGGTCGGCTCCTGCGCCCAGATCGGCAAAGGCGTGCACCTGTCCGGCGGCGTCGGCATCGGCGGCGTGTTGGAGCCGCTGCAGGCCGATCCGACGATCATCGAGGACAATTGCTTCATCGGCGCGCGCTCCGAAGTGGTCGAAGGCGTTATCGTCCGCGAAGGCTCCGTGCTGGGCATGGGCGTCTATCTTGGCCAGTCGACCAAGATCGTCGACCGTGAGACCGGCGACGTCATGTATGGCGAAGTGCCGCCCTATTCCGTGGTTGTGTCGGGGTCGATGCCGTCGAAGAACGGGGTCCATCTTTACTGCGCGGTGATCGTGAAGCGGGTGGATGCCAAGACCCGGTCCAAGACCGGCATCAACGAGTTGCTGCGCGACTGAACCGCGCAGCGGTGTCATAGCTAGCCCATGACCGGAACGCTTCTTTCCCTTGGCCACGGCTATTCGGCCCGTGCGCTTGCCCGCCTGCTGCGGCCTCGTGGCTGGCGGATCATCGGCACGACCCGCTCGGCTGAGAAAGCCGCGGCGCTGGAGGCCGAGGGCGTCGAGCCACGGATCTGGCCCGGCGCCGATCTGTCGGACGACATTGCCGTCGCAACCCATATTTTGGCCAATGCCGGACCGGGGAGCGATGGCGATCCGTTTCTGACAGCGATCGGGGACCAGCTGCGCAGTGCGCGCCCGGTTTGGGCGGGGTATCTATCGACAACCGGGGTTTACGGCGATCACGATGGCAACTGGGTGGATGAGGACACGCCGCTCGCACCCTCGACCGAGCGCGGGCAGATGCGCGTCGTCGCCGAGGCCGCGTGGCGCGACACGGGCCTGCCGCTGCATATCTTCCGCTTGGCCGGGATTTACGGTCCCGGTCGCGGCCCCTTTGCCAAGCTGCGCGCGGGTCGTGCGCGCCGGATCATCAAGCCGGGGCAGGTGTTTTCCCGCATTCATGTCGACGACATCGCGCAGGTGCTGGCAGCATCGATGGCGCAGCCCGATCCGGGCCGGGTCTACAACCTGTGCGATGACGATCCCGCACCGCCGCAGGACGTGATCGCCCATGCTGCCCGCCTGCTCGACCTGCCCTTGCCGCCCGAGGTCAATTTCGACGAGGCGGAGATGAGCCCGATGGCGCGCAGCTTCTACGCTGAATCGAAGAAGGTGCGAAACGACCGGATCAAGACTGAGCTTGGCGTGCGGCTGATCCACCCCAATTACCGCAGCGGTCTGGCGGCGGAGGCCGGGACGAGCTGACCTGCGCGACGTTCCTTGATCGAGCGGGGGAACGGAGCAGGGCGCCACTCGTTAAGACGCATGAATTACCAAGACATCGCCTCCCGCGCCGATCTGGAAGACTGGATCCGACAGATCGATATGTCCGGGACGCCGGATCAACGCCGCGCCGGCTTTCGTCGTCTGGTCGGCCCGCAGCCCATCGCCCGGCCCAAGGTTCTGGGCGGCGTGCCGGGCCGCATGATCGGGCGCGGCGCGCGGGTGATCGTGTGGCTGCATGGCGGCGGCTATATGTTTGGCGGCTCGGATACCCATGGCCGCCCGGCGCGGCGTCTGGCCGAGCTGACAGGCTGGCAGGTGTTTGTGCCCGACTACCGGCTGGCGCCGGAGCACCCTTGGCCCGCGATGCTGGACGATGCTCTTGCCGTTTTGACGGCACTGGGTCCGTCGCCGGTGGTGGGCGACGGCGCGGGCGGGCATCTGGCCTTGCAGGCGGCGCGGCGGCGGCACGATCTGGTGCAGCGTCTGGCGCTGGTCTCGCCCAATACCGACCGCAGTGGCCTGAGCGAAACCCGGCGGCGCGACAGCGCCACGGATCTGATGAATGATGACGCCACCGACACGGAGCTGGCGTCGATGGCATTCGGCGACCGGCCGGGAGATGATCCTGACCTGTCCCCGATCTTTGGCGATCTGGAAAAGCTGCCGCCGCTATGCCTGACCGCCAGCACGTCAGAACGTCTGCTTGACGATACGCTTCTATTGGCAAGAGCCGCGGGGCTGGCCGGGGTGGAGGTGAAGCTCGACCTGTTGCGCGATCTGTTCCATCGGTGGGTGCTATGGCCCGATATTCTGCCGCAGGCCGAACAGACCCTGTGCGACATCGCGGTCTGGCTGCTGCGCGACGCGGACTGACCGGGCTGTGCCGCGCGCTCTGGCCTGCCGCGCCCGATCCGGGCATAGACGGCACGCGGCGCCCGCATGAAGCGCCGGTCATATGCGAGGCAAGGCTCATGTCCATCCTGTTGATACATACCGGCGGCACGATCGCCATGGCGCAATCCGATCAGGGCTTTGTGCCCGTGGTCGGCATTGTCGAGGATGCGGTGGCCGGGCTGGTCGCAGAAGGACAGGTCGGCGCGCCGGTCGAGATCCTGCGGCTGGACCCGCTGATCGATTCCGCGCAGGCCACGCCGCAGGACTGGCTCCGCGTCGCGCGGACGATCCATGAGGCGCGCGAAATGCATGACGCCTTCGTGGTGACCCACGGCACTGATACGCTGGCCTATACCGCCGCGGCGCTTTGTCTGGCGCTGGCTGGGCTAGATCGGCCGGTGATCGTCACCGGGGCCATGTCGCCGCTGACGGTTCCCGGCAATGACGGGCTGCGCAATCTGACCGATGCGATGGCCGCCGCACAGACCGCTCCGCCGGGCGTCTGGGTGCAGTTTGGCGGGCGGCTGCTGCATGGCGGGCGGGTGCGCAAGGTGCACTCGCAGGCATTCGATGCATTCGCAGCCACAGAGGGGGAGACCGCGCCGATCCAGCCCGCCGACGCAGCTGCGCTGATCGAAGTGGCACCGCACAAGGTTGCGATCCTGACGGCCACGCCGGATCTGTGCATGGACTTGTTCGCCCATGCGGTGGACTGCTGCGACGGGCTGGTGCTGCGCTGCTTCGGTGCGGGCACGGTGCCGGATACTGCCGCGCTTGAGGCGGTGTTGACCACGGCACGGACGCGCGAAGTGCCGGTTGTGGCCGTCACTCAGTGCCACGAGGGCGGAACGCGGCTGGGCACCTATGCTGCCGACAGTATTCTGGGGCGCACCGGCGTTGTGGACGGGCGCGATATGACGGCGGAGGCCGCGTTCGCCAAGATGCAATTTGCCTTGTCGCGCTCCGGGGATTTCGACGCGCGCCGGCGCTTCCTGAGCTCCGCCCAATGTGGCGAGATGCGCCGCTGACACCACCCGATCGCGTCCTGCCGGGCACGATCCGCGGCTAAGATTGCTTGACGCCCAGTCGCCAAGTGCGAAACCTATATATTGCTGCTAATGGAAGGAGCACCCGCGACTGCCATGCCCGTCGTGACGTGGCGCCAGTGACGTCAGCTCCCGATGCGCCAACATGAGGCGCGCGGCTGCTGCGGCAGGGCCTGCGACGGGCCCTTGATATATCGCGCGTAAACCGCAGAGACAGACGGGGACAGACCATGGAATTTCTAGAGCTTATCTTCGGCAAGATCGGCGACCTGACATGGGGATGGTCGCTCATTCCCATTCTGGTCATCTTCGGCGTGTTCATCACGATCACCACCGGCTTTGTGCAGTTTCAATTCTTCAGGCGCATGTTCCGCGTTCTGTCGAGCGACAATAACTCAGGCGATCCGAACGCGATTTCTGCGCGCGCGGCGCTTCTCGTGTCCGTTGGCGGGCGCGTTGGTGGTGGCAACATCGCAGGGGTTGCCGTGGCGATCACGCTCGGCGGGCCGGGTGCGGTGTTCTGGATGTGGGCCATTGCCCTCGTCGGGATGGCGACCAGCCTCGTCGAATGTTCGCTTGCGCAGCTTTTCAAACGCAAGGTTGGCGAGAGCGAGTATCGCGGTGGCCCCGCAGCGGCGATCCTGCATGGTCTGGGAAATGAATATCGCTGGCTGGCTGTTGTCTATGCGATCTGTCTGATCGCGGCATTCGGGCTGGGCTTTAACGCGTTTCAGGGCAACACGGTCGCCGGTGCAGTGCAAGACAGCCTTGGGATCGACCGGCTGTGGACCGGTCTGGTTCTGGCTGCGATCTCGGGTGTCATCATCTTTGGCGGCATCCACCGGATCGCAAAAGTGGCCGACGTGGTCGTGCCGATCATGGCGGTGGGCTACCTGTTGATGGCTGTGATCGTGATCTTGTTGAACATCACCAGCCTGCCGGGCGTGATCTACGACATCGTCACCAATGCTTTCGGCATTCAGGAAGCGGTCGGCGGCGGCATGGGCGCGGCCATTGCGCAAGGTCTGCGCCGGGGCCTGTTCTCGAACGAGGCGGGTCTGGGGTCCGCCCCGAACGTGGCGGCAACCGCCGAGGTGCGCCACCCGATCAGCCAAGGCATCACGCAGTCTTTCTCGGTATTCATCGACACGATCATCATCTGCTCGTGCACGGCGTTCGTGATCCTGCTGGGCGATGTCTATGTTCCCGGCGCCGAGGGCATTGATGGCGTGGCGCTGACCCAGCAAAGCATGGTGTCGCATCTGGGCGCTTGGGTGCAGTATTTCCTGACCGGCGCGATCCTGCTCTTTTCCTTCTCCTCCATCGTCTACAATTACTATCTGGGCGAGAATGCGATGACGGTTCTGACCAAAAGCAAGATGGGGATCCTCGGGCTGCGTATCGCGATCATTGCCATCGTGTTTTTGGGCGCGACGGCTCCGGCGGCAACGGCGGTGTTCTTCTTTTCCGATCCGATGATGGGGATCTTGGCGCTGGTTAACCTGCTGGTCATCATGATGCTGTTCCCCGTGGCAATGCGCCTGTTGCGCGATTTCCGCCAGCAGCTGAAGGCCGGGGTCGAGCGTCCGGTGCTGGACCCGGCAAATTACGCCGATCTGGATATTGACCGCACGGCTTGGGAAACGCCGCGGGTCTGAGGATCAAATGGCGTCAGGCCCTCCGACGACGGGGGCCTGACGCATCTCAACACGCGGATGAGGCCGTAAGGCACATTTGTCTGGGGCAGTCTTTGCAATCCTTTGTGCAGCCCTCGGTGTCCTTTGCGCCGGCAGGAGCACTGCCCAGCATGTCATCCATGCAGGCGATCAGAACGCTGCGGTCGATCCAGCCCAGAACGTCGCCAGACGCGTCGACCACATGAAAACAGAGGTCGCCGTCGCTGTTTATTCTGCTGACGAGGTCGGACAGCGGCGTCCGGGCCGGGATTGTAATGGCGCGAGCGACCGGATGAGGGCCGCGCCGCGCGATGTCGGAGGCTTGCACATAGCCTGCCTTGGCCTCCTGCGTGGCGAAACTCGCGACGCCTGCCGTGGCGGGCGTGAACAGGATTTCGCGCGGTGTCCCGACCTGCACAATCCGGCCATCCGTCATCACGGCGATGCGGTCAGCGATCCGGATCGCTTCTGCGAAGTCATGTGTGATGAACACGGCGGTCTTGCGATATTCAGCCACCAGGGCGACGAACTCATCCTGAAGCGAACGGCGGATAAGAGGATCTAGCGCGCTAAAGGGTTCATCCAGCAGCAGGATTTCCGGATCGGTCGCCAAGGTCCGGGCCAAACCGACACGCTGCTGCATACCGCCTGACAATTCGCTGGGATACCGGTCGATCCAAGGCAAAAGCTCCACCCGCTCAAGCCACTTGCGCGCCGTGGCTTCCGCATCGCGCCGCGGCACACCGCGGACTTCCAGCCCGAAGACGACGTTTTCCAGCACAGTGCGGTGCGGAAACAGGCTGGTGCTTTGAAAGACCATCCCGACCTGAGTTGCGCGCAGCGCTTGCAGCGCGCGCGTCCGCAGCGTGCTGATGTCGCGCCCCTGAACCACGACCTGACCGGTTGTGGGGGTCAACAGGCCGTTGAGGTGCCGCACGAGGGTAGACTTGCCGCTTCCCGATTGCCCGACAATGGCGAGGGTCTCGTTCTGGCGCACCTCAAGGTCGACGCCCGCAAGCGCCGCGAACACACCATGCGCCTTCTGAACGCTGGCGCGGTCCGCATCGTCCTGCGCCTTGGCCACTGACCGGGCCGCAGCACGCATCTTGTTGGGTGAGCCGTAAAGCTTCCAGACGTTTTTCAACTCCAGCGCCGGGGAAGTAGGCGGGCGGGTGCTTGGACCGCCGGGAACCGAACGAAGCACGATGGCCTCGTTTGGTCCGACACTATTCGAGGCCGCAACCGTCATTGCGTCGGCCCTGCAGCTTTTGCCTCAGCAAGCCAGCCGCTGACGGTGTCGGCGTTCTTTTCCATCCATTCCTGCGCATGCGCGCGGATGGCATCGTCGCTCTTCTCGCCGTTGTAGATGCTGTAATTTTCGGCCACCACATCCTCGACGGGGATGCGGACCAGTTCGAGCCACTTCGCAGCCACCGGGTTTTCCTCGGCGAACGTCTTGTTGGCGACGACCCCGATCGTATTGATCGTGTGGCCGATATTGCGGCCATCTTCGAGGGTGGTCAGCGCGGGATCAGTGGGTTCGGGCAGGCTGGTATATGGCACAGTCAGCTGCACGACATCCTCGCCGGGCACCAGCACCTGACCGACCCAAAGCGGGTTGTAGGTATAGTAGACAACCGGGTCTCCCGACCTGTGCCGGGCGATGATCTCAGATGCGATGACGGCCATGTCGCCCTGCACATGGTCAACCGTGTCTCTGAGGGCGTATTCATCAAGGTGGTGTTCAATCGCGCGTTCGCATCCCCAGCCCGGAGGGCAGCCGAACAGCTGAGCCTTGCCGCTGCCATCGTTCGAGAAAAGCGCGGCGATCTCAGGCTCCTGCAACTGATCGAAGGTGGAAATCCCGTGCTCTTCCGCAGTGACGCGATCCACAAAATAGCCTTGCGTGGCGCCCTCAATCAACGTGCCGAGCCGGACCATGCTTTCGTCGCCGCCCGCCCGATCATAGAAGGCGTTTTGCAGAGGCTTCCATGCGCTGGCGATAAGGTCCACATCCCCCGTCGCGGCGGCGAGATACATCGCCGGGATTTGTAGCGGCAGCAGTTCTTCGACCTCGTAGCCGAGCGCGGTAAGGCCAAGGCCCACGATCGTGGTCTGAAAAATCGTCTCCGCCGTGGAGTCGTAGGCAAGCTCGACGCTGACGCCTTCGCCGGGCAGGGTCTGGGCGAGGCTCGGCGCAGATGTGAGAGCGGCGGCAATCCCCACAGCAACCGGAATAAGGCGCGACGCGGACAAGCGGAATTCAGGGTGAGACATTGGAAGTTTCTCCGTTGGTCAAAGCTTGAGGGGAACGTTGGGGGGCGTTCGGGCGGGCAGCATCTGTGCTGCCGGGCCGAATGAGGGAAATGAGTGTGACGAACAATGCGGTCGGGCTTTTCGCCCAGTCTGGACCGGGGGCGGCACGCCGGTCGGTGCGGATCAGCGCGCTGAAAATGATGGCAAGGGCGACGATGCCGATCCCGCCGACCGTGGCGAGCCCCATATCGAGCCGACCGATCCCGCGAAGAACAAGCCGCCCCAGACCGCCGACCCCGATCATCGAGGCGTAGGTAACCATCGCGAGCGCCATCATGATCGTCTGATTGATGCCCGCCAGAATGGAGGGCATTGCTTGCGGCACTTCGACTTTGAACAGGACCTGCCGGGTCGATGCGCCAAGCGCGGTTGCGGCCTCGACCATCGTGGGCGGGACGCTGCGAATGCCGAGCGTGGTCAGCCGTATGGTCGGGGGCACCGCGAAGACAAATGTGACGAGGACGCCGGGCAGATCCCCGATCCCGACCAGCAGCACGATGGGCACCAGATAGACGAAGGCCGGAAGCGTCTGCATCAGATCGAGGATTGGGCGGATCGCGTTGTCAAATCGCACGGACCTTGCAGCCAAAAGGCCAAGCGGCAGTCCGACGGCAAGGCAGAGCGACACCGCAACGAGGATCAGCGAGAGCGTCTCCATCATCTCCGACCAGATGCCGATCACCCCGACAAACGTGGCCAGCGCCACGAGGAAAACCGCGCTGACCACGCCATTCAGTTGCCATGTCGCGAAAAACAACGCCGCAAGAACGAGGGGAGGCGGGAGCCCGACCAGCAAGTTGGAAACCGCTTCGATGAAGACGGTCAGGGGCTCTCGGGCCACTTGGAAATAGGGTCGCCAGTGCAGCGAAAACCAAAGGAAGCTTTCGTTGACGCCCTCCTCTAGCGGAATCGCGACGCCGGCAAACCAATCTGAAGAATTTGCCATTCCTAGTCCTTTGAGGTTTTTGCGATGTCTTTAGTGGTGTGGGGGCTTGTAGGGCGGGATTGCGCCTTAAAAATTGCGCGCCCCGCCATGCAATGAAATGCGATTCGCTCACTCCTCCCCTTTTGGATTGGAAATCTCTCTGGGAATTGCGAGATAAATATTCGGGTCATTTTTCTTCCCCGCAAAGATATTCTGTTAAAGACAAGCTGATTGGTTCAATTGCAAATTCAGCAATTGATTTCAGTGAAGTGCCAGATTGGAAAAATTTCAGCTGGCTTTGCTGCGCGACGCCTGAACGGTGACGCTTTCGTCTCGATAAGCCTCCCAGATCTGTTCGAGATAGGCCATCGTCCTGGGGTCTAGGTCGGTCTGCGGTTCGGGGTCTTTGTCCCAGTAGCCATATTTATCAGCGCCGGAGATAGGCATTGCCGAACGACGGCTCATCGTGGATTCCACATGGGCGGGCATATAGAAGAACGCGATGCCGATGCGGCGATCATCGGAATGATTTGGCAAGGAATCATGCGCCGTGCGTTCGTGGTGCATGGAAAATTGGCCCGGCTGCAAAGGCATTTCCACAGCTTTGCTGTTATCGATGCCCCTTAAAGACTGACCACGCGCCAGAAGATTATCGGCATCGTAGGTTTCTTCGTGGACAAGGTCAGGGCCTCGGTGGCTTCCGGGTAGAACCCGCAGGCAACCGCTTTCCCGCGTTGCGGGCGAAAGGGCCAGCCAAACGGTGACTTCTTCGTTCGGGCTTAACCCGTAATATGCGGAATCTTGATGCCATGACACAAAGCGTTTATCTTGCGCGTTCTTGGCAAATGCGGACGATCCAAAAAGCAGGACGTCTGGGCCAATAAGGGATTGAACCGCCGCGACGATGGCCGGATGGCGCGCCAATTCACACATCCACGGATAAGCGAGGTGCGCTTTGATCTTTAGACGTTTATTGACCTCCTCGCCGGTGTCTTTTTCGTATTGCTCGATACGGGCGCGGTAATCTGCAGCCTCCTGCGCAGACAGCGCCGTCATGGGAGAGAGGTAACCGTTGGTTTGGAAGAATTTGACTTGTTCATCGGTGAGAGTCGTCATCGAGAGCCTCCTTGTTCGGATCTCTCTCGTTTTCTCACACCACTCTCAATTACGATACACTACGTTCCGTATCTGTTATCTGACTCCTGCGTATTCTTGGGTTTGGCTAAAATTTAGGTGTTTCCAAATGGGAAAGTTGATCAATTGAGCGATGCAGTTCCGACGCGGGGCCATGTTGATGGGCACGAACCGCCCGCCGAGGGTGCCGCCGAGCCCAAACGTGTTGGCCGTCCAAGGCAGGAGGCGACGAAGCTTCGCATCCTCAAGGCGGCGAACGCCATTCTTGAGGAGACCGGTATCGCCGGCTTTACGATCGAGGCGGTCGCCGCCCGCGCCGGTGCCGGACGAACGACGATTTATCGCTGGTGGTCCTCCAAGGGCGCGCTTGCGGTTGCGGGGTTCCTTGCGGAAACCGCGCCGAAGATCCCCTATGTGCCGACCGGCTCCGCGCGCGAACAGATCACTTTGCAGCTTCAGCGCGTCGCGGAGGTGTATTCCGGCGCGACAGGGCGGGTTCTTGCCGCCCTCATCGCAGAGGGCCAGCGCGACCCAAATACGATGGACGCGTTTCTGGAAGGCTTCGCACGCCCCCGCCGTGAGGAAGGGAAGCAGATCTTGCTGGCAGGCATCGAGCGTGGCGAGTTGCGCGCGGATGTGGATATCGAGGTCGTGCTGGATGCGCTTTATGCGCCCATCTACTACCGTATCCTTGTGCCACTGAACCCGCTGACCGCCGATACGGGTGCGCAGATTGCGCGTCAGGTCTTCGCAGGGCTGACACCTGAGCAGGACTGACCCGAGGACGGGCGCCCGCGACCTTGAACCGGGATATTCTGCCCCATATCTGCTGAATGTTACCCGCCGTTAAACATTCCGAGGGATCATCTGTGAGCCACGTCAATCTCGTCAAGCTATGTGTCGGCGCGGAGACCATCGATGATCTGGCTGCCTGGCAGGGTCAGCGCGCCGCGCAGGCGCGCAAGTCTGGGGGCGAGGCGCTGCCCCGTCACGTCACGCGCATGTGGCCCAAGCAGGAGCAGGCCCTGCTGGCCGGTGGTTCGCTCTATTGGGTGATCCGGGGCGTGATCCTGTGCCGACAGACCATCCTGCGGCTGGATGAGGTGACGGGACAGGACGGCATTCGCCGCTGTGGCATTGTGCTTGATCCTGTCATCCACCGGACCGAGGCCACGACGCGGCGACCGTTTCAGGGCTGGCGCTATCTGAAGCCTGACGACGCGCCGCGCGATCTGCCCGCAGGCCGCGCGCAGGAAGAAGCACTGCCGCCCGGATTGTCGGCGGCGCTTGCGGAGATCGGCGTGCGGTGAACTTCGGCGCGACAGTGGCCGGGTTCAATCGCCCAGCCGACGCTCCAGTTCGCGCAGGATCTGCTTGGCGCCATCGGACCAGTCCGCGGCATGGGATTTAAACAGCGTGGCCTGACTGCGCAGGATCAGCCCATCGTCCAGCACCCGCAGGTGATTGGCGCGCAGGGTTTCCCCCGAGGAGGTGATATCGGCGATGGCTTCGGCAGTCTCGTTCTTGACCGTGCCTTCGGTCGCGCCCTGACTATCGACCAGCTGATAATCCGCCACGCCGTAGTCGCGCAGGAAATTCCGCACCAGCCGGTGATATTTCGTGGCGATCCGCAGGCGGTGGCCATGTTCCGCCCGAAACGCCGAGGCCGCAGCATCCAGATCATCGAGGATGCGCACATCGGCCCAGCAATTCGGCACGGCAATCACCAGATCGGCAAAGCCAAAGCCCATCTCGGAAATCTCGGCCACGCGGCTGCGCCAGTCGCCGATCTTTTCGCGAACCAGATCCGTGCCGGTGACACCCAGATGGATGCGCCCGGCGGTCAATTCGCGCGGAATTTCCCCAGCCGACAGCAGCACCAGTTCGACACCATCGATCCCTTCGACCGAAGCCGCATATTCGCGATCACCACCGGTGCGCGACAGGGTCATGCCGCGGGCACCGAACCAGTCGAATGTCTTTTCCATCAGCCGCCCCTTGGACGGCACGCCGAGCTTGAGGGTCATGACGCGCCTCCCAGTTCCAGCAACAATCCGGGCCGGATAACACCGCCCACGGCAGGAATTTCCGAGCCCTGTCCCAGCACCCGCGTCAGCGCGTCATATCGCCCGCCGGTGGCGACCGGCGGCAGATCAGGCCGCCCTTCGGCGTAGAAGCCAAAGACAAAACCGTCGTAATATTCCAGTGCCGTGCGCCCGTAGCTTGCCTCGAAATCCAACTGGTCGAGGGCCACGCCCCGGCGGGACAGGGCCTCTAGCCGCTGTTCCAGACGCTCCAGCGCGTCGCTGATGCTGGGCAGATCGACGGCAATATCGCGTAGACGCTCCAGCGCGTATTCCGGGGTTTCGCGCACGTCGAGGATATCATCGATCAGAGCTACAGCAGCGGGATCGACAGGCGCCGTGGCGGCGTCATCCGCCAGCCGCTGCAGGCGTTCGGCGATTTCTGCGGCGCTGCGTTTGCCAATCTGCGGCTGCGCGGCGGCCATGACGGCATCGACGCCATCCTTTTGCAGACGGGTCAGCAAATCGCGGCGCGGCGCGGGCAGGGTGGACACGCCGCCAAAGCGATCCAGCAGCGCGCGGAACCGGCGCGGTCGCCACAGGTGCCGCAGCAAGGCGGCGCGGCGCGGCTCGGTCGTGCCGAGCCCGTTGACGGCGGCGCGCAGGATACCGATATCGCCGATCGCCACACGCAGGTTAAGCGGGGCGAGCGCGTCGGAAATCCGGGCGAATACTTCGGCATCGGCCTGCGCGGGGTCGGCGCGGTCAAAGATTTCATAGCCGACTTGGATATATTCGCGCGGGCGACCGACATCCTCTTCCTGACTGCGAAAGACCTCGCCCGCGTAGGTGTAGCGCGCGGGATCAGCGCCGTTCTGCATGTGCATTTGGACCACCGGCACGGTGAAATCCGGGCGCAGCATCATCTCACCGCGCAGCGGGTCCGAGGTGACAAAGGCGCGGGCACGGATGTCTTCGCCGTAAAGGTCCAGCAGGGTGCCCGCAGGCTGCAGGATGTCCGCCTCGACGGGGACAGCGCCCTGCGCCTCGAAGAGCGCCATCAGCCGGGCGGCCTCGGCGCGGATTTGCGCTTTGCTCGGCATGGTTCAGCCTTCTTCCCGGTCCAGCATGCTGCGGATTTCAGTGACCAGATCGGCACGGGCGATTTCACGCTGCGCGGGCTGGCTCTTCCATTCCTCAACGCTGGCGTTTTCGGCGATCTTGGCGCCCAGAACCAGATCCTTGATCTGCACGACACCGCGCGCGGCTTCGTCCTCGCCCTGAATCACGGCGACGGGAGAGGCGCGTTTATCCGCGTATTTCAGCTGATTGCCGAAATTCTTGGGGTTGCCCAGATAGACTTCGGCGCGAATGCCAGCCTGGCGCAGCTCGCTCGCCATGGCCTGATAATCAGCCATGCGGTTGCGATCCATGACGGTGACGATCACCGGGCCCTGTGTCTTGCCGCTGGTGCGGCCCTTGGCGCGCAGCGCGGCCAGCAGACGATCAACACCAATCGACACACCGGTTGCGGGCACGGCCTGCCCGGTGAAGCGCTTGACCAGATCGTCATAGCGCCCACCCCCGGCGACGGAGCCGAACTGCCGCGGGCGGCCTTTCTCGTCGGTGATCTCAAAGGTTAGCTCAGCCTCGAACACCGGGCCTGTGTAATAGCCCAGACCTCGCACGACGGAGGGATCGATTTCGATCCGGTCGGGGCCGTAGCCCTGCGCCGCCAACAGATCGGCGATGGTTTCCAGCTCATCCACGCCCTCGGCACCGGTCTTGCTGTCACCGACCAATTCGCGCAGGCGGGCGACGGTGGCGGCACCGCTGTCGCGCTTGGCCTCCATGAAGCCCATGACCACATCGGCTTGTTCGTCACCCAGACCCGCGCCCTTGGTGAAATCGCCGCTCTGATCCTCGCGCCCCGCGCCCAACAGCGCGCGCACGCCTGCCGGGCCCAGCCGGTCCAGCTTATCAATCGCGCGCAGGACGATACCGCGCTCCTCGGCGAAGCGGTCCGGATCAGCGGGGTCGAGAACGCCCGCGACCTCCATCACGCCATTCAGAACCTTGCGGTTATTGACCCGCACCAGATAATCGCCGCGCGGAATGCCCACGGCCTCTAGCGTATCGGACAGCATGGCGCAGATTTCCGCATCCGCCGCGACCGAAGGCGCACCGACCGTATCGGCATCGCATTGATAAAACTGGCGGAACCGGCCGGGGCCGGGTTTTTCGTTGCGCCAGACAGGCCCCATCGCATAGCGGCGATAGGGGCTGGGCAAATCGTTGCGATATTGAGCGGCAACACGGGCCAGCGGCGCGGTCAGGTCATAGCGCAGCGCGACCCAGCCGGCGTCATCATCCTGCCAGGCAAAGACGCCCTCATTGGGCCGGTCTACGTCGGGCAGGAACTTGCCCAATGCCTCAACCGTCTCGACGCCGCTGCTTTCGAGCGGGTCAAAGCCATAGCGATGATAGACCTCCGCGATCTGCGCGAGCATCGCGGTGCGTTCGGTCACCTCGGCGCCGAAATAATCGCGAAACCCTTTCGGGGTTTCGGCCCTGGGGCGGCGGGGCTTGCGATCCTTGGCCATATGGGTCTGTCCCTTTGGGGTTCATGCGTTTGCGCGCGGCATAGCCGAAGGCCGCGGAGCCCGCAAGTTCACCGCTTTCCGTGGGACGTCCCGCTGCCTATATCAGGGCACAGGCAATACGGAGGAAATCGCATGGATCAGGACCGGATCGAAGAAACGCTGGCGCATCTGACCCGCAGTGTCGATGACCTGTCGGACGTGGTGACCCGCCAAGAACAAGAGATCGAGCTGTTGACGCGTCGCGTGGCGCGGCTGCTGGAACGCGCGGCGGAGCAGGAATCCGAGGCGTCCGGCGGCGTGGTGCTGGGCGATGAACGCCCGCCGCATTACTGAGCCGCTGCGAGAGCCTAGTTCACCGCGGTGGCCAGCAGATCGCCATTATGCAGCAAAAGCTCCATGTTGCGGGAATCGCCAGCGCGGTCATAGACGCTGAGGATCGCGGTGTCGCGGCTCATGCGGTCATATTGGCGGCTCGTGCATTCGCCTCGGCAGGTGCGCTGGCGCAGGGTGTTGAACGCCACGCCGGTCGCGCCCTCGGGCACATGCGCACCGCCCGCGCCATGCATCAGCATATCGTATAGCTGCAAAGACCCGAACATCGCCAACGTGCCGGTCACCGCCCGCACACAACCATCGTCAAAGCCGGTGAGGAACAAGGTGCGCGGACCCCGCGTGCCCGGCTGACTGTCATAGAGCGTGTAGTCGCCCGCTTCAGCGGATTTCGTGCCCAATCCACGTTCCGGCACGCCGCAGATGCGGGCCACCTCACCAAAATCGACGCTTCCCGCCGCATCGAGCGTGCTGCTGGCCGGGCCTGCGCCCCGCCGGGTTACGCCCGGATCGGCACAAGCGGCAAGCGCGGCGATCATCAACAGGGCAGCGCCCAGTGTTCGGGCATGGCTTGGCAGGTTCATGGCGTCAGATATCCTCGACCGCGACGACGCCTCCCAGCGATTTGAGGGCGCTTTTGATCTGCGGATTTACGGGGAAGCGCTGCGGCAGTGCAACCACCGGCTCCCCGACGAGGTCATTGGCAAGCAAGCCTATGCTCACGGCGGAAAACCGCTGGCCCTTCGCCTCGTCCCGCACCTTTTGCAGCAGAGTGCTGACCGGGCCGATGGCGTCGATCTGATCGATGTAAATGCGGATTTCGGCAGCGCCGCCCTGTTCGGCGACCTGATCGATGGGCACGGCGGATTTTGCCAGCAGCTTTAGCTGGTCGCTTTCCATCGTGGCTTCGACCGTCAGCACGACATTGACGCCCGGCTCCAGATGCTCTCGCGCGGCTTCCAGCGTTTCTGAGAACACCGTGACTTCATAAAGCCCGGTTGGATCCGACAGCTGACAAAAGGCAAAGCGGTTGCCGCGCGCGGATTTGCGTTCCTGCTTGGCGGCGACGGAGCCAGCGATCTTGACTACGGCGGGCGCACGACGGACCTGTTCATGCACTTCGGCCAGGGTCAGCACTTTCTGGCGGCGCAGGGCGGACATGTAATCATCCAGCGGATGGCCCGACAGGTAGAAGCCGATGGCTTTGTGTTCTTCGGCCAGCCGCTCATTCGGCAGCCAATCGTTGGAGGTGGACAGGCGCGGCTCGGGCAGGTCATCGCCCGCCTCGCCGAACAGAGACACCTGATTGCTGGAGCGCTGTTCATGGATCGCGGCGGAATAGGACACCAGCGGGTCGAGGCTTTCGAACACCCGCCGCCGGTTGCTGTCCAACTCATCAAACGCCCCAGCACGGGCGAGCATTTCCAGAGGGCGCTTGCCGACTTTCTTCAGATCCACCCGACGGGCGACATCGAACAGCGTGGCAAAGGGGCGTTGCTCGGCCTCCCGCGCGCGAACGATCAGCTGCATTGCCTCGGCACCGACGTTTTTCAGCGCCGCCAGCCCGTAGACCAGCCGCTGGTTGTCGACGCTGAAACTGGCCTGCGACCGGTTCACACAGGGCGGCACGATTTCGATATCCAGCCCGCGGCGGACCTCCTCGGCATAGACCGATAGCTTATCAGTCAGGTGGATATCGCAGTTCATCACGCCAGCCATGAATTCGACCGGATGGTTCGCCTTCAGCCATGCGGTCTGGTAGCTGACGACGGCATAGGCGGCGGCGTGGGACTTGTTGAAGCCGTAATTGGCGAATTTCTCCAGCAGGTCGAAAACCTCGCTGGCCTTTTTCGCATCCACGCCATTGGCCGCCGCGCCGGATTCGAATTTCGGGCGCTCGGCGTCCATCGCCTCCTTGATCTTCTTACCCATCGCGCGGCGCAGCAGGTCGGCGCCGCCGAGGCTATAGCCCGCCATGACCTGCGCAATCTGCATCACCTGTTCCTGATAGACGATGATGCCTTGGGTTTCCTCAAGGATATGGTCGATCAGCGGATGCACCGAGGCGCGTTTGCGGGTGCCGTTCTTGACCTCGCAATAGACCGGGATGTTTTCCATCGGGCCGGGCCGATAGAGCGCGACCAGCGCCACGATATCCTCGATGCAGGTCGGCTTCATCCGCCGCAGCGCGTCCATCATGCCAGTGGATTCCACCTGAAACACGGCGACGGTCTTGGCGCTGGCGTAGAGTTTGTAGGTGCGTTCATCGTCGAGCGGGATGTGTCCGATGTCGTTTTCCGCGCCCGGTGTCGGCTCGTATAGCTCCACCCCATCCGCCCCGACATGCAGATCGCGCCCGCCCGCATGGATCAGGTCAATGGCGTTCTGGATCACGGTTAGGGTTTTCAGCCCGAGGAAGTCGAACTTTACGAGCCCGGCCTGCTCCACCCATTTCATGTTGAACTGCGTCGCCGGCATATCCGAGCGGGGATCTTGGTAAAGCGGCACAAGCGCGTCCAACGGACGATCCCCGATCACCACGCCTGCGGCATGGGTCGATGCGTTGCGCAACAGACCTTCGACCTGCTGGCCATAGGTCAGCAGACGGTCGACGACCTCTTCGGCGCGGGCCTCGGCGCGCAGACGTTCTTCTTGCTGGAGCGCTTGGGTGATCGAGACGGGTTTGACGCCTTCGACGGGGATCATCTTGGACAGGCGATCCACCTGACCATAGGGCATCTGCAACACCCGGCCCACGTCGCGCACCGCCGCTTTCGACAGCAGGGCGCCGAATGTGATGATCTGACCGACCTTCTCGCGGCCATATTTTTCTTGCACATAGCGGATCACCTCCTCGCGGCGATCCATGCAGAAGTCGATGTCGAAATCCGGCATCGAGACACGTTCGGGGTTCAAAAACCGCTCGAACAGCAGCGAATAGCGCAGCGGGTCCAGATCGGTGATGGTCAGCGCATAGGCCACCAGCGACCCTGCGCCCGACCCCCGGCCCGGACCGACCGGAATGTCATGATCCTTGGCCCATTTGATGAAATCGGCCACGATCAGAAAGTAACCGGGGAAGCCCATGCCCTCGATGATGTCCAGCTCGAATTCGAGCCGCTTTTGGTAGTCTTCGACCGGGGCGGCATGGGGGATCACGGCCAGCCGCGCGTCCAAGCCTTCTTTGGCCTGACGCCGCAATTCAACGATCTCATCATCCGCAAACTTCGGCAGGATCGGATCGCGGAGTTCGGACTTCACGGCGCAGCGGCGGGCGATTTCGACGGTGTTTTCGGTTGCCTCCGGCAGATCGGCAAAAAGCGTCGCCATTTCTTCGGGGGTTTTGAGGTAATGCTGCGGCGTCAGCCGCCTGCGGGGCGCGGATTGATCGACATAAGCGCCTTCTGCAATGCAGATCAGCGCATCATGCGCCTCATACATGTCGGGCTTGGGGAAATAGACGTCATTGGTCGCGACCAGCGGCAGACGCTTGGCATAGGCCATTTCGACATGGCCGCGCTCGGTCAGTTTCTCGGCCTCGGGCAGACCCGCATCGCCTGGATGGCGCTGCAATTCAACGTAGAGCCTGTCGGGGTAGGCCGCGGCCAGCCTGTCCAGCAGCGCATCGGCGCGGTCCCGGTGACCGGCGCGCATCAACCGGCCCAATGGCCCGTCGGGCCCGCCTGTCAGGCAGATCAGCCCCGCTGACAACGCTTCCAACTCCTCGGGCAGGACATGCGGCTCCTGCCCGTCGCCCTTCAGGTAAAGGCAGGAATTGAGCTTCAGCAGGTTTTCATAGCCGGTCTGGTCCTGCGCCAGCAGCACGATCGGCGCGGGCGGCAGTGCCTTGGCCCCCGGTTCCGGCGTCTCATAGGTCACGTCGAGCTGACAGCCGACGATCGGCTGCACCCCGGCCCCGGTCGCGCCTACGGAAAACTCCAGCGCCGCGAACATGTTGTTGGTATCGGTCACCGCGACCGCCGGCATGCCCATGTCGACACATAGGCCGGGCAGCTTCTTGGTGCGGATCGCGCCTTCCAGCAGAGAATATTCGGTGTGCAGGCGGAGGTGGATGAATTTAGGTGCGCTCATGCCCGCAACCTACAGCGAAGCCCGCCGCCCCGGAAGTCCCCGCCGCCGCGCGACGCGGGGGCAGGCGATCACTTCGTCTTGCTTTGGAGCACGCCCGGTGGAGGCTGTAAAAGTCCCCGCCCCGGTAGGGGAGGGGGGGGCGCTTAGCCTTGTTCCGGCACCAGCACTTCGCGTTTGCCGACATGGTTGGACGCGCTGACCACGCCCTGATCCTCCATCTGCTCAACCAGTCGTGCGGCCTTGTTATAGCCGATCGCCAGTTTGCGCTGGATATAGGAGGTGGAACACTTGCGATCCTTGATCACGATGGCCACCGCTTGGTCGTAAAGCGCATCCTCGCCTTCGGTATTCCCGCCGGTATTGAGGCCTAGCACCGCGTCGATATCGCTGGATTTGTCATCCGCCGGTCCTTCGACCACGCCACCGATATAATCGGGCGGGCCGTAGGCCTTCAGGTGGTTGACGATCTCCTCGACCTCTTCATCCGAGACAAACGGACCATGCACGCGGGTGATGCGGCTGCCCCCGGCCATGTAAAGCATATCGCCCATGCCCAGCAGCTGTTCGGCACCCATTTCGCCAAGGATCGTGCGGCTGTCGATCTTGGACGTCACTTGGAAAGAGATCCGTGTGGGGAAGTTCGCCTTGATCGTGCCGGTGATGACATCGACCGAAGGCCGCTGCGTCGCCATGATCAGGTGAATACCCGAGGCCCGCGCCATCTGCGCCAGACGCTGAATGCAGGCTTCGATTTCCTTACCGGCCACCATCATCAGGTCGGCCATCTCGTCGACGACCACGACGATGAAGGGCAACAATTCAGGGGCGAACTGCTCAGTCTCGAACACCGGTTCGCCGGTCTCATCGTCAAACCCGGTCTGCACAGTGCGGGAGAACATTTCACCCTTGGCCTGCGCGTCGCGCACCCGGCCATTGTAACCCTCGATGTTGCGCACGCCCATCTTGGACATCTTGCGGTAGCGTTCTTCCATCTCGCCCACGACCCATTTCAGGGCCACGACGGCCTTCTTCGGGTCGGTCACAACGGGTGAGAGCAGATGCGGGATGCCGTCATAGACGCTGAGTTCCAGCATCTTGGGGTCGATCATGATCAGGCGGCATTCTTCCGGGCTTAGCCGGTAGAGCAGCGACAGGATCATGGTGTTGATCGCCACGGATTTACCCGAACCGGTCGTCCCTGCGATCAGCAAATGCGGCATCTTGGCGAGGTTCGCGACGATGGGATCGCCGCCGATATCCTTGCCCAAGGCCAAAGGCAGGCGCGTGTTCACATCGTCGAATTCGCGCGACGACAGGATTTCGCGCAGCACGACCTTCTCGCGGTTGCTGTTGGGCAATTCGATGCCAATCACCGAACGGCCCGGCACGGTAGAGACCCGCGCCGATAGGGCCGACATCGACCGCGCAATGTCATCGGACAAGCCGATCACACGGGATGCTTTCAAGCCGGGTGCGGGCTCTAACTCATACATCGTGACGACCGGACCGGGCCGGACCGAGACGATTTCGCCCTTCACCCCGTAATCGTCGAGCACGTTTTCCAACATGCGCGCGTTTTCTTCCAGTGCCTCGTCGGACAGGTGGTGCCGCTCGATGCTGCCGGGACTCGTAAGCAACGCCAGCGGCGGCACTTCATAGGCTTCGGGCGCGTCCTCGAATTGCAGATCGGGTTGTGCTTCGGCCTGCGCCCGGCGCGACGGCGCGACGGTCTTGCGCGGGGGATGCTGCACCACGCTGCGCGGCGCATCGACGGCGCCACGTTCCACACGCGGGGCGGTCAGCGGCGCGGATTGCGACATCTGCCCGGCAGGGGAGGGGGGCACGGTGGCCTGTGCGCCCGCAGATGACAGCGGCACGCCGTGCATCGCGTCATCGGTCTGGCTGCCGTAATCACTGCCGTGTTCAAGATCGTAATTGCTGTCGAAATCATCATAGGTCACGGGCACATAGCCCTCAGGATCGGCATCGCGGGCGTCGTAGGCGTCGATGTCGTGATCCGGCGCGGGCATGGAGACCGGCGCGGCAGGGGAGGGGGGCACGGCGGCAGAAGGTGTCGCGCTGGGCGGCACGGTCCGGCCTGTCTGCACCCGCGCCTGCGGATGGGGCTCCGCGCGGCGGCTGATGGGGGCGTGATACTGATCCTCGGGGTCTTCGATCTGCGCCATGGGGGCGGAACGCACGGCCGTCGGGCTTTTGACCAGCAGCGGCGCGGGTCCGCGATACCGGCGCACAGGCGGCTCGGGGCGCAGCGCGCCGGGCAGGGCGGCGGGATCGGTAATCCGGCGCGTCGGAGCCTGCCGCACGCGGGCCTTGATCACATCGGCAATGCGCGCCTTGATCCGATCCTCGCTGGGCGCCTCGATCAGCGCATGGGGGTCTTCCAGTTCGGTATCGAACAATTCCGGCTGCAGGTCGGGTTCGGGAGTGCGACGGACGATCGACGACATTGATGCCAGCAGACCCCCGCGCGGCTCATCGCTGTGCGGGTCATCGTGGTCGTCATCGTCGAGCAAGGCGTCATCGGGGTCGTGAAGCGCCATCTCGGACCGGCGGCGCGCCCGGTTTTCGGCCATCGTGCGGGCAGCTACAGCGGTGTTGCGCGCCCCGCGCCCGAAAAGGGTCATCAGCGCGTCATAGCCCATGATGATTGCGACGACGACGGATCGCACGAAGCGGCGCATCTCACCCGTGGTGCACCCAAGAACAAACAGCGCGACGGCCAGCGTCGCGAGCCCCACGGGAATCGCCAGAAGCTTCACCCCAAAGCTTGCCGTGATCGGCAGCACGCTGACCAGCGCGCCCAGAACCGTATCCCCGAACAGCCCGCCAAGGCCAAAGCTGTGGGTCCAGCCAGAGCTGGGCACAATGGTCGAGGCATAGACCGAGGCGCAGGCAATGCCGATCGGCGCGAAGATCAGCCGCGAAATCGCGCGCTCCTCGCCGGTGTGGAACATGAACCGCAGGCCCCACGCCATGCAGAGCGCGGCCAGCCCCCAACTGCCGAAGCCGACAATCACAAACAAAGGCGAGGCAATCGACGCGCCAAACCGGCCCAAAAGGTTCTGCACCGGCTCGTCAGTGGCCGAAAGCCAAGACGGATCTTCGGGAACATAGGAGCCCAGCATCGCGGCGATGGTCAGGCCCAACCCGATCAGCGCGATGCCGATCAGTTCCTTGCCACGTCGCTCAATGGCGGCCTGCATGCTGCTGTCGAGAAGCGGATCGCGCTGTCGTGCCTGAAAAGCCATTGCCTGTCCTTACCCTTCCATGCAGGAGCGCAGGCGGATGAGCCCCTCCCGCAGGTCGTCTTCATGCGCGACCATAGCCGCTCTCAGATACCCCGCGCCGGGGTCAGTGCCGTCCACGCTGCGGCTGAAATAGCTGCCGGGCAGCACCTTCACCCCGGTTTCGCGCCACAGCTTCGATGCCATGTCTTCCGCATCGCGGCCTGATGTGCCGATCCACAGAAAAAACCCGGCCTCGGGAGCGGTGTAGCCCGGCATTCCGCCGAGCACGTCTTCGGCCACCGCGAATTTCCGATGATACAGCGCAAGGCTGTCGCGCACATGTGCCTCGTCGGCCCAGGCCCGCGCTGCGACCGCTTGCAACGGCGTGGGCACCGGCGCGCCGCCATAGGACCGCAATTGGCGCAGACGCTCCATCGATTGAGGCCCCGCCGCCACGAACCCGGCGCGCAAACCGGGCATGTTCGAACGTTTCGACAGCGAATTGAACACCACCACGCGTTCAGGATCGGCGCCGGTGTCCTGCGCCATTTCCAGCCCGCCGGGGGGCGGCGTGTCGCGCCAGATCTCGGAATAGCATTCGTCTGAGAAGATCTGGAAATCGTGACGCTCGGCCAATGCAAGCAGATCGCGCCAATAGTCACGGCTGGCAACAGCGCCCTGCGGATTGGCGGGAGAGCAGAGATAGACGATGGCGGCGCGGTCCAGCGTTTCGGCGGGCAATGCCGCGAAATCCGGCAGGTGGCCGGTCTCGGCTGTGGCCGGAACATAGACCGGCTCCGCGCCAGCGGTCAGCGCGGCGACGGCGTAAACCTGATAAAACGGGTTCGGCATCAACACGACGGGCCGCTGGCCGCGCTTGGTTTCCGGGCATAATGCGATTGCCGCATTGAAAAGCCCCTCGCGCGTGCCGTTCAGTGCCATCAAGCGGCCGGGCTCGACCGCCACGTCGTAGCGCCGTTTGATCCAATCCGAAATCGCGCCCAGCAGGTCGTCGGTGCCTTCGTTCTTGGGGTATTTCGCAAGGGAAGGCACGGCGGCCGCCATCACCTCGCCCACGAAATTGGGCATGGCATGGCGTGGCTCGCCGATGGTCATATCGATCACCGGGCCACCGGGTTCAACCCCGGCAAGCAGCGCGCGCAGGCGCGGAAATGCATAAGCTGGCAGTTCTGAAAACCGCTTGGGAAACGTCATCGTTTCAACTGTCCGCCTCAAGGTCCGGGATCGTTTTCGCCCCGTTTGGGACCGACGATACCGACCCGCCCCGGCCCGGTCCAGAAAAACAAATGTCGGTGGGGGCAGACAGGGAACGGAATGTGGCTTTTAAGTTGAGGGGTCAGAATCGCAGGGGTTTCAGAGGGTTGGCGATGGTGTGGATCGCCGCTTCAAACAGGGTAGCGGCGATATGGTTGGGCGCAATTCGCCGCTAGAGGCGCGATCCGCGCTGCTCCGGCAGGGTCACCCGCTTTCCTTGGCCCAAGGCGGGATCGAGGTAGGCGCGCCGAAATAATGCCCCTGCAGGCAATCAACTCCCATTTTCAGCAGCAGCGCGGCGTCTTCGCCCTGCTCTACCGATTCTGCGACAGTGAACATGTCGAAATGGCGCGCAATTGAGATGAGAGCTTCCGTCAGGACCCGGTTATCCGGATCGCGATGGATGCCGTTGATGAACTGGCCGTCGATCTTGATGATATCGAAATAGAAATCCTTCAGGTAGCGGAACGACGTGTAGCCGGCGCCGAAGTCGTCCAAGGCAAAGGAGATGCCGCGCGATTGCATCCGCTCCATGAAGACGCAGGTAATGTCAGGCATGATCATGGCCGATGCTTCGGTGATCTCGATAATCAGCCGCTCCGCCACGCCGGGATCCTGCGCCAACCCGCGTTCCAGCGTATCGGTCCAGCAAGGATAGCCGATTGACCGGGCCGACATGTTGATCGACAGCCGGATCGATGGATTTTGCCGCAGCGCCTTGAGCCCCAGATCCAGCGCGCGACAGTCGATGATCCGCCCCAGTTCGGACGTTTCGCAAGCGTGGATGAACTCGCGTGCCGGGATGATCCGCCCGTGGCCGTCATTCAGCCGGATCAGCCCCTCGTAGAAGGCGACACGGGGCGCGTGGCGCGCATCGACGACCGGCTGGAAGGCCAGCGTCGCAGCGTCATTGTCGAGCGCGCGGCGAACGGAGGCCAGCGTATCGCGCTCCTGCGCCGCGCGGGCCGAAGACAGGGGGCTGTCGAGCCCGCTGAGAATGGTTTCACGCAGCCAGTCGTCATGGTGATGATCCCGGTCGATGCCGGGGCCATCTTCGTTGGAGACGCTCCTGCGTTCCGCGTCATTCGCGTCGGTCCCGCCCAGATCGTTTCGCGCGGTCCTGATGGGCAGGCCCGCTTGTCCGAATTGCCTGTCATGTTTGTACTGTGTCATGCGCACTCCATGCTTGGGGACGTTGTGCGCCACACGGGGCTAAGATCGGGTAAACAATTCAAATACGTTTCATTTTCGCCGTCCCGAGGGTAGCATCGGGCATCGCCGGGATGCCCGCCGACACGCGCAACGAGAGGGTATGCAGCATGGACAGGATCAGTCCTGAGGGGATCGGCGCGCGCTGTGGCTGGGTCACGTCTGACCCGTTATATCTGGATTATCACGACCACGAATGGGGCGTGCCAGAATATGACAGCCGCACGCTGTGGGAGAAGCTGATGCTGGACGGATTTCAGGCGGGCTTGTCCTGGCTCACCATCCTGCGAAAGCGCGACAACTTCCGGGCGGCGTTCGAGGGGTTTGACCCGGTGCGCATCGCGAGTTGGGGCGAGGCCGAGGTCGCGCGCTGTCTGGCGGATCCGGGGATCGTGCGTCACCGGGGTAAGATCGAGGCCGTGATCGGCAACGCCCGCGCATGGATCGCGATGGAGGAGGCGGGCGGCTTTGATCGCTACCTGTGGGACCGCGTCGGCGGCACTCCGATCCAGACCCGTTACGCCACGCAGGCCGAAGTGCCGCCGCAGACCCCGCTGTCTCAGGACATATCGAAGGATCTGAAACGCCGCGGATTTCGGTTCTGTGGGCCCACGATTGTCTATGCATTCATGGAGGCGACGGGGCTGGTGAACGACCACATCGTCACCTGTCCCTGCCATGATAAAGTTACGGAGATGGCGCGGGGGTAAACGACGCTTGCCCGCCCCGGATGGTGCAGCAGGCTCCGCCGCTTCTCGCTCACAACGCATGGTTTCCGTTGCGAAACACGCGTCCGACCCTTACCACAGATAGGGAAATCGGCGGGGGTGGTTTCGGGCGAGGATGACCGGGGCCGCAGGCCTACCGCCTTGTTTTGGGGAAAGGACTTTCCATGACCAATGTCGTCATCGCTTCCGCAGGGCGGACTGCCGTCGGCAGTTTCCTTGGCTCATTTGCCAACACGCCGGCTCATGACTTGGGCGCGCGGGTGCTCGAAGCAATCGTGGAGCGTGCAGGGATCGACAAATCCGAAGTGTCCGAGACCATTCTTGGTCAGGTCCTGACCGCAGGCCAAGGGCAAAACCCCGCGCGTCAGGCGCATATCCTTGCCGGTCTGCCGCAGGAATCCGCCGCGTGGGGCATCAATCAGGTCTGCGGCTCCGGTCTGCGCGCCGTGGCGCTGGGCGCACAGCACATTCAGCTGGGCGATGCTTCGATTGTTGCTGCCGGCGGGCAGGAAAACATGTCGATGAGCCCACATTGCGCGAACCTGCGCCAAGGCCACAAGATGGGCGATATGAGCTATATCGACACCATGATCCGCGATGGCCTGTGGGATGCGTTCAATGGCTACCACATGGGCCAGACCGCTGAAAACGTTGCCGAGAAATGGCAGATCAGCCGCGACACTCAGGATGAGTTTGCCGTCGCATCGCAGAACAAGGCGGAAGAGGCGCAGAAGGCCGGACGTTTTGCTGATGAGATCGTCGCCTACACCGTCAAAACCCGCAAAGGCGAAACTGTCGTCGATGCAGATGAATATGTTCGCCACGGCGCAAATATCGAATCGATGCAGAAGCTCCGCCCCGCCTTCACGCGCGACGGGTCTGTGACCGCGGCCAACGCGTCGGGGATCAACGATGGCGCCGCCGCCGTGCTGCTGATGAGCGCCGACGATGCCGAAAAGCGCGGGATCGAGCCGCTGGCCCGCATCGCATCCTACGCCACCGCCGGGCTGGACCCTGCGATCATGGGTGTCGGCCCGATCCATGCCAGCCGCAAGGCGCTGGACAAGGCCGGCTGGTCGGTTGCGGATCTGGATCTGATCGAGGCGAACGAAGCCTTCGCCGCGCAGGCCTGCGCCGTGAACAAGGAAATGGGCTGGGATCCGGCGATCGTGAACGTCAACGGCGGCGCCATCGCCATCGGCCACCCCATCGGCGCCTCCGGGTGCCGGGTCCTGAACACGCTGCTGTTTGAAATGAAGCGCCGGGACGCGAAAAAGGGCCTCGCCACCCTGTGTATCGGCGGCGGCATGGGCGTCGCGCTGTGCGTCGAGCGCCCCTGACCTGAACGCAGGAGGGGTGGCAACCACGGCGTTGCCACCCGTTTCCGACTGGCCTGACTGACCCAACGCAATAAATCGGCAAAATTTCAGGACTTACTTGGTAATAATGTTGCGAATTTGAGGCGCTAACATTTAGGGTAATTCTACGAACGCGGAGGAGAGCATTATGAGTAAAGTCGCATTGGTCACCGGTGGGAGCCGTGGCATTGGCGCTGCAATCTCAAAGGCCTTGCAAAAGGCCGGCTATCAGGTTGCGGCCACCTATGGCGGCAATGACGAGGCCGCAGCAGCATTTACCAAGGAGACCGGGATTAAGACCTATAAATGGTCGGTCGCGGAGTATGACGCGTGCAAAAATGGCATTGCGCAGGTCGAGGCAGACCTCGGCCCGGTCGATGTGCTGGTCAATAACGCGGGTATTACCCGTGATTCCATGTTCCACAAGATGACACCGGAGCAATGGAAGGAAGTCATCGACACCAACCTGTCGGGCGTCTTCAACATGACCCACCCGGTTTGGTCGGGCATGCGGGACCGCAAATTTGGCCGCGTGATCAATATCTCGTCGATCAACGGGCAGAAGGGTCAGGCGGGGCAGGCCAACTATTCCGCCGCCAAAGCCGGGGATCTGGGCTTTACCAAGGCGCTGGCACAGGAAGGCGCGCGCGCCGGGATCACGGTCAACGCGATCTGTCCGGGCTATATCGGCACCGAAATGGTCCGCGCGATCCCGGAAAAAGTGCTAAACGAGAAGATCATCCCTCAGATCCCTGTGGGTCGGTTGGGCGAACCCGAAGAAATCGCGCGTTGCGTGGTCTTCCTTGCCTCCGAAGACGCGGGCTTCATCACCGGATCAACCCTCACCGCGAATGGCGGGCAGTTCTTCGTCTGAGCGGCAGCGTCTCGGCCAGTAATGCCGGAGGCCGACGCTTACCTAAGATCACGAGCAAAGGGACCGGCAAAACCGGTCCCTTTTTTCGTTTAAAACTGTAGGGGCGCGGCCCGTAGAGGGTCAGACTCCGGAATGCTGAATATGCATTCTTAGGGCGGTCGTCCCGTGATCGTAATGAACGTGAGACCGGAGCGGCTGATGTCGGTGCACTCGACGGCCGACCTCCCCGATCGTAACTCGTGTCGTGGGTAGGTTTGCTAAGGGCGATGCGAAGCCCCCCGGAAACCGACCGTGTCAGGAGATCAAGCCATGCTCAGCCTGCTGATCTCCTCCTTGAGCTTAAGTTTTTGCTTCTTCATGTCGGCGATGGTCAACGGATCCGCTGAAGGGGTGCGCTGCGCGGCCTCTACCTCCGCCGCGAGGGACTGATGTTTCCTGCGGAGCTGCTGAATATGGGCACTCACGGTCATCTTTCTCTCCTACTTGTTCGCCATGACACCAGTGCAGCATGTTTTTCGAGTCGTGTCACGAAACGGTTGCCGCAGTGTCATGTTCAGAAGATATGAATTTCCCTAAGGCGAAGTTAAGGGGCGAAGCCCGGCATCGGCGCGCCATCGCGCAGCACGGCACGGATCTGCCGGGAATAGTCTTCGCCATCGGCCAAATGCCGCGCGCCTTCGTGCAGGATCACCGGAAAATGCAGGCGTGGCGCAGCCCCGCCGCCCTTGCGCGCACGGATCAGGATCAGGCTCGCCTCCCGCCCGATGCGCGGGGCAAGCGGAAGGATTTCGACACTTCCCAGCCGGTCGGGAAGGGCCTTCAGAATGTCAGGCAGGCGGGTCGGGTGATGGATCAGCGTCAGCCATCCGCGCGGGCGCAGACGCCGCGCCGCACAATCGAGCCAGACAGCGAGCGGAGTCTCTTCGCCCATCGCGGCCTCGCGTGCGGGGCCAGAGGCGCGGGAGCCTCGGTTGCGGTCGAAATAGGGGGGGTTGGCAATAACATGGTCGAAGCTGCGTGCGCGCAGATCGGCGGGCAGGTCCGACAGGTCGGCTTCGATCACCTCCATCATCGGGGCATCGGGACGGTGGTGTTCCTCTGCATTGCGGCGGGCCAGCGCGGCAGTGGGGCCATGCCGTTCCACACCGGTCAGGCGCAACCCGGCCACCCGCGCGCCTAGGCACAGGCTTGCCGCGCCGACGCCGCAACCCAGCTCCAGCACCGTTTCGCCGGGGCTGGCAGGGCAGGCGGCGGCAAGAAATACCGGATCAACGCCAGCGCGATAGCCGCGCGCGGGCTGCCACAACCGCACCCGACCGCCCAGGAAGCTGTCGCAACTGAAAGGTGTCACGTGAAACATCGCGGATGCATCACCTTCCGGGTCCGGCCCGGCGTCATGCTCCTCCGCGTCCGGCATGGGGGTCAGTCCCGGTCGGTGGTGACGTCGATCCCATTGGCGCGCATTGCGGCGCGCGCCGGGATCAGATCGTCATTTCCCACCATCAAGCGACGCGGCAAAATGCCAAGACTGCCGTCCAGGATGCTCATATGGACGTCCATCTCGAAACACTCTATATCCTCGCCGGCGAGGAGGGCCTTCGCAAAGGCGATCACGGTGGGGTCGGTGGCGCGTAGAAGTTCCTTCATGACCCAGACTTAAGGGCTGTTGCGGTCCTTTGTCGAGCAGACAGACGAGAGTGTGATGGGCCTGGATGATGCCGTCGTAAAACCGCATGAGCGCCTGGCCGAAGTTCTGGCCGGCGATCTGGACGAGGTAAACAGCCTGATCCGTGCGCGGATGGCGTCCGAACATGCGCCCCGCATTCCCGAAGTCTCCGCCCATTTGATCGAAGCCGGTGGCAAGCGGCTGCGCCCGATGCTGACGCTCGCCTCGGCCCGGCTGTGTGGCTATGACGGCCCGTTTCATGTGCATCTGGCCGCGACGGTGGAGTTCATCCACACCGCGACCTTGCTGCATGACGATGTGGTGGATGAAAGCGGTCAACGCCGTGGCCGCCCGACGGCCAACCTGCTGTGGGATAACAAATCTTCGGTTCTGGTGGGCGATTACCTGTTCGCCCGCGCGTTCCAGTTGATGGTGGAGCCGGGCAATCTGCGGGTTCTCGACATCCTGTCCAACGCCGCCGCGACGATTGCGGAGGGCGAGGTGCTGCAACTGACCGCAGCCAATGACCTCAAGACAGATGAAAGCGTCTATTTGCAGGTGATCCGCGGCAAAACCGCCGCGCTATTTGCCGCCGCGACCGAAGTGGGTGGCGTCATTGCCGAACAACCCGCCGAGACGGTGGAAGCCCTGCGCATCTATGGCGACGCGCTGGGGATCAGTTTCCAGATGGTGGATGACCTGCTGGACTGGCAAGGCGACGCGGGCGCAATCGGCAAGAATGTCGGGGATGATTTCCGCGAGCGCAAACTGACCCTTCCGATTATCAAGGCCGTGGCTGCCGCCGATGCCGATGAACGGGCGTTCTGGGTGCGCACCATCGAGAAGGGCGATCAGCGCGATGGTGATCTGGATCGCGCAGCGGATCTGCTGGCCCGCCACGGCGCGCTTGATTTTACCCGCGATGCCGCGACCGGCTGGGCGGAAACCGCCAAGGAGGCCATGCGCCGCCTGCCCGCCGATCCGATGCGCGACCTGCTGATTGATCTTGCCGATTATGTGGTCGCGCGCATTCGCTGAGGCGGCGCGTCACACGCTTGCGCCTCTGGCGCGGCTCCGGCTATCTGACCCGCATGGCCAAGCTCTATTTTCATTATTCGACCATGAACGCCGGCAAGAGCACGATCCTGCTGCAGGCGTCGCACAATTACATTGAACGGGGCATGCAGACCTATCTGCTGACCGCCGCGCTGGACACGCGCGCGGGCGAAGGCCGGATCGGCAGCCGGATCGGGATTGGCGCGCCCTCGGACGTGTTTCGCGAAGGCGACGACCTGTTTGCGCGTATCAAAGCGCGGCTGGCCGAAGGCCCCTGCGCCTGTGTGTTCGTGGATGAGGCGCAGTTCCTGACCGAAGCGCAGGTCTGGCAACTCGCGCGCGTGGTCGATGACCTGAACGTGCCGGTCATGTGCTATGGGCTGCGGGTGGATTTTCTGGGGCAGTTGTTCCCCGGCTCCGCGGCGCTGCTGACTTTGGCGGATGAGATGCGTGAAGTGCGGACGATCTGCCATTGTGGACGCAAGGCGACGATGGTGATCCGCCGGGATGCCGAAGGCCAAGTGTCCACCTCGGGCGATCAGGTGCAGATCGGCGGCAATGAAACCTATGTGTCCCTATGCCGCCGACATTGGCGCGAGGCGGTGGGCGACAGGCTTCCTGACCAGCCGCCCACCTTCTGACTGCTACGCCTGCGCGCCGTTGGCGGTGGCCGCCGGGGCATCATCGGCGGCGGGGCTGGGGGCCACACCGCCATCATAGACCAGCGTGCGCGTGGGGAAGGGAATGCCCACGCCGTTATTGTCCAACGCCTCTTTCACATTGCGCTTCATGTCGGCCTGAAACTGGAAGTAATCCGCGGCGGCAACCCAGACCCGCACAAGGAAATCCACCGAACTGTCATTGAGGTTGTTGACCTGAATGAAGGGCGCAGGCTCTGTTCGGGAGCGGGGATCGGCCATGATCGTGTCGCGAATGACCTGCTCCGCCGTCGCAAGGTTGGAATCGTAGCTGACACCGAATGTCCACTCTGCCCGGCGGGTGTCATAGATCGAATAGTTGGTGATCGGCTGGCCCCAGATATCGGAATTGGGCATCGTAACCTGCACATTGTCCAGCGTGGCGATTTCGGTGGTAAAGATCGAGATGTCCTTCACCGTGCCCATGACGCCCGAGACGATGATGAAATCGCCCTTCTTGATCGGTCGGAACATCACCAGCATCACGCCCGCGGCGACGCCTGACAGCACGCCCTGCAGCGCAAGGCCGATGGCCAGACCGGCAGCACCGACCAGCGCCACCAGCGACGCGGTCTGCACCCCGAACCGGTTCAGCACAAAGATGAACGCAAAGGTCAGGATGATGTATTTGGCGATATTGGCGAGGAAGGAAAACAGCGTGTCGTCGAGCCGCTTATAGCGCGTGGCCAGCCCCTCGATCCGGCGCTTCACGAAGCTGGAAACAAGGAAGGCGGCGATCAGAATGATGATCGCTGTCAGTAGATTGGCCCCGATCCCGACCAGAAACTGGACACTCAGGATGTCGCCCACCGTCGTTCCGGCGGCCAGCTCGGTGCTTAGAAATTCGTCCATGCGTCAACTCTCCAGCGCAGCGTTTATTTTCTTGGCCAGCGCGATGTCCCGTGGGGTCACTCCGCCAGCGTCATGGCTTGTCAGCGCGACCTCTACCTTATTGTAGCTGTTTGACCAATCCGGGTGGTGATCAGCCTTTTCCGCCATCAGCGCAACGCGGGACATGAAGCCCCATGCGGCGGTGAAATCCGCAAATTTGAAGCTGCGCCGAATGCTGCGACCGTCCTGTTTCCATCCAGTCAGATCGGCCAACGCGGTGTGAAGTTCGGTGTCAGACAGGGTTTTGCTCATGATGCGCCTTTAATTGTCTTCGCTGCCGGTCTTGCGGAACGGGCCGTAGCTGGTCAGCACTTCGATTTCATGGGCCACCGCGTCGGCCTCCGCCTCCAGATACTCCGCGATTGCGGTGCGGAAGCCGGGATCGCCGACCCAATGCAGTGAATGGGTGGTGGTGGGCAGATAACCGCGCGCCAGCTTATGCTCGCCCTGCGCTCCGGCCTCGACCCGCTTCAGCCCGTGAGCGATCGCGAAATCAATGGCTTGATAATAGCACAGTTCAAAATGCAGACAGGGATGGTCCTCTACCGCGCCCCAGTATCGACCATAAAGCGCATCGCGCCCGATGAAATTCAGCGCCCCGGCGACTGGCACGCCCTCGCGGAATGCCAGCATCAAGGCCATGTCATCGCGTAGGCGGTCCTGCGCAATGTCGAAGAACTCGCGTGTCAAATAGGGCGTGCCCCATTTGCGCGCGCCGGTGTCCTGATAAAACTGCCAGAAGGCATCCCAATTCTCTGGCTCGATCTGATCGCCGGTCAGCGTGGCGATGGTGCCGCCGAAATCCTGTGCCACGCGCCGTTCCTTGCGGATCGCCTTGCGCTTGCGCGAGGAAAGCGAGCCAAGGAAACCGTCGAAATCCGTGTAACTGTCATTGAACCAGTGAAATTGCTGGGTCTTCCGGTGCATCAGGCCAAGCGCATCGCCGGCCTCGGCCTCCTGCGGTGTGCAAAACGTGACATGTAGCGAACTGATGTGATTGTCGCTGGCGATCTGCACGGCGCCTTGGGTCAGTGCGGCAATGCCCAGCTCCTCAAACCCCGGACGGCAAAGGAACCGCCGCCCGGTGGCGGGGGTGAATGGCACGGCGATTTGCAGCTTCGGGTAATAATTGCCACCCGCACGCTCATAGGCATGGGCCCAACTGTGATCGAAGATATATTCGCCCTGACTGTGCGATTTCGCATAGAGCGGCGCAGCGGCGATAAGCTGACCATCAGCGCGGGCCAGCAAGTAGGTCGGTTGCCAGCCGGTGCCGCGCCCGACGGAGCCACTGTCCTCCAGCGCCGAAAGGAAGCGATGCGTGGTGAATGGATCGCGGGGGCGTCCGCCATCTGCGGCCTCGGGCGCGGCGCAGCTATCCCATTCCGCCGCGTCGATTTCCGACAGGCTGGCGAGGGTCTGAATTTCAATGCGTGTCTCGGTCATGCGGCGCCTTAGGGTGGGGTGCGGGCCGCGTCCGTCAAGCCGGGCGGAACCCCTCGAAGGTGATATTATCGGCAAGACCCGCAACCGCGCGGGCTTCTGCCTCGGATCTGATCGTCCAGCACAGGATTGGTTGACCTTCATCGCGCAGCCGTGACACGGCCCGCCCCGTCAGATCGCGGCTGTCATGGGACACGAAGCTGGACGCGGAGCCCTCATAAGACGCAATGCGGCGCAGCTGCGACAGGCGCGCAGGGCTCAGGCGTTCGGCCTCGTCTCCGTCAAACGCGCAGGTGGTCAGCCCACGGGGCACGTCGGGCGAAAGCCGCGCCATCGCTGTAACCGAATGCGGATTGAACGACATGACCGCAACTGGCCCGTCATAGCCGCGCAGCGCGGCGGCGGTCGCCTGTTCCAGCGCGCCGGTATCGGGGCCGAACGCACCGTCCTGATCCTTTAGTTCGATCAGCAACGGCACCTGCCCCGCGACCTGAGCCAGAACCTGCGCCAGTGTCGGGATGGTATCGGAACTGTCGGTCAGCGCGATGCGGGTCAATTCCTCGGCCGTGCGGGCAGCGACGGGGCCGGTTTCACGGGTCAGCCGGTCCAGCTGCGCGTCGTGAAACACCATCGCCACGCCATCCGCCGACAGTTGCAGATCCAACTCGATGCCGTAGCCCGCCTCCACCGCCGCAGCGAAGGAGGCGGGGGCATTCTCTATCCGGCCTGCCGCGCGATCATGCAGACCGCGATGGGCGAGTGGCCGGGAGAGAAACGCATCAGGGAGCGGGATCACGCGGGTCATGCGATCTCGAAAATGCCTTCGATCTCAACCGCAACGCCGAAGGGCAGCGCGCCAGCGCTGACAGCGGAACGTGCGTGACGTCCCTTATCACCCAGCGCCTCAACCAGAAAATCAGACGCGCCGTTGACGACGGTAGATTGCTGGCCGAAATCGGGGGTCGAGTTGACGAAACCGGTCAGCTTCACCACCCGCACCAGCCGCTCCAGATCGCCGTCACAAGCGGCTTTCACCTGTTCCAGAAGACCGATGGCGCAGCGCTTGGCGGCAGCGGCGCCCTCCTCGACACTCAGATCCGTGCCGATCTTGCCCTTGATCATGCCGTTTTCATCTTGGCTGATCTGGCCCGAAACATAGATCAGATTGCCCGACTGGACGAAGGGCACATAGTTGGCCGCCGGGGCGGCAGGGGTGGAAAGCGTGATGCCAAGGTCGGCGAGGCGGGCTTCGATGCTCATGAAAGGCTCCTGTGCTGCATTTTCCCGGACGCTACCGCGCGATGGTCACAGGGGAAAGGGCCGAGCGTCTGCATGTCGCCCCGCCACGAAAAAAGGCCGACACGATGGTCGGCCTTGGTCGAAAAACGCGGCGGGATCAGCCCGTGGCGGTAACGCGCGTGCCAAGCTGAACGCGATCATACAGATCTTTGACATGGCTGTTATACATGCGGATGCAGCCATTCGAGACCGACTTACCGATCGAGCTCGGATCAGTCGTGCCATGGATGCGGAACAGGGTGTCGCGTCCGTTGGCGTCGTAGAGATAAAGCGCACGCGCACCCAGCGGGTTGGTCGGACCACCCGGCATGCCGTTCTCGTATTTCGCGTAAGTCGGGTCGCGGGCGATCATGTCCTGCGTCGGGGTCCAGCTGGGCCATTCAACCTTACGCTCCACAGTGGCAGTGCCACGGAACTTGAGGCCTTCTTTACCCAATGCGACGCCGTAGCGGACGGCAGTGCCATCGCCGAGCGTGTAATACAGGTGGTAGGTCGGCATCTTGATAAAGATCTGACCCGCGGGCAGATCTTTATTTACCCGGACGACCTGTGCCTTGAACTGTTCTGGCACCTGAAACTGCTGCGGGGCGGAATGCGACAGAGCGGGGGTGGCGACGGCGGCTGCGGCTGCGGCGGCGGTGCCGGTCATGAAGGTCCGGCGGTTGAGCGACTTGACGAGCATGATTTCGGCTCCCTCGTTTTCTTAGTGTTCGGCAATCAAACGCCGATGGGCACGATTGGGTTCAATCATTGGGACGTGATGAACCTAGGGTGCCGGGGTCAAGCAGTTGGAATGCCTAATGAAATCACCTGTCAAATTCGGATTGCAGGCTTGGCGCGCGTAGGCTTCGGGACCGGTTAACCCGTTTTGCGTTATCACCGGGGTCGCGTTTCAACCGATCTATCGAGGTGTCAGATGACCAATCCCTTCCAAAACCGTGCCCTGCCGCTTGACGGTCCCGCCAGCGACATCGTTCCAGTTACGCCGGATGACGGCACCGATCTGCTCGATACAGCCTCCGCGCTTTATGTCGAAATCGGGGGGGCGGTTGCGCTCGTGACGCTGCGCGGGGCGAGCCGCGTGGTTACGGTGCCCGATATGACGGTCCTGCCGGTGGC
Organism: Marinobacter sp.; assembly: GCA_040119125.1. Lineage (GTDB taxonomy): Bacteria > Pseudomonadota > Alphaproteobacteria > Rhodobacterales > Rhodobacteraceae > Pacificitalea. The sequence goes on from JBEDTR010000009.1 coordinate 67,301, forward strand.
GGCGCGGCGGGTCTTGGCGACGGGAACGACGGCCAGCGGCATCCACGCGTTAGTGACAGTGTAGGCGGCGCAAACGAAAACGGCCCCCGCATTGCTGCGAGGGCCGTTCTAGATACGAAACGAGAGTGCCTTATTCGGCGGTCTCTTCGCGCGCGACTTCTTCGCCGGTCTCCTGATCGACGACTTTCATCGACAGGCGAACCTTGCCGCGATCATCGAAGCCGAGCAGTTTGACCTTCACTTCCTGGCCTTCCTTCAGAACATCCGAAGGGTGGTTCAGGCGGCGGTTTTCGATCTGGCTGACATGCACAAGGCCGTCACGCTTGCCGAAGAAGTTCACGAAGGCGCCGAAATCGACGATCTTCACGACCTTGCCGGTGTAAACCTTGCCTTCCTCGGGCTCTGCCACGATCGAATAGATCATGTCATAGGCCTTCTGGATGTTTTCGGCATTGGCGGAGGCGATCTTGATGACACCGTCATCGTTGATGTCGACCTTGGCGCCGGAGGTTTCCACGATTTCGCGGATAACCTTGCCGCCCGAGCCGATCACTTCACGGATCTTGTCGGTGGGCACGGTCATGGTTTCGATCCGCGGCGCATGCGCCGAGAATTCGGTCCGGCCCGAGGTCAGAGCTTTGCTCATCTCACCCAGGATATGCATCCGGCCGTCTTTGGCCTGCGCCAGAGCTTTCTCCATGATCTCGGGCGTGATGCCCGCGACCTTGATGTCCATCTGCAGCGAGGTGATGCCGTTTTCGGTGCCAGCAACCTTGAAGTCCATGTCGCCGAGGTGATCCTCGTCGCCAAGAATGTCGGTCAGGATCGCATAGGAGCCGTCCTCTTCGAGGATCAGGCCCATCGCCACACCAGCAACCGGAGACTTCAGCGGAACGCCCGCGTCCATCATGGCCAGCGAGCCGCCACAGATCGACGCCATCGAGGAGGAGCCGTTCGATTCGGTGATCTCGGACACGACGCGGATCGTGTAGGGGAAATCGGTCGGTGCGGGCAGGACAGCCTGCAGCGCGCGCCATGCGAGTTTCCCGTGACCGATCTCACGACGACCCGGAGGGCCAAAGCGACCGACTTCGCCGACCGAATAGGGCGGGAAGTTGTAGTGCAGCATGAAGTTCGAGCGGTAGTTGCCGTGCAGCGCATCGATGATCTGCTCATCGTCGCCCGTGCCCAGCGTGGTCACAACCAGACCCTGAGTTTCACCGCGGGTGAACAGTGCCGAGCCGTGGGTCCGGGGCAGCAGGCCAACCTGGCTGCTGATCTGGCGCACGGTGGTGGTGTCGCGACCATCGATACGGGCACCGCCCTTGATGATGGCGCCACGCAGGATCGAGCTTTCGAGCTTCTTGAACGCAGAGCCCAAGTTGGCATCGGCCAGATCGTCTTCGGACAGGGTCGCCATGACGGCATCGCGCGCGGCGGAAATCGCAGTGGTGCGTTCCTGCTTGTCGCGGATGGCGAATGCGGCGCGCATCTGCTCTTCGCCGGCGGCTTTCACCTTCTCGAACAGCGCGGAGTAATCCGGCGGCGTGTAGTCGAACGGCTCTTTCGCGGCGTCTTCGGCCAGATCGATGATCAGGTCGACCACCGGCTGGAGCTGTTTATGCGCAAAAGTGACGGCGCCCAGCATTTCGGCTTCCGACAGCTCGTAAGCCTCGGATTCCACCATCATGACCGCGTCCTTGGTGCCGGCGACAACAAGGTCGAGGCGCTGGTCGGGGTTCATGCGCAGCTGGTCCATATCGGACACTTCGGGGTTCAGGATGTATTCGCCATCCTCGTAGCCCACGCGGCAGCCAGCGATAGGGCCCATGAAGGGCGCGCCGGACAGGGTCAGCGCAGCAGAGGCCGCGATCATCGCAACGATATCGGGATCGTTGACAAGGTCGTGGCTCAGCACGGTGCAGATCACCAGAACTTCGTTTTTGAAGCCGGGGGCGAACAGCGGGCGAATCGGACGGTCGATGAGGCGCGAGGTCAGCGTCTCTTTCTCGGTCGGACGGCCTTCGCGCTTGAAGAAGCCGCCGGGCACTTTGCCCGCAGCGTAGTATTTTTCATTGTAGTGCACGGTCAGGGGGAAGAAATCCTGACCCGGCTTCGGTGCCTTGGCGAAGGTCACGTTGGCCATCACCGAGGTTTCACCGAGCGTGGCGATGACAGAGCCGTCGGCCTGGCGGGCAACCTTGCCCGTTTCAAGCGTCAGGGTCTCTTCGCCCCACTGCATGGATTTTGTGGTCGTGTTGAACATCTCGTTTCCAATCTTGGCCGTCGGGGCGTATCCCCTCGAGCCGGTTGCGTACGGGGCTGCGCATGGCGCGTCCCGTGGCCCTCGGTTTGATCCCTGACGCCGGGCGGGCCCGGTCGGCATCAAGGGTGCGAACCCCTTGGTCCGCATATGAAAACCGCGCCCCGATGGGGCGCGGTCAGCATTCAGCGACGCAGGCCGAGGCGGCCGATGAGGTCCTGGTAACGGGACACATCTTTGGCTTTCAGGTAGTCCAGCAGCTTGCGGCGCTGAGCCACCAGCTTCAGAAGGCCACGACGAGAGTGGTTGTCCTTCTTGTGGGTCTTGAAATGCTCGGTCAGCGTGGAGATGCGCGAGCTGAGGATAGCGACCTGAACTTCGGGCGAACCGGTGTCGCCTTCCTTGGTCGCATAGTCCTTCATGACGCGTGCTTTGTCTTCGACTGTGATCGACATCGGGGTCTCCTTGTCAAAAGGGTGGATGGCACAAGCCGGGATGTCGTCCAGCAGGGCCCATGGAGTGTCCGCCGCTTTCGCGGGACGGATGCCGGCATATAGGCATTTACGGCTGAAAAAGAAAGCCTCAATCCGCTCATCCGCCGCATCGGTCGGCGTGGATCGGCAGGCCCCTGCGCCCGTGTTTTCTAAAGGAGGGGCGCGGCGGGAATTGCGCAAACGGCAACCGCACCCGGACGGATCGGGTGCGGCGCGCTAATGGGGGGCAGGGGGCGGGGCGGAGCGTGGGTGTCAGGCCTCGGCCATGCTTTCGGGGACAAGGTCGACATCATCCGCGGTCAGGCCAACGCCGCCGACCACGGTGGACACAGCCGTGCCGCCCACCACCAGTTGCACGTCATCGGTGCCTTCGACCGGCTCGATCCGCAGTTCGGGCACTTCGCCATCATCGCTGTCGTCCCAGATCACGACGATCTTGTCCTGTTCGGGATTGTAGCCGGTGATTTCGGTTTCGTGCTCGTCATCGAGCCAATCGTCGAGGTCAAAGAACGGATCATTCCCGGCAGGTGCCAGATCGGCGTTGTCGAGCCAGATGACATCGGCGCCATCATCCGCGCTGTCATCTTCCGCAGCTGCGGCTTCGGGTGCATTGGGGGCGACCTCGGCCTCAGCGGCGGCATTAAGGGCCGTGACCGTATCGCTGTCTGGATCGTCGTCATCGGCAGGTGCTTCGGCCGCATCGTCGAGGAAGTCGAGGCCGGCGCCATCATCCTCGCCGAGGTCATCGGCCAATATGTCGGCAAGGAAATCATCGTCGGGATCGTCACCATAGAGGCGGTCGAAATCGGCGCTCGCGGCAAGCGCGGCGTCCTCGCCGGCATCGTCATCCAGCGCCGCCAGATCATCGCCATCATCGGAGAGGAAATCATCGAAGGGGGCGGCGTCCGTATTGTCCACCGCCGTGCTATCGGGCGGATCGAACCCGTCCTCATCGGTCGGGATCTGGTCGAACATGTCACCGTAGTCATCGCCGCCGGAATCGTCTTCCGCTTCGGAAATGTCTTCGTCCTCCAGCACATCGGTCTGAAGCATGACGGCGGAGCCAACAAGCACCGCACCCATAAGTCCCAGCAGCATGAACATCGTGTTCCCCGCGTCTCAGCAGCCTATACCGGCCATCCATGGCTCCACCCGGTGCAGGATATGCGCATATTCCTGCACATTGTCCTAACAACCCTGCCCCATGCCGTTGATTCCCGGCGGTGGCGAGCCTTCCTGATGAAAGGGTTAACGGTCGAATGTGGCCGGTTCAGGCTGCTGACAAGGCATGTCAAAGGACTCTTTCGCCTTGTTTTGGTCTGATTCCCACACCACCGGGCGCTGCGCATAAGCTATATATAGAGGGTGGCGCGGGTGTCCGGCCTTGGTCAGCCCCAGATTTAGTATCGGCTTGCCCATGGCGGCAAGTTGGCGGGCGACATGCGTCCCCCGATCCATATGCGCACCATGCACACCCCACCCACATAAAATGTCGTCGGACCACGTTGCCGCGTCGCGCAGCACCGCGTCGCAATCCGGGCCGATAGGGGCCGTCGCCCGTTTCAGGGCGCGCGGATCGGTTTCACGCCATGCAAACAGGTTGCAGATTCGAACCCCGCCATATCCCAGAGCCCGCGCGCGCCGCTCGCAGCGCTCGATGGTGGGGTCGTTATGGCGTTCGGTGGCCTTTGACGGATTGAGCATGACGATCAGCAACCGCCGCCCCTGCGCCTCCCAGATCCGGGTCAGGGCATAACGATAGCGGTCGCATTCGGAATAGAATGCCTCGCTTTCGGTGCCGTCCGGGGCGGTATAGGTGCGGCGGATCATCGGATCACAGGTTGAACACCCGCGTCGGGTGCAGCTCCCCGCCCATGTAAGTGCCGATCGCGACGGGCTGTCCGTTATCGGAGGCCCAGATCGTTTCGCCGAATTCGGCATGCGGACAGATCACCGATGCGGGGTTGCCGTTCTTGAGGCGGGTGGCCGCCCCGGCAGCGCAGCGGCCCTGCTCCAGATCCGCCAGTCCGGTTTCAAGCGGCAAAAGGTAATCGTCGAGAGCAGGGGACTGGGCCAGTTCCTCGACCTGCTCCATGCTAAGCCCGTCTTCGGCGTCAAACGGGCCGGACCATGTGCGGCGCAGGGTAACGACATGGCCAAGGCAGCCAAGCGTCTGCCCTAGATCGCGGGCAATGGCGCGCACATAGCCGCCTTTGCCGCAGACCATCTCCAGCACGACGGTATCGGCGTCGGGGCGTTCGATCAGATCGAGGCTTTCGACCCAGAGCGGTCGCGCGGCGATCTCGAACTCCTCGTCGTCGCGGGCCAACGCATAGGCGCGCTCTCCGTCGATCTTTACGGCGGAGAATTTCGGCGGGACCTGCATGATTTCCCCGCGGAAGCCGGGCAGGGCGGCGATGATGTCGTCATCGGTGGGGCGGGCGTCGGATGTGTCGATCACCTCGCCCTCGGCATCGTCGGTATTGGTGGCCTGACCCAGCCGCACGGTGAAACGGTAGCATTTCAGCGCGTCGGTAATGTAGGGCACGGTTTTCGTGGCCTCGCCCAGAGCCACGGCGAGAACGCCTGTGGCGGCGGGGTCGAGTGTGCCGGCATGGCCAGCCTTGGCCGCATTCAGCGCCCAGCGGACCTTGTTCACCACAGCGGTGGAGGTCGGCCCAGCGGGTTTGTCGATGATGATCCAGCCGGAAATGGCGCGACCCTTGCGGCGTCCCATGAGGCTCTCCTGTCCTGTCGGGGCAATGCGGAATGCGGTGCTCGTGTTCAGGGGCGCGGTGCTAGCGATTGCCGCCCGGCGGGTCAACCGGGCGCGGGGCGTGGTCGGCGCCGCCTAGCGCGAATGCACGGTGCCCACGATAGGCCCCATCGGGAAGCCACCATCGGAGCGGCCCAGATCCGGCGCGTGCAATTTCGAGACCTTGCCATCGAGGAACAGCGCATTGGGCGTGCCCAGCGCATCGCGAAAGAAGCGCCCGAATTCGTGAAAGCTGACACGCTGGTCAGAGATCACGAAATGGACCGTCTGCCCGTCCGGCGAAACACCAACGCCGTTGCGGATGAAGCGGCTGTCGCTATCCACCAGAAATCGGGGATGCAGCGCGCCGTCGATCACCAGCATCGGGCCCGATTGGGTGGCGAATTGGCAGGCGGGCGGATTGGCGTCAAAGGCCAGTGTCTCGACCACCAGCGCCCGGTCTTCGGTCAGGCAGAAGACGCCATTGGGCTGCATGCCGAAATTGCCGGGGCCGGGATTGGTGATAAGCCGCGCCTGTTCCTCGCCCTCATCGATCAGCAGGCCCACGGCGGAACGGTCGGGGTGATACATGCCCGCATTCATCGCAAAGCCCAACCGCTCGTCGCGCTCGGCCAGCCGGGCGTCGAGCGCGGCGAAGCTGCCGAAGGGGCGGCCTTCGGGATCGCGGTGGAACACCCGCAGGTCATCCTCACCAAGACTGGCGGTGCAGACCGTGTAGCTCAGCCCTTCATGGCTTTGCGACGCACAGGTGTGATCCGCGCGCAGTTCGGAGCCCGACAGAAGCGTGCCGCCCAACAGGCCCAGCACGCCGATCAACAGGTGCTTAACGATCATCATCGGTCCCGGCGGGGGCGTCGTCTTGCGTGTCGTCATCATCTTTGGCGCCGACAAGATCCTGCTGCACCTTCGGCTGCGAGAAGATGCGCCGGGTGTCGTCGAGCAGGTCAAAGGTTTCATCCAGCTCGAACCGGATCTCGGGCGAGAATTTCAGCGTCAGCCCGCGCGCCACCTGACGGCGGATTTCATGCCGGTTGCGGCGCAGCGCGTCGAGCGCCAGTTCGGGCTCGCGCCCGCCCAGCGGCAGCACATAAGCGGTTGCCACCTTCAGGTCCGTGGAGGTCCGCACTTCGCCCACCGTGATCGAAATCCGGTTCAGGTCAGGATCGTGCACGTCACCGCGGGCCAGCACACTGGACAGGGTGCGCCGGATGATTTCGGCGACCTTCAGCTGTCGTTGCGTGGGGCCTGCGCCGGGGGAGAACTTATTGTTTGCCATATCTGCCAGATACGCACGCAGAGCGCTTCGCGCAAGCGAGGCTTTGCGCTTGACGTAACGAGGCGGTAGAGCATCGGCAGGCCGCAGCCGGCCCGATCCCAGCGTGACAGAAGCGAGAATTCCCATGACCGAGACCCGCCCAGACGACAGCAGCACCCCCGGCATCGTGATCATGGGCGCATCGGGGCGCATGGGCCGGATGCTGACAGAGGCGGTGGTCGCCAGCCCCGCGATGCGGCTTGCAGGTGCGGTGGAGCGGTCCGGCAACGATTGGATCGGACGGGACGCGGGCGAGGCCGCGGGCGGTGCAGCATTGGGTGTCGTGGTGACCGACGATGCGCGCGCCGCGCTGGCGGGCGCGCAGGCAGTGATCGACTTCACCACCCCCGCCGCGACCGTGGCGCTGGCCCCTGTCGCGGCCGATGCGGGCGTGGTCCATGTGATCGGCACCACCGGGCTGACGCCGGATGACATCGCCGCCATCGACGCGGTGACGGACAGGGGCGTGGTGGTGCGCGCGGGGAACATGAGCCTCGGCGTGAACCTTCTGATGCAGTTAACGCGTAAGGTGGCGCAGGCGCTGGACGAAAGCTTTGACATCGAAATCGTCGAGACGCACCACCGTCACAAGGTCGACGCGCCGTCGGGCACCGCGCTGATGCTGGGCGAAGCGGCGGCGGAGGGACGCGGACATCCGCTCGACGATCTCTATGTAGCGGCGCGCGACGGGATCACCGGGGCGCGTGAGGCAGGCAGCATCGGCTTCTCCGCGATCCGGGGGGGCGATGTGATCGGTGATCACGAGGTGATTTTCGCGGGCGAGGGGGAGCGGATCATCCTCAGCCACAAGGCCAGCGACCGCACCCTATTCGCGCGCGGTGCGCTGAAAGCCGCGCTTTGGGGCGTGGACGCGACGCCCGGACATTATGACATGCTGGACGTGCTGGGGCTTTAACGCCGAGACGGTGTAAGGCCGTGGCACTCGGGTAGCCTGCCTGTAGGGTCGCGCCGAAACGAGTGAGGGGCGCGGATTATGGCGCGGTCTGCCTCCCCGCTTTAAGGTCAGCGCGCGGTTGCGACGCGCCAGCCCGCCGGGATGGGCAGGCGCTCGCGGCGTCACCTTGTCCGAGGATGGTTGCGCTCAGCGCTTGCAGGGAGGATGCCCGCGCTGCTTACCCTCAAAGCCTCAGAAATCGACGGCGAGGCCTTTTTTCTCGTAATCGCCGTAGCGGATCGGTTCGGGGCCTTCGCGCCCGCCCAGTTCGGGCGGCAGGTTAAGCGCATCGGCCTTGGCGCGGCGCTCCTCGGCCTCGGCCAGCGCACGGAGCGCGGCAGGGGGCAGATCGGGCTTCGGCGGGGTCTCGGTGGTCATTGCAATCCCTTCTCGGACCGGGCGGACGTGCCGGCTCGCTTGTCGGATGGTGGCTTCTGATATACGGCCTGCGCGCAACGAGACAAGTCCGAGCGCTTGGTCCCGTCCCGCCAGTCAGGAGATACTCATGGCCCCACCCCCGAAAAAGGGTGCCCGTTCCGACGATCCCGGCCTTGCGCCGCGCGCGCTTGCGCTCGACATGATCGAGGGCGTGCAGGATGAGCGGATGACCATGGCCGAGATGTTGGTGCATGACCATGTGCTGTCGCATCCCCCGGCAGTGCGGGCACGCGCGCAGCGGCTGGCTCTGGCCACGCTGCGGCAGATGGCGCGGGCCGATGCCGCGCTGAAACCCTTCATGCAGCGCCGACCCCATGCCGAAATCCGCGCGCTGCTGCGTCTGGCCGTGACCGAAATTCTGGGCGAGGGCGCAGCCCCGCATGGTGTGGTGAACACTGCCGTGGCGCTGGCAAAGTCGCGCCGGCCCTCCGCGTCCGGAATGGTGAACGCGGTGCTGCGCAAGGTGGCGGATGATGCGGGCCGGGCGGCTTGGGACGCGGCTCAGCCGCAACGCCTGCCGAACTGGCTGCGCGGGCGCGTCGGGGCCGATTGGGGCAATGCGGCCGTGGCACGGATGGAAGCGGCGCATGAACGCGGCGCGCCGCTCGACATCACGCCCAAATTCCCGCGAAAGGCCGAAACGCTGGCAGAGGAACTTGGCGGGCGGTTGCTGCCGACCGGTTCGATCCGGCTGGACGCGCCGGGGCAGGTGTCGGCATTGCCCGGTTTCGACGATGGGGCATGGTGGGTTCAGGATGCGGCGGCGGCCTTGCCCGCGCGGCTGACGGGCGCCGCACCGGGCAAACGAGTGCTGGACCTATGCGCCGCGCCGGGCGGCAAGACGATGCAACTGGCGGCGACCGGGGCCGATGTCACGGCGCTCGATATTTCCGAGGGCCGGTTGGAGAGGCTGCGCGACAACCTGGCCCGCACCGGCATGGAAAACGTCGAATTGGTCACCGCCGATGTGCTGGATTGGACGCCGGACGCGCCGTTCGATGCGATCCTGCTCGACGCACCCTGCACCGCGACCGGCACCATCCGCCGCCACCCCGACCTGCCGCAGGCCAAGGACGGGACCGAGATCAAGCCGCTGGTCACGCTACAGGCCGAGATGCTGGACCGGGCGCTGGGCTGGCTGGCGCCGGACGGGGTGCTGGTGTTTTGCACCTGCTCGATCCTGAAGGCCGAGGGCGAGGCGCAGCTCGCTGCCGCGCTGGAGCGTCACCCCGATCTGAGCGTGCGCCCCTTGCCCGCAGGCCTCGCGCAGGCGCTGCCCGAAGGGTGGGCGCAGGAAAGCGGCGCAATTCGCACCCGCCCCGATCACTGGTCGGACCTTGGCAGCATCGACGGCTTTTTCATGGTGGCGTTGCAGCGCGGCTAACATGGGGGGCGCCGCGGCGCCTCAATGCGCAGCAACGGGTGACTTGAGGCAGGGCCGCCGCTAGGCTGCGCAATCGGACGCTGCGGCAGGGAACGACATGGCAGGCGAAGGCGATACCGACACATGGGCCGCGCGACGCGAGCGCGCGCTGGACCGGGTGCATGCGCGGCTGGCGGCGGGCGCGGCCCGGCGCGGCGCGCGACGCGCGGTCCAAGGCGCGGCTCACGACACGGGCTCTGCGCCCGGATTTGTCACGCCGCCTGAGCCGCGCAGCATTGGCAGCCCCGCCCGTGGCAGGCAGTTGAGCGCCGGAAGTTTCCTCTTCGCCGGCCAGCTTGTCGAAGCGCCCGATACGCCGATCTGGGATCTGGATATGCCAACCCCGTCATTTGAGCGGGCGCTGCATGGATGTCTGTGGCTCGATGATCTGGCGGCTCAAGGCGACATTCGCGCCCGCGCGCGTGCGCAGGATTGGGTGTGGGGCTGGATCGACCGGTTCGGGGCCGGGCAGGGGCCGGGATGGACGCCTGCGCTGACGGGGCGGCGCCTCACCCGTTGGATACACCATGGCGTGTTTCTTCTGGCCGGGCGCGGTCCGGCGGAGGGCGCCCAATTCTTTGCCGCGCTTGCCGCGCAGACGACGTATCTGTCGCGCCGTTGGCGTGGCGCCCGGTCTGGATTGCCGAAGTTCGAGGCGCTGACGGGTCTGCTATTTGCCGGGCTGGCGCTGCGCGGGCAGGATCGACATGCCGGGCCTGCCCTGCGCGCGCTGATTCAGCAGTGCGACGCGCAGATCGATGCGCAAGGCGCGTTGCCATCGCGCAACCCCGAAGAGCTGCTGGAGGTTTTCACCCTGCTGACATGGGTGGGGCAAGCATTGGCCACTGCCGGTCAGCCGATGCCGGAGCCGCTGCGCGAAGCGAGCGCGCGGATCGCGCCAACGCTGCGCGCGCTGCGTCACGCCGATGGCGGGTTGGCGCGGTTTCACGGCGGCGGGCGCGGGGCCGAGGGGCGGCTGGATCATGCACTGGCATCGTCTGGCGTGCGTGCGGGCCCGCGCAACGCAGCCGACGCGCGCGAGCCCGCCGCTTTGACGATGGGATATGCCCGACTGTCGGCGGGGCGCTGTTCGTTGCTCATCGATGCCGCGCCGCCGCCCCAAGGGGAAGCAAGCCGAACCGGCCATGCCTCGACGCTGGCGTTCGAGATGACTTCGGGGCGCAGACCGCTGATCGTCAATTGCGGCTCTGGCGCGTCCTTCGGTGAGACATGGCGCAGGGCGGGGCGGGCGACGCCCAGCCATTCCACGCTGGGGATCGATGGGGTCTCATCCTCACGTTTCGCAGGCGTGCAGGGGCGCAACGCTGGCAGCGGCGATGGTGCTGCACAGCTGGATTCGCCCGCGGAGCTTCTGGCCGAGACACCGCGCGACGTGAGGGTGCAGGCCAGCGCGACCGGAACGGGCCGCAGTCTGTTGATCGGGCATGACGGCTGGGTCGCGACCCATGGCCTGACCCATATGCGTAAGCTGGTATTGGGACATGACGGGCGGGAGCTGTCGGGCGAGGATACGCTGGGCGCAATGACGGAGCTGCACCGCCGCCGGTTTGAGCGGGTGGTGGCAGAGCAGAACCTGCGCGGCATTGCCTTTTCCATCCGGTTTCACCTGCATCCGGATGTCGAAGCGAATGTCGATGATGACCCCGACCTGAATGGGGGGCACGGCGTGACCCTGTCGCTTCGGTCTGGAGAGGTGTGGCGGTTCCGGCATGACGGGACCGGCGTGTTGAGCGTCGCCCCCTCGGTCTATCTGGAGCCCGGACGACTAAAGCCGCGCGCGACCCGGCAGCTGGTGCTTTCGGCGCGGGTTCTCGATTATGCCTGTCAGATCGGCTGGACCTTGGGCAAGGCTCAGGATACCCCGCAGGGCATCCGCGACCTGGCGCGCGGCGATGACGACGACTTGGCTTACGACTGACCGCATGAGGAACTCCCGCCGATGACCACCGATCTTCAACCGCTGAAGCGCGCGCTGCTCTCCGTCTCTGACAAGGGCGGGCTGATTGATCTGGGCCGGGCGCTGGAGGCCCGAGGGGTCGAGCTTCTGTCCACAGGCGGCACCGCCCGCGCGCTGCGCGAGGCTGGCCTGACGGTGAAGGACGTGTCCGAAGTCACCGGTTTTCCGGAAATGATGGATGGTCGGGTCAAGACGCTGCACCCCAAGGTGCATGGCGGTCTGCTGGCGCTGCGCGACGATGACGCCCATGTCGCCGCAATGGAAGAGCACGGCATCGGCGCGATTGATCTGCTGGTGGTGAACCTCTACCCGTTCGAGGAAACCGTCGCCAAGGGCGCGGATTACGACACTTGCATCGAGAATATCGACATCGGTGGCCCCGCGATGATCCGCGCAGCGTCCAAGAACCACGCCTTTGTCAGCGTCGTCACGGATGTCGAGGATTACGACGCCCTGCTGGCCGAGCTGGATGAAAACGACGGCCAGACCTCCTATGCCTTCCGGCAGCGGCTGGCGCAGACGGCCTATGCCCGCACCGCCGCCTATGACACTGCGGTGTCAGGCTGGATGGCCGGCGCTCTGGATCTGGAAACGCCGCGCCGCCGTGCCTTTGCCGGGACGCTGAAGCAAAGCCTGCGCTATGGCGAGAACCCGCATCAGACGGCGGCATTCTATACCGATGGCTCGGCCCGCCCCGGCGTGGCCACCGCCCGCCAGTGGCAGGGCAAGGAGCTGAGCTACAATAACATCAACGACACCGACGCGGCGTTCGAGCTGGTGGCCGAATTCGACCCCGCTGACACCGCCGCCTGCGCCATCATCAAGCATGCCAACCCCTGTGGCGTTGCCCGTGGCGGCAGCTTGATCGAAGCCTACCGTGCCGCGTTCGATTGCGACCGCACCTCGGCCTTTGGCGGCATCGTCGCATTCAACCGCGAGCTGGACGAAGAGACCGCCCGCGAAATCACCGGCATCTTTACCGAGGTGGTGATCGCCCCCGGCGCAACCGATGCTGCGCGCGAGGTCTTCGCCGCCAAGAAAAACCTGCGTCTGCTGACGACCGATGGCCTGCCCGATGTGCTGGCTGGCGGTCACACTGTGCGGCAGGTGGCCGGCGGTCTGCTGGTGCAGGATAAGGACGCGGGCTTTGTCGGGGTTGATGACCTGAAGGTCGTGACCAAGAAAGCGCCGACGGACGCGCAGATGCAGGACCTGCTGTTCGCGTGGAAAGTCGCCAAGCACGTCAAGTCCAACGCCATCGTCTACGTCAAGGATCAGGCCACGGTCGGGGTCGGCGCCGGTCAGATGAGCCGGGTCGACAGCGCGCTGATCGCCGCCAAGAAGGCCGAGCGCATGGCCGAGGCTCTGGGCCTCGACACGCCGTTGACCCAAGGCAGCGCGGTTGCCTCGGATGCGTTCTTCCCCTTCCCCGACGGGCTGCTGGAAGCCGCGGCTGCGGGCGCGACCTGTGTGATCCAGCCCGGCGGCTCGATGCGTGACAACGAGGTGATCGCCGCGGCGGATGAGGCTGGCCTTGCCATGGTATTCACCGGCATGCGCCATTTCCGGCACTGACATGCGGCACCTTTGGATCACCGCGGCCGTCGCCTTTGTGCTCGACCAGATCACCAAATACGGGGTGATCTACGGGCTGGCCCTGCAACCGGGCCAAAGCTACGAATTGCTGCCGCCGCTGGTGACCTTTCGCAAAGGGCTGAACACCGGCATCAATTTCGGGCTGCTCCACGGACATCCCGATATCACGCGCTGGGCGCTTTTCGCGCTGGCACTGGCGATCTGTGTGGCGCTGGTGATCTGGGCCAAGCGCAGTTTTGTCCGGACGGCGGAATTCGTCTCGGCAGGGCTCGTCCTTGGCGGCGCTTTGGGCAATGCGGTGGACCGGGTGTTTCACCGCGGCGTGCTGGATTTCCTCAACATGTCCTGCTGCGGCATCAACAATCCCTACATCTTTAACGTGGCGGACATCTTTATCTTTGCCGGGGCAATCGGGCTGCTGGTCTGGGGTGGCAGCAAAAAGGCTGCGTGACGTGTCGGGAACGATACGGTAAAGAGAGCAAAACGAGAGGACGGGGCAATGGAGGCAAGGATGCAATCGGCAAAGGGGCGGAACGTGATCGCCTGCGCGCTGGTCGCCCTGACGCTGGCGGCCTGCGGTGATCGCGATCCCGAATTGATGAACATCAACCGGGCGCAGCGCACACCTGACGAATTCGCGATCCTTCCCAGCAAACCGATTCAGCAGCCGGAAAACTACGCCGCGCTGCCGACGCCCACGCCAGGGGCCGGTAACCTGGTCGATCCCACGCCCGAGGCCGACGCTGTTGCCGCACTGGGCGGCGATCCCCGTCGGGTCGCACGCAATGGCGGCCCGCTGGTGGGGGATCCCGGCCTGCTGAACCATTCGCTGCGTTATGGCCGCCGGGAAGCGATCCGCGCCGAACTGGCCGCCGCTGATCTGGAATACCGCCGCAAGAATGACGGGCGTCTTTTGGAGCGGCTGTTTAACCTGACGATCTATTACAAGGCGTATGAGCCCTACTCGCTCGACCAGCATGCCGAGCTTCAGCGCTGGCGTCAGGCCGGAGCCCGCACGCCCGCCGCGCCGCCGCAGGTCGACTGAGACCCGAGGCACAGCCACCAGACCTACAATAAAGCCGCGCCCCCTGAGCGCGGCTTTGTCATGTCTGGCTTAAGGCTGGTGTGTAGAGCGCAGGTTGCCGGTCTGATCGTCGTGGCCCCTGCCGTCGGCCCACTGTTGGGCAGGGGGCGCAGACACAGGGATGCACGCAGCCGGGGAGCTGAGGATGGCGGCCTTATCTGGCCCGGGTCCATCACCTCTCACGGGCTATAAAACGGCCCCTCTATATAGAGAGCGATTTTCGAGGGTCTTCTCAGGGCCCCGAGGCGACAGCGATTCCCGATCAGATCAGTTCAGACAGTCGCGATTCCCCGAATCCGGCCCGATTTGTCGGGTGCCTCAGGGTCATGCAAAAGAATCCGAAGGTGACTCGGGCCCGATAAGGGGGGTGACTCGGGCGATTCCGGCAGAAATTGGTCCGTTTACAGCTATTTGCCCTAGGGGAAGGGCTGAAACAGCCTCCACCACGACCCAAAAAGCCGCATTTTTATGTAAGGCTAACCCATTGAAATTGCGCAGTTTTGTAACTTTTTGGAAGTTTTCGCGGATTTCCTTTCAGAAAGGGGTTGCGAGGTTGGTCGGGTATCCGTAGATAGCCCCTCACCGGCGGCGCTGAGGCGCACAACGGGACGCCAGACGGGGCGGCTGAGACGGAAACGGACGGTCGCAAACGAGGCGGAAA
>JBEDTR010000010.1:0-5368 GCA_040119125.1 Marinobacter sp.
CGGTCAGCGACGTGGCGCTGGTCGAATCATCCGATCCCTGCGCGGCAGTGCCGGTGATGTCGATCGAGCCGTCGATGCCCATGTTGTTGATCGCCATGTTGGCGAAGGATGCGGAGATGCCTTCCAGCGCGTCATCGACGGTCTGGTTGAAGGAATCGACCACCTGAGCGGAAGCGCCGGTTGCGGTGAGCAGAGCTGCGGTGGCAGCGGAGAGCATAAATTTGGTCATGTTACTGGTCCCATGATCCGCCAGGCAAAACGCCGTGCCAGCGGGATTAAACCGGGTGCGGCGACACCCTTGTGGCGATCGCGCGCAGCACGATCGACATTTCTACCGGCGGGCTTACTAGGCCCCAAAGGTCGGGCGCTCAGGCGCCGAGCCGGTCACTCGTCTCTACACCAGCCCCGGACCCCATCATGGGCCTCCGGAGCATCGCACTTGTCTCGACCGGCTGGGACAGGGCGGGGTCCGCCTGTGTCTTGGGGCCGGTCGTCGGAATATCGCGCAGGGGCGGCAGCAAAGCCGCGTCGCGCAGGGGTTTCGTGTCACCCGCAGGCCGCGTCGGGGGCAGCATCGGGGATAGCGGGCCGGCGGGCAGCGCCTCGACCCGGTCACCGGGGGCGGCTTCGCCGGGAAGGCCGCCGGGAAGATTGGGGGCCGGGTCGTTTTGCGCGGCATTCTCCGCGGTGCCGCCCGTTTGTGGCGTCTTCTGCGGCGTCTTCTGGGGTGCCGTCGCGCGGGCCTGACGGCAAGGCGGCGGCGGGGCGGCGCCTGCGCAGACGGCGCCAGCGGGCGTGGCCGGGGTGCTTACGGGCGTGTTCAGCCGGCTTTCTTCGGTCTCCTCGGCGGGCACGCCCGACTTGGCGGGGCTGGCCATGCCGGAGGAGCTTGCGGTGATGGCGCTGGCGCTGCGCGCGGTGCGCGCCACGGGGGACTCGGGGTCGAACTCGGCGGTTTGCGGCGCCGATTGGGTCTGGGCGGCACCCGTCTGAGCACCGGCCTGAGCACCCGTCTGAGCAGGAGCGGCTTCGTCGCGGCTGACCTGCGTGCCCAGAGGCTGGGCGGCCAGCGCGGCCAGTTCCGCCGCGCGCTTCTCGTCGAATTCGCGCAGCTGCTCGGCCGAGGTCTGATCGCCGGTGATGCGCCCCATCTTGGCGTCCAGCTTGGCGGAGCATTCGACGTATTTCTCGGCGGGCATCATCTGCACCAGCAGCTCATAGCTGGCCAGTTGCAGCATCTGCCGCAGGGCGTAGTTCACCGCTTCGCGCCGGGCACCGCCCAATTCGAAATCGACGACATTGTCATTAATGAACCGCGCCGTCAGCAGGCCGAACTCATCCGCGAAGATCTGCTTGCGCAGCGCCACATTGGCATAGATCTGGCCGTTCGACACATTGGTCATCGCCAGATCGAGCCCGACGAGGATGCGGTTCTGGCGATAGTTCGGCCCGACCCCGCCCACCGTCAGGGCCGCGCCGCCGCCGGGGATGAAATCGAGGCTGTTGATCGAGCCGGTGACGACGAAATGCGCGCGCTTCTGGGCGCGCAGGTCGATCAGCCCCCACTGGCCTTCCAGCGCGGTGGTGCCCATGTCGCGGCGGTTGATCAGGGTGACGCCGGATTTGAACAGCGCCGATTGCACGATGTCGCCCGCCCCTTGGGTCACGAACTTGCCCACGCCTTCGCCGTTGTTTTGATAGGTGCCGGTCTGGTCGGGAATGCCGCCCACCGCGAAGGTCAGGCCCTTGTTGATCTTGCCACGCAGGCAGAGCAGCGCATCGTCGAACGGGGTCACGATATCGGCAATGGCCGGACCTTGGGCCAAGGCCAGATCCGTATCCTTGCTGGCGACGATCGTGCTACAGGCCGATGTCGCCAGAAGGGCCGCCAGCGCGGCTATCGTGGGGATCAGTTTCATACAGCGCCCATCAGCAGGAATTTCCGCCACCGGAGGTGGAGGAGGAAGAAGATGTCGCGGCCGAGATATCGACCCCGTTGACGACGCTGGAGGACACTTGGATCGAGCCATCCTGACAGCCGGTGGAATCGGCATAGCTATCGACGCCCACCGTGTTGCCGGACCCGTCGATATTCACCTCCGTATTGGTGGTGTTCGACGCCCCGATCGAGGTTGATGTGGTGGTATTGCCGGTGCCATCGGCGGTGCGCACTTCCATATCGACGGTCGATCCGGGATCGGCGGTGACATTCACCGCGCCGACCGAACTGTCGTAATAGTAGTTCGTCGTGGTCGAGCCGATATTGTCGTAATAGCCCTCTTCGAGCTTCTTTTGCGTGTCCATCACGTTCAGGCGGTAGGATTTCTCGACTGCCGTGGAATGGCTGTAGGATCCCGACCAGCTGCGCCCTGCCGAAAGATAACCGTCGGCGAGGACAGGCGCGGCGATCATCGTGGCGAGGGCCGCGCCCAAACTGGCCGCGATCAGCCCCCTGCCCGCGACGCGTCCCTGTCGTAGGGGGGCCGCTGCTGGTGTTTCGTGCCCCTCTTTGCGGGGTCTGGCCGTCATCCCGGTCATCGTCTCACCCTCTCCTGTCCTGTTGTCGAGATGGCCGCCGGTCGCAGCAGGTCCTGTCGGGCCTTGCGCAGCCAGGCGGGTGGTGATCCCTGTCCTGTCTTCTCCCCCGCGCGGCGGCTCCGCACGGGGGGCTTTCCCCTCGGATCCTTGCCCGGATCCGCTCCTTATCTGCGCGCCCCGCCTGTCGGCTCAGGGGCTGGTCGGTGCCGTCGGCGCGGTGGGCGCCGTCGGCGAAGATGGCGCGGTGGAGGTCTCCCCCCCCTGGCTGGCGCTGCTGGAGGCCGATCCGCCCCCGGCCTGCGCGGCTGAGGCTTCGCCGCCCTGAGAGGCGCTGGAGCCCGCAGACCCGCCGCCGGCCTCGGCTGCTGAGGCTTCGTCGCCCTGCGATGCGCTGGCCCCTGCATTCCCGCCACCGGCTTCGGCTGCGGAGTTCTCTTCCTCGTCCCCTTCGTTATCGGGGTTGTTGGGGTCCGTCGGATCCGTCGGGTCGGTGGGGTCTTCGGGATCTTCGGGGTCAAACGGCGTCCCGTCACGGCAATCTTGCACGACGCCCGGACCTGCGGGTTCGCAATCGGGATCGGCAAGGGCCGTGGGCCGGGCAAAGGCGGTCACCGGGGGCGGGCAAGGCTCGCCCTTCAACACCGGATCGACGCGCACCGGTGTGCCGGATTTGGTGTAGACGACCGACTTCTGGCGGTCGGAGCAGGTCAGCGGCACCTCGTGGGAGGGTGCCGGGCCGCTGTCCAGCGGCTCGCAGGCGGACAGAAACGGCAGCGCGCCAATAAGCGCAATCACTCGTAAACGGGTCACGGAATACCCTCCTCGAAACTCGCACGCGCAATAACGATTCCCTGCCCGGAAATCCCCTTATTGCGGCACTCACGGCACTACTTGCGCCGCACTCATTAACTGCACCTAGGCAGGCATTTTTTTGCCCAATGCGTAAAGACTAATCTGAGCGAAGCGCCTGAGGCCAGAATTTTTGTTGCTCAGCGGCAACTTCGCAAAACTTTTTCATTTCGCGCCGCCACGTTATCGCCTTGAAATGGAACGGATTCGTCATCCGCGCTTCGTCAGCTGATCGGGCAAATCAGATGCCGGTCAGATGTGGGAAAAGTTCAACGACATGTGACGCAGCGGAAAAGCCCTCTCGGTGACTCATCCATAGGTTGCATTGCGGACCAGCCCGCGCCCCCCTGAGTCTGGGGGGTAGCCAAGAGGACTGCATTCTGTCGTCGGGCCTCGCGCCGCCGAAGATCCCCCGCATATCCCGTCGATCCCGGAAATCCTGAGGCGCCCCAAAACAGAAAACCGCCCCTCCCGGGGGAGAGACGGCTTTCCCAGGACACAGGCAGCCCCGGAGTGGTGGCATTCAGGGCACCGACCCGGCGATTGGGGGCAATCACGCAGGCCGACGCGGCCATGCTGCATCCTGTCTGGTGCCGGACCCCTGGAGGGACATGTGGGTCCCGGCTTGCAATCACCTTAGCCCGTCTCCTGCGCAGATGCGCGGCGGCAGGGGGATAGGTCAGCTATACGAAAGTATGGTCGCCGCTCCCTAGGGCCTCCCCCCTTACGGCCGCCACTATGCCCGACGCGGGGTCCCACGCTGGAGCAATCTGGGCCGGGCGGGGGCCAATTCCCCTCCGCAGAAGGCACTGTTTCGCCTGCATATCCAATCGCAGGTGGAGAGGCCCGCCCGGTTCGGGAGCTTGATTTTCCCTGTCAGCCCAGCCGGGCATGCCACGCGGCGCGCGCGTCCTCCCATAGCGCGGCAAGCGGCGGCATCTGTGCCCGCGCCGCGCGCAGCTCTTGCCCGGACGGCCCCTCGGGGTCGTCAGTCGTGCCCATCTGTGCACCCGCCTGGGCACCCGTCTGTGCACCCGGTGTTGTAGCTGTCTTGCAGGCGGTCTCGATCGCTTTCAGCCGGGCATGCAGGCGGTCCATCCCGAACATGCCGCAAAGCCCGGCCAGCGCATGGGCGCGGGCCTGAATATCGGCGGTGGCGGTGGCCTCCAGCAATGCGGGCAGGTCACGGTCGATCTGCTCTTCCAGCCGGGTCAGACGTTCGCGCAATTGCGCCGGACCCAAGAGCTCCGACAGGTCCGCGACCTGAGTGTCGTTGAGAACCGGCGGTTGTGGCGGCCCGGAGGGCTGAGGGCTGGCGGCAGCCTCGGGCCCAGCCTCGGACACCGCATCGGACGGCGTCTTTTCGGCAGGATCGGGCCGCGCCTGGGGCGTCAGCTCAGCGATGCTGCGCGCCAGCGCCGCGCGGTCTACCGGCTTTTGCAGGAACCCGGTCATGCCGGCGGCCCGAAATTCCTCGCGCTCATGAGGCAGGGCATGGGCCGTGACGGGAATGATCGGCGTGGCGCGGTTGCGGCTGTCGGCGGCGGATTGGATGGTGCGGGTCGCCTGCACGCCGCTGATGCCGGGCATGGAGATATCCATCAAGATGGCGTCGTAGCGATGGGCCGCAGCCAGCGTGATCGCCTCCGCCCCGCCTTCAGCCAAGGTCACCTCATGGCCCATCCGCCGCAGCATGATGCCCAGAAGATCGCGGTTGATCTCATTGTCATCGACCAGCAGCAGCCGCCGGGGCGGCCCTGCGGTGGCAGCCGTGACCGGCGCCTTATCTGACGCCTTATCCGACCCCGTCTCTGGCGCTGCATCTGACACTGTCTCTGACAGAGCCTCAGGCGGGGCGGGCGGGCAGATCACCACCGGCAGTTCGACGCGGAACCGCGCGCCCTGCCCCGGCGCGGAATGGCAGGTGATCTCGCCGTCCAGCCGCCGCACCAGCCGCCGCACGATCCCAAGCCCCAGCCCG
>JBEDTR010000011.1:0-301107 GCA_040119125.1 Marinobacter sp.
GACCTCAGGCCCTTGCGTGAAGTAATTGATTTCCTGCGTGCGGCCCGGCGTGTTTGAGGCGCGGGCAATGCCACGGGTGCCGGTCAGCGCATTGATCAGGCTGCTTTTGCCCACGTTGGAGCGCCCGGCGAAACAGATCTCGATCCGGTCGGCGGGGGGCAGGCCATCCATGCCGACCACGCCTTTGACGAATTCGGTCTGTCCCGCGAACAGCAGCCGCCCACGTTCCAGAGCCTGGGGTTCAGGCTTTGGCGCGGGCGGAAAGGGAAGGGTGTCGCTCATTGCGCCGCCCTCACTTCGCTTCGGTTTTCTTGCGGCGGAAGATGTTGCCGAACACGTCCGGCTTATACCCTTGGCTCCGCATGATCGTGTACTGCTGGATAAACGTGATGGTGTTGTTGGTGATCCAGTAAAGCACCAGCCCGCTGGCAAACCGGCCCAGCATGAACATGAAGACCCACGGCATCCACGCAAAGATCATCGCCTGCGTCTTATCCGCCGGGGCGGGGTTCAGCTTCTGCTGCAGGAACATGGAGATACCCAGCAGGATCGGCAGAACGCCCAGCGACAGGATGGCAAGGATGCTGTCGGGTCCCGGAGGGGCATAAGGCAGCAGGCCGAACAGGTTCAGGATCGAGGTCGGATCGGGCGCGGACAGGTCGCGCAGCCAGCCGATCCACGGCGCATGCCGCAGCTCGATCGTGACAAAGATCACCTTGTAGAGCGAGAAGAAGATCGGGATCTGCAACAGGATCGGCAGACAGCCCGCAGCGGGGTTCACCTTCTTTTCGCGGTAGAGCTTCATCATTTCCTGCTGAAGCTTCTGACGGTCGTCGCCTGCGCGTTCCTTGAGCTTCTCCATCTCGGGCTGAAGCTCTTTCATCTTGGCCATCGAGACGTAGGATTTATAGGCCAGCGGGAAGAGCAGCGCCTTGATGCAGAAGGTCAGCGCGATGATCGACCAGCCCATGTTGCCCAGAACGCCGTTGATCCAGTGAAGCACAGCAAAGATCGGCTTGGTCAGGAAAAAGAACATGCCCCAGTCAATGCTGTCGAGGAAGCCGGGAATGCCCGCTTCTTCGTAGGCTTTGATGGTTTCCCATTCCTTGGCGCCCGCAAAGAGCATCGAGGTGTTGGAGACGGTCTGACCGGGGGCGATTTCGGCAGTCGGGTAGATCAGCTGTGTCTGGTAGATATTCGGACCCGACTGGTAGAGCGTGACCTGCTTGGTGGTCTCGCCTGCCGTGGGGATCAGCGTGGTCATCCAGTATTTGTCGGTAAAGCCGATCCAGCCTTCCTGCACATCGTCCAAGACGGTGCCGGGGGCGCCGAGCGCGGCATTGACGTCGCTTTCGGCGAGGCTGTCGTATTCTTCCTCAGTCAGATTGCCATCGGCCATGCCGACGACGCCTTCGTGCAGGATGAAGAAATTCGCCAGATCCGGCAGGCCATGACGCGCGATGATGCCATAGGGCGCGGCGCGCAGGGTCTGGTCGGTCGGGTTTTCAACGCTCTGGTCGATGCTGAACATGTAGTCGTCATCGACAGCGATGCTGCGGCGGAAGATCAGGCCCGTGGGGCTTTCCCATTCCAGCACGACCGGGCTGTCAGAGGTCAGCGTGCTGCCCTCGGCGACGGACCATTCGGTATCGGTTCCGGGGACATCGCTGGCCTCAAGACCGGCACCGGGGGCCCAGCCATGCAGCGCATAATAGGGGTTCTGGCTGCCGACAGGGGCCAGGAGCCGCACGATATCGCTCTCGGCGTCGAGGGTTTCGCGGTAGCTCTTGAGCGACAGGTCATCGATCCGACCGCCGATCAGCGAGATCGACCCTTCCAGATCGCCCGTGTCGATCGTGACGCGCGGCGCATCGGCCACCGCATCGACCTCGCCCGTGGGCGCGCCGCCGACCGTCTGGCCGGAGGCGGAGGGTGTGCCGCTGCCATCTGCCGCGCCGGGCACTGCCGCCACACCGCCGTCCGGGGCGGTCTGCGTCACCTGCGTCGGTGCGTTCGGGTCCTCGGGCTCTGGCGGCGGTGCAAAGAACACCGTCCAGCCCAGGATCACAAGGAAGCTGAGCGCAGTCGCGAGGATGAGGTTCTTGTTCTGATCGTCCATCAGAAAGGGTCCGCCTGCCTTTGAAAAACTTGGGGTCGTTCAACATTTGCGCGGCCCGAAGGTCAAGCAGAAACCCCCGGTGTGGCCCCGCAGCGACACCCCGTGGCGCAGGTAACGGACCATCCCCCGCGCCTTGGTCTGTGCGCGCCACCGCGCGCCACGGCACCTTGCAACGAAACCGGGAGGCGCGGCGCGGCGGGCTAAGGTCTTATTCCCGCACCACTAAGGCGCGGCATCTTGCAGCCTAGCGGAGCTGGGGCGGCGCAACATCGGCCTGATCGCCGGTGTCGTCCGGATCGCGTCGCGTCAGCCCGGCAAAATCGAACAGCTTGGGGTCAAGCAGATGTGAGGGGCGCGCATTCATCAGCGCGCGGAACATCACCTGCCGCCGCCCCGGCGCATTGGTTTCCCACTGGTCGAGGATTTGCTTCACCTGCTGACGTTGCAACCCGTCCTGACTGCCGCACAGATCACACGGAATGATCGGGTAGTTCATGGCGCGGGCGAATTTCTCGCAATCCACTTCGGCCACATGGGCAAGCGGGCGGTAGACGAACAGATCGCCTTCCTCGTTCAGCAGCTTCGGCGGCATCGTCGCCAGCCGTCCGCCGTGGAACAGGTTCATGAAAAACGTCTCAAGGATGTCGTCGCGGTGATGGCCCAGCACCACGGCAGAGCATCCTTCCTCCCGCGCGACGCGGTAGAGGTTCCCGCGCCGTAGCCGCGAACACAGCGCGCAAAAGGTCCGGCCCTGCGGCACCTTGTCCACGACGATGGAATAAGTGTCCTGATATTCGACCCGATGCGGCACGCCCATCTTCTGCAGGAATTCCGGCAGCACGGTGGCGGGGAAGCCCGGCTGCCCCTGATCCAGATTGCAGGCCAGCAAATCGACGGGCAGCAACCCGCGCCATTGTAATTCGTGCAGCACGGCGAGCAGCGTGTAGCTGTCTTTCCCACCCGACAGGCAGACCAGCCAGCGCGCGCCGCGTTCGACCATGCCGTATTGCTCGATCGCCTCGCGGGTGTGGCGGACGATGCGTTTGCGCAGCTTGCGGAATTCGGTGCTTTGCGGCGCGCCATAAAACAGCGGGTGGATGTCGTCTTGGGCGTCGCGTGCAACCTGATCGACGGCGGACTCGATCTCATCCTCGGACATCGAGGCGGCGCTGGGGGAGGTCTGCGGATCGGAAAGCATGGACGGGCCTCACATTGCGGTCGGGCCGCGCGGGCCCTTGTTGGGTCGGGTCTAGCGGCTGCGGGGCGGCGTGTCAGCAGGCGGGACGGGATCGTGACCCGAACCACCCCACGGATGACAGCGCAGGATGCGGCGGAGGGCAAGCCAACCACCGCGCGCGGCGCCGTGGGTTTCCAGAGCTTCCAGCGCATAGGCGGAACAGGTCGGTTGATACCGGCAATTCGCCCCCAGCCATGGCGACAAAAACAGGCGGTAGCCATGCACCGGCACGGCCAGCAGGCGTGCCCAGAGCGTCATGACTGCGACGCGCCCGCCTTGTCGGGCGGCGCAGTGCTGCGGCGACGCGGCGCATGAATGCGGGCCATCGCCTCGTGCAGATCGGTCTGCAACCGGGCGAAGTCACGGTTGGCGGTCGCGCCGGCCTTGCCGATCAGGACGTAATCCCAGCCGGGCTTGCCCAACTCGGGCAGGCAGAGACGTGCGATTTCACGTAGCCGACGCTTGGCTCGGTTGCGCGCGACGGCATTGCCGACCTTCTTGGAACAGGTAAAGCCCACGCGGATCGCCTCCGCCGGCCATGGCTCAGTATCCGCGCGGCGGCGGGCCTGAAGCAGAAAGGCAGGCGCAGGCTGTTTGCGCGCCCGGGCGGCGCGCAGGAAATCCGGTCGATCCTTGATCCGCAGCAACCCAGCCGCATCCGGACGCAAGGCAGCCGGTTTCAGCAGCAGCGGCTTGGCCGCCGCTGGCATCGCATCATCTGTCGATGCAGAAGGGATGCCAGACGACGAAACCGCCGTGGAACCGCTCCCGTCAAGCCCGGAGGCCACGGCATCGGTTCGCAACGGCGGTGTCGCGTTAGGCTTATCTGTCGGCCCGGCTGTCAACTTAGCGTCGCACATCCGAACGCCGAACGCTTATGCGCTCAGCGACTTCCGACCACGCGCACGGCGCGCGTTAAGGATCTTACGGCCGGCTTTGGTGGCCATGCGGGCGCGGAACCCGTGACGCCGCTTGCGGACCAGGTTCGAGGGCTGAAAGGTGCGTTTCATCGCTCCGTCTCCGTCATGTGGCCCAAACCCCGCAACGGGACTCGAAGGCCGGTGATGTTCTAGAAGCCGCCTGTTAGGCACATCGCAGAGCAAAGTCAACGGATGCGTGACGATAGCGGCAAATTAGCCGGCGATTGCGCCCACAGGCATCAAACGCTTGTGAGGACGCTACCGCATGGCAGCGGATCAGTCCATGATCGCAGCCGCCTGCCTATGCTGAGCCGGCGCATAGCCGTCAGGAGTGATCATGCCCGAATCCCCCCCCGCATCCAGCCTGTGGCGCTATCTGCCGGTGATTATTATCGCCGTGGTCGCGGTTATCGGACTGATCGTGCTGCGCGATGAGCTGACCTTCGATGCGCTGGCCCGTCATCGTGTGGCATTGCTGGAATTTCGGGATGCGCATTACATGCGTGCCGCGCTGGGGTTCATGGTGGCATATTGCCTGTTGGTGACCTTCAGCCTGCCCGGAGCGACAGTTGCGACCCTGACAGGCGGCTTTCTGTTCGGGCTGTTTCCCGGCGTCCTGTTCAATGTCGCTGCGGCGGGCACCGGGGCGGTGCTGCTGTTTCTCGCGGCCCGCTGGGGGCCGGGGGACGGGCTCGCGGCGCGGTTCGACAGCTCCACCGGGCGAGTGGCGCGGCTTAAGGCCGGGCTCGACGAGAATCAGTGGGAGATGTTGTTTCTGATGCGGCTGCTGCCGGTCGTGCCCTTTTTTCTCGCCAATCTGATCCCGGCCTTCGTGGGTGTCCCGCTGTTCCGCTTTGCCGTCACGACCTATCTGGGCATCCTGCCCGGCGCGGGGATCTACACCTCTGTCGGGGCCGGTCTCGGGGCGGTGTTCGAAAGCGGAGACACGCCCGATCTGACGGTGATCTTCGAACCGCGTGTGCTTTTGCCGATCATGGGACTATCTGCACTAGCGATATTGCCAATTCTGCTACGCGCAATGCGATCCAAGAAGGAGGTATGAGCCCGGTGAAACAGGTTAAGACAGATATCTGCGTAATAGGTGCAGGCTCGGCCGGATTGTCGGTGGCAGCCGGCGCGGCCCAACTCGGCGCCAAGGTTGTGCTGATCGAGGCGGGCGAAATGGGCGGGGACTGTCTCAACCGTGGCTGCGTGCCCTCCAAGGCTCTGATCGCGGCGGCGGGCCATGCCCAGTCGCGCCGCATCGGGGCTCAGTTCGGGATTGCCCCGACAGAGCCAAAGGTCGATTTTGCGCAGGTCATGGATCATGTGCGCCAGACCATCGCGACCATTGCCCCGCATGACAGCCAGAAGCGCTTCGAGGATCTGGGGGTGCAGGTGATCCGGGCCCGCGCGCGTTTCGTGTCCGAAGAGGAAGTCGAAGCGCAGGGCACGCGCATCAAGGCGCGTCGATTCGTCGTGGCCACCGGGTCCCGCCCGGTCGCGCCGCGGATCGAGGGGTTGGACGCTGTCGAATATCTGACCAACGAGTCGCTTTTCGATCTGACGGACCTGCCCGAGCATCTGGTTGTGCTGGGCGGCGGTCCGATCGGGATCGAGATGGCGCAGGCGTTCCGCAGGCTTGGCAGCCGTGTCAGCGTCGTGGAAGCGGGCACCATCATGGGTCGTGAAGACCCCGATCTGGTCGAGGTGGTCCGCGCCCAGCTGAAATCCGAAGGCGTGGAATTGCATGAAAACGCCTCCGTCCAGCGGGTGCGCGCGGGCGAAGACGATCACGCCGTCACGCTCGATCTAGGCGAGGGTTCTGTCAGCGGCACCCATCTTCTGGTGGCGACGGGCCGCGCGCCGGTGACCGACACGCTGGATCTGGAGAAGGCCCGCGTGCTGGCCACCCGCGACGGCATTCACGTCACCGACGAAATGCGCACCACCAATCGCCGAGTCTATGCAATAGGCGATGTCGCAGGGCAGGGGCAGTTCACGCATCTCGCCGGCTACCACGCATCGCAGATTGTGCGCCGCATCCTGTTTTCGGTCCCGGCCAAGGTGCGGCCGAACATCGTGCCTCGCGTTACCTACACTGCGCCCGAGCTTGCCTATATCGGCCTGACAGAGGCTCAGTGCCGCGAGGAATACGGCGGTAATTTTCAGGTGACCACCCTGCCGCTGGCGCGCAATGACCGCGCCATTGCGACCCGTCAGACCGATGGCATGGTCAAAGTTCTGACTTCGATGGGCAAGCCCGTGGGCGTCGGGATAGTGGGCCCCGGAGCGGGCGATCTGATCGCCACTTGGGCGCTCGCCATGGCGAAGGGGATGAAGATGTCCGACATCGCGGGCATGGTTGCCGCCTATCCGACACTGGGAGAAACCACGAAACAGGCGGCGGGAGCCTATTTCTCCCCCCGACTTTTTGATAACCCCACCCTGAAGAAGGCAGTCGGGTTCGTGCAACGCTGGCTGCCCTGAGGCGTTCACAAGGTCTGCGATGTTCTTCAACACGCTCTCCGGTCGATTTCTGGCGCTGACGATTGTATTCGTCATGCTGGCCGAGGTGTTGATCCTCGTCCCGTCCATTGCCAATTTCCGCGAAGATTATCTGCTGACCCGCCTTGAGCGGGCGCAGATCGCGTCGCTTGCCTTGCTGGCGACGGATGATGTGATCGATGAGGATCTGGAAGGCGAGCTGCTCTCCAATGCCGGGGTCTATAACGTTGTGCTGCGGCGCGACGAGGTGCGGCAGTTGATTCTGTCCTCCGTGATTCCCCAGCCAATCGAGGCGACATTTGATCTGCGCGACCCGCCCGAGTGGGAGCTGATCCGCGACGCGCTGGTGCGGCTGTGGCGGCCCGAGCCGGTGGTGATCCGGGTGATCGGCGATCCGGTAAAACAGGCCGGGCTGTTGATCGAAATCACGCTCTCGACCGAGGGTCTGCGCAGCGCGATGATCGATTACGGCCTGCGGGTGCTGGTATTGTCGGCTGTGATCTCGATCTTCACCGCGCTCCTGCTGTTCCTAGCCGTGCGCGGCTTCCTCGTTGTGCCGATCAAGCGGGTGGTGAACTACATGCAAAGCTACGCCGCCGCCCCCGAAGACACCCGCCGCATCATCGAGCCGCGCGCCAGTCTGTTGGAGCTACGCGAAGCCGAGATGGCGCTGAAGTCGCTTCAGACCGAATTGACCGCTGCCCTGCGGCAGAAGGAGCGTCTGGCGCAGCTGGGCGGAGCCGTCGCCAAGATCAGCCATGATCTGCGTAACATCCTGACCACAGCGCAGCTTTTCGCGGACCGCATGGAGGCCAGCGAAGATCCGGCGGTAAAGCGTGCCGCCCCCAAGATCGTGCGCTCGATCAGCCGTGCCGTCACCCTGTGCGAGACGACGCTTGCCTTTGGTAAGGCCGAGGAACCGTCCCCGGTGATGAACCGCGTGGCGCTTGCGGCACTGGTGGCCGACGTGGTCGATAGCGAACGTCTCGCCGCTGGCGATCATGATGTGTCCTTTGCCGAAGACGTGCCCGCGACGATGATCCTGCGCGCCGATAGTGACCAGCTGTTCCGGGTATTGTCGAACCTAATCCGCAACGCGCGCGAGGCGGTCATCGCCAGCACCCGTCCCGGTGAGATCGGCATTCGCGCCGATGAGGACGATAACGAGTGGACAATTCGCGTCACCGACACCGGCCCCGGCCTGCCGCCAAAGGCGCGCGACAACCTGTTCACCGCCTTTCAGGGCGGGTGGCGCAAGGGCGGCACCGGGCTGGGGCTGGTGATCTCGGCCGAGTTGATCCGTGGCCATGGGGGGCGGCTGGAACTGGCGCATACCGGACCCGATGGCACAGAGTTTCTGATCCGGCTGCCCAAGGGGGCAACCCTCTCCGAAGACCCCGACAGGCTGCTTGCGCAGGCAGCTTCCGCGACGGAAAAGCCTGCCGCCGCTGAATGAGCAGCATTTTCACTTGCAACCCAGCGCATGCCCCTCTAAACGCACCCCACGACGCGCTGGTAGCTCAGTTGGATAGAGTACCTGACTACGAATCAGGGGGTCGGGGGTTCGAATCCTCCCCAGCGCGCCACTTACTCTCCACCACATTTATGTTGCTTAAGAATTTTCGCGGTTTTGCACATCGCGCGAAAATTTATGCATTGTTCACCGGACATTCGCGAACACGCGGAGTGTTGAGGCGCGTCTAGTGCTGGCTGCTCTAAAGCAGCAAGAGTAAGATATACTCATTTCACAGCACCGTCTCATACAGCCTTGTAAGCGCGTGAGACAAATCGGTCAGAAGCCGATAAGATAGCGGGCGAACTGACCTGCGCGGGAACTTCCTATGACCATCACGCATGAAGATGAACTCCACGGCCTGCAAGAAATCGGTCGGATTGTCGCGAATACGATGCACAGGATGGCCAAGGCGGTAGAGCCGGGCATGACGACGCGCGAGCTTGATGACATCGGCCGTGCGCTCTTGGATCTTGACGGGGCAGTGTCGGCTCCTGAAGCGGTTTACGACTTCCCCGGTGCGACCTGTATCAGCGTGAATGAAGAAATCGCGCATGGCATTCCGGGCGAGAGGGTGATCCGGGCCGGGGACTTGGTCAATATCGATGTGTCAGCCTCAAAGAATGGCTTCTTCGCCGATACAGGCGCGACCTTCCGCGTCGGGTCGGTAAAACCCTCGCTGGACCGCCTCTGCAAGGATGGCAAGCGCGCGATGGAGATCGGCATTAAGCAGGTTGGCAGCGACAGGCCGCTTGCTGGCGTCGGCAAGGCAGTGGGTAAATTTGCCTCGGACCGCGGCTATACACTCATCCAAAACCTGGCCAGTCATGGGGTCGGGAGATCGCTCCACGAATACCCTACTGAAATTGCAACTTGGCCTACGCGGGGTGACAAGCGGCGCATGAACAAAGGGCTGGTCCTGACGATTGAGCCGTTTTTGTCCTCAGGCGGGCTTTGGGCCACCGACGGCGATGATGAATGGACGCTCTACAGCGAACCTGCCGCGCCGGTCGTCCAGTTTGAGCATACGGTCGTCGCGACAGATCGGGGAGCAGTCATCGTAACGCTGCCCGGCTAAGCTGGGTGCCCGTCCGAGAGATCGACGGCGTTTTGCTGGCGCCCGGCTGAAGGCTCCGCTGCGCGCTGGTCCGGCGCGAGCGGCTCCCGCGCCGGACCTACAGAGAAACGCGGGGCTATTCACGCGCTCCCAATCGCCTTTACCTCTGTCCTCAGCCTGCGCTCAGCACTGCCGGGCGCAGCGCCCCAGACCGCGATCCAGCGGTAGAAAATTGGCGTCAGGAACAGGGTGAACACGGTTGCGAACCCCAAACCGCCGACGATCACCCAGCCAACGGCAATCCGCGCTTCGGCCCCCGCGCCGGTGGTCAGGATCAAAGGCAGGCCCCCGAACACCGTCGAGACCATTGTCATCATCACGGGCCGGATACGCAGGCGCAGGGCGCTTCGGATGGCACTGTCGATGTCCTCGCCCGCTTCGCGCAGCTGGTTGGCAAATTCCACGATCAGGATGCCGTTTTTGGCCATGACCCCGATCAGCATGACAAGGCCGATCTGGCTGTAATAGTTGAGCGAACCACCGGTCATGGAGATTGCCAGCAACGCGGCAGCCAGGCCGAAGGGCACCGTCATCATGATGACAACCGCGCTGGCAAAGCTTTCGAATTGGGCGGCCAGCACAAGAAGCACCACGATCAGCGCCACGCCGAAAACCATGTAGATGCCCCCTTGGGAATCGTCGAGCGTCGCGGCCTCCCCGGTGAAGGTGATGCCCATACCCTCGGGCAGAACTTCGTCAGAGATCGTCAGCAGTCGGTCCATCGCCGTTGACAGATCAACGCCTTCGCCGAGGTTCGCCTGCATCGAGACGGATAATGCGCCGCCCAAACGCTGTATCTGCGCGTCGCTCACGACCATGTCGAGCGAGGCGACGGTGGACAGCGGGACATAAGCGCCGCTGTCGAGGCGGATGGACAGGGAGGCGATGTCAGAGGGATCGTCAATCGGCGGCCCGCCGGGAACGACATTCACGTCCACTTCGACGTCATCGGCAAAGACGCTGACCGCCACATCGCCCTGCACCATGGCCCGAACGAGGGCGGAGACATCTGAGCCGTTAAGCCCCATATCGCCGGCGGCGCTGTCGTCCACGGTCACCTCCAACTGCGCGTTGACGCTGTTGTTGGACAATTGCGGGTTCAGGAATGTGGCATCCTGCGCCATCGCCGCGGCGAGGTTGCCGGCGGCATCGGTCATATTCGCAAGGTTCGCGCCGGTCACGGCAAAGCTCAGCCCACCGCCCGCGCCACGAATGTTCAGGCTGTTGGTCGAGCGTGCGCTGACCTGCACGCCGGGGACCGAGGCCAGACGGCCACTGATCTGCGCGATCAGCTCTTGCTGCGTGAAGTCACGCTCGGTCCAGTCTGGCATGCGAACCACGATAAACGCACTGGTGCCGCCGCTGACGCCGATAATGCTTTGCACGGTCTCGATCTGGCCGCTCTCTTGGTAGGGCGCGAGGATGTCTTCGACCAGCATGACCTGCGTGTCGAGATAATCAATCGTTGTGTCTGACGCCCCGCGCGCCTGCACCAGAAAGAACCCGCGATCCTCGTCCGGCGTCACCGTGGAGGGCAGCATCGCCGCGGCCCCCAAGGCGATTATCGCAAAGCCGATGGCAACCGACAGAACCAAGAAAGGCGTGCGGATGGCGAAATCCATCACGCGGTCGAAGTTGCGCGCCATGACACCCGGCGCGGCTTGCTCGGCACCGGCCTGCGTCTTGCCGGGGTCCAAAAGGGCCGACAGGACAGGCGCGAGGGTGAGCGCGGTTATAGACGACAAGGTGACGGCAAAGGCCAGCACAAAACCAAATTCGGAAAAGACCCCGCCCGCCTGTCCCGGCAGAAAGGAAATCGGGATGAAAACCGCCGCCAGCGTGGCGGTGGTCGAGATCACGGCGAAGAAGACTTCATTCGTGCCAGAGGCCGCGGCGGCAAAGGCCCCCATGCCGGACTTGCGCTTGCGCACGATATTTTCGACCACGACGATGGCATCATCCACCACCATCCCGGTTGCCAGAACCAGAGCCAAAAGGCTGATCGTGTTGACAGAAAACCCCGTTAGCCAAATCGCCGCGAGCGTTCCGACCAAAGCCACAGGGATCGTGACCGCAGGGATCAACGTGGCCCGTGGGGAACGTAGGAACAGGAAGATCACGGCAATCACGATGCCGGTGGCCATGAGGATGGATTTGACGACCTCGTTGATCGAGCCTTCGATGAAGATACCGTCATTCGAGGTGACCAGAAGTTGCACGCCTTCGGGCAGCTGCGCGCGCAGTTCCTCAACAGCGATGCCCACATCGCGCGAGATTTCCAGCGTATTGCCAACCGATTGCCGGGTGATATCGAGACCAATGGCCGTTTCGCCATTCACACGGGAGTAGACGGACGTGTCTTCCGGGATCAGCTGGACAAAGGCGATATCAGCCACTTGGGTCGTGTCATTGATGGGCAGTTGGTTGATGGTCTCGACCGTAACATCGTCGCTGCCAACCCGCAGCGAGAGGGTCTGCGACTCGCTTGAAAGCGAACCAAGGGCCGTATCGTCACGCAGCTGCGAAAGCGCGGTGGAGACATCAAAAATCGTCAATCCACGGCTCAGCAAGGACGGCATGTTGACCGCGACGCGAAACTCATTGGCCCGGTCGCCGCGCAGGGTCACTTCGGCGATGCCGTCGATCAGGGAGAGGCGTTCGTAGACGGCCCCTTCTGCAATTTGGGTAAGCGTGTCGAGGCTGGCGTCGCCGAGCAGGGCCAGACGAATGATCGCGTCCGCGTTGCTATCGCTTTTGCTGACGCTGGGGTCTTCGATATCGTCGGGCAGGGAGCGCAGCGCGCCCGATACGATTTCGCGCGCCTCATTGGCCGCAACGTTAACATCCGTGCCATCGGACAGATCAATGGTGATGCGGCTCGACCCTGTGCTCGAAGTGGATTCGATATAGGACATCCCCTCAAGCGCGCTTAACGCATCTTCGAGAACTTGGGTAACTTCGGTATCTACCGTGCTCGGGACGGCTCCTTCATATGTGGTCCTGACAGAAATCACAGGCCTGTCCACGTCCGGCATTTCGCGGATATCGACGCTGCTGAACGCCGCCAGTCCGGCGATGATGATAAGCAGGTTCAGCACGATCCCAAAAATGGGCCGCGCAACAAAGACATCTGCAAACCCGGCTTTATGCGCTCTCTTCTCGAAGCTCATGTGCCCGACCCTTGGCGCGCGCCAGCGGCTGCGACCTGCGCTCCTTCGCGCAGCTTCGCCGCGCCCTCGGCCACGATCTGCGCGCCCAAGGGAGCATCGGTCTCAACCCAGACCTGATCTCCCTCACGGTAGCGGATGGTGACGGGAACGCGGTGGGTGCTGCCCTCCTCGGCGACCCAGATGCCTGCGCCGCTGCGGTCCCATGTAATGGCTGTCGCAGGTATGACGGGCAAAGGGTCGGTCTCTTCGGTCATACGGATGGCAAAGGTCATGCCAGCCAGTAGCAAACCGTCGGGATTATCGATCTCCGCTTTCACTGTCGCACTGCGGGTCACGCTGTCGAGCCGGCTGTCAAACGCAGTGACCTCACCCTCGAAAATGCGCCCTGCATAGGTGGGGGTCGAGACAAGCACCTGCTTGCCCTCGGCCAAGAAGCCGATCGAGCGTTCCGGCACTTCGAAGGTGGCAAGCAGGCTGGTGGAATCGTCAATGGTCACGATGGCATCCCCGCTCGACAGGCGGTCGCCGACATTGACCTCGCTAAGCCCCAACCGGCCAGAAATCGGGGCCACGATCGTCCGGTCTTCCAAAGCGACCTGAGCCAGCCCCAGATTGGCTTCGGCCAGGCGCAACGCGACCTGCGCGTCAGAAAGCGCCACGTCCGTGACGACAGAACTGCCATTGCTATGCAGGTCCTCGTAGCGGGTGACAGTCTCCTGAGCCTGATCACGATTGGCCGCGGCAATCTCAAGCGCCAACTGTTCCGTGCGGTCGTCCAGTTTCAAAAGGATATCGCCCTTTTCCACCATCGTGTTGGCATCGAGCGCAGTTTCAACCACCTCGCCCGCATCGGTCGCGGTCACTTCGGTCTGACGAACTGAAACGGCACTGCCGACAGTTCGCAGGTTAAGCGTGTATTCACGGGCCTCAAGAGACGTGAAAACGACCGTTGTTGCCCGGTTCTGCCCGCGCCGGTCGGCTTGCGCATTTCGGGGCGCTTCGGCTGCCTCTGTCGTGCTGCCGCCCGTAAATTGGGCGACCTCCTCGGGGACGCCGAACGCAATGACATAGGCGCCCGCGATGATGACGAGGGAGAGAACGGCGTAAAGTAATCGTTTCAAAGTCTTCATGGCTCCTGAAAGGCGCGTCGGAAGGTGTAAATTATCATCGTTCTTGCCACTCGGTCCGTTGCATCAGATCGCCGTCTCGTCAGACGAGAGGTATGAGCCGAGCGCTCTGGTCCGTTGGGGCGGCGAGACATTTGGTTGTGCAGTGGTCCTTGCGATGCTTGTGCTCCATCTGACACGGAGATCGAAACATATTCCATCGCTCGGACATCTGTTTTTGCGTCATTGCGGGGATTTCATGCAATCGCGGCAAAATCCGGGAGTTACCTTGAATGGCAGCTTTCGACCTTTGACAACCACTGCTTCACTGATGCGCCGAATGACGGCAGCCCGCCCCTTGCCTGAGATGCTGGGTCTGTGTGTGCTGAACAGGCAGGTTCTGAAAGGAATCGGTAGGGCGCATTCCTGCGCGCACATATTTGTTTCATCGCCCACCAGATCCCTGTGATCCGCAGTCGCGCAGCCGTCGCCATCGCGGGTGGCCTCAGCACGGGCATGATTGATCGTCCTAAGCGCTGGGCGCCGCAATCGCCCGCCTAGGCGCAAAATTGCGTAGGGCGGTCCTGACGCTTGCGATCATGGGACGCACACTTCTAATACAGGGCATGAATTTGCGCGCCCTTGTTCCCATCTCCGCCTTGTCGGTCGCTCTCGCCGGGGGCGCCCATGCCCATCCGCATATTTTCATCGATGCTGGCTTTGAGCTGATCTTCGACGAGGCAGGCGCGCTTGAAGCGGTGCGCATCGACTGGGCCTATGACGATTTCTATTCGCTGATGCTGGTCGAAGAGAACGGCCTCGACGCCGATGGCGATGGCACGCCCGAGCAGCCCGCGCTCGATGCTTTTGCGGGGAAAGACGTTGATTGGGCGGCGGGCTTTCCCGGCGATTTCACCCTCGCGCTGGATGGCGTGGCCGTGGATCTGGACGGCCCCGTGACCCATCGCGCACGCTACGAGGCGGGGCGTGTGGTGACCTCTCATATCCGGCCATTGTCCGCGCCGCTTGATGTCGCCACCGGAGTGGTCACCGCGCAGGCCTACGACCCGACGTATTTCGTGGCCTATGATGTGCCCGAAAGCCCCACTATCTCGGGCCGCAAGGATTGCAGGCTTGACCGGGAGGTCGCGGATCGCAAGGCCGCCGAGAAGGAATACGGCGCGCAACTTGCCGATGTGGATGCCACGTCCGACCCGTTCGAGGTCGTCGAGCTTCCCGATATCGGTGTCATGTTTTCCGACCGTTTCGTGCTGACATGCGCCGCGCCGTCCTGATCTTGCTTGTGCTGCTCGCGGGTGCCGGGATCTGGGCACTTGCGACCGGCATAGACCAAGACGTGGCGCGGTGGGCTGCGGGATGGCAACGCGAATTCCAAAATGCATTGGCAGGCGGGCTGCGTGCGCTGCGCGCCGGTGAGCCTGGCGCCGTCGCGGCCCTGATAGGGCTATGCTTCGCCTATGGCTTCTTTCACGCTTTGGGGCCCGGGCACGGCAAATTCCTGATCGGCGGTTACGGGGTGAGCCACGATGTGCCGCTGCTGCGGCTGTCGGCGATTTCATTATTCTCCGCGCTTGGGCAGGCCGTGACCGCAATCGTGCTGGTGCTTGCCGGGCTCTATGTGATGGGGTGGACGCGCGCGCAGATGACCGGCGCGGCTGAGACCATCATGCTGCCGCTCAGTGCGATTGCCATTGGGGTCGTCGGCGTCTGGCTTGCCGTTCGCGGCGCGCGCAAGCTCTGGAAGCTGCGGCCCGCGCCCGAACGCGGGCATCAAGCGCACGCCCACACGCACGACCACGGCTGCGCCTCCGGCTGTGGGCACCGTCACGGGCCGAGTGTTGAGGAGGTTCGCTCTGCGTCTGGCCTGCGCGATGCGGCGGCGCTGATCGGCGGTATCGCCATCCGTCCGTGTTCCGGCGCGATCCTGCTGCTGGTGCTGACATGGCATATGGGGATACTTGCGG
The DNA here is from genome assembly GCA_040119125.1 of Marinobacter sp. Classification (GTDB taxonomy): domain Bacteria; phylum Pseudomonadota; class Alphaproteobacteria; order Rhodobacterales; family Rhodobacteraceae; genus Pacificitalea. The sequence continues at coordinate 15,676 of JBEDTR010000011.1, forward strand.
CAGGGATCCTAGGGGCCGTGGCGATGTCGCTTGGCACTGCCGGGCTGACGATCCTTGTCGCGGCAAGCAGCGTCTTTGTTCGGCAGAGCACGCTGTTTTCGCTCTCCGGATCGGCGCGCGCGGCCTATATCCTGCCAGCGATAGAAATCGCAGCTGGCGCGGCGATTGTGTTGATATCGGTTCAGATGGCAGGGCTGATGGCCTGACGCCACGCGGCTGAACCGAGCAACGCGAGAATGGAAGCGTCCTCTGCGCTGGCGGGAAATCGATGTGCCAAGGCTGCCCCGCCCCGATCAGCGCCCGCTCTCGTGGGACGCGGCTCGGGGAGGGCGATGGGAGGCGGCGCTCAGGCGGAATGCGCGTATTTCTTGCTGATCCCAGCCGCGGTTTGCCAGACAGCGGAAGCCCCCCCGTCAGAGGCCGCATCGATCAGGCGGCTGACGCTCGTTTCAAAATTTTGCCAATGCAGTTCGGGCTCATGGCGCACAGCGTCCAGACGCCAGCGCAGCACCCGCCAATAGGCGGCAACGACCGCATCCCAGACAATGTCATCGTTAATGACGCTGGAGATCGCCCGTGTCACCCGGCTCGACAGCTTCGCATATAGATCCAGCGTGCGTTCGGTGTGCATGTTAAGGATGCCATGCACGCTCGACAGTTCCAGAAAACTGTCGCTCGACAGGCTCATGCCGTCGCAATGGCGCGCCGCCACCTGGGCGAAATCCTTGAAGACGAGGAAAGATTCTTCACGGTTGCTGGGTTGCAATTGAACCACGCGCGTCCCAACGCCGGGCTTAATCTCTACCAGATGCTCCCGCGCGAGCCGTTGCAGCGCCTGCCGCACCGGAGTCCGGGAATGCCCAAATTCCTTGGCGAGGTCATTTTCGTGCAACACGTAGGTTTTCGTAGGCGGCGTCAGGCATATTCGAAGGCGCAGCGCGTCCAGCATATCCTGTTGGCTAAAGTCTCCGCTTGGCATCGTAGATCTCCCATGTGCCCCGGCGAACAAGTATACCGGATGAATGGCTTAGTCGAGAGGTGGATCGTCAGGGAGCTGAAATTAACGGAATTCCTATTCTAAGCGTTTCGTGACGTAGCGTCGTTAACCAAATGACCAATTGCGACACGTTTTCGCCGCATTCTCGCCACATACGGAGTGCTTGTATACCGCAATACAGGCACACTTGAGGACTTGTTCGTTATGCTTCAGCTGGTTTCAACCACCACTCCACATGCACCCTGCGGTATGCAGTTCAACGTCCTCGGTGCTTCTGTATTGGTCACGGCCGCGCAGTTTTCACATGTTCGGAGGGATCGTTCCTTCAACCGTGTCGAAGCTGTGGTGCACGTGTCCTATGTCGAGCCAAACGGTTCGATTGCCACGACGAAGGTATACACCAACGTCACCGCTGCCCGCCGTAAGACCGGTCAGCTGCGGCTTGCGCTGATCCATAGCGCGCTCTGCCTGGCGGCTTGGCGCAGCGCAGCCGCAAAACAGTCCCGCCACCAGCAGAGGAGGGCGGGTTAACGCACATGATTTGTTAGATTTGACGAGTATCTGTCACTGCTGACCCTTGGCCCCCCGGATTTCGGGGGGCTCTTTTTTGGTCATCGGCACAGAGCGGTTCGAGAGCATTGGGCCGCGATATCTGCATTGCAGATTTGGCCGCGACCGACAAACATCAGCCCGGTTCGAGCGCACACAGCGGGGTGCCGATATCTTGCAGTGCAGCAAGGCAGGCTTAGGAACTGGCGACCTGTCGCGCCCCGTAACGAGAGGTGCCGCAAAGCCGAAATCGTTTCACCCTTGGCCCGCCAGCATACCCGCAGTGACGAAATCAATGGTGTCTTTTAGAAGGGCTGCCCGAGCAGACGAGTCAATCGTGGGATCGGCCAGCTGCTGCAGGCGATTGGTGTCTGAGAATGCGTACAAATACGAACCGACCATCAGCGAGATTTTATGGTAAATGGCTGCGGGCGGAACATTCGGCAAAGCAAGTTCGAACGCTCGAGCATAGGCTAGCGTGGATTCTTGGTAGACCTCCCGCCGCAACTCGTAGGAAATCTCTTCCGGCTCCATGTGCAACCTGGCATGAAGTCGAAGAAATGCCCGTCCCTGCTTTGTGTCGCGCAAACGCTCTGATGGCTCCAGGAAGGCTCTTACCAAATCTTCGACCGTCGGATTGCCGCTTTCCTTGAGCAGGTCCAGTCGCCTCATTCGTTCTTCGGCAATCTTGAGGCCACGGCGCAGGAAAACGGCCCGGAAAAGATTACCCTTGTTCGAATAGTAGTAGTTGATCAGTGCAGGGTTCGCCTGAACCGACTCCGCGACTTGGCGCAGAGACGTCCCGGCAAAGCCGAGATCGGCGAACATGGTTTCAGAGACGTCTAGGATCTCGTCGGGCAGTGTCGAGGGCCCTTCGGGACGCCCCGGCCCCTTTCGTTTGCGTGTCATATATTGAGTCTGCCCCTGACCGGGTCGGGCATCAACCACGAACCGATGTTAACCTATCGAATCTCGTGTCGTGCCGGACACTCTGGCGTCAGCCACTATCATTGATGAGGAATGCACCCAAGAGATCTACACAGCATCGGCATACTCTGCAACCTAAAAATAAATTAGACATATAATTAAATAATTGCTACCGATTAGAAGAGCGGTGTCGCGCTCGGTACGCTGCGGAAAATTAGGGCGCGGCGTACCGGCGCCAGGGCGATCCGGTAGGCCCGAATACGCACTAACAGAAAAGCGGAAGGACGTAGAGATGAAGGTCGCAATAATTGGTGGCGGAATTGGCGGCGCGGCACTTACGCTGGGCCTTTTGAACAAAGGCTTCGATGTCACCGTCTACGAGCAGGCGTCAGCTTTTGGCGAAGTTGGGGCAGGGATTCAGATGACCCCCAATGCCGTGAAGGCGATCAAGGGCATGGGGCTTTACGACAAATTCCTGACCAAAGCGTTCTATCCGAAGGCCGTTGTAGGACGGAACTGGCAAACCGCGCGAGAAAACTTCCGCATATCGCTGGGGGACGAGTTCCGGTCGCACTATGATGCTCCGTTCATTCACGTCCATCGCGCCGATCTGCTTGAATTGTTTACCGACAACATCCCTCCTGAGCGGTGCCGTTTTGGATATAATTGCACCGGTGTCGAGAACCGCCCAACCGGCGCGATCGCGCATTTTGACAATGGCGAGAGTATCGAGGCGGATCTGATCGTTGGCGCCGACGGTGTGCGTTCAATCGTGCGTGGGTCATTGTTCGCAGAGACCGAGGTTCGATGGACCGGACACATGTGTTACCGCGCCCTGGTGCCCACCGGCGGTGTGGTGGATTACGTCAATCCCGACAGCACCTTTTGGATGGGGCCGAACGGCCATGTGGTGACCTATTACGTCAAATGCGGCGAGATGGTAAATATTGTCGCGGTGCGCGAGGCGGAGAATTGGATCGGCGAAAGTTGGAGCACGCTTAGCTCGAAAGAGGCGCTTCTAGCAGATTTTGAAGGTTGGAACGACAGCTTGCAGACCTTGTTTTCGCAGGTCGGAGATGTCTATCGCTGGGGGCTGTTCGATCGCGACCCCATGAAAGAGTGGGTGAAGGGGAACATCGCCCTTCTGGGAGATGCGTGCCACCCGATGCTGCCGTTTCTGTCTCAAGGCGCGGCGATGGCGATCGAGGATGCACTGGTTCTGTCGGACGCGCTGGCCGCAACGCCCTCGGATCTGGCGCTCGCGCTCAGCCGCTACCAAGACGAGCGTTTGCCGCGTTGCTCCCGGGTTCAGTTAGAAGCGCGAGAACGTGGCCGCACCTATCACTTGCCGACAGAAGAAGAGATGGCGGCCCGGGACGCGGAATACGCACGCCGGGCCAAGGAAGATCCGCGCACGACAGGCATCAACACCGACTGGGTCTATGACTACGATCCGCGCGCGTTGGGTTGGGCCTTGGCGCGGTCTGACGCTACAGCAGCCGACGCGTCAGTCTGACGCCGATCTAATGCAAGAGCGAAGGTAGAAGAGCGGCGTAAACTAAAGCTTGGGATCTAACCGACTGCGGTCGGGGCAGACGCGGCTCGTTTGCGCCTTCGCTACGCCGTAGTCGGTCGGGGCGCGACTATCGATGAGGCTGGGAGGCTTGCATAAAAGGCAGAGCAGGGACAATTCACCTGCTCTGCCAGGCGGACAGCATGGCTATGCCCCGCATAACAGGAAACTTGTCGAGCTTTGGGACCCAGAATGGCACCCAGTTCGAACCCATCACGCTGCTGTCCGCTCTGGCCATAGCCACCATCCATCTCAATTTTGAATGCTATGAGCGGGCGCAGAATTTACCGTCAGGCAGCATCGTGGCATCCTTGATGCGCCTAGGGTGTGGACGCTGGAGTATGGGGGAGATTGCTTACAGATTCGTGGGCCCTTTATCGTGCCGCCATCGCCCCAGTGACATACGGTGATCGTTCAGGCGGGAGCCTGCAGCGACGCGGTCTGTTCCGAGCCGCAGACGAAACGAAAACCCTGCGCGGGAACATTGGCCTGCGCAAAACCCGGATCAGATGTGTCGGCGAGGGATTGAGGCGGCTACGACGGCTGCCAGTAGGGCGAACACCCCACCGCCTGCGAAAATCGTAGCAAAGACCGCGTCGGGTGCTGCCGTGTTTTCGACAAGCTGCACCCCGACTGTCACACCGGCCAGTGCTGTTCCCGCAACTGCGCCAAAAGATCGTGCAAGGGACACGGTCGAGGTCGCAATCCCCAGCCGCGGAACCCCGGCTTCGGACTGGATGGTGATCTGCACGACCCCCATGATCGTGCCAAGACTGACCGAAATCAGCATGAAAACCAGCGACACACCGAGGTCCGGTAGAACGCTCAGATAGCGTGCCAATATCAGCAACAGGACGCTGGCGGAAATCAATCCCACTGTCGGATAGAGGGTGGTGCGCCCGCTGCGGCTCATCAGGCGGCCGGTGACGAAGGCGCCGGTGCCGATGCCCACGGTGATTGGCAGCATCAGTAGCCCGATTTCATCCGCAGAACGGCCTCGGACCAAGGCGAAATAGATCGGAATGAATGTCAGTAGGGCGACATAAAGCGCGCCATGGCACATAGCTAGAAGTGCAGACAGCGAAATGCTGCGGTTGGCCAGTAGGTCGCCGGGAAACAGCGGATGGGTGGCGCGACGTTCGCGCCAGACCAGCATACCAAGCGTCAACGCCGCGCCCGACAGCAAAATAGGGGTCGAGCCCTCTGCCCTGAGGCTTTCGAACCCGGCGATGATCAGGATAGTCAGCGCCGCGAACAGCACCAGACCCGGCCAGTCAAAAACCAGCGGATGTCGTGGCGTCCGGCGCGGCGGCAGCCGCTGGACAAGCAGTAGGGCAATCAGCGTCAGCGGCAGGTTAAGGGCAAAGATCCAACGCCAGCCCAAATGCCCGGTCACAAACCCACCGACCACAGGCCCGAAGGTCGACGCTACGATGGCAATCGCGGCCAGATACCCTTGATAGCGCGCGCGACGCCGTAATCCGACATATTGCCCTAGTAGTGCCTGCGCGAGTCCGATCAGCCCGCCGCCGCCTAACCCCTGCAAAGCGCGCGCGGCGATCAAAGCTGGCAGATTCGAGGCGATCATGCATAAAAAGCTGCCTAGCATCGTCACTACAATGGCGACGGACATCAGCTTGCGACGTCCCAATGCATCGCCCAGACGCCCATAGACTGGCGCCGAGATGGCAACGGCGGCGAGGTAGGCGGTGACCATCAGCCCGATGACTTCGATACCGCCCAGATCCTGAGCGATGTCAGGCAACGCCGTGGCGACAATGGTTTGGTCGATCATGCCGATGAAGAGCGGCGGGACCACGGCGGCAAAAAGGATTGCGGTGCTTGGCGATGCCGGCGCGTCCTGCGCGCCGGCATCGGCTGTACTCAATGCGCGAGCTCCGGCAGCGCCGGATCAAGCGTATCCGCATAGTGGCAGGCGACAAGCTGCGGCGATCCGTGCTTCTTCAATACGGGTTCAGCACTTGAACAGTCCGGTCGGGCAAAGCTGCAGCGTGTATGAAATCGGCAGCCCTTTGGCGGTTTGCTGGGCGATGGCAGGTCGCCCTCCAGCAGTAATCGCCCCTTCAGATGCGCGCGTTTTGGATCAGGCAGCGGCGACGCCGCCAGCAAGGCCTGAGTGTAGGGATGCGAGGGGCGGGTAAAAATGTCCTCGACCGTGCCGATCTCGACGATACGGCCCAGATACATGACTGCCACACGCTGCGCCATCGAGCGCACGACGCCTAGATCGTGGCTGATAAACAGATAGGATACCTTGGTTTCCTGCTGAAGTCGGCGCATCAGCTTAAGAATTTGTGCCCGTACCGACACGTCCAGCGCCGAAACGCATTCGTCGGCCACGATCAGTTCCGGCCCCAGCGCAAAGGCGCGCGCGATGGCGATACGCTGCTTCTGACCACCCGAGAATTCATGCGGCATTCGGTCCAGAAAGCGCTCTGGTGGGGTCATACCGACCATCCGCAGCAAGTCTATAACCCGTGATTCGCAATCCTTCTCGCCGGCGACAAGAAACGGCTGGCTCAGTATCGAGCGAACGGTTTTGCGCGGGTTCAATGACCCGAATGGGTCCTGAAAGATCATCTGCAACCGCTTGTGCAGCTCGCGTCTTTCCGGCTCCGAGTGGTTCGCAAGGTTCTTTCCGGCGTAGGTGATCCGGCCCTCGGTGATGCCCGTCAGCGATAGGATCATCCGGCCAATCGTGGATTTCCCGCAGCCGGACTCGCCCACCAGCGCCAGCGTCTCTCCGGGAGCGATGTCGAAGGACACTTCCTTGACGGCTTGTACCGGCGGGCGGCGCGAAACAAGTCCGCCACCCGGATAGGTCTTCGAAACTTCATCGAGGGTCAGAAGGGGCGCTTGGCTCATTGGGGAATCCTCCAGCAGGCGGCAAAGGCGCAGGGGCCGGTTGCGATCGGTATCGGAAGTTGGTCGCGGCAAATGTCCATCGCCACTTCACAACGGTCGCGAAACGCGCAGCCCGAAGGTGGCGCAGTCAAATTGGGAACGGTGCCGTCAAGCACGTATAGCTCTTCGACGGGCTGATCGACGCGCAGGATCGAAGCCAGCAAACCCTGCGTATAGGGATGCTGGGGATTCTCGAACAACGTCTGCATGGGCGCTTCTTCGATCACCCGACCGGCATACATGACGTAGACCCGGTCGCAGGTTTCGGCCACCACACCAAGATCATGTGTGATTAAAACGAGAGAGGAGCCAATGTCGTGGATGATCTCTTTCAGGAGCTCCAGCACCTGCGCCTGAACCGTTACGTCCAGCGCGGTGGTTGGTTCATCCGCGATGATTAGCTCAGGTTCGCAGGAAATCGCGGTGGCGATCAGGACACGCTGGCGCATACCACCCGAAAGTTGGTGAGGATAAGCAGCTGCCACCCTCTCGGGGTCGGGAATCTTAACCTTTCTAAGCAGATCGAGAATCCGCGCCTCACGTTGTTTTCGGTTTTGTCCGGTGTGCTGACGCAGCATTTCATCAATCTGCGTCCCGATTGTCAGGACCGGGTTCAGATAGGTCATCGGGTCCTGAAAAATCATCGCGATCCGACGGCCCCGCACCTTCTGGAAGGCGCTCTGGCTCATACTGCGCAAATCCGCGCTATCAAGCAGTATGCGCCCCTCGGTGACCTCACCCGGAGGAGAGGGGACCAACCCCATAATTGACAATGCGGTCATGGACTTGCCACAGCCGGATTCTCCGACGATCCCGACAATCTCGCCCCGGCCCACAGAGATTGACACATCCGTCACCGCGCGCACGACACCTTCTGTGGTGCGCAGAATGGTATGCAGGCCCTCGACTTCGAGGATTGGTCCATTTTGGCTGACATCCTTGGGCATCAGTGGGCTCCTTTCAGACGAGGATTGAGAACATCAGTCAGGTGATCGCCGAACACATTCAGGGCCGCGACGGTGATCACAATGCCAAGTCCGGGAAAGACAGCCATCCACCAGGCGCGAGTGAGGAACTGTTGCGCTTCGTTCAGCATCAGGCCCCAGCTGGGGTTGGACGGATCACCGAGACCCAGAAAGCTCAGCCCCGCCTCAAGCAAAATTGCCGAGGACACTTGCATAGTCATGGCGACGATCAGCGGCGGCATTGCGTTCGGCAGGATCTCGGAAAAGATGATTTTGCGTTTGCTTTGGCCAATCGTTTGCGCGGCCATCACATATTCCCGTTCGCGCAGCGAGAGGAACTCGCCCCGGGTTATCCGAGCCACCTCGGGCCATCCTAACAAGCCGATGGTGAGGATGATGAACATGATGTTGGAGCCAAAGATCGCGATCACCAGCAGCGCGAGAAAGAAGCGCGGAATCACCTGGAACAGCTCCGAGACGCGCATCAAAGCAATGTCGACGATGCCACGCGAATACCCCGCGATTGCGCCGATGGAGATGCCGATGATGCTGGCGGTCAGTGCCGCAAGAATGCCAACAGACAGCGAACTGCGCGCGCCATAGGCAAAGCGTGTGAACACGTCCCTTCCAAGGTCGTCGGTGCCCATGGGATGGGCCAGCGATGGCGGGCCGAATGACAGATCTCCCATCGCGTTTGGTGTTCCCAAGGCAAGCGGCAACAGAAAGGCGAACAGCAGCATGCCGATTAGCACCGCGATAGCGATCGTCGAGGACGTGTTAAGGTGAAGTTTCGCGACGCTGGCGCGGAAAGTGGGGCGGACGGGTTTCGGGGCCGAATAGGTCATGCTCATTGTTGCCTCACACGCGGGTCGAAGAGAGAATAGACGATGTCGATGACGAGGTTCGTCAGAATGATGCCGATCGACACGAACACGAAGATCCCCATCAGTAGCGGGTAGTCCCGGGCGTACATCGCATCATACATCAGGCGCCCGATTCCGGGCCATCCAAAGACGATTTCGGTCAACACTGAGCCAGCGAGAATGTCTGTCAGATTAAGGCCGAAAACGGTAATTACTGGCAAGATGCCGTTACGATAGGCATGGAATAGGACGCGGCGCTCGCTGAGGCCCTTGGCCCGCGCGGCAGTGATGTAATCCTGCGAGAGCGCGTCTCTCATCGCGGCCCGTGCATAACGGAAATTGATGGCAAGGTAGCGCATGCCCAGCACAAAGGCGGGCAGGACAAGATGATGCAAAAGATCAACGAAATAGTCCCAGCCTTCATACATGTGGCGGCTGCTGACCATGCCATTGCTGGGGAACCAACGCAGTTCCAACGCAAAGATCAGAAGGATGATCTGCGCCAACCAGAATGCCGGTATCGAGTAGCCGAGAACCGCAAGGAATGACCCTGCCTGGTCTCCTGCCGATTTCGGTTTGCGTGCCACATAGACAGCCAGTGCGACGCCGACGATCGTGAACACAATGAGCGATGTCAGCATCAGCGTCAGCGTTGCCGGGATGCGGTCAACGATCAGGTCGACGACATCGCGCTGCAACACATAAGAATACCCCAGGTCGCCCTGAAGGATGCCAAAAAGGTAGTCGATATATTGTTTCCACAGCGGCTGATCGAGACCCATTTTGGCGTAGAGCGCCGCCAGTTGTTCCGGCGTGGGCTCGGTCTCGCCAACCAGGATGCTGACAGGGTCGCCCGGCGCAAGGTGGATGAGGATAAAATTGACGGTAATGACCCCGAGAATCATCGGAATCGCACTAATGAGTTTAAGCGCGATATAGCGCATGGAGGCGAAGGCTTCACTGCGTGACCGGGTCGGTTTGTCCGTCCATTTGTCAGGCGTTGTTGCGGTTACATCGGTTGGCAAGTTCAGTCTCCCTGTGAACTTCTGTCTAGTCTCGCTCCTGGTGTCCGAGCGGTTGTCCCTATCGAGCCATCTCGAAGACCGCCCGGCGCGGCAATGACCTGCTCTTAAATGCGGGTCGCGAATTCACGACCCGCGTGAAAAATCAGCTCTACCATGCAAAAAGACTATACCATTAGCAATTAATTAATTGTAGAATTAAATTACACCAAGCTGATTGACCAGCGCGATTCGCGCTTTCTAGGGTCAACCATCAAGGCCGCTTTAAGCCTGTGGGCAGCGACATTGGGGCCGCGTATCGGCGACTTTCGCCGACGGACGAAAGAGGACAAGGACAACGGCATGACGAACACTTCCGGACAACTAAAGCTTGGGCTCAGCCTGGTATCGAACGGCACACATCCCGCAGGCTGGCGTCTTCCAGAGGCCAACGCGGCCGCGGGGATGGACTTCGCGCTGTGGAAGGAGATGTCTCAGGCCGCTGAAGCAGCATGCATCCACTTCATGTTCCTCGCGGATGGGATTGCTGTTCGTACCGCCGCTAAGGATGATGACGCATTAAGCTACAGCGGACGTATCGATCAGTTCGAGCCGCTCACCCTGTTAGGCGCTCTGTCGGCGGTCACCGAGAATTTGGGGTTCATCGCCACCGCCTCGACCACCTATAACGACCCGTTCCACATCGCCCGCAAGTTCGCGTCGCTCGACCATATCTCCGGCGGTCGGATCGGCTGGAATGTCGTGACGTCGTGGAGCGAGGCCGAGGCCCTGAACTTCTCGCGCGACAAGCACATGGAGCATTCTGCGCGCTACGGCCGCGCAGAGGAGTTCGTCGATGTGGTGCGCGGGCTTTGGGATAGCTGGGAGGATGACGCCTTTATTCGCGACAAGGAAGGGGGTCGCTATTTCGATCCCGAAAAGATGCACGTCCTCAACTACAAAGGGGAACACTTCAAGGTAAAGGGCCCGCTTAACCTCGCCCGCCCGCCGCAGGGCTACCCCGTCATTGCACAGGCAGGGTCATCCGAGCCGGGCCAAGAGCTGGCGGCGCGCACCGCCGATCTGATCTATACGGCCAAACGCGATCCCGAGGGGGCCGGCGAATTCTACGAAAGCGTCAAGGGCCGCTTCTCAAAATATGGACGCGAGCGGTCTTCAGCGCTGGTCATGCCAGGAATTATGCCGGTCGTCGGCAAGACCATGGAAGAGGCTGAGGCCAAGTATCGCCGTATTCAGGAACAGGTTCACCCCAAGGTCGGTCTGGCGATGCTGGCGCGGACGTTTGGCGATCTTTCCCACTACGATCTGGATGGACCGCTTCCCGACGATCTGCCGGAGCTAGACGGGGTTAAGAGCCACCGTGAGCCGTTAATCCGGATGGCGCGCGACAATAACCTGTCAATCCGCGAGCTTTACATGCGCGTGACGGGTGCAGCGGGCCACCTGCAATTGTGCGGCACCCCGGAAAGCATCGCCGACACGATGGAGACATGGTTCCGCGCCGGGGTCTGTGACGGGTTCAATATCATGGCGCCATGGTTCCCGGACGGGCTGTACGAGTTCCTCGACCAGGTGGTGCCCGAACTGCAGCGTCGCGGCCTGTTTCGCACCGAATACGAAGGCAAGACACTGCGCGAAAACCTGGGCCTGCAGCGCCCCGAGCACCCGGCCGTCGCAGCCAGAAAAGCCTGAATTACAAGCACGACCGCTGGCCGCCGTTGGGGGCCAGCGCACAGATCCGCTTATGAGCGGGAGAAGGGCGAATGCCCCGAATAATCCAGCAACAGGATAGGTACCACATGACACAAATTAAAAATCACACCCATCACGCATCTCTCAGCCGTCGCGGCTTTTTAGGCAGCGCAGCGGCCACCGGTCTGGCCCTCGTGGCACTGCCCGGGGCAGCCCGCGCTGCGGCCGAGGGCCCGAAATACGGCGGCGCCTTTGTGGTCGGCGCCGGGGTCGAACCGCGCCACCTGAACCAGAACATCGTGACCGACAGTTCAATTAAGCTAATTTCGAACCCGATTTTCAGCAAGCTGGTGGGATTGAAAAGCGATCTGTCGCCCAAGCCGGACCTTGCCACGGATTGGACAATCTCGGACGACGGGATGACCTATGAGTTCAATCTGCACGACGGCGTAAAGTGGCATGACGGAACCGCGTTTTCGTCGGCTGACGTGAAATTTTCGTTCGAAGATGTGCTGTTCAAATTCCACAATGTCGGCCGCGGTCTTGCGAAATTTGTGAACTCGATCGAGACGCCTGACGACACGACCGTGGTTTTCAAATTAAACGCCCCGAACGACGTGATGATGACGTTCATTGCCGGGCAGGGCTTTATCCAGGCAAAGCACATTTACGAAGGCTCGGACCCGTCGGACAACCCGTCCAACCTAGCTCCAGTGGGGACCGGACCGTTCAGATTTGTCGAATGGCAGCGTGGTCAGCACATTGTTCTGGAACGCAACGAGGATTATTTCGTCGAAGGTCAGCCCTATGTGCACCGGATCATCACCAGCTTCATCCCCGAAGCGTCGGCTCGGATCCGTGCGCTTGAAGCAGGCGAAGTGGATTACGTGACTTATGCCGATCTGCCGCCGTCGATGATTACCGGACTGCAGAACAATCCCGACATCACCGTAACTTCCGAAGGCCACGAGGCCTGGGGGTCGATCACCGAACTGATGATGAACCTTGATAACGCGCCCTTTGATGACAAGCGCGTTCGCATGGCTGTCGATCATGCACTGGACATCGATTTCATCATCGACAAAGCGGTGTTCGGGTTGGCCAAAGCCGCCACCGGTCCGGTGTCGTCCGAGCTGGCATGGGCGTATACGCCTGACACAAAGCAGTACAAATATGACGTCGAAGCTGCCAAGGCGCTGCTGGATGAGGCTGGCTATCCCGACAGCGGCGGCACCCGCTTCGAGACCTCGGTGATTGTGAACCGAGCGAATGATGCCTTCGTCAAGGCGGCGCAAATTGTCGCCGAGCAACTGCGTGGTGTGGGCATCCAGGTTGAGGTCAAGGCGCTCGATGCGGCGACGGTCGCCGAGACGGTCTATGTGAAGCGCGACTTCGGCATGTATATCCAAAGCCTGACCACCGGCCCGGATCCGGCAATGGGCGTCCAGCGTCAATACGTGTCCTCTAATATCCGCCCCGTGCCATATACCAACGGCATCGGTTACCGGAACGATGAGATCGACGAAATCTTTGCCAAGGCAGCCGCCTCGGCGGATCGCGAAGAACGCGCCACTCTGTACAAACAGGCGTCCAAGATCCTGTGCGACGATTGTGCGCTGGTCTGGCTGTATGAGAACCCGACTTATTCGGCCTATGCGAGCACCTTTGGCAACCTTCACTCCTGGGCAGCAGAGTCGATTTACTCCTATGGGGACGTCTTCTGGAAAGAAGGCGAAAACAGCCGCGGCTGACGTGACACGATCCGGTCCCCCTCGCAGGGGGGCCGGCTCCTGCCTAGTTGAAAGGAAGTCCTATGACGGCTACCGCCGAAGCTCCATCCGCCGCACTGGAATGCGGCCCGGCAGATGCTGAGATTTTCCGCACTTTGTGGCGCGGGTTCGGTTCCTCTGTCGCGCTTGTCGCAACTGAATATCAAGGGCAGCGCCATGCGATGCTGGCCACCGCCGCCACGTCCGTATCAATGGAGCCGCCGTCGCTGTTAATATGCGTCAATCGCTCCGCCTCGGCGTTTGCCGCACTGGATGCACGGGGCGCGTTCTCGCTGGGAATTCTGCCCTCAGCGCATCAAGGGATCGGGGCCCACATTGCCAAATCCGCCTCCGCGCAGCGGTTTGAGCGTGGCGAGTGGCGGGAATATGCCTCTGTCCCCGGTGACACGACAGGCGGACTGCCATGGCTGGCCGAGGCTCAGGCCACCTTATTCTGCGAAACCGAACAGACCTGCGATTACGGCACCCACCGCATTCTTGTTGCACAGGTGACAGGCGCAGCGGGCTGTCTGGGCGATGATCCGCTGCTGTATTGCAATGGCCGCTTTGGACGGTTTGTCGAGGTGGAAGCATGAACAAGATGACGTTTACGTCAATGAAGGCAGCCGTTTCGCCCATGGCGTCAGTCGAAGAAATACTGGACGAGGCCCGCATGGGGCGAATGTTCATTCTTATCGACCATGAAGATCGTGAAAACGAAGGCGACCTCATCATTCCGGCCAGCCACGCAACGCCCGAAGCGATCAATTTCATGGCGACATATGGTCGGGGTCTAATCTGCCTGTCACTGACAGAGGCGCGGGTCGCGACCTTGGGCTTGAAGCCTCAACCTGCACGGGGCGGGTCGTCGTTCGACACGGCGTTTACCGAGTCCATCGAAGCAGCCGAAGGCATTTCCACGGGCATTTCGGCATTCGACCGCGCGCGCACCATCCGCGTGGCTTCGGACCCGGCCTGCGGACCACAGGACATCGCCACACCGGGGCATGTCTTTCCGCTGCGCGCGCGCGATGGCGGGGTTCTTGTCCGCGCGGGACATACCGAAGCGTCAGTCGACATTTGCCGGCTTGCCGGATTGGAAGAGGCTGCGGTCATTTGCGAGGTGCTGCGGAACGACGGCACAATGGCCCGTCTTCCCGATCTCATGGAATTTGCTGCCGAACATAATCTGCGGATCGGATCTATTTCCGATCTGATCGCCTGGCGACAACGCAACGATGGGCTGATCCGAGAAATCGACCAAAGCACGGTGTCGTCGGCCTGGGGAGGGGAATGGTCCCTGCGTGTCTTCGAGGACAGCATTTTGGGCGCGCATCATCTGGTGCTGACCAAGGGTGACCTAACGGAGCCGGGGCCGACAACCGTACGCATCCATGCACTCGACCCTTTGGCGGACGTGCTGGGTGTCGGCTTTGTCGCGCAGGGCGGTCCGGTATCCGCAGCGATGCAGCGGATCGCGACCGAAGGGCGCGGGGTGGTCGTACTGTTGCGTGAGACCGAAATGGCCTTACCCGTACCGGGGGCCCACGGTCAGAGAGAACTGCGCGACTACGGGTTGGGCGCACAAATTCTTGCGGCGCTGGAACTGACCGACCTGACCGTACTGGGACAGTCCGAGCCGCCGCGCATGATTGGGCTGGACGCCTATGGCCTGCGCATCGTTGCGACCGAACGTCTGGACAGTTGAAATGACCGAAGCTTTCACCGCCAAACACTTTTGGGGAGCGCAGGGCATGCGCGCCATCGGTTCGGCCATTGTGACCACCGAAGGCCCGTCCGGCCCGGCCGGGTTCCTGGCCTTGTCCACGTCCCATCTGACCGCCGAGCCGCCAATCATGACCGTGGCTGTAGGGCAAAGCACATCCGCCCTCGGGGACATCCGCAAATCCGGCGCCTTTGCGATCAACTACCTCGCATCGGATGCAAAACACGTCCTTAATCGTTTCGTGGGGCGCGACGCGCCGAAAGGCGCTGAACGGTTTGCAGGGCTGGATTGTTCGCGCCTTGAAACCGGCGCGCCGATATTGCCCGGAACGGTGGGTGCTATGGATTGCCGGCTGGAGGAGGAGGTCGAACGCTACGGTACGATTTTGCTATTCGGTCGCATCTTGTCGGTTGTGCAGGATGGTGACGCGCGACCACTGGTACACTTCGGCAAGAGTGTTCTGAGCATCTGACAGACTATCGGTGGCAACGGCAGGATACGTGCGAGATAGGCAGTTTGGCTTCCTTCGTCCGGTGCCTCAAATCCCCCTTGTCGTTAGCAGCATCCTGCAAAAGCACGTCTATTTATTTAATTAACCTTGTAATTAAATGTAGGACGAATTTATTCTACGAGGCATAGGGCAGAAGAGGATACCACTATGAAGCCTATTCGGATCGGCCAGATCGTTCCCAGTTCGAACATCACCATGGAGACGGAAATACCCGCCTTGCTCCGGGCGCGCGAAACAGTGGCGCCTGAGCGGTTCACCTTCCACTCGTCGCGTATGCGGATGAAAAAGGTGACAAAGGAAGAGTTGGCGGCAATGGATGCTGACAGCGATCGTTGCGCCTATGAATTGTCTGACGCCAAAGTCGATGTAATGGGCTACGCCTGCCTTGTGGCGATTATGTCCATGGGACACGGCTATCACGTCACTTCATCCCATCGGCTGCACGAAGTCACGCGTGACAATGACGCTCCCGCCCCGGTGGTGACATCTGCGGGCGCGCTGGTCGACGGCATCAAGGCCATTGGCGCGAAAAAAGTCGCGGTGGTTGCCCCTTA
The DNA here is from genome assembly GCA_040119125.1 of Marinobacter sp. GTDB lineage: Bacteria > Pseudomonadota > Alphaproteobacteria > Rhodobacterales > Rhodobacteraceae > Pacificitalea. The sequence continues at coordinate 31,749 of JBEDTR010000011.1, forward strand.
TATGATCCCGCTGACCGAAATGGTTGTCGACTATATCCGCAATGAGGGGATCGAAGTCGTCACATGGCGCGCGCTTGAAATCCCCGACAACTTGGCTGTGGCAGCGCATGACCCGATGAACCTGCCAGGGATCGTGGCCGATATGGATATCGGCGAAGTCGATGCGGTCGTGTTGTCAGCATGTGTGCAAATGCCATCCCTGCCAGCCGTCTCTACGGTCGAAGCTCAGGTCGGCAAGCCGGTGCTGACGGCTGCCATCGCCACCACATGGTCGATGCTAAAGGCGCTGGATCTGGACACCCGCGTGCCGGGCGGGGGCACGCTGCTCTCCGGCGCTTACTAATAGACGAGAGGACGCGACAAATGGCATTCGGATATAACCTGCATGCAAATGGCATTCGCAACCACCTGATCCGTTGGAAAGGCCCCGAGGGCGCGCAGCAGATGTTGCTGATCCCCGGCATCACCTCGCCTGCGATCACCTGGGGTTTCGTTGCCGAACGCCTGGCCGAAACGTTCGACGTTCATGTGCTCGATGTGCGTGGCCGCGGCCTGTCGGAGACCGGCGATCTGGACTACACTCTGGACGCGATGGCAGATGATGCGATCGCGATCGCCGAAACCATGGATAGCCCGATTGTTCTGGGCCACTCAATGGGCGCAAGGATCGCAATCCGGGCCAATGCCCGCAACCCCGCCCCATTCGCTGGCCACATCCTTATCGATCCGCCGACCTCGGGGCCGGGGCGCCGGGCCTATCCGTCGAAATGGCCATGGTATGGTGACAGCATCGTCATGGCGGCCAAGGGCTGCTCGGCCGACGACATGCGGGCCTATTGTCCCAGTTGGACTGAGGAGCAGGTGGCGTTGCGAGCCGAGTGGCTGCACACCTGTCATTGGGGTGCGATCCGCATCGCCTTTGACGGATTTCACACGGATGACATCCATCAGGACCTGCCCCAAATCACCAAGCCCACACGTCTGGTCATCGCCGGCGGCGCCACTGTCGTCGATGCTGCCGACCAGAAGGAAATCGCCGACCTGAATCCCAACATCGAGCAACGCATTGTCCCTGACGCGGGCCACATGATCCCCTGGGACGATCTCCAGGGATTTCTGGCAGCGGTCGTGGATTTCCGCGTCTGAAATCCACACACATCAGGAGTTTCCCATGGATCAAGCAAGCTTTACTGAAATCTGCCTGCACCAGCTGAAGATGTCAGGCGTCCACGAAGAAGAACGAATTGTCGTTCTGACTCAAGGCAACGACCGGATGGACTATGCCGACGCCTTCATGGCCGCCGGTCAGCGTCTGGGGGCCAAGATGTATCACATGCGGCTGCCTGCGCCGCTTCCTACTGGCGGCTGGAATGTCGGCGTAACCGGGTTGGCGGCAATGCCTGACGCCGTCGAAGCGCTAAAGAATTGCGACATGCTGATCGACTGCGTGTTCTTGTTGTTCTCTCCTGAGCAATTCGCAATCCAGAACGCCGGAACTCGCATCCTGACAGCCGTCGAGCCGCCGGAACTGCTGGCCCGGATGCTGCCCACCAAAGAACTGCGTGAGAAGGTCGAGATCGGTGCAGAATACTTGGCCCGAGCCAAGGTCATGCGCATTACGTCCCCACATGGCACCGATGTGACTTACAAGCTCAACACTTATCCGACGGTGGCGGAATATGCGTGCACCGACGAACCGGGGCGCTGGGATCACTGGCCATCGGGCTTTGTGTTCTCTGGTGGCGACGATGATGGCGTTGACGGGCAGATCGTGGTCGCGCCCGGAGATATCCTGCTGCCCCAGAACATGTATGTTCGTGATCCTATTACTTACACGATCGAAAAGGGCTGGGTGACCGATATTCGGGGCGGGCTGGATGCCGAGTTGGTGAAATCCTATATGGCCGCCTTTAACGACCCTCGCGGCAACGGCATGAGCCATGTCGGCTGGGGGATGAATCCCAATGCCCATTGGCATGGCATGGCTCCGGGCGAATTCCCCGGTGGCATGGGCATGGAGCCCCGCAGCTTCTACGGCAACGTCATGTTCTCGACCGGACCGAATAATGAACTGGGCGGTCCCAACGACACCGCCTGCCATCTGGACATCCCGATGCGGGGCTGCTCGCTGTTTTTGGATGATGAACCCATCGTCATCGATGGCGATTTAGTGGTGAAGGACATGCAGATGACGCGCGGCTGACGGGCAGCCCGAAGCATCAATATTCCTATCCATTGACCCGCGACGTTTCACTGCTTTGGTCTGAAACCGTTGCGGGTCTTCATTTTGCGAGGTCCGCATGTCCGACGAATTAGTTTACAAGAAGGCCGGGTTCGGAGCGCCAGTGCCCCGCGGCAACCGGCCGGCAGTGGTCGTGGTCGATTTCAGCTATGGCTTCACCGACACACAATATCCTACAGCGTCCGAGGCAACGGCACAGCTGGCCGCGACCAAGCGCATGTGCGACGCTGCTCGGGCCAAAGGGTTTCCGGTGATCTTTTCGACGATCGCCTATCATCCCGGGGAACTCGATACGTTGACCTGGCTGAAAAAATCCACAGGGATGCGGGCGCTGGTCGAGGGGACAAGGCTGACCCAGATTGACGAGGCAACGGGGATTCTTCCCACTGACCCGGTCGTGGTCAAAAAAGGCGCATCATCCTTTTTCGGATCGACCTTGGGCGCAATCCTCACAGCCGCTCGGGTCGATACCTTGGTAGTGGCCGGCGCGACAACATCGGGCTGCGTCCGCGCGACGGTCGTCGATGCCGTGCAATCAGGATATAACGTCCTATGCGTCGAAGATTGCTGCGCCGACCGGGCCTCCGCGCCACACCAGGCAAGCCTCTACGATATCCAGCAGAAATACGGCGATGTTGTCACCAGCGATGACGTTTTGAGCTGGTTTGATAGCCTCGATCAGTCAGCGGGCGCAGAAAGCGCAGCCTGAGTGGCTATTAGCAGAGCGACCTTGCTGAGCCCATTTAAGCGGTAAATAAATTTGTGCGCTGGACAGCCGCAGCCCCTTCTCACTGGTTTTGAGGCAAGGGGGCTGCTGCGTCTTGTGTGCCTATCGGCAGCTCGCCCCAAAAGCATACCAAACTGCCAGCAAAGGGGGGCACGGTTCATAGATGCGTCGAGTATCTGTCGTTTCAACGTCAGGCCGCAGCTGGCTAGGGAGAGTCGTGCCACGCGCGTTTATTAGCGAACAGAAATCAAAGATGCCGTGTCTGAATTTGCGAAGATACGCATGTAGCTTCACTCTGTGCCACACCTGCGTGTCACATCAGCCGAATGGTTCACTATCATATTGTCTTATAGGGGAAATGGTGGAGCCTAGGGGAGTCGAACCCCTGACCTCTTGCATGCCATGCAAGCGCTCTCCCAACTGAGCTAAGGCCCCTGTAGGCGCGGGTTCTAGGGTCCGGGGGGTGGGAGCGCAAGTGAAAATTTCACTCCCCGACCACCTTTTTCCCTCCTCCGCCATCGCGCGCAAGCTAGCGGGGGAAAACGTCGGGCCCGGGTCTTTGCCCGCGCCTGACGGCGGCATGCGCGACCCGATCAGGGTCGCGCCATCAACTCAGCTGTCGTCGTCTTCCGAAGCAACATCTGCGATGTCGTCCAGCGACACATCATCATCGTCGTCGTCTTCCAGAACGTCATCGCCCAGATCGACATCGTTGTCGTCGTCATCATCGTCCAGCACGTCGGCGTCGTCGGTGGGGCGCGCCTTTTCCTTGCTGACCTTGGCTTTCACGGGCTTATTGACGGACGCGCGCGATTTGCCGTTGCCGGTTTCGATCGTAACGACCTCGCCGGTATAGGGGCTGACGATCGGGTCGCGATTCAGGTCGTAGAACCGTTTTCCTGTCGTCGGGCAAACGCGCTTGACGCCCCATTCTTCCTTGGGCATGGGTTTCCCTTCTCGTGATCCGCTTTGATAAAGTCGGGGCGATGCCATGTATCGCGGGACCTGTCAAAGCCTTTATGATGGACCGCAGCTAAGGGCGAAACACGCCTGATGCAAGGGCAAAGGCACGCCCGTGCAGGGATGCGACACCACGAAAGCAGGGGACGGCGTGGACGAGATCGAATTGCCCGGTGATCCGACGATTGCCATACGGTTGCGCCGCTCGGCGGCGGCACGACGCTATTCCTTGCGCGTGTCGCGGCTGGACGGGCGTGTAACGCTGACCATGCCGCGCCGCGGCTCCCGACGGGAGGCGCTGAGCTTTGCGCGCGACAAGGCCGCCTGGATTCGCCAGCATCTTGCCGAACGGCCGGGCGAAGTGCAGGCGCTGCCCGGCGCGCGCATCCCCATAGCGGGACAGATGCGGCTGTTGGAGCAGGGACCTGTGCGCCGTTTGCGGCTGGAGCCCGACCGTCTGGTGTTACCAGCCGGGCGCGCCGGAAGCCCGCCCGCCATCGCGGCGTTTTTGCGGGAATTGGCGCGCGACCGGCTGCGGGCGGCATCGGATCATCACGCGGCGGCGCTGGGCCTGACCTTTAGCAGGCTGACCCTGCGCGACACGCGGTCCCGGTGGGGGAGTTGCTCCTCGCAAGGGGCGTTGATGTATAGCTGGCGGTTAATCCTCGCTCCTGCATCAGTGCTGGATTACGTTGCCGCACATGAAGTTGCGCATCTGGAGGAAATGAACCACGCGCCTGCGTTCTGGGCTGTGGTGGCGCGAAGCTGTCCCGATTACGCGGCGCCGCGCCAGTGGCTGCGCGATCATGGTGAGGAGCTGCATCGCTATCGGTTTGAAGCCGCGCCGCCCACCGGGGCCGACATCGCGCCGATCCACTAGCCTCGCACATCGCCCGCGCACACCACCCGCGCACCATGCCCGCGCGGGAGGCACCGCCCGCCAAGCCGATTGACCCGCGCTACGGCGCTGACCAGAGTGACGCCATGCTGTTAAACCAACGCCCCTCCGAGCCTGCGGCAGGCACGCCCGCGCCTGCGCCCGGCTCCGCTCATGACCGGGTCTACCGTGCGCTGCGCACGCGGATCATGCATGGCGAAATCATGCCCGGCGCGTCGCTGACCCTGCGCGGGATCGGGCGGGATTACGGGGTGTCGATGACGCCCGCGCGCGAGTCGGTGCGGCGGCTGGTGGCCGAAGGCGCGTTGATGCTGTCGAGTTCGGGGCGCGTGTCGACGCCCGAGCTGTCACAGGACCGGCTGGAGGAGCTGGCCGCGCTTCGTTCTCTGTTGGAGCCGGAGCTAAGTTCGCGCGCGCTGCCACGGGCGCATCTGGCATTGATCGACCGTTTGCAGACCATCAACGGCACGATTGCCGAGGCGATCCAGCGACATGACGCGGTGGGCTATATTCGCAGCAACCTTGAATTCCACCGGACATTGTATCTGCGCGCGCAGGCGCCGGCGATGCTGGCCATGGCGGAAACCGTCTGGTTGCAACTGGGGCCGACGATGCGGGCGCTTTATGGGCGGCTGAACCGCACGACGACGCCCTATCACCATCAGCTTATCGTCGCGGCGCTAAAGGCCGGGGATGAGCCATCCCTGCGGCTGGCGGTGCGGGGCGATGTCACACAGGGGCTGAAGCTGCTGGCCGCGTAAGAGCTGCTGTCTGCTCCGCCGGACGGTGCAGCGCGCGGCGCACCGGGTGGACCGGAATGGGGGGCACCAGCGGCGGCACGGCGCTTTCAGGCAGAAGCGGCCCGATGCGGGCAGCGACTTCGGCGGCGGTGGCACGACAGGTTTGAACTTCCTCCGGGCCCAGTCCCAGCGCCGTGCCCAATGTCAGAACGAACTGGATTTCGGCCTCACGCCGGGTTCCGCGAAATTCGGTGACAAGCAGCGCGCCACTGAGCAACACCCGGCGTTGTGCGCGGGACATGCCATCGCCGAAGCGGCGCAGATGATCCAATGGGACCCTGCGAATGGCCAAGCCGTATTTCCGGGTGATCCGTTCCGGCACCACGGGCGTTTCGGTCAGGGCCGTGGCAATACGGGCGATGGCATGGCATTTGGCGGGCGACAGCCGTTGTTCCTTGGCGCAGGCAGCCTGACACATCACATCGACCAGTCGGGACTGAAAGCCGCTTTGGGACATGGCATCCTGAGGCTGACGCTCGGCGCCTTCTTCCGAATGTGAAGACCCGTTTGCGCTTCTGCCGCGCAGCCGCACCCACGCGCCTGCGCCAGCTGACGCAAGCGCCAGAAACGGCAGCAGAAACCCGGTCAGACGATCCATGCGCGACAGCTGCGGCACCAGTGTGACACGGGCAGGGAGCAATCCGGCCTGACGCATGGACAGGATTTCTTCGGGATTGAGAACAGAGGTCGATGACGTGCTGCGGCATCCGTCCCGCGACAGCACATAGCCAATGGAACTGCGCCACACGCCAAGCCCCAGCAGATGAGATTTCCGCGTCATGTGACACAGCGTCAGCGGGTGCTGCGCGGCGTCGAGCATCTCTGTAGGGCTGACATGGGTCAGCTCCCGGGATTCGGGCAGAAGGACGCGCGCACGGGCGTCCTCCGTCTGGGCGACGACAGCCAACAGGCCTGCCGCCATCACTGTCACAAGCTTCATACCGCTGTCCTTAATCGGGCATCTTCGGCCCTTTCCCGTTAAAGTTGATGGCAAAAGGGGAAAGAATTATGGCGTTCGCATGACCAATTTCGGCAAATTTCGCTGCGGGCCACCTGCGCATTGCAATAGCGGTGCTGCCACTAGGCCGCGAAGATGCAGCGGGACATAAAAAAAACGGAGCCCGAAGGCTCCGTTTCGCAAGACGTTATATAAGTGCGATCAGGCGTGGATCGCGCCGTCGCCACAGGCCAAAGCCGCCTCACGCACCGCTTCGGAAAAGGTCGGATGCGCGTGACAGGTCAGCGCCAGATCCTGCGCCGAGGCACCGAATTCCATCGCCACGCAGACCTCATGGATCAAATCACCTGCGCCCGGGCCGATGATATGCGCGCCAAGGATACGGTCGGTTTCCTTATCGGCGAGGATCTTGACGAAGCCTTCGCCCGCGAACACCGCCTTGGCCCGGCCATTGCCCATGAAGGAAAACTTGCCGACCTTATAGGCGCGGCCTTCGTCCTTCAGCAGCTCCTCGGTCTGACCCACAAAGGCGACCTCGGGGTGGGTGTAGATCACGCCGGGGATGACGCCGTAATTGACGTGGCCATGCTTGCCGGCGATTTCCTCGGCGACGGCCATGCCCTCATCCTCGGCCTTATGGGCCAGCATCGGGCCGGTGATCGCGTCACCGATGGCGTAGATGCCTTTGACGTTGGTTTGCCAGCCTTTGTCGGTGGCGATCTGGCCGCGCTTGGTCAGCTCCACGCCCAAGGCCTCCAGCCCCAGTCCGTCGGTGAACGGCTTGCGTCCGGTGGCGACCAACACCACTTCGGCGTCGAGGCTCGCCTCGCTGTCGTCCTTGCGCAGGGTGTAATGCACCGTGGCCTTGTTGCCCGAGGTCTCGACCTTGGACACGCCTGCGCCGGTGATGAAGTTGATGCCCTGCTTTTTGAGGATCTTCTGGAAGCTGCGCGACACTTCCATATCCACGCCGGGGGTGATGCTGTCGAGATATTCGATCACCGTCACCTCGGCGCCCAGCCGCGAATAGACCGAGCCCATTTCCAGCCCGATCACGCCGCCGCCGATGACGATCATGCTTTTGGGCACTTTCGGCAGTTCCAGCGCACCGGTGGAGGTCACGACGGTTTTTTCGTCGATGGTCACATCGGCACCGGGAACGGACGCAGCCTCGGAGCCCGACGCAATCACGATATGCTTGGCCTCATGGACCTCATCGCCGACCTTGACCTTACCGGCCTCAGGCACGGAGCCCCAGCCTTTCAGCCAATCGATCTTGTTCTTTTTGAACAGGAATTCGATGCCCTTGGTGTTCTGGCCGATCACGTCGTCCTTATAGGCCAGCATCTGCTTCCAATCGACCGAAGGCGATTTGCCCTTCAGGCCCATCTTGGCAAAGTTATGCTCGGCTTCGTGCAGCTGGTGGCTGGCGTGGAGCAGCGCCTTTGACGGGATGCAGCCCACGTTCAGGCAGGTGCCGCCCAATGTCTCGCGGCCCTCGACGCAGGCGGTCTTGAGGCCGAGCTGCGCGCAACGGATCGCGCAGACATAGCCGCCGGGGCCGGAGCCGATCACGATCACATCATAGCTTGCCATTCATCTGGTCCTTCCTGGTGTCTTCAAAAGTTGCCGGGCGTCGTCGCGCGGGAGGGGCGCGGCCCGAATGAGTATTTGGGAGAAATCGAACCCATCACAGCAGCGCCAGCAGATAGAGCGCCATGGTGGCGGTGAAACCTACAGCCCAGATCACGCTGCGCCACGGGCGCCAGCCATAGCTATAGGCGGGAATATAGAGAACGCGCGCCAGCAGATAGGTCCATGCCAGCACAGCGGTCAGCGCGGTCGACTGTCCGGTCAGCCCGATCAGCAACGCGGCAGGGGCGAACAGGGTCAGCCCCTCGAAATGGTTGGTAAGCGCGCGGTGCAGTCGCCCGGTCATGGCCGACATTTCGCGCGAGGGCGGGCGGTCGCGGGCCGATGTCGTGTAGCCCGAGCCCAGTTCCAGATTGGCGGGCACGGCCATCAACATGAATTGCAGGCCCTGCAGGAGCCCCGCCAGCGCCAAGACGGTCAATTCAGCGGTCATGGCGGGCCTCTGCGACAAGCACGTGGTTGGGGGTGCGGTGGGTCAAGCTGTCCGCACGAAACGCGCGCTGTCCGCCGAAACACCGGCCTGTGCCAGCGCCTGACGATACTGGGGTCCGTCCAGCCAGTTTTGCGCGCGATCCCTGTCGGCCACCTCGAACAGGCACCACACACCGCTGCCCTCGGTTTCGTTCCACAGCTGCAACAGGCTCAGCCCGGCGCGGTCGCGCGTTTCGGCATCGCCGTCGAAGACCTGTCGCCAGGTGTCGCGGTCCGTGGGCTGGTAGCGGCAGAGAAGTTGCAAAGACATCGGTTGGTCCTCCCGTGACGGTAAAGCCGCGTGAGGGCGGCGTTGCCCGGTGATCTAGGGCGGGCAACGCCTTCAGACAGGGGAGATCGGTGTGACGACGCAGGACCACCCGCGCGCATGGGCGCGCCTCGCGATCCGCCGGGCACGCGGGCAGGGCCCTGTGCGGGTGGCGGATCGGAGAGGAGGACACGGCCATCACATCGACGCTCCGGGATCAGAGATCCATCAGCATGCGACGCGGATCCTCAAGCGCTTCTTTCACGCGCACGAGGAATGTCACGGCGCCTTTGCCATCGACGATGCGGTGATCGTAGCTCAGCGCCAGATACATCATCGGGCGGATCTTGATCTCACCATTCACCACCATCGGGCGGTCCTGGATCTTATGCATGCCGAGGATGCCGGACTGCGGCGGGTTCAGGATCGGCGAGGACATCAGCGAGCCGTAGACACCCCCGTTGGAGATGGTGAAGGTGCCGCCCTGCATTTCGGCCATGCTGAGCTTGCCGTCACGGGCGCGCTTGCCTTTCTCGGCAATGGCCAGCTCGATCTCGGCGAAGGACATCTGATCGACGTCGCGGATCACCGGAACGACCAGACCCTGCGGGGTGCCGGCGGCGATGCCCATATGCACGAAGTTCTTGTAGACCACGTCGGTGCCGTCGATTTCGGCGTTCACCTCGGGGACTTCTTTCAGCGCGTGGCAGCAGGCCTTGGTGAAGAAGGACATGAAGCCCAGACGTGCGCCATGCTTCTTCTCAAAGAGTTCCTTATACTCTTTCCGCAGCGCCATAACCTCGGTCATGTCCACCTCGTTATAGGTGGTCAGCATGGCGGCGGTGTTCTGGCTTTCCTTCAGACGCTTGGCGATGGTCTGGCGCAGCTTGGTCATTTTGACCCGCTCTTCGCGCGACGCATCTTCGGCCGAGGAGGGGGCGCGCGGCGCGGATTTCGCGGCCGGTGCAGCCGATGCGGCGCTGGTGCCCGCGGCGAGCGCCTTTTGCACGTCTTCCTTCATGATGCGACCATCGCGGCCCGTGCCGGTGACAGCGCTGGCGGAGATGCCTTTTTCCGCCATCAGCTTCTTGGCCGAGGGGGCATCTTCGACGTCGCCACCGGATGTCGCGTCCGAGCTTGCAGCCGCGGCGGGGGTCGCGTCGGCCTTGGAGGCAGGCGCGCTGGCGCCGCCGCCCGATGCGATCACGGCCAGCTTGCCGGCGGCTTCGACCGTTGCGCCTTCGTCGGCGATGATCTCGGTCAGGGTGCCAGAGGCGGGCGCGGGCACTTCGACCGACACTTTGTCGGTTTCCAGCTCGCACAGCATCTCGTCCTGCGACACGGTATCGCCGACCTTCTTGAACCAAGTCGACACGGTCGCTTCGGTCACGGATTCACCCAGCGTCGGCACCATCACATCGACGGAGGCCCCACCGGCATCAGCACCCGAAACCGGCGCATCCTCGCGGCCTTCTTCGGTGCGCTCGGCGGCGCCGGTGTGGCGCGGCTGGACTTCCTCGGGACCGGCATTGCCTTCTTCGGCGACGGTGGCCAGCAGCGCGTCAACGCCAACGGTGTCACCTTCGGCGGCGACGATCTCGCCCAACACACCGCTGACGGGCGAGGGCACTTCGACGGTCACCTTGTCGGTTTCCAGCTCGCACAGCATTTCATCGACCGCGACGGTGTCGCCCGGCTTCTTGAACCAGGTGGCGACGGTTGCCTCGGTAACGCTTTCGCCCAGGGTGGGGACGCGGACTTCGGTAGACATCTGTTTCAATTCCCTTCGATGGTCAGCGCTTCGTTCACGAGCGCCTCTTGCTGTGCTTTATGCTGGCTGGCCAGACCGGTTGCAGGCGATGCGGAGGCCGCGCGACCGACATAGACCGGGCGCTTATGCTGGGCGTCGATGCGCGACAGCACCCATTCAATATTCGGCTCGATGAAGGTCCAGGCGCCTTGGTTCTTGGGCTCTTCCTGACACCACACCATTTCCGCCTGCGGGAAGCGCTCCAGCTCCTTGACCAGCGAAATCGCCGGGAAAGGATAGAACTGTTCGATCCGCAGCAGGTAGACATCGTCGATGCCGCGCGCGTCGCGCTCTTCCAGCAGGTCGTAGTAGACCTTGCCGGAACACATCACCACGCGCTTGATCTTGTCATCCGAGGCAAGCTTGGTGTCGGACAGACCCTTCTGCGCATCGTCCCACAGCACCCGGTGGAAGGACGAGCCTTCGGTGAAATCCTCGGCCTTGGATACGGCCAGCTTATGGCGCAGCAAGGATTTCGGCGTCATCAGCACCAGCGGCTTGCGGTAGGAGCGGTGCAGCTGACGGCGCAGGATGTGGAAGTAGTTGGCGGGCGTCGAGCAGTTCGCGACGATCCAATTGTCGCCGCCGCACATCTGCAAGAAGCGCTCCAGCCGGGCCGAGGAATGCTCCGGGCCCTGACCTTCATAGCCATGCGGCAGCAGCATCACGAGGCCCGACATCCGCAGCCATTTGCTTTCGCCCGAGCTGATGAACTGATCGAACATGATCTGCGCGCCATTGGCGAAATCGCCGAACTGCGCTTCCCATGCGACCAGCGTGTTGGGCTCGGCCAGTGAGTAGCCATATTCGAACCCAAGCACCGCATATTCCGACAGCATCGAGTCGATGACTTCGTAACGGGACTGGCCGTCGCGGACGTGGTTGAGCGGGTAGTAGCGTTCCTCGGTTTCTTGGTTAACCAAGGCCGAGTGACGCTGGGAGAACGTGCCGCGGGTCGAATCCTGACCCGACAGGCGCACCGGATAGCCTTCGGTCAACAGCGAGCCAAAGGCCAATGCCTCGCCCGTCGCCCAGTCGAAATTCTGGCCGGTCTCGAACATCTTGGCCTTGGAATCCAGCAGGCGGGTCACGGTGCGGTGCACCGGGAAACCCTCAGGCGCGGTGGTCAGCGCCCGACCCAGATCGGCCATGGTCTCCGACGAAATGGCGGTCTGCCCACGCTGATAATCCTCGGCTTCCTTGTCCAGCCCGGACCAACGCCCATCCAGCCAGTCGGCCTTATTGGGTTTGTAATCCTTACCGGCTTCGAATTCGTCATTCAGCATCGACTGGAACGAGGCTTTCATATCCTCGATCTCGCCCTCGGGGATCAGCCCGTCCTTGATCAGCCGCTCGGTATAAAGGCTGAGCGTCGTCTTATGCTGCTTGATGCTCTTGTACATCACCGGGTTGGTGAACATCGGCTCGTCGCCTTCGTTGTGACCAAAGCGACGGTAGCAGAAAATGTCGATGACCACGTCCTTGCCGAACTTCTGGCGGAACTCGGTGGCGACCTTGGCGGCATGAACGACCGCTTCCGGATCGTCGCCGTTGACGTGGAAAATCGGGGCCTCGACCATCAGCGCGATGTCGGTCGGATAGGGCGAGGAGCGCGAATAATGCGGGGCGGTGGTGAAACCGATCTGGTTGTTCACCACGATATGCATGGTGCCGCCGGTGCGGTGGCCCGTCAGACCCGAAAGCCCGAAACATTCCGCCACGACGCCCTGTCCGGCAAAGGCCGCATCGCCATGCAGCAGCACCGACAGGACCTTCTTGCGGTCGGGATCGTTCAGCTGCGCCTGTTTGGCGCGGACCTTGCCCAGAACGACCGGGTTCACGGCTTCCAGATGCGAGGGGTTGGCGGTCAGCGACAGGTGCACGCTGTTGCCGTCAAAATCGCGGTCCGAGGACGCGCCGAGGTGATATTTCACATCGCCGGAGCCGTCCACGTCGTCAGGTTTGAAGCTGCCGCCCTGAAATTCGTTAAAGATCGCGCGGTAGGGTTTCTGCAGCACGTTGGCCAGCACCGACAAACGACCGCGATGGGGCATGCCGAACACGATTTCTTCGATGCCGAGCGCGCCGCCGCGCTTCACGATCTGCTCCATCGCCGGGATCAGCGCTTCGCCACCGTCGAGGCCGAACCGCTTGGTCCCCATGTATTTCACATGCAGGAATTTCTCAAAACCTTCGGCTTCGACCAGCTTGTTCAGGATCGCCTTGCGGCCCTCACGGGTGAAGCGAATTTCCTTGTCGAAACCTTCGATCCGCTCTTTCAGCCAACCGGCCTGCTCGGGATCGGAAATATGCATGTATTGCAGCGCGAACGTGCCGCAATAGGTGCGCCGCACGATGCCCATGATCTGACGCATCGTGGCGACCTGCAGGCCCAGCACGTTGTCGATAAAGATCGGGCGATCCATATCGGCCTCGGCGAAGCCGTAGGATTTGGGGTCAAGTTCCGGATGCGGGGTCTGATCGCGCATGCCCAGCGGGTCCAGATCGGCCACCAGATGGCCCCGGATGCGATAGGCGCGGATGATCATCAGGGCGCGGATCGAATCCAGCACGGCGCGTTTGATCGCGTCGTCGGAGACCTCGACACCCTTTTCGGCGGCTTTCTTGCGGATCTTATCAGCGGCGCCCTTGGATTCGGCAACCGGGGCGGACCATTCGCCCGTCAGCGCACCGAACAGTTCGTCATCGGGGGTGGGCGGCCAATCGGCGCGCGCCCAGCTCGGCCCGGTGGCCTCTGCCTTTACCTCGGTCTCCGCATCGCCCAGCTCCTTGAAGAACGCGGCCCAAGCCTCGTCCACCGCGGAGGGGTCGGCGGCATAGGCGGCGTAGAGCTGTTCCAGATATTCGGCGTTATGCCCCTGCATGAAGCTGGAAGCATGGAAGATGTCGTTAGGGCTTTGGTCGGTCATGTGGGGCCTCTCAGGGACCGTGAACGCGGATCAGGCGACGTGACGCGCGACGCAGGCGCGCCGGGCAGGATTGGGGCGGGAGCTAGGGCGAAACCGCGCGCAAGGCGAGCGCGAAATGCAAGCTGCGGCGCGGCGGGCGGTAAATTCCCCGCCATGCCGGTGCGAGCGAATAGAAACCGGGCGCGATGCCGTGACATCGCTCGCCCGGCCAGGCGTCGCGCGGCGTGTAGACGCCGCGCGACATAGGCTGTCAAAACGGCAGGTCAGGCCTGCGCCCCGGTCCTGCAACAGGCGCGCGGACGGACGGGCAGGGGACGCGCCGCATGGCACGACCCCCGTGATCCCATCCGCGCAGATGCCTGCGCCGGTGCCGGAGCAGCGAACCATATCAGCCGATGGCCTTCAGCACGGCTTCGCCCAGACCGGCTGGGCTGTCGGCGACGACGATACCAGCGGATTTCATCGCTTCGATCTTGTCATCCGCGCCACCTTTGCCGCCTGCGACGATCGCACCGGCATGGCCCATGCGACGGCCCGGAGGGGCGGTGCGCCCGGCGATGAAGCCTGCGGTCGGCTTCCAGCGGCCGCGCTTTTTCTCATCGGCCAGGAACTGCGCCGCTTCTTCTTCGGCGGAGCCGCCGATTTCACCGATCATGATGATGGATTCGGTTTCTTCGTCGGCGAGGAACATCTCCAGCACGTCGATATGCTCGAACCCTTTGATCGGGTCGCCACCGATGCCCACGGCGGTGGACTGGCCCAGACCGCTGTCGGACGTCTGCTTGACGGCCTCATAGGTCAGCGTACCCGAACGGGACACGACGCCGACGGTGCCGCGCTTGTGGATGTGACCGGGCATGATGCCGATCTTGCAGGCGCCGGGGGTGATCACGCCGGGGCAGTTCGGCCCGATCAGGATCGAGTTCGAGGTTTCCAGCGCGCGCTTCACCTTCATCATGTCGAGCACCGGGATGCCCTCGGTGATGCAGCAGATCAGCGGGATTTCCGCGTCGATCGCTTCGAGGATCGAGTCGGCCGCGAAGGGGGGCGGAACATAGATCACGGACGCATTCGCGCCGGTCTTTTCCACCGCTTCGTGGCAGGAGTTGAACACCGGCAGGTCCAGATGGGTTTGCCCACCTTTGCCCGGCGTCACGCCACCCACCATCTGGGTGCCGTAGGCGATTGCCTGTTCGGTATGGAAGGTGCCTTGCGAGCCGGTAAGGCCCTGACAGATCACCTTTGTCGTTTCATCAACGAGAATGGCCATTGGTTCATTCTTTCCTTTTCGTCGGGTCCGGCTGTGCCGTCCCCACAAAGCCGCGCGTCAATAGCGGGCGGTGTCGTCATCCACGATTTCGTCAAGCGCCCGGATTGCCAGCACCCCGGCGCCCATGATGATGAGCGTGCGCCCCAGCGAGGCGGTCAGGTTCGCAGGCATGACGCTTGCAATACCGTCGCGCGCAACGCGGGCCGCGTCCCGGCCCCGGCGCACGTCCCGTAAGCGGGGGCGCGTCGCGGGCGCGGGCAGGGTCAGCGTCTCAGGCGCGATCCGGCGCACGGTAAGCCCGAGGCCCACCATGGCAAGACCCGCCAGAAACGGCATATATCCGGGCTGACGGCTCACCCTTTGACCGCTTTCACGATCTTTTCGGCAGCGTCGCTCAGGTCATCGGCGGCGATCACGTTCAGACCGCTATTGCTGATAATTTCCTTGCCCTTCTCGACGTTGGTGCCTTCGAGGCGGACCACCAGCGGAACCTGCAGGCCGACTTCCTTCACCGCGGCGATCACGCCCTCGGCGATGACGTCGCAGCGCATGATGCCGCCGAAGATGTTGACGAGGATACCCTGAACATTCTTGTCCGAGGTGATGATCTTGAACGCTTCGGTGACCTTTTCCTTGGTCGCACCGCCGCCCACATCGAGGAAGTTCGCAGGTTCTGCGCCCTTCAGCTTGATGATGTCCATCGTCGCCATGGCCAGACCTGCGCCATTCACCATGCAGCCGATTTCACCGTCGAGCGTGATGTAGTTCAGGTCATACTTGGATGCGGCGAGTTCCTTGGGGTCTTCCTCGGTCTCGTCACGCAGGGCGGCGATATCGGCGTGGCGGTAGATCGCGTTGCCGTCAAAGCCAACCTTGGCGTCCAGAACCTTGAGCGAGCCCTCATCGGTGACGATCAGCGGGTTGATCTCAAGCATCTCCATGTCCTTCTCGACGAAGGCTTGGTAGAGCAGCCCCATCAGACGGACGCACTCCTTGACCTGCTTGCCGGTCAGACCCAGCGAGAACGCCACGCGGCGGCCATGGAACGGCTGGTAGCCGGTCGCGGGATCAACGGAGAAGCTGAGGATTTTCTCAGGGGTCGACGCGGCGACCTCCTCGATATCCATGCCGCCCTCGGTGGAGCAGACGAAGGAGATGCGCGAGGTCTGGCGATCCACCAGCAGCGCGAGGTAAAGCTCGGTCTCGATGTCCGAACCGTCCTCGATGTAGATCCGGTTGACCTGCTTGCCTGCAGGGCCGGTCTGATGCGTGACCAGCGTGCGGCCCAGCATTTTCTTGGCTTCCTCGGCGGCTTCTTCCACCGACTTGGCGAGGCGGACACCGCCTTTTTCGCCTGCGTCGGCTTCCTTGAAGGAGCCTTTGCCGCGGCCACCGGCGTGAATTTGCGCTTTGACGACCCACAGAGGACCGTCCATTTCGCCGGCGGCGGTCTTGGCGTCTTCGGCCTTCAGGACCACACGGCCATCAGAGACCGGGGCACCGTAGTCGCGAAGCAGCGCCTTCGCCTGGTATTCATGGATGTTCACGAATTCTATCCCGTCTTGCTGCGATTTCTCGTTTCCATGACATAGGACAGGAGGTGTTCAAAACTGTAAATGCCTTACAAGGCGGGTTTCGGCGCATTTTCCAATTTTTGTGATCACACGCTTTTTAGCTGTGATCACATTCTGCGGTGCGGCGTCGCCCAGCAGTGCGACTCGTATGGTTTTGGCGCGCGGGGCGATGCGCTGACCCGGCGGAAACTGGCCTAGCGCCGTTCCTTGCGACCTTCGCCCATTTTTGCCAGCATCAGGCGCACCCGTCCCAGCGGTCCGGTTTCCCGCACGCGCCGGACCCTCTGTCGGGTCGGGGTCCCAAGCGTGGCATCCGCAGCCAGCAGGTGCCGCAAATGCTTGTGCATCCGACGCCCCATCAGCGCATCGAGGCTCTCGATTGCGTGGCGCTTATACTGAATGTGGAACCGCAGCCGGTAATGGTGAATGATCCGCGGCGCCGTGTGGCGCTGGGTCCAGGTTTCGATCATGTCAAAATCGACGAGGTTGTATTCCGGCGGCAGGATCGTCAGGCGCAGGTCGCTGTCATAGAGCAATTCGCGCAGGACCGGCTGATCGGAGTGCAGCTTCTCGTCCCGAATCGCCGCTTCGCAGGTTTCGATCAGGCGCAGCACTTCTGCGCCGCGCCGGATGCCGATCAACCCGCCATTGATCTGGGGAAATGCGGCGGGGATATCCTTGCGCCACGGGCGACGGCTCCAATCGGTATTGCGGCGCTGGTTGTGGCAGGCGGCGACATCGAACCGGCGCAGAACCTCCAGAATGTCGGAGGGGTCCGCGACAATAAACATGTCCGCGTCCAAGCACACCGTGCGGGCAAAGCGGGAGCGGCGCAGTGCTTCGAACTTGGGGCGAAACCAGCTCTGCTCAAGCGGATGGACCTGATCGAACAGCCCCTCGGGCACCTCCACATCAGTAAAGATGTCAATCAATGCATCCGGCGCGACCGCGCGCAGACTGCGGGCCGCACGCACCGCCAGATCCGCATAGTCGCGTCCCGAGACGCCAAACACGAAGCCCCCCAGATCGTCGGCAGCCGGGGTCGTGTTGCTGCTGTTCTCAGCCATTTGCGCTCCACCACATGAAAAAGGGCGCCCCGAAGGGCGCCCGATCAGTAACAAGCAGCGCGGCTCCATACCAGAGCGGCCCGGTTGCGGAGTTTACGCGAGGCTGCTGTCGATGCCCTTGCACGCTTCGACGAGGCCTTTGACCGCATCGACCGACTTGTCGAACATCGCCTGCTCGTCCTTGCCCAGCTTGATGTCCACAATCCGTTCGATGCCGCCGGCGCCGATCACGGTCGGCACACCGACATACATGCCGTTCAGGCCAAGCGCGCCATCGACATAGGCGGCGCAGGGCAGCAGACGCTTTTGGTCTTTAAGATAGGCTTCGGCCATCTCGATCGCCGAGGTGGCGGGCGCGTAGAAGGCGGAACCGGTTTTCAGCAGGCCAACGATTTCGGCGCCACCGTCACGGGTGCGCTGCACGATCGCGTCGAGCTTGTCCTGCGTGGTCCAGCCCATATCCACCAGATCGGGCAGCGGGATGCCGCCAACGGTGGAATAGCGGGTCAGCGGCACCATCGTGTCGCCATGGCCGCCCAGCACGAATGCGGTGACGTCCTTCATGGACACGTTGAATTCCAGGCTCAGGAAGTGACGGAACCGCGCGCTGTCCAGCACGCCAGCCATGCCCACGACTTTCTCATGCGGCAGGCCAGAGAATTCGCGCAGCGCCCAGACCATCGCGTCGAGCGGGTTGGTGATGCAGATCACGAAGGCGTCGGGGGCGTGTTTGGCAATGCCTTCGCCCACGGATTTCATGACCTTCAGGTTGATGCCCAGCAGGTCGTCCCGGCTCATGCCGGGCTTGCGCGGCACGCCGGCGGTCACGATGCAGACATCTGCACCTGCGATGTCGGCGTAGTCGGTGGTCCCGGTCATCGCAGCGTCGAACCCTTCGGAGGGGCCGGATTCAGCGATGTCGAGGGCCTTGCCCTGGGGAATGCCGTCGGTGATGTCGAACAGCACGACATCGCCGAGTTCCTTCATCGCGGCGAGATGAGCGAGCGTGCCGCCGATCTGTCCCGATCCGATGAGCGCGATCTTGGGTCTGGCCATGTGAATAGGATCCCTGATTGATTGATCTCGGTCCGCTGCGTAGCCACTTGCTCCTTTCTGTGCAAGGCCGGGACGTATTTGCATGCGGCGGATGGCACTGCGCGGCTGACCGGCAGTCGGGCGTCGGTGTCGGCACAGTTAGCGCTAAACGCCCAAGATTAGCGGGTCGCGCGTGACGGAGCGGCACCGGGAGTTTCCGTCATTTTCATGTAACCGAAAGTATGACCGCAACATGCGATATTGAGCGATTTTCACCATTGTAAGGCGCGTGAGGCGCGCCGATTCTCAGGCGTCGCTATCGGCCACGACGCGATGTCCGTGGAGCTTCTCATAGGCCTGACCGGCGGCGAGCAGGCAGGTCGTGCCATCGGGCAGGGTGACGGTAATTGTCCAACTGCCGCTTTCATCATTGGCATAGGTTTCGACCAGCGCCTGATCGGAGCCCAGCCCGACGCTTTGCCGGGTTTCGCCGTAACCATTGGCCAGCCGTGCCAACACGGCCTCCCGCGCGGCGCAATTGGCATTGGGGGAGAAGACGTTCTGTGCGTGGGTAACATCGGCGGCGGCGAGTGCGACCAGACCGGTCGTCGCGAATAGGAATTCTCTCATCCTTATTGCCTTTCCTTTATGGGCTGCGCGCCGTTGAGGGAGGATGCGCCGCGTCCCCATCCTGCGCAGCAAGGTCTCAACAACTGGTAAACAAAAGGTGCGCGCGACCTGAGGGTTAAATTGTTGCGCGAATTCTGGATAAACCATTCTGTATATTGCGTGACGATTTCGGATATGATCTGTCGCGTCCGACACTGTTGAGGAGAGAATCATGTCCGCACGCCCCTTTCGTTCGGTGCTCTACATCCCGGGATCGAAGCCGCGCGCGCTGGAGAAAGCCCGTGATCTGGCGGTGGATGCGATCATCTTCGATCTGGAAGATGCGGTGGCCGCGGACGAAAAGGAAAATGCCCGCGCTCTGCTCGCTGAAACCCTTCGCGCGGGCGGATACGGCGCGCGGGCGCAGATCGTGCGGCTGAACGGGATGGACACCGCATGGGGGCAGGCGGATCTGGACGCGATAATGGCGGTCGGCCCGCAGGCCATCCTGTTGCCGAAGGTCGATGGCCCCGAGATGATCGAGGCAGTGGCGCGCCAGCTTGACGCAAATGCCGCCACCAAGGACACGAAAATCTGGGCGATGATGGAAACCGCCACGGGCATCCTCAATGCGGCAGCCATTGCGCGCGCGCCCCGGATGGCGGGGCTGGTGCTGGGGACCAATGACCTTGCCAAGGAACTCACTTGCCGCACCCGCGCCAATCGCGAACCGCTGCTGATGTCGCTCCAGATGTGTCTGCTGGCTGCGCGTGCCGCCGGGGTGGCCTGCATCGACGGCGTCTATAATGCGTTCAAGGATGAGGCGGGCCTGCGTGCCGAATGCGAGCAGGGTCGTGATATGGGATTCGACGGCAAGACCCTGATCCATCCCGCGCAGTTGGACATCGCCAATGCTGTTTTCGCGCCCTCGGAGGAGGAGATCGCGCTGGCCCGAAGGCAGATCGAGGCGTTCCGCGCCGCCGAAGCCGAAGGGCAGGGGGTCGCCGTGCTGGATGGCCGGATCGTTGAGAACCTGCATGTGGTGACTGCGGAGGCGACATTGGCCAAGGCCGATGCAATCGCGGCGCTGGGCTGATCGGCGTCTGATCCGCGTCTGATCGGCGCGATTGCAGGCGCGGCGGGCGGGGTCCATATCTGCGGGCATCCAACCAATGGGAGACCATGATGAAACTCTATCGCTTTTTGTCCGAAGACGACACGTCGGCCTTTTGTCACAAGGTCAGCGGCGCGCTCAGCAAAGGCTGGGAGCTCTATGGCGAGCCGACCTACGCCTTTGATGCGTCGAACGGGGTGATGCGCTGCGGGCAGGCCGTGGTGAAGGAGGTCGAGGGCACATACAGCCCGGATCTAAAGCTCGGCCAACAATGAGTTCAGCGAACAGGAGCGCGGCATGAGCAAGACCAGCGCGGGACGGTATTTCGAGGACTATCGGCTGGGCGAAGTCATTGACCACGCCGTGCCGCGCACCCTGTCGGGTGGGGAGCGGGCGCTGTATCACGCGCTTTACCCGGCCCGCCACGCGCTGCAGTCCTCAGACGAGTTCGCCCGCGCCTGCGGTCTGCCTGCCGCGCCCTTGGACGATCTGATCGCGTTTCACACGGTTTTCGGAAAATCGGTGCCCGATATCTCGATCAACGCAGTGGCCAATCTGGGCTATGCCGAAGGCCGCTTTCTGCGTCCTGTCATGCCTGGCGACACGCTGCGCGCGACCTCCGAGGTAATCGGGCTGAAGCAAAACTCCAATGGTCGCTCCGGTGTGGTCTATGTCCGCACCCGTGGGATTGACCAGCAGGACCGCTGCGTTCTGGATTATTGCCGCTGGGTGATGGTGCGCAAGGGCGACCCCGATGCGCCGGCCCCCGCGACCGTGATCCCCGAACTGGCCACGGTCGTCGCGCCGGATCGCCTTGCCCTTCCCGAAGGGTTGGATTTCAGCGGCTATGATTTTGCGCAGGCGGGCGAGCCGCACCGCTGGGGTGACTACAGCACCGGCGAAATCATCGACCATGTCGACGGCGTGACGGTCGAAGAGGCCGAGCACATGATGGCGACGCGTCTGTGGCAGAATACCTCGAAGGTGCATTTCGATGCCTCGCTGCGCGCCGACGGGCGGCGGCTGGTCTATGGCGGGCATGTGATTTCGCTGGCGCGGGCCCTGTCGTTCAGCGGGCTCGGCAATGCACAGCTAATTGCTGCAATCAACGCTGGCGCCCATGCCAATCCGTGTTTTGCGGGCGATACGGTCCATGCGTGGTCCCAGGTTCTGGACCGGGCCGAGACAGCCGCGCCCGGTGTGGGGGCAATACGGTTGCGACTGGTCGCGACAAAGGGGCATTTGCCCGGAAAACTCCGCGACGAGGCGGGCAAATACCTCGCCAACGTGTTGCTTGATCTCGACTACTGGGCCCTGATCCCGGTGTGAGCGGCAATGTCCGCTATGCTGGCGCTAACATACGGTTTTTGTGATCACAGTGAAATTCATGTGATCACATTGAGGCGTATGGAGGCTGTTTTCTGACCTTTCGTCGCACAAAAGGCACGGCTTCGCTCGTGACTTAGGCGCGAAAATCATTATTGATGCGGAAAACGCGGACGTCGCAGCCGCCACGCTCTGAAAGGATAGTCGCATGCCAGACGTGAACCGGGGCAACCGGCCTCTCTCTCCCTTCATGATTGGCCAGTATTATCGGCCGCAGCTCACCTCGATCACCTCGATCCTGACCCGGATCACCGGCAATGCCATGATCGTCGCGGTGCTGCTGATCGTTTGGTGGCTCGTCGCCGCCGCCACCGGCCCCGAGGCATTCGCCCGCGCCGATGGCTTCATCACCAGCTGGTTCGGCGATATTGTCATGACCCTGTCGCTGCTGGGCCTGTGGTATCATTCGCTCGCCGGTGTGCGTCACTTGATCTGGGACGCGGGTTACGGCCTTGACGTGCCCACGGCCGAGAAGCTCGGCATCGCCGCGCTGGCCGGGTCGGTCGTGCTTACGCTTATCACCATCATTCTTGTCTGAGGGGGCCGCTATGTCTTTCCTGACCGACCGCAAACGCGCCATCGGCCTCGGTTCTGCCAAAAGCGGGACCAAGCATTTCTGGCAGATGCAGATGTCGAGCTACGCGCTCGTCGTCATCGTGCCATTGTTCGTCTTCACCTTCGGCCCGCTTCTGGGCGCCTCCTATGAGGACGCTCTCGCCCGGCTGTCCCGGCCCTTCCCGGCCGTGATCACGGGGCTGATGCTGGTCGTGGGCCTGCACCATTTTCGCAGCGGCTGCCAGGTCGCGATCGAGGATTACGTCGGCGGTCACGCCCGGCGCATTTCCATCATCGCGATGGCCTGTTTTGTCTACGCCGTCATGGCGACCGGGCTTTTTGCCCTCGTCAAGCTTGCGCTCTGAACGTCCGAGGATCCCTGAATGTCCGCTTATGAACTGACCCATCACGAATATGACGTCATCGTCGTCGGCGCCGGCGGCTCCGGTCTGCGCGCCACGCTCGGCATGGCCGAACAGGGCCTGCGCACGGCCTGCGTGACCAAGGTCTTTCCGACCCGCTCCCACACCGTGGCCGCGCAGGGGGGCATCGCGGCCTCGCTGTCCAACATGGGGCCCGACAATTGGCAGTGGCACATGTATGACACGGTCAAAGGCTCCGACTGGCTGGGCGATACCGATGCGATGGAATACCTCGCGCGTGAAGCACCCAAGGCCGTCTACGAGCTGGAACATTACGGCGTGCCGTTCTCGCGCACCGAAGAAGGCAAGATCTACCAGCGTCCCTTTGGCGGCCACACCACCGAGTTTGGCGAAGGCCCCCCGGTGCAGCGCACCTGTGCCGCCGCCGACCGGACCGGCCACGCGATCCTGCACACGCTGTATGGTCAGTCGCTGAAGCATAACGCCGAATTCTACATCGAATATTTCGCCATCGACCTGATCATGTCGGACGATGGCCAATGTCAGGGTGTGGTCTGCTGGAAGCTCGACGATGGCACCATCCATGTCTTCCACGCCAAGATGACCGTGCTCGCCACCGGCGGCTACGGGCGTGCCTATTTCTCGGCCACCTCCGCGCATACCTGCACCGGCGATGGCGGTGGCATGGTGGCCCGTGCGGGTCTGCCGCTGCAGGACATGGAATTCGTACAGTTCCACCCCACCGGCATCTACGGTTCCGGCTGCCTGATCACTGAGGGCGCCCGCGGCGAAGGCGGTTATCTGACCAACTCCGAGGGCGAGCGCTTCATGGAGCGTTATGCGCCGACCTACAAAGACCTCGCCTCGCGCGATGTGGTCAGCCGTTGCATGACGATGGAGATCCGCGAAGGCCGCGGTGTGGGCGCCGAGGGCGATCATATCCACCTGCACCTTAACCACCTGCCGCCCGAAACCTTGGCCGAGCGTCTGCCCGGCATTTCGGAATCGGCCCGCATCTTTGCCGGTGTCGATCTGACCAAGGAGCCGATCCCGGTTCTGCCGACCGTGCATTACAACATGGGCGGTATCCCCACGAACTATTGGGGCGAAGTGCTGAACCCGACCGCTGACAATCCCGATGCGGTCTCGCCCGGTCTGATGGCTGTGGGCGAAGCGGGCTGTGCCTCGGTCCATGGTGCGAACCGCCTTGGCTCCAACTCGCTCATCGACCTTGTGGTCTTTGGCCGGGCTGCCGCGATCCGTGCCGCGAAGGTCGTTGATCCCTCCACCGCCGTGCCGCGCGGCAATGAGGCGTCGATCCAGAAGGCGCTCGACCGGTTCGACCATTTCCGCAACGCCGACGGTGGCACTTCCACCGCCGAGCTGCGTCTGGAAATGCAGAAAACCATGCAGCAGGATGCTGCCGTCTTCCGCACCGACAAGACGCTGGCCGAAGGCGTCGAGAAAATGACCTCCGTCGCGCGCAAGATCGACGATATCAAGGTCACGGATCGCAGCCTCGTGTGGAACTCCGATTTGATGGAGACACTGGAGCTGACCAACCTGATGCCCAATGCGTTAGCCACCATCGTTGGCGCCGAAGCCCGCAAGGAAAGCCGCGGCGCCCATGCGCATGAGGATTATCCCGACCGCGACGATGAAACATGGCGCAAGCACTCCATCGCCCGCGTCGAAGGCGCCAAGGTCGATCTGACCTATCGCGCCGTGCATCTCGACCCGCTGACCACGCAGGATGAGGGCGGCATCGATATGAAGAAGATCGCGCCGAAGGCACGGGTCTACTGATGCGGCCCCGCGCGGCCCTGATCGCGACATTGGCGGTGAGCACTACGCTCGCCGCCTGCGGTCCCGTATCGCCCCGCCGCGCGGCGGAGCAATGCGAGGACCGCGCCCGCGCGGCGCAGGGTGTGCAGGGACGGGTCGGCGTGGGCGTCGGCACCGGTGGCGTTTCCAGCGATCTGGAGTTGTCGATCACCTCCGACGCGCTGCGCGGCCGCGATCCCTATGTGGTCTATGACCAATGCGTTCGCGCCAAAACCGGGCAGGGCCCGATCCGACCTCTGGCGCTATAACCGCCGCCGAGGTCGCGCCCCGCGCAGATTCAGCCAAACTCAGTCCTGGCGGAAATCGATGTCAGGCCGTGTGCGCAGCATGCCGATGTCCGTCTCGTAACGGCGCTGCAGCGCCATTTTTTGCGTGTCGCTCAGCGGATCGAACCGCGCACCATCGGCATATTGTGCAGTGAACGCCCTCGCATCCTCCGGGGCTCGGCCCAAGGCGATGGCGGCCTCCACAGCTTCGGCGGTCGGGGAGCGATGAAGATGCTGCTGCGGCCTTTCAAGCGGGATCTCGGGGAGGGCGTCTCCGATCAGATCGCGCAGCCGCATTTCCGGTGTGCTGTTCTCATAAGTGCGCAGCACCAACCGTGCCTCGGGCATCAGATGCCGGATCAGATCAGTCAGCTCCGGCCAGCCGCTCCGAACCTCTACCAATTGCTCACCGATTTGGGCGAAGGGCGCGACATTGCCGGCGTTGACGGCCCGCATCGCGAAAACCGAGGTCAGGAACGTATCGTAGCTGCGCAAGGTCAGATGCACCTCATCCACGGGCGCCGCGAGCACCTGTCGCAGGGCGCGAAGGTGCCGCTCGGCCTGCGGGTAGAAGCTCTGACCGCGACGGCCGAACGCGGGTCCAAGCATCATCTCCTCGCTCAGCACGATCCGCGTCGGGGGCGCGTCTGCGACTGCACGTTGCGACAGAAGCGTATCGAGGCGCTCCTGCAATTCGCGGCGCACGGTGCGGCGGCGCAGGATACTGCGCCATTTCCCGCGCCGGGGCTGCAAGGCAAGACTGGCGCGCACGATGGGCCGGAGGTTTTCCGCCCCCTCCCCAAAGCCCTCAGGCGTCAGCAGAAGGACGCCCTGCGTCGCCAGCGCCGGCGCGACGGCCTTCGCCATGTCCTGTAGCGTGGTCGTTGCGGTGCGGTGCAGGCCCAGATGAAGAACACGGTCCATCACACCGCCTCCTGACCCCGGAGGCCCATGAAGGTCTCGATCCGCTTGAAAAGGTCACGGTAATCCAGTTCCGCCACCGCATGCGCACGGGCGTTCCGGCCCAAGGTCTCGCGAAGCGCCGGATCGGCGGCCAGCTGGCCTAGGGCCGCGGCGAACGCATCCACATCGCCCGGTTCGACCACCCGTCCGCTTATACCGTCAAAGACATGTTCCGGCACGCCGGAATGCCGTGTGGTGACGATGGGCACGCCACAGGCCATGGCTTCTTGAATGACGGTCGGCATGCCTTCGGTGTCACCGTCGGGCGGGGTCTCGAAGTTTTGCAGATAGACACTCGCGTTCCGCATGCGCGCGCGCACATCGGCGTGGTCGAGCCGCCCCAGAAACCGGATGCGACCGCTCATGCCGAGCGATTTGGCCAGATCACGCGCGTCGTTCTCCAATGGTCCTTCTCCTGCGATCTCCAGCACCAGATCGTGTTTCTCCGCAACCTTGGCAAAGGCGCGGATCATCGGAAGTGGCTGTTTTTTCGGCACCAGCCGTCCGACATTGAAACACAGTCCGGGGGTCGGAGGGCCGGGTGTAAATACCGTTGTATCGACCCCGCTCGGCGCGACCAGCGTGCGCGGGTGGTGCAACCCGACCGCCGCGAGGTTGCGACGCAGGAAGTCGGAGACGGTGATGATACCGTCCAACCGGTCGAACAGTTCTTTCAGATGTGCAACATAGGCGCGATCGCGCAGGCGCGCAGAGGCATCATTGCCCCGGAAGGTGCAGTAAACGGGAATGGACAGATCCTTCAGCAGATCCGCGAATTCCGTGGCAACATAACCAAACTCTGCGACCACATGGGTCGTCCCCTGTTGCTTCAGGAACTCCACCACGTCTTGTTCCCGGCGCTGCATCTGCCTGCGTTTGAACAGACGGCTCATGCTGCGCTGATTTGTGGCGGAAAGCTCAGGCTTCTCGAGACAGGTTCCCGGCCCGGCTCCGGTCAGGGAGACGACCGACACGTTCCCGCCGTTCAGATACTGGATTCGCCTGCGCACAAAGGTTTCCGAGAACTTATGCGGGTCGCGTGTGAAGATGGTCAGATGGGACGCTGAGAAAGGCGCACCAGCCAGCGCGGCGCTGGGTGTAGGTTCATTCGTCTGACGCACGCGTTCATCCTTGGTTTTGCGAGTCACTATCATTTCGGGGGCATGCTGCAAATCTTTGAGATGCGATGGCTGTGATCACAAACGGAAAAACTGTCGCGGAAGGCTGGTGCGAAACTTGGCGGCGCCGGGTTTCTGGGTTAAGACCGTGCTAAACGCATGGAACCGAGGATCATCATGGTTCAGTTGACGCTGCCGAAAAACAGCCGCATCCGCACCGGCAAGACCTGGCCGAAGCCCGAGGGCGCGACCAACCTGCGGAAGTTCCAGATTTACCGCTGGTCGCCCGATGACGGCGAGAATCCCAGTGTGGATACATATTTCGTCGATCTCGATACCTGCGGCCCGATGGTTCTGGACGCGCTGATCAAGATCAAGAACGAGATCGACCCCACGCTGACCTTCCGCCGGTCCTGCCGCGAGGGGATTTGCGGCTCCTGCGCGATGAACATCGACGGGATCAACACGCTGGCCTGCACTTGGGGGCTGGATGACATCAAGGGCGACGTGAAGGTTTACCCGCTGCCCCACATGCCGGTGATCCGCGACCTGATTCCCGACCTGACGCATTTCTATGCGCAGCATGCCAGCATCATGCCGTGGCTTGAGACCAAGTCGAACACCCCGGCGGATGAATGGAAGCAGACGATCGAGGACCGCAAGAAGCTCGACGGTCTGTATGAATGCATCATGTGCGCCTCCTGTTCGACGGCCTGCCCGTCCTACTGGTGGAATGGCGACAAATACCTCGGGCCGGCAGCCTTGCTGCATGCTTATCGCTGGATCGCGGACAGCCGCGACGAAGCGACGGGCGAGCGGCTCGACGATCTGGAAGATCCGTTCAAGCTCTATCGTTGCCACACGATCATGAACTGCGCCAAGACCTGCCCCAAGGGGCTGAACCCGGCCAAGGCGATTTCTTCGATCAAGGACATGATGGTCGAACGCGCGGTCTGATCCGCACGCCGTCAGAAAACACGAAGCGCGTCGTCACGGGGGACCGGGCGGCGCGCTTTGCGTTTCAGGGCTGTCTTTTCGGCGGATGCGGCGGTGGGCCGGGGGCGCGTAGGCATGCTTTCGCACGAAGGTAGCGACCCAACCGGCAGGCTCAGCTTACGGGCCGGCGCATCCGCGCAGCACCATGGCGCTGCGCGGGCATCCCGCCCGCCCCAGCTGTTCCGTCAGCAATAACGCTCTACCCCGACAAGCTGTTCGTAGGAGTAGCGGTCGCCATGCGCGAAGCCCGGGGGCAGCAGGCGGTCGATTTCCGCACGGTCGTCGTCGGTAAACCGGATCGCGGTGGCGTCCAGCCATTCCTCCAGATGCGCGCGGCTGCGTGTGCCGGGAATCGGGATCGCGGCTGGGCTGCGGTCCAGAACCCATGCCAGCGCGGCGGCCGAGACCGTCCAGCCGCGCCCCTGCGCAAAGGCGCGGAAACCGGCGATGGCCGCGAGGTTGTGGCTGAGATTCGGTTCGGTGAAGCGCGGATTGGCGCGGCGGAAATCGGTTTCGCCAAAGGCGCTCCGATCGAGGGGGCGCTCTCCCAGCATGCCGCGCGCCAGAGGTGAGAAGGGGACGAAGGCGACGCCCAACTCCTCGCAGGCACGGATCAGGCCCAGTTCGGGCTGCCGGGACCAAAGCGAATATTCATTCTGCACCGCCCGCACGGGCACCACGCGATGTGCTTGCCGTAGTGTGGCGGGGGCGATTTCGGACAGGCCCCAGCCGCCGATCAACCCTTCTTCGATGAGCTTCCCCATCGTTTCGGCGACCTGTTCCACCGGGGTGTCGGGGTCGCGGCGGTGAATATAGTAAAGCTCAACGTGATCGCGGCCCAGCCGGGTAAGCGAGCCTTCCAATTCGCTGCGGATGTAGTCTTCGGTGTTGTCGAACCGGCGCGGCGGGCCGCGCATGATACCCACCTTGGTGGCCAGCGTAATCCGGGCGTCGCAGCCTTTTAAAAACCGGCCGATGACCTGTTCCGACAGGCCCATGCCATAGACATTCGAGGTGTCCCAGAAATCGATGCCATGCTCGACGGCGGCAGCGAGACAGTCCTGCGACGTGGCCTCGTCCGTCGGTCCAAAGAAGCCTGCGAAGCTCATGCAGCCCAGACCGATGGCCGACACTTCGGGGCCATTCGCGCCCAATTGGCGTTTGGTCATGCTCATGCGAATGCGGCCTCCAATGCGATTTCGACCATGTCGCCGAAACTTGTTTCGCGCTGATCGGCGGGCAGGGCTTCGCCGGTCAGCAAGTGATCCGAGACGGTCAGAACCGCCAGAGCCCGCCGCCCGTGCCGGGCCGCGACGGTGTAAAGCTCGGCTGCTTCCATCTCCACGCCCAGAATGCCGTGGCGGGTCATCTGTTCGGTCAGGTCGGGCCGTTCGTCATAGAACACATCGGCGGAATAGATCCCGCCGACATGGGTGCGACTGGCGCGGTTTTCGGCGGCGTGAAATGCAGCGTGCAGCAGCGGCCAGTCGGCGCAGGGCGCGAAATTGACCTCGCGCATGATCCCACGGGACGGCGTCGAGAGCGTGCTGGCCGTCGCGGCGAGGATCACGTCGCGCAGTTGCACGGCCTCCTGCATCGCGCCGCACGATCCGATGCGGATCAGGGTCTGCGCGCCGAAGTCGCGGATCAGTTCGTTGGCGTAGATCGACAGGGACGGCATCCCCATGCCAGAGCCCTGAATGGTGACGCGATTGCCCTTCCACATGCCGGTATAGCCCAGCATGCCGCGCACCTCATTGACGAGCGTGGCGTCCTTCAGAAAGGTCTGCGCCGCCCAGCGGGCGCGATAGGGATCGCCGGGCATCAGGACGGTTTCGGCAATATCGCCGGGATCGGCGCCGATATGGATGGTCATGGGTCGGGTTCCTCGTGGCGTGCTCAGCCGGACCCTAGGCCGGTTGGCCGGGGAGGGAAAGTCGCCCGCCGGGGTCCGCTGTAGGCTCAGGTGCTGTCGGCGTAGCGGGTCAGCGCCTCTTGGAACACGCGCGGATCGACATTGCCACCGGACGCGACCGCGATCACCGCGTCGCCCTCGCTTTCGCCCGGATGATAGAGCGCCGCCGCCAGCGCCGCCGCGCCGCCCGGCTCCAACACCAGTTTCAGCCGCAAGAAGGCCACAGCCATCGCCTGCAAGCATTCGTCCTCGGTGACCACCAGTCCTGACCCGCAGAGCCGCTGCATGATCGGAAAGGTCAGCTTGCCGGGCGCGGGCGTCATGATCGCGTCGCAGAGCGAGCCACCCTCCGCCGCGTTGCTCTCGATCCGGCCAGCCTCAAGGCTGCGGCGCACATCATCGAAATGCTCAGGCTCGGCAGGGCGGGCGCGCAGGCCCGGCGCGTCGGCCTCCAGCGCCAGCGCGATACCCGAGGTCAGCCCGCCGCCGCCGCAACAGACGATGACATCGGCCTGACCCACCCCGGCCTCAGCGGCCTGTGCGGCGATTTCCAGCCCGGTGGTGCCTTGCCCGGCAATGACGCGCGCATCGTCGAAAGGCTTGATCAATTCCAGCCCACGCTCCTGCGCCAGCCGGTCGCCGATCTCGTCGCGATCTTCCTTGCCACGGGCGTATAGGACCACCTCGGCCCCCAGCGCATGCGTGTTGCGGATTTTAAGCTGCGGTGCATCCGACGGCATGATGATGACGGCAGGCAGACCGCGCATCTTGGCCGCCATCGCGACGCCCTGCGCGTGGTTGCCCGACGAAAACGCGATCACGCCCGCGCAATCCGACGACAGCTGCGATACCGCCGACCATGCGCCGCGAAACTTGAACGAGCCAGTGATTTGCAGCGGCTCGGCTTTGACCAAAACACGCCGCCCCGCGATTTCGTCAAGGAACGGCGAGGACAGCAGCGGCGTGCGGCGGGCGTGGCCGTCCAACCGCCCGGCAGCCGCGCGAATATCGTCGATCGTGACGGCTTCCGTCACCTTGTCCTTAGCCATCACAGGCCTCCAGCCATGTCTGAATTGCGGCGAGCGCGTCAGGCTCGTCAAGAAAGGGCACATGCCCCCGGTCGGGCACGCGGGCCACGATCATATCGGGGCGGCGGGCCTGCATCTGCTGCAGCGTCGCTTCGCTCAGCAGTTCGGAATTGGCCCCGCGCAGCGTGCACAGCGGCAGTCCCGACGCGGCATCGAATTGCGCCCATGCCTCCGGCAGATCACCGGAGAACGCGGCAAGGAAACTGTCACGCAGCGCCGGGTCGTAGTCGATCACCAGCCCGCTGTCGGTCTGGACATATTGCGCGCGGGCCTGTTGCAGCCAGCGCTCAGGCGGCACATTGGCGAACCCGGTCATTACCTGCGCCATTTGCGCGGCGAGGTCCTCATGCGTGCGCGCCGTCGGGTTACGTCCAATATAGCCGCTGATTTTTTCCAGCCCGGCCCGTTCGATCCGAGGGCCGACATCGTTGAGGCAAAGCCCGGCCAGTCGATCATGGGCAAAGGCCGCCAGCCCCATGCCGATCAACCCCCCGCGAGACGTGCCCAGCAGCGCGACGCGGTCCAGACCCAGATGATCGAGCAGCTCCAGCACATCGCGGGCTTCCTGCGGAACGGTGTAGGTGGCAGCGCCCGTGTGATCCGACCGCCCGCGCCCGCGGTAATCCATGCGGATCACCCGGCGCGCGCCCAGATGCGGCAGCAGCGGCTCGAAATCGCGGGCATTGCGGGTCAGCCCGGCAAGGCACAGGAGCGGCA
Source organism: Marinobacter sp. (assembly GCA_040119125.1). GTDB lineage: Bacteria > Pseudomonadota > Alphaproteobacteria > Rhodobacterales > Rhodobacteraceae > Pacificitalea. The sequence continues at coordinate 63,367 of JBEDTR010000011.1, forward strand.
CGCCCGATCCTGCGGGGCCAGCCCCGCTGTCATCATAGGCGATGCCCGCACCGTCGGACGCGGTGAAGCGGCTCATTTCAGCCCCTCTGCCAGCGCGACAAAGCCGCTCAGATCCGGGGCCATATGGGTGGGCCGCCACGGCAGCCGGTCGACGGGCGCGCCGCCGCGATTGGCCCAGAGGGTGGCAAAGCCATAGCCGGTGGCACAGCCCGCGTCCCAGCCGTTGGAGGAGGCAAACAGCACCTGATCGGGCGCGCAGCCGAACCGTGCACCGACCATGTCATAGACCTGTGCCGCGGGCTTGAACACGCCGACCGTCTCGACGCTGAGGATATCGTCAAGCAACGCGTCGATCCCGGCGGAGCGCGCGGCGGCGTCGAGCATGGCGGGGGAGCCGTTCGACAGGATCGCGACATTCATGCCCAACGATTGCAGCGCGCGCAGCATTTCCGGCACCTCCGGATGCGCGTCGAGCGTGCGGTAGAGCTCCATCAGCCGGGCGCGCAGGCCGTTTTCGTCCGGCACCGAGAGCGACTCCATCGCGTAGTCGAGCGCGTCTGCGGTGACTTGCTCGAAATCGCTATGCGCCCCGGTGATCGCGCGCAGCCATGTGTATTCCAGCTGCTTTTGCCGCCAGATCGCGGAAAGCTCCGTCGCATGGGCGGCGAACGCTTCGCGTCCCGGTTCAGCCGCCGCGTTGCGGGCGCTCGCGGCGACATCGAACAATGTGCCATAGGCGTCGAAGATGCAGGTGGTGATTGGCATGAGGGCTCCGGGGCGGGGCGGTTGCGGTTGCGCGTCGCCGCAACGTGGCATGGTCCCGGGCGGAGGGAAAGACGCCGCGTGTAAGGGCGTGGGCCGAGGGGGCAGGCCTTAGCAGCGCCCGGGCGCCGATGGGGCGCTTAGCCCAGCAGATCGAGGATCAGCCACGCCCCGCCGGACAGGTAGCACAGCAACGCGGCAAGGTAGGCCACCTGCGCCAAAGCCACGGTGCCCAGCCGCATCGGAGCCGTGTCACAACGGGCGGGCGGGCCTTGCAGCACCGCGCCAAACACACCGAAGGCCGCCAGCACCGCAAGGCCGGTCGAGCCCTGCCACAAAGCGAGGGACCCTAGCAAAGCGGATAGCGCAAGCGCGGCCACGCGGCTGAGCTCCGGGGCGATGGCCCGCGCCATCAGCGCCACGCAGCGGCCCCCGTCGAGCGGATAGAAGGGCAGCAGAAAGAAGGCGTTGAAGGCTGCGGTCACGCCGGCAAAGGTCCACAAAGCGGCAGCGGTGTCAGGCTGCACCTGCCACATCAGCTCTGCCGCGCCATATGCCACCAACATCGGCGCCAGTCCCAATGCGGGGCCGCAAAAGGTGACAAAGAAGGCGCGCGTGTCGCTGCGGCGCTGGGCCGGGGCGATGCCGGGTGGGTGCAGGCGGTCGGCCCGCGTCAGCATCAGGTCCGCGACCCGCGCTCCAGCAATATGGCCCAATTCGTGCAGGGCCATCGCGATCAACATGGACAGGCCGATTCCGGCACCGAACACGGTCGCGGTCAGAAGGGTCGCGGCGGCGGCAAGTATGACCGAAGGCAAATGCGGCAGCCGATGGGCCATCGCGTGGTCAATCCCCTGACCGCGCGCGGCATGGCGCGGCGCTTGGGCAGGCAGCGGACTGAACCCGCCCCGAAGAGCGAAGAGCATCAGCGACGTAAGGGCGAGCGCGATAATGAAAAGCAAGGGTCAGGGTCCGGCGTGGTCAGTGGGATCCCTTGTCGCTATGGGACGAGTGGGGCGAGCATGCGACGGTTCTGCGGCAGGGAGAGGCCGATTAAGGACGCATTTGACGCATCGGCGATGATGCGCGCAATCTGCTGCGCTCCTCTCAGTGTCTGCCATAAGGTCCGCGCGCCCCTGTCCGTAGTTATGTAGGGCCGGCCTGATTGCGGATCTCGGCGTGCCCCGGAAGGCGTGGCGCCGAATGCAAAGCCCGGATGCGGCTTCGGACTATGCGAGGCTGCCGCTTTTGGTCGCTCCCGCTCGCTCACATCCGCGTTGCCGATCTTGTCAGTGCGCCCGACCCCTGTAGGTTACCGGGCAGTGCCGATCGCGCGGCCGCGTGCATCGGCTGCCCAAATCCCGGAGGATACATCCCCTCATGCGCCTCACCCCGCGCCCCAATTTGCGCCGCCCGGCCCGTGGTTTCCGCGCCGCAGGATCGCTGATCCTTGCCGCCGCTGCCCTCGTGACCGTCACATTTTCGCCCAGCCGCGGCTTTGCCGAGGATGTCAGCACGTTCCGTCTCGACAATGGGATGGAGGCGGTGGTGATCGAGGATCATCGCGCCCCCGTCGTGGTGCATATGGTCTGGTATCGCAACGGCGCGGCGGATGAGCCTGCGGGCAAGTCCGGTATCGCGCATTTCCTTGAGCACCTGATGTTCAAGGGCACGGACGATCTGGCACCGGGGGAATTTTCGGAAACGGTCGAGTTGAACGGCGGCTCTGACAACGCGTTCACCGCCTATGACCATACCGGCTATTTTCAGCGCGTCGCCTCGGACCGGCTGGAATTGATGATGCGGATGGAAAGCGACCGCATGACCGATCTGATGCTCGATGCCGATGATGTGCTGACCGAGCGCGATGTGATCTTGGAGGAGCGCAACCAGCGGGTCGAAAACTCGGCCGGGGCCCTGTTCGGCGAGCAGCGCGCCGCGGCGCAATTCATGAACCATCCCTATGGCACGCCGATCATCGGCTGGCGGCACGAGATGGCGCAGCTGAACCTTGAAGACGCGCTAAGCTATTATGATCGCTTTTATGCGCCCGATAACGCGGTCCTCGTGGTGGCAGGCGATGTTGATCCGGCGGAGGTCGAGCGGCTGGCCGAGCAATATTACGGCGCGCGGGAGCCGTCTGGCGTGGGCTCCGTCGCGCGGGTCCGCCCGCAGGAGCCGCCGCAACTGGCCGAGCGGCGCGTGATGTTTGAAGATGCCCGGATTTCGCAGCCCTATGTGATGCGCACCTACCTCGCGCCTGAGCGCGATAGCGGGGCGCAGGAGAAGGCCGCGGCGCTGGCCTTTCTCGCCGATCTTCTGGGTGGCAGTTCCGCAAGCTCGCTCATGGGGCAGGTTCTGGAATTCGAGGAAGCGAGCGCGGTGTATACCGGCGCCTTCTATGATGGCACCTCCTATGACGACACGACGTTCGGGGTGATCGTGATGCCGGTGCCGGGGCGCAGCTTGGCGCAGGCCGAGGCGGACATGGACCGGATGATTGCGCGCTTTATGGAAGAAGGCGTCGACATGGAGCGGTTCGAGCGGATCAAGATGCAGATCCGCGCCGGCGAGATTTACGAGAAAGACAGTCTTCAGGGTCTTGCCCGCCAATATGGCGCGGCGTTGACGTCCGGCCTGACGGTCGAAGACGTGCAGGCATGGCCCGATGTGTTGCAGGCCGTCACCCCGGATGACGTGATGCAGGCGGCGGCGGAACTGTTCGACAAGCGCCGCTCCGTGACCGGCTACGCCATGGGCGTCGGCCCGGCGTCGGGTATGGCGGACATGACGCAGTCGGACCCAGCCGGGGAAGGGGGCGCCGAGGCGCAGCCTGTGCCTTCCGCGCCCGCTGATAATGCGTCGGCGGAGGGTGACGGAGAGGCGGTTGCGCCTGCTCCCGCTCCCGCACCGACCCCCGCGCCGACCCCCACACCGGACCCCGCACCCGCGCCCCAGCCGATCCCCGAAGCAGGCACGCCGCCGACCGGGACCGAGGAGATGACCCGATGATCCGTTTCACCCTGACTTCGATCACCGCAGCCACGGCGACGCTTGCGACCTGCCTGACCCTGATCGTGTCCCCTGCCAATGCGGGTATCGAAAATGTCGAGAAGGTAACCTCGGACGGGGGCATCACCGCCTGGCTGGTTACCGAACCCTCCATCCCCTTTACCGCGCTGGAGATCCGGTTTCGCGGTGGCACCAGCCTCGACCCTGCCGACAAGGGCGGTGCGATCAACTTGATGACCGCGCTGCTGGAGGAAGGCGCGGGGGATCTCGACGCGCAGGAGTTTGCCGCAGCGCGCGAGGGGCTGGCGGCATCCTATGGTTTCGACGTCGGTCGCGACACGCTGTCGGTTTCCGCGCGGTTTTTGACCGAAAACCGCGATGCATCGGTCGAGCTGCTGCGCGCGGCCCTGATCGAGCCGCGCTTCGACCAAGACGCGCTGGATCGGGTGCGGGGGCAGGTCCTTTCGATCATCGCGTCCAACACGACCGATCCCGGCGAAATCAACTCCCGCGCCTTCAACGAGGCCGCCTTCCCCGACCATCCCTATGCCTTGCCGGTCAATGGCACCGCGCAAAGCGTGGCCGCCCTGACGCGCGAGGACATGCTGGCGGTCAAGGACCGGGTGATGGCGCATGACCGGATCTATGTTTCGGCGGTGGGCGATATCACCGCCGAGGAACTGGGCCCGATGCTGGATCGGCTGCTGGGGGATTTGCCCGAAACCGGCGCACCGCTGCCCGATCATATCGATTACGCGCTGCCCGGCGGGGTGGATGTGGTGGATTTCGATACGCCGCAGTCGGTTGTCAGCTTTGCGCAGCCCGGCATCACCCGCGATGACCCGGATTTCATCCCGGCCTACATCATGATGGAAATCTTCTCGGGGGGCGGTTTTTCGTCCCGGCTGATGGAAGAGGTTCGCGAAAAGCGCGGCCTGACCTATGGGATCGGCGCGTCGCTCTATCCGATGGACAATGCCGAGCTGATCATCGGTTCCGTCAGCTCCGCCAATGATAAGGTCGCGGAGACGATCGAGGTCATCAAGGCGGAATGGGCCAAGCTGGCGGAGGACGGCATCACGCAAGAGGAACTCGACCGCGCCAAGACTTATCTGACGGGGGCGTATCCCCTGCGTTTCGACGGGAATGGGCGGATCGCGAATATCTTGGTGGGAATGCAGATGACCGACCTGCCGATCGACTATCCCGAAACGCGCAATGACTTGGTGGATGCTGTCACGCTGGAGGAAATCAACCGCGTGGTGGACCGGATCATTGAGCCGGAGCGCCTGCATTTCGTCGTTGTCGGTCAGCCGACGGGGCTACAGGCGGCAGGCCAGTAAGGGGCCAAGTGTGCGCCCGCTGCGCTAGGCGCGGCGCCCGCCCGCCCCCACGGGCTGGCGCTTTCGGGCCTCTCCCGGACGTCTAAGAAAAGTGTCACCCCCATCAAAATCGTTGTGGCGCTAGGCTTTCCAGACCACTGGCCTACTGCAACCCTAGGCCTGCCCCTCGCGTGCAAAGCAGAATTGCGGTGGGGTCGGGTAGTCGGACAGGGAGGCCTCGGCACCGCAGGTCACGCAGCGGCGGGTGTTGCGGGTCCGGTCCTCGCGCCAGTTGCAGCGACGCGTGGCGCCGTGGCCGCTGCGCCGCCAGACGATATACATGCAGATCGGCAGGACGATCATGCCGATAAGGGCAAAGACCATTTAGAAGGCTCCTCGGTTGCGCCGGTGACCCGACCGATCATAGCCCGCGCAGCCCGTCAAGCGAGCACGCAGATCCCATTTCTCCCTCGAATCCGGGTTCAGAATCGCCGCGGCCCGTGCTAGCGCTTGTGGTATGGCTCACATTGACCCCAACATACGGCTTGAACCGGCGCTGCGTGCCCCGATCCGGCAATTGGATGACACGGTCATCAACCGCATCGCGGCGGGGGAGGTCGTGGAGCGTCCGGCATCGGCGGTCAAGGAACTGGTCGAAAATGCGCTTGATGCCGGTGCAACCCGGATCGAGGTCGCCGTGGCCGATGGCGGCAAGACCCTGATCCGCGTCACCGATGACGGTTGCGGCATGGATGGGGCCGACCTGCCGCTGGCGCTGAGCCGCCATGCGACGTCGAAGCTGAACGACGCCGATCTGCTCGACATCCGCTCCTTTGGCTTCCGGGGCGAAGCGCTGCCCTCGCTCGGGGCTGTCGGGCGGCTCAGCATTACATCGCGGGTGTCGGGGGGCGAGGCCTCCGCGATCCTCTGCGATGGCGGGCGGCTGGGCGCGGTCAGGCCTGCGGCGCTGGCCTGCGGCACGGTGGTGGAGCTGCGCGACCTGTTCCACGCGACCCCGGCGCGGCTGAAATTCCTGCGCTCGGACCGCGCTGAATCTCAGGCAATCGGCGATGTGATCAAACGGCTGGCAATGGCGGAGCCTTTTGTCGGTTTCACTTTGCGCGACGTGTCGGGCGGCGGCGAGGGGCGGGTGACCTTCCGCGCCGATCCCGAAACCGGCGATCTGTTCGGCGCGCTGCATGGCCGACTGGCGCGGGTGCTGGGGACGGATTTCGCCGAGAATGCCCTGCGTATCGAGGCCGCGCGCGAAGGTCTGTCGCTGACCGGTTACGCGGCCCTGCCGACCTATTCGCGGGGCTCGGCGGTGGCGCAATTCCTGTTCGTCAACGGGCGTCCTGTGCGAGACAAGCTGCTGATCGGTGCGCTGCGCGGGGCCTATGCCGATTTCCTCAGCCGCGACCGGCATCCGGCGGCGGTGCTGAACCTCGATTGCGATCCGCAGCGGGTGGATGTGAACGTGCATCCCGCCAAGGCGGAGGTCCGCTTTCGCGAGCCGGGCGTGGCGCGGGGGCTGATTGTGTCGGCGCTCCGTCATGCGCTGGCGGAGGCGGGGCACCGCGCCTCAACCACGGTTGCGGGGGCCACGCTTGGCGCATTTCGCCCCGAAGGGCAGGACCATTCCCCCGATGCCGCGCCCCGGGTCTACCAGATGGATCGTCCCTCGTTGGGCGGCCGCGCGGCGGCCTATGCGATGCAGGCACCGCAGCCCGATGCACCCGTGACGGAGCCGTGGGGCTTTGCCGAAACGCAGGCCCCTTCGGCGCGGGTTGAGCCGGTCGCGGAGGCGCCGCATCTGGAGGCGCTGCCGCTCGGGGCGGCCCGTGCGCAAGTCCATGAAAACTACATCATCGCCCAGACCGACCGCGGCATGGTCATCGTCGATCAACACGCCGCCCATGAACGGCTGGTCTATGAGAAACTTAAACGCCAGATGTCGGAAAACGGCGTTGCGGCGCAGGCCTTGCTGATCCCGGAGATCGTCGAGTTGTCAGAGGGCGATTGCGCCCGGCTGCTGGAGATCGCGGAGGATCTGGCGACGCTCGGGCTGGGCATCGAGCCTTTTGGCGGCGGAGCGGTCGCGGTGCGCGAAACCCCGGCTATTCTGGGGGAGGTCAATGCCCATGCCATGCTGCGCGATATCCTCGATGAGTTGGACGATCTGGGCGACACGCGACTGGTGCGCGAACGGATCGAAGCGATCTTGAGCCGCGTCGCCTGCCACGGCTCGATCCGCTCGGGGCGGCGGATGCGCGGCGAGGAGATGAACGTTCTGCTGCGCGAGATGGAGGCGACCCCCCATTCCGGCCAGTGTAACCACGGGCGCCCGACCTATGTGGAGTTGCGCCTGTCGGATATCGAGCGACTTTTCGGCAGAACCTGACTTATCACGCGGGCGTGCACGGTTTTTCCACGTGAAACGCTGTCATCGCGGCGATCACTTCCTAGATTGTGAAGGGAATGACGCAAGCAAGGAGCCGGATCGTGCGCGATTGGAAGGGAAAACGCTATTGGTTGGTGGGCGCAAGCGAGGGGCTTGGCCGGGCGCTGGCCTATCAGCTGTCGCGCTGCGGGGCCGAGGTCATTGTCTCCGCCCGCAATGAGGAGCGCCTGCGCGACCTCGCCGACGACCTGCCCGGTCGTGCCAGCGCAATCCCCGTCGATGTCACCGATTCCGACAGTGTTGCGGCAGCGGTCGAACGGGCGGGGCCGGTGGATGGTCTTGTCACGCTGGCCGGTGCCTATTGGCCGATGAAGGCCACCGAATGGGACGCCGAGCGGCTGCAAACCATGTGTGACGTGAATTTCACCGGCACGATCCGCATGCTGGGCGCCGTTGTGCCGGGCATGGTGGAGCGCGGGCAGGGCCATGTCGTCGTCACCGGCTCGCTCACCGCGCTGAAGGGTCTGCCGGGCGCGCTGGGCTACGGCGCGACCAAGGCCGGGCTGGTGTCCTTTGCCGAAACCATGAATGCCGATCTGCAGGACACCGGCGTCACCGTGCAGGTGGTCAATCCCGGCTTCATCAAGACCCGTCTCACCGACAAGAACGACTTCAAGATGCCCATGCTGATGGAGCCGGAGAAAGCCGCGACGGAGATTTTTGAGCACATGAATGGCGATGATTTCCGCAAGGACTTCCCCGGTCGGCTGGCCGCGATGCTGAAGGGCGGGCGGGCGCTGCCGGATTGGCTTTTCTATAAGCTGGTCGGCTGATCCCGTATGCGACGGCCCGGTTTTATGCCACAGTAACGCAGAACGCGGAGCGGGAGGAACGCAATGCTTGAGATCAGCACTGGCAAAGTGGTCCGAGTGATTGCGCTCGCCCGCGAGTATGGTCCCGACAATCGGCAGTTACGCAATTACGTCGCCAGCCTCAACGAAGACGAGCAGGTAAGCCTTGTCGCGGTGACATGGATCGGGCGTGAAAGCTTTGACGCTGATGAGGCCGAAGACGCGATGCGCACCGCGCGCGAGGAAATGACGCCACCGGTCGATGGATATCTGGCGCGGATTCCAAACCTTGCAGATTATCTCGAGGACGGGATGGACGCGTTGGGGATCGGTGTCGCCGATGCGGAGGATCACCTGCGCGACTGACCCGCAGCGCGCGGGTTTCGCCTCTCCTCCATCCCGCTTGCGCAGGATCAGTTCGCCGGGGCTGCGGCGGGATCGCCGGCGTCGGCCTCGATCACCCGCGCCGCGACGGGCGGGCGGGCGGTGGCCGTGGCCCCCAGAACGGGCGGCGCGGCGCATTGCTGATAGTGAAACGCGTAGCCATCCCAGACAAGGATCAGCCCGTCATCGGCGGCGCGCATGACCATCGCGCGTTCAGCCCATTCCGTGCCCTCGCCCTTGCACTGCATATCGTAAAGTGCGCCCCGCATGTCGCGCAATTCGACCGGGTTTTGCATGTCGCATTGGCTCTCGGCGCCGTAGAACACGCCATCCTCGATCTTCAGCGCCCCGCCAACGCCCAGCACGGCACAATCGGCTTCGGGCGTCATCATATACAACCCGTCGACATCAACCGGCGCAGCTTGCGCGGCGTTTGAGATCAGCAGGAGGCTCAACGCTGCAAGCAGATGACGGTCGGGCAGAGCGGGTCGGGGGCGTGAAAAGCATGCGACTGTCATGGGACTTTCAACTGAATCTTCGTAATTTGCTGTCAAACGGGGGGTCCGGGCCGTGCGGCGCTGAACCTCTGGGCTCAGCCTAGCGTCCCGGGCAGGCGGGAACAACATTTCCGGCTCGGGCGCGGAATTGTTGACCGTTGCGCCTGCCGGATCGATGGGATGAGTCGCAGATGCATAAGGCCGATAGCCGGAACGGACAGGCCGAATTACGGCGCTATGCGGCGCGCGGCAGCGGATTGTTGGGCGCGGCATTCCTATTTTCGGTGGTCGTCAATCTGCTGATGCTGACAGGCCCGCTATTCATGCTGCAGGTCTATGACCGCGTGCTCAGCTCCCGCTCCGAGGAAACCCTGCTGGCGCTGTTTGGATTAGTGGCGTTCCTCTATTTGATGATGGGGGTTCTCGACTATGCGCGGGGGCGGGTCACCGGCCGGGTCGCAGCGCGGTTTCAGGCGACCCTCGACCGACGGATCTTTGACGCGGTGCTGCGGCTGGAATCGGTGCGTCCGGGTCATGAGGGTGCGGCGACCGGTTTGCGCGATCTTGAGATTGTGCAACGCTTCATGGGCTCACCCGTCCTGTTGGCTATCTTCGATATGCCGTGGACGCCTTTGTTTTTAGCAGCGATTTTCGTCTTTCATCCCTATCTGGGCCTGTTGGCTGTCTTGGGGGGCGGGGTTCTGATTGTGACTGCGTTGCTCAATCAGTGGCGCACCCGGCACCCGGCGTTACGGGCCGCCGGTTTGACACATCGCGCCGAAGGCATTGCCGCCGAGATGCGGGTGGAGGCCGAAACCGTGCAGAGCCTCGGCATGCGGGGGGCAAGCTTTGATCGGTGGCATGATGCGCGGGGGGAGGCGCTGGGCTGGGCGCTTGCTGCGGCGGATCGCGCCGGAGCATTTACAGTCACCAGCAAGACGCTGCGGCTATTTTTGCAATCGGCAATGCTGGCTCTGGGGGCATGGCTGGTGCTGCAGGCAGACCTCAGCGCGGGCGCGATGATTGCCAGCTCCATCATGATGGGGCGCGCGCTTGCGCCGGTGGAACTTGTGATCGGCCAATGGGAATTAATGCAACGCGCCGCACGCGGCTGGCGAAACCTCGGCGCGCTGATGTCAGAGGTACCGCCGATGCCACGCCGCACACAGCTGCCAACCCCTCGCGCCGTGCTCGACGTGCAGCAGCTGACCGTGGTGCCACCGGGCGAAACCCAAGCTGCCTTGCGGATGGTGTCCTTTGCTGTCGCGCCGGGGCAGGCGGTTGGTGTGATCGGCCCGTCCGGCGCAGGAAAATCCACGCTCGCGCGCGCGCTGACCGGGGTCTGGCAGGGGTCTGGCAGGGGGCTGGTGGCACAATCAGGCTCGATGCCGCGGCGCTCGACCAATACGATCCCGACGTGCTGGGACAGCATATTGGATATCTTCCGCAGCGTGTGACCTTGTTCGACGGGTCCATCGCTGAGAACATCGCGCGCCTTGCTGCCCTACCTGATGCGGAACAGGTCGTGGCCGCCGCGCGTCGGGCGGCCGCGCATGAGATGATTTTAAAACTGCCACAAGGCTATGACACGCAGGTTTCCTCCGCCGGAGGGCGGCTTTCGGGCGGGCAAATCCAGCGCATCGGACTGGCCCGGGCGCTTTATGGGGACCCGGTGCTGCTGGTGCTGGATGAGCCGAATTCCAATCTCGACAACGAAGGCTCCGAAGCGCTCAACAGCGCTATCCGGCATATGAAATCGGCTCACGGGGCCGTGCTGATCATGGCGCATCGCCCTGCGGCCATTCAGGAATGTGATATGATCCTCGTGCTCGACAATGGCACGCGTCGCGCCTTTGGCCCACGCGAGGAGGTGCTGCGCCAGATGGTGCGCAACCACGATCAGATCCGCCGCAGCGTCGGCGCGGGAGGCGTGGCATGACCTTCTCGGCGAAGCTGCCTCTCTGGATCGGAACGCTGGCTTTGCTGCTGCTGCTGGGTGGTTTCGGGGCGTGGGCGTCGCTGACGCAAATTTCAGGCGCGATCATCGCATCCGGCCAGGTCGAGGTGGAGCAGAACCGACAGGTCGTCCAGCATCCCGATGGCGGGGTCGTCGAGGCCGTCCTGATCGAAGAGGGCGCGCAGGTCTTGGCAGGACAGGTCATGTTGCGGCTCGACGGGCGCGACATTGCGACCGAATTGGCCATTGTCGAAGGGCAGTTGTTCGAGTTGATGGCCCGCGCGGCCCGACTGAAGGCAGAGCGCGACAGCACATCGATCACATGGCCGGACGAGCTGACAGCGGCCACATCCCGGCCTGAGGTTCTGGCGATACAGCAGGGGCAGGCGCGGCTGTTTGATGCCAGACGGGAAAGCCTTACGCGAGAAATCGGGCAAATGGCGCGGCGTGAGGCGCAGATCGGAAATCAGGTTGACGCAATAGACGCCCAAATCGCCGCCTTGCGCGATCAAGAGGCGTTGATTCAGGATGATCTGACCGATCAGCAAAGTCTGCTGGACCGGCGATTGGCACAAGTCACCCGTGTGCGCCAATTACGCCGGGATCAGGCGGCGCTGTTGGGTCGCATCGGGGAGCTCACAGCCCAGCGAGCGGAGGCTGAGGGCCGACAGACGGAATTCGCAATCGAAGGGCTGAAGCTGACCACCATCCGCCGGGAGGAGGCGATCACCGAGCTCCGCGATCTGCGATACTCCCAATTGGAATTGCTAGAGCGGCGCCGCAACATGCAAAACAGGTTGGACCGGCTGGACCTGCGCGCGCCGGTTTCAGGCATCGTTTACGGACTTGCAGTCACGACCCCGCAGGCCGTGATCCGGCCAGCCGATCCGGTGCTTTACCTTGTGCCGCAGGACCGTCCACTGGTGATCGCCACGCGGATTGAGCCTATTCATGTAGATCAGGTGCGTATCGGGCAGGTGGTTAACCTGCGTTTCCCGGCTTTCGATAGCCGCACCACGCCGGAGCTACGCGGGCGGGTGGCGAAACTGTCAGCCGATTCATTCACCGATGATCGCTCGCAGGCCAGCTATTACCGCGTGGAAATTCAGTTGATGGAAGGGGAGCTTATCCGCCTTGCCCCCCGCGAGGTGATACCCGGTATGCCCGTAGAGGCATTTCTAAAAACCGAGGACCGCTCTCCGCTGGCTTACCTGCTCAAGCCTCTGGCCGATTATTTTAACAAGGCGTTCCGTGAAACTTAAACCACCTAGATCGAAGGCCCCGCCGGAGCGGGGCCTTGCGTGATCAACGAACTGTTCAGCTCGTCTGCTTGGCATAGCGAAGGTAAGGCAGCTTGATATCCAGATCGCCGTATTTGTCCCGCGCCGCATCATCGTCGAGGGACAGCGCCACGATGACGTCATCGCCGGGCGTCCAATTCGCCGGTGCCGCGATCGGATTGCCGTCGGTCGCCTGCACCGCATCCAGCGCACGCAAGACTTCGGCAAAGTTGCGGCCCACGGACATGGGGTAGGTCATTGTCAGGCGCAGCTTCTTGTCCGGACCGATCAGGAAGACCGAGCGCACGGTCGCCGTATCGTTTGGCGTGCGGCCATCGGGCAGGTAGGCCTCGGCAGGCAGCATGTCGTAAAGCTTCGCGATCTCCAGCCCGCTATCGGCGATAATGGGGAAGGTCGCCGGCGCGCCGCCAAAGCTTTCGATATCGCCCTTCCAACGGGCGTGTTCTTCGACACCATCGACCGAGATGCCGATCACCTTGGTGTTCCGCCGGGCCCATTCATCGGCCAGTTGCGCCACAGCGCCGAATTCGGTGGTGCAGACCGGAGTGAAATCCTTGGGATGCGAAAACAGGATCGCGTAGCTGTCGCCGATCCAATCATGAAAACTGATCTCGCCTTCCGAGGTGGCGGCGGTGAAATCGGGAACAACATCATTGATGCGCAGGGACATAGGGAACTCCTCATTGGTCATGCATTGCCCAAGACATAGGAAGCCGTTCTGTAAAAGTAACCCCGAACAAGTGTGGAACGAAACCCTGTCCCCTCAAACCGACAATTGGAAGGAGGGCGTCGCCGCGTAGGGCGCGCGGATCAGAACGGCACAGGCGCTTTAAAGGTCATGTGACGCCCCCCGTCAGGATGCCGCAACCGCAAGGTTTCTGCATGCAGCATCAGGCGCGGTGCGTCGCGCGCCGGACCTGTCGCGTAAAACGGATCGCCGAGGATCGCATGTCCGATCTCGCGCATATGAACGCGCAACTGGTGGGACCGGCCGGTGAGCGGGCTCAGCCGCACGCGGGTCTCTCCGTCGCGGATTTTTAAAACGCGCCAATCGGTCTGCGCGGATTTTCCGGTCTCGAAATCGACTTTCTGCAAAGGCCGGTTCGGCCAGTCGACAATCAGGGGCAGATCGACCGTGCCGGTCTTTTCCGACAATTCCCCTGCAAGTCGCGCAATGTAGGTCTTCTTCATCTGTCGTTTTTCGAATTGCAGTCCCAGATGGCGCTGCGCATGCGGTGTCAGCGCAAACACCATTATACCCGACGTGTCGCGGTCCAGTCGATGCACAAGGAGCGCCTCGGGAAACGCGGCTTGCACCCGGCTTAGAAGGCAATCTGCCAGATGCGGGCCCTTTCCGGGCACCGAAAGCAAGCCTGCAGGCTTGTCGACCAGCAGGATCTGATGATCCATGTGAATCAGCGCAAGTGGCACATCGGGCGGAGCGTAATGATCATCCATGGGCGCGCGCATAGCACGGGTCGATCAGCGCCACACCCCGTCATTGCCAAAGGCTGCGCGCAGCACCAGTTGCAGGCCGGCGGCATCTTCCTGCGTGAAGGCTTCGGGCTGATTGCTGTCAATATCCAGCACCCCGATAAGCCGCCCCGATGCGTTGCGCACGGGCAGAACGATTTCCGAGCGGGTGCTGGCGGAGCAAGCGATATGGCCTTTGAACCGTTCGACATCCGCGACCAACTGCACCTCGCCCGTACGGGCTGCGGCACCGCAAACACCCTTCTCAAACGGGATGACGAGGCAGCCATGACCACCCTGATAAGGGCCGATCTTCAATATGTTAGGGGAGGTCACGCGGTAGAAGCCCGTCCAGTCGAAGCGGTCATCTGCATGGTGCAATTCGCACGCGACAGTGGCCATCAGAGCGACTTCGTCCGTTTCGTTTTCGGTCAGGCTCGCGACCGACTTAGACAGGTCCTGATAATTGGCACGCATAAATAACTCCTGTTCTGACCCATGCATACCGAATGGTAAGATATGAGGTCTAGCCTCTCCGTGACAGGTATCGGAGGACCGGATGAAACTGGAAACGGAACAGCATGGAGAAATCCTGCTTGTGCGCATGCTGGAACCACGGCTGGATGCGGCACTGGCAATCCGGTTCAAAGACACATTGCGGACCCTGTCTGCGGAAAATACGCCCCGAGTGCTGCTTGATCTGGGGCAGGTCGGCTTTCTCGACAGCAGCGGTCTGGGCGCGCTCGTGGCCGTGCTGAAACATCTGCAACCTGCGCGCACGCTGGAACTTGCCAATTTGACGCCCGGCGTGACCAAGGTGTTTACGCTCACCCACATGGACCGGGTCTTTACCGTGCATCCTGATGTTACGGGGGCCCTAGAGGGGGGCGGTGTCGCCCGTCACATCTCCACCCATGCCGATCCTGCTGGCGCCACAGCCCAATCTCCACCTTGTCCCGGTTCGGGTTCGGCGTGACCCTTGGTATGGATCAGCAAAGCCGCAGTTGCGATGGATGGCCTGGGACCGATGTTGATAGCGCCCCGCGCAACGAACTTCGATTGGTGTTTCAGGCGGTGCCATTGGCTGTGCGGCATGTCTTAACCACAATAATGGAGGATCTCGGGCCGCTGCGGCTCCATGTTGATGCGCGAAGCGCAGTCGAATTGGTGCTGGCAGAAGCGCTCAACAACGTGGTGGAACATGCCTACCGAAATTTGCATGGTTCGCAGGCCCAAAGCTTTATCGATTTACGAATTACTCAGGACAATGGCGTGCTCCGGGTCGTGCTGCGCGACCGCGGGCGCCCGATGCCGGATCATGCGCTGCCGGGCCGCACGGCAACCTGTGGCCCCAACGGCGCGCGCGCGGTGGCAAGCAGGGCGTCGGCGGAAAACCCATGCGTTACAGGCCCGGATCGAACGACTCCCTTGCACCACCTGCCGGAGGGCGGCTTTGGCTGGTTTTTGATCGCTGCCTTGACGGAGGATGTCACCTACGAGCGTGTGAACGGGGAAAATCGTCTTGCGATGGTGCTGCGAACCGTTGGTGCCGCAGGAAGCCGGAGCAGCTGATGATCGGAATTCTGTGGCTTCTGAGGCGCCTCGCGACCCATTTTTGCGGGTTCTGGAGCCATCCGAGGGTAGAAGCGCAAGCGCGGAACCGCCGCGGCCCGGTTCTGTGTGGAACCCGAACGCCGCCATGGCGTTTCGCCGGGAATGTTAGACTGGTTGACCTCTCACGGCGGGCTTGTGCAGGCCGCGACCTCCATCGTCACGGCGATGGTGTGGGTCGTGTATTTGCAAATCCTCGTGACAGGCCACCGGCGTCAGCGGCGTCCGGAAATTCTGATCTCGATCGGCGCGGGCAAGGGGCTGAGCGCACGTTGCTTCGTCTCGAACCTCGGATTCGAGCCGATCTATATCAACGATGTCCTTCTGACACTGGAGAATGGGGACGCCCAGACCGCGAATATCACGGACCGGTCCGAGTTGAGCGACGACGAATTGCGAAACCCCGCGGAAGCGACCAATCAAGGTCCGCTGAAATCCGGCGATTTTCTCGATATCGGCAGCTACCGACAACTGATCAACCGTGTGCGAACCTTTGGCAGCGATCAGGAAATGGCCGGCGATCTGTCACAAATCATGCTGACCGTCGTGGGGATTACTGCGGCGGAGGCCAATTTGATCGCCGCGAAGCGCAGTTTTCGCGTGGAATGGCGAGAGGATTCGGCGATCCTGCGCGCGACCTCAATCAACGCCGAGCAGATCAGGGGCTGGCGCGCCCGCCGCCGCATCCGCCGCCACCTTGAGGCGGAATTGTAGCTTGGGTCACAGCGTTAAGCCCGTGAAGATCATTTGATCGACAGGAATGTTTCGGACAACCTTGCGGTCAAAATCCCAGATCAGCACTCCGCTGCGGCTAGGCGAAATCAGGGAAGCGGGGGGCCCGCTGAACTCAAACTCGGGCGCGTCACGGACGTCTTCCGCGTGCATCCAACCGCCAAGATAGACCAAAACCGCTAGTGTGCCTGTCAGCGTGACCGGCCACAGGGCCGCTCGGCGCGCGCGGGATCTTATGTGTCGATTGACACGCAGGCGACTTGCGCGAAGTGCGGCGCGATTTGTTTCGCGCGCCTTGAGGGCCTCATCATAGGCGCGACGCAAGCCTGTGGAGGAGAGCGTGCGCGACGTGTCGCGGTCCAGTCGAGGGCCGGGCAGGGCAGCGCTTGCAGTCGGATCATGCGCGATCTGTCGTATCGCCCGCTTCAGCAGAACTAGTCGACGGAGGAGAAACAAGCCGTAGCCCAGAAAGAGAAAAACGCCGACCCATAGGTTGAACCACGAGGACATAAAGACAATTACGACCGCCGCTGCGCGCCACCATGTCGCGTTCTTCAGCCAGGAACGGCGAAGCCGACGATATGGCCGATATCTAATGAGCCGCCGCTCGGTAAGGGGGAGCAGCCAGTAAATCGTTGCGGTCACGAGGGACACCAAGATGATTGCGACGGCCAGACGAGAGGACGCGTCCCGGAGGAGGAACGCCAATGTCCCATCCGCGAGGACGGAAAGACGGCTGTCAAATGCACCCAGATAGCCTGCGACAAAAAGGTTGGGAAACACCACGGCGGCGACGATCCCTTGCAGCCAGGGATTGCGCTGAAACGTCTCGCCGGCGTCCCGCGCCAGCCCCGCGATCCTGTCCGTCCACATGAAAACACCCCGATCAGCCAAGGTTAGGCTAATCGAGGTGCGGGTGTTTCAATAGCTGCAATGTCTAGGTCAGGTGTCCATTTTCAGCGCGCTGATGAACGCTTCCTGCGGGATGTCGACCTTACCGAACTGGCGCATCTTCTTCTTGCCGGCCTTCTGCTTATCCAGCAGCTTGCGCTTCCGGGTCGCGTCGCCGCCGTAGCATTTGGCGGTGACGTCCTTACGCATGGCCGACAGGGTTTCGCGCGCAATGACACGGCCCCCGATGGCGGCCTGAATCGGGATCTTGAACATGTGGCGGGGGATCAGTTCCTTGAGCTTTTCGCACATGGCGCGGCCCCGACCCTCGGCGCGGTCGCGGTGAACCATGATCGACAGCGCATCGACCGGTTCGTCATTCACAAGGATCGACATCTTGACCAGAAAATCCTGCTGGTAGCCGATCATCTGGTAGTCAAAGCTCGCATAGCCCTTTGTCACCGATTTGAGACGATCATAGAAATCGAACACAACTTCGGCCAGCGGCAGATCATAGACGACCATCGCGCGGGTGCCAGCATAGGTCAGGTCCATCTGCACGCCGCGACGTTCCTGGCACAGCTTCAGCACGTCCCCCAGATATTCATCGGGCACGAGGATCGTCGCCTTGATCCGAGGCTCTTCGATATGATCGATGGTCGCGGGGTCGGGCATGTCGGCAGGGTTGTGCAACTCGATCATCTGCCCGTCGCGGGTATAAACATGGAAGATCACCGAGGGCGCGGTGGTGATCAGTTCGATGTTGTATTCACGCTCCAGCCGGTCGCGGATGACCTCCAGATGCAGCAGGCCGAGGAAGCCACAGCGGAAACCAAAGCCGAGCGCGGCGGAGGTTTCCATTTCCGAGGAGAAGCTCGCATCGTTCAACGCCAGCTTCTCGATTGCATCGCGCATGTCGTCGAAATCATTGGTATCGACGGGGAACAACCCGCAAAACACCACTGGAACCGAGGGTTTGAAGCCGGGCAGGGGCGTCTCGGCGCCCTTCTTTTCGGTCGTGATCGTGTCGCCCACTCGGGTGTCACGAACCTGCTTGATCGATGCGGTGAGGAAACCGATCTCACCGGGCCCGAGTTCGGCCACGTCGGTCATCGCGGGCCGGTAGACACCGACCTTGTCGACATCGTAGATGCCGCCGGTTTTCATCATCTTAATGCGCTGACCTTTTTTCAGCACACCGTCGATGATGCGGACGATCACAACCACACCCAGATAGGAATCATATTTGGAATCGACGAGCATCGCTTTCAGCGGCGCATCGCGGTCGCCATGGGGCGGGGCGGGCAGGCGCTGCACGATGGCTTCCAGAACATCTGGAATCCCGAGACCGGTCTTGGCCGAGATTTCGACCGCGTCATGGGCCTCGATGCCGATGACGTCCTCGATCTGTTCCTTGACGCGGTCGGGTTCTGCTGCAGGCAGGTCGATCTTGTTGAGGACTGGCACGATTTCGTGATTGGCGTCGATGGCCTGATAAACATTGGCGAGGGTCTGCGCCTCGACGCCCTGGGTCGCATCGACAACCAGCAAGGAGCCTTCGACCGCCTGCATCGAGCGGGAGACCTCATAGGCGAAATCGACATGGCCGGGCGTGTCGATCAGGTTCAGCACATAGGTGTGCCCATCCTTGGCCGGGTAATCGATACGGACCGTATTGGCCTTGATCGTGATGCCTCGCTCGCGCTCGATATCCATCGCGTCGAGCAGCTGCTCCTTCATGTCGCGTTCGGCCACCGTGCCGGTCAGCTGGATCAGCCGGTCAGCAAGCGTGGATTTACCGTGGTCGATATGCGCCACGATGGAGAAATTACGGATATGGGCGAGCTCTGTCATGGGCTGGATATGCGAGGGAATCGGGGTCCGGTCAATGGTCTGTCGCATCAGATGGGCGGCGTAACGCTTGACTTTGTGTCCAATCAGGTCCATCTGCGCCAAAGCCTTCGCCGCACTGCCGCGTGAGCAGGCCGCCGACCGCGCCCCATAGCGGCCGTCGGCGTGACCGTCGAAAGGCCCTCCCCCAGGTTCCTCCGTCACGCAGGGGTCCTGCGCCCCGTCGGTCCATGAACAATGCGGTTCAGGACGAGCACGCGGGTGCGCCCACTGCGTCCGTCCCGAAGCCTTCGGGCGGCGCGCACCTGTCATCCGGGTCCGGCCTGATCGCCGCGCGCCCCGAAAGGATTTTTATGGACTTCGACATGCTGGGCCTTGCGCCCCGGCTTCTCGCCAAGCTGCCCGAACTGGGCATTTCCGATCCCACCCCGATCCAGACGCAGGCCATCCCGCATGCGCTGAACGGTCGTGACGTGATGGGCCTCGCTCAGACCGGCACCGGCAAGACGCTGGCCTTTGGTCTGCCGCTTCTCGACGCGCTGATGAAGAACGGCTCCAAACCTGCGCCGCGCACCGTGCGCGGGCTTGTGCTTGCGCCGACGCGCGAGCTGGCCAAGCAGATCGCCGATAACCTGAAGCCGTTTACCCACGGCACGCATCTGAAGGTCGGCATCGTCGTCGGCGGCGCGGGCATCCATGGTCAGATTCAGCGGCTGGAGCGTGGCACCGACCTGCTCGTCGCCACTCCGGGCCGGTTGATCGACCTGATTGACCGCCGCGCGGTGGATCTGTCGCAAGCACAGTTCCTGGTGCTGGACGAGGCCGACCAGATGCTGGACCTCGGCTTTATCCACGCGCTGCGCAAAATCGCGCCGCTGCTGGCCAAAAAGCGTCAGACCATGCTGTTCTCGGCCACGATGCCCAAGCAGATGGCGGAGCTGTCCTCCGCTTATCTCAACGATCCGGTTCGGGTCGAAGTGTCGCCTCCGGGCAAGGCCGCCGATAAGGTGAGCCAAGAGGTTCACTTCATCGAGCAGGGCAATAAGACCGGCAAGCTGATCGACCTGCTGAAATCGCATCGCAGCGAATTGGCGCTAGTCTTTGCGCGCACCAAGCACGGCTCCGACCGGCTGATGCGCCAGATCGAGCGCGCGGGCGTAGACGCGGTGGCGATCCACGGCAACAAAAGCCAGGGTCAGCGCGAGAGGGCGATCCGCGATTTCCGCGATGGCCGGATCAAGGTGCTGGTGGCGACCGATGTCGCCGCGCGTGGCATCGACATCCCCGGCGTGGCCTATGTCTATAACTACGATCTGCCGAACGTGCCGGAAAACTACGTCCACCGCATCGGCCGCACGGCGCGGGCGGGCAACGAAGGACAGGCCGTCGCATTGTGCGCGCCTGAGGAAATGGGCGATTTCCGCGCCATCGAGAAGGTGATGAAGCTCTCCGTTCCGGTCGCGTCCGGCCAGCCGTGGGAAGTCTCCGGCACTTCGCCCGCAGGCCGCACCCGGCGTCGCGGCGGCGGCGGCGGCGGTGGCAATGGCGGCGGTCACAAGGGCGGCGCCCCGCGCGTGGGCAAACCCGCCAATAGCGGCGCGCCTTCCGGTAAGCCGCAGCGTCGGCGTCGTCGCGCCGGTGGTGGCGGTCGCTGATCGCATTCCACTTTGGCCGGGCGTGACCCGGCCCTTAGCATCGCCCGTCTCGTGCCCCGCTAAGGGGGGCGAGGCGGGCTTTTTTGTGCCTGCCTAGAACTCCTGCACGAACCGCAGATCGGCCTCGGTGCGGGTGGTGTCGTGAAATGCCGCGTTGGACAGGGTCCGCGTATGGCGCAGCG
Source organism: Marinobacter sp. (assembly GCA_040119125.1). Taxonomy (GTDB): domain Bacteria; phylum Pseudomonadota; class Alphaproteobacteria; order Rhodobacterales; family Rhodobacteraceae; genus Pacificitalea. The sequence continues at coordinate 84,249 of JBEDTR010000011.1, forward strand.
ACAATTGCGGCGCAAACCCCGCCAGCGTCAGGTCCCGCTTTGTCATCGTGACGCCGATGCTGGTGCGGTGATCCTCCCGCGGGTCGTCAATGCCGGGATAGTCGTCATGGTAAAGCCGGTGCGCATAGATCGCGTCGGCATAGACCGACAGCCCCAGCGGAAATTCGCGGAAATACCCCACGCCCAGTCGTGCTTCGTCAAAGGAGAATCGCTCCTCCTCCTTGCGTCCGAAACTCGCCCCGGCAATCACCCGCAAGAAGCCATCGGGACCGAAGAAGCGGTCGATCTGCAATGGCAGGTCAAGATAGGTGCCATCTTCGCCCGGCGCGTAGGCGAAGGTCTCGTCGCGATATTCCGGCCCGAAATAGACCCGCCAGCGGTCGGCAAAGCGCAGGTTCGTCTCCACCGACAGCCCGGCGTAGCGATAGGTCTGCGCGCCGTCCTTCAGCGCGGTTCCTGTCAGCACCCGCGCCAGCGCCGCGCCGTGATCCAGACGCCGCTCCAGCCCGAAAGACAGTTGCGAGGTCACGTTGGTCCGGTCGATCGAGGGGTAGCGTTCCACCCGTGCGTCAAGCGCCGCCACCGCCGCATAATGCGGATCAAGTTGCCGCCGGAAGCTCAGCTCACCGCCCGCGGCCACGCCCAGACCCGACTGGCGCCGCTGATCGTCGGGGATCGTGCCGGTGATCGGGCCGATGGCGACGGTTTCATTATCGGTGCCGTTGTTCAGATTGCTGCTGGGCAACAGGGACAGGTAGCCGCGAAACTGCACCGGCCGCGCCGCGTCGAGCGAGCGCAGCAACCCCGATAGACGCCCGTCGATGCGATCATCCACCCCCGCGGCAATTAGGTGTTCGGCCTGATAGCGGGCGCTGTCATGCAGTTGCAGCCGCGCGAGCGCACCGGTCAGTTGCACCCGCACCAGATCCAGTCCGGGCTGCTGGGCAAGGATGCCGCGCCACAGACGCACCGCTTCGGGATCATTGCCCTCCGCGGCCGCCGCCAGCCCGTCAACATAGGCCACACGCACCGCGTGATCGGGATGGCCCGGAGCGTAAGCGCGGACCAGATCCCGCGCTTCGCCCATGCGCCCTTGGGCGATCAGCAGGCGCACCGCGACCTGCAAATCGCCGGCGCTGCGCAATGCGATGACCTGTCCATCGGCCAGCCTGACATGTGCGGTAACGGGCGAATTTTCCGCTGCGCGAACCAACGGTGCCGCGCCCTGCGCCCTCAGGGGCGTGGCGGTCAGGGTCAGACCCAGCGCGAGCAGCCCCGCAAGCAGAGCCACCGGCAGGCGGTGTCGACAGGGACGGGGCAGAATGCCCAACCGGCGAAGGGGCCACAGCCCCTCCGCCTGCGCATTGCCCGGTCGGGGGCTCATTCGCGGTCCCCGATGAATGAGCCTGTGGTGACGGCCGCCTCACCGTCAATCGTGCCGTCCACGGAGAACACACCGCCCGCCGCTTCGGCATCCGCGCCCATGAACGAGCCAAGGAAATAGCTGCCATCCACGGTCTGGTAAATCGGGTTGCCGCTGCCATCGACCATCCGCGCCGTGCCGCCGTCGAAATGCACGCCGTTGATCCGGGCATCCGACAGCACAATTGCCGCGTCCGTTCCCAGACCGCCGGACTTGCCCGCTTTGGCAATCCGGCCATTGACCGTACCGGCGGTGAAATCGGCCTCCAGCGATACATCTGCGATGACGTTGAAATCGCCCTTCGCGCCGCTGGCAATATCCTTGCCCGTGACCGTGTTCACCCGCGCGCCGCCCGTTCGCGAATAGGTCGCGGTGGAGCGCCCCGCAAGCGCGCTTTCCGGGGCGAAGTTGCCACCATAGAACACGCCGGTCGTGGCCTTGCCCGACGGGCTGAGGGCATTGAGCGTGCCGACGCCCAATTCCACCGTAAAGAAATCGTCGGTGTCATCCCCGTCGATATCGTCAGGCTGAAGTGAGAATAGGCCGCCTTCGGTGCCGGGGCCCGACGTGGGCTCATTGAACACCGGCTGGCCCAGATATGACGACCCGGCGCCGTTCTGCACGCCCGGCTTGCCATTCGACACGGTGAGCGAGGCCGTGCCAGTGCCATTCACGGCCACCCCACCGGCGGATTCTACACCGGCGTTGGTCAGATCCAGAGCGGCCGTTACCGCTGAGCGCGAGAGGTTATTGCCTGCGTTGGAATAGGGATAGGGGGCGGTCTGATAGAGAGTGACGGGCAAGCCACCGGCCCCCGGCTGTTCGGTCAGATCGGTCTGGTAGACCACGCCGCGCATGCCCACGACCTCGCCAAATCCGGTGCCCGTTGCGCCAGGCACTCCGGCACCACCTGCGCCGCCGCCCGCTCCGCCGCCGCCGCCGCCACCGCCGGAGCCACCGCCCGACCCGCCGCCGGAGCCCCCGCCCAGGCCTCCGCCACCCCCGCCGCCTGCACAGCCGGCGACGCTCATTGCTGTGGTCAACAGCAAGATCACATGCATCTTCATTGTCGTATCCCGAAAAATTGGAGAACGCCCGTTCCCAGCGAGCGGCGCGGATCGCTGCCGCGCTCCCTAAGCGTTAACCACGCCGCTTTTCGCGACTATCCCCCGTTTCAGGGGGTCACAGACGCGCAAACCTGTGCTCAGATAAAACCGGTAAGCGCCGTGAGGGGGAAAAATGACTCCAGGTCGCGTATTGGTAACCGCCTTGTTTTTGGCACTGCTTCTTTCCATCGGCGCGATGCTGATGTTGCTGGGACGTCCCTACGCGGAAGCGCCGCCGGGGATGGTTCCGGTGGTCGTGGGGGGCATTGACGTCACCCCCGGCGACTTGATCGAGGAGCCGGACCAGCTTCCCGATTATGGCGCGATGCGGGAGTTCTTCGCCCGGCAAGACGCGCTTTATGCGGCACTCGTCGCGCCGGAGGCGGAGGTTGGCTTCGCGCTCGAGCGCGGCGCGCCAGCGGACGAATATGTGCCGCTTCGGCCTCGGCGGATTGGGGATCTGCCTGCGCCGTTTTTCTTTCAATTGGGTGTCGGCGCGCTGGCGCTGCTGATCGGGGCGTGGATCTTTGCGCTCAGGCCGCGCGACTGGGGCGTGCGGATGTTCGCGCTGACCGGGCTTTGCGTGCCGATCTTCGCGATGGCGGCAGCCGTCTATTCTAGTCGGTTCATCGCCCTGCCCGGAGGGCTGTTTCGCGGCTTGAGCGGGGTCAATCATCTGGGCGCCGGGGTGTTCGGGATCGGGCTTGTCGGGCTGTTTTTGATGTATCCGCGTCATCTGGTGCGGCCCGTTTGGCTGTGGGTGCCGGTTGCGGTCTTCGGGGCGGGCATCGCCATCGACCTTGCCCATGCGGTGCCGGTGAAGCTTCTGGACTTTGTCGTCATGACCCAGACGCTGCTGGCGCTGGTCTTGGCCGTGGTGCAATGGGTGCTGTCGCGGCGGATGCCGCTGGACCGGGCCGGGCTGCGCTATCTGGTGCTGGCGACGCTGATCGGAGTGTCTTGTTTCATCGGGCTAAGCGTGATGCCGGTGGCGCTTGGCCTGTCGGATGAGGGGCTGTTGCCGCAGGGATATGCCTTCGGGTTTTTCCTGATCATGCATCTGGGCATCGCGATGGGGCTCGCGCGCTACCGGGTGTTTGAGCTCGACCGCTACGCCTATCTCGTCTGGCTGTGGCTGGGGTCTGCGATGCTGATCATCGGGCTTGATGCGCTGTTGCTGATGCTGCTGCACGACCAGCCATGGACCTCGCTCGGTCTGGCGCTTCTGGTGGCGAGCTTCGTCTATTTCCCTCTGCGTCAGTTCCTGTTCAGCCGGTTCGTCAGCACCCGCAGCGTCAGCCTCGGCGGACGGATGCCCGATATTCTGCGCGTGGCCATGATGCCGCTGGCCGATGGGCGCGACGGGGCGTGGGACGCGTTGCTGCGCCGGATATGGGAGCCGCTGAGCATCGCGCCGCCTGACCTGCCTGACGGCGTCCCGGCGCGCGCACCGCAGTCGGGCGCCCATATCGTTGAGCAGGGGCTGGCTCTCGACCTGCCGGATTGCGCGGGCGTGGGGGGACGGCAATTGCGCTACGCGGCGGCGGGACGGCGGCTCTTTGGCGAGGATGACAAGGCACTGGCCGCCACGTTGTGCGAATTGGTGACGATGATTCGCCAAAGCGCCGCCGCCTATCAACGCGGGGTCACCACCGAACGCGATCGGATTTCGCGCGACATGCACGACAATATCGGCGCGCAAATGCTCAGCGCGCTGCATTCCAGCGACGCGGGCCGCAAGAACGAGTTGCTGCGCGATGCGCTCAACGACCTGCGCGGCATTATCGATGCGGGGTTCACCGGGCAATTCGACCTGCAGGAGCTGATGGCAGACCTGCGCGGCGAGGCGATGGAGCGGCTGTCGGATCACGACATCCGGCTGGATTGGCAGCCCGTGCCATTGCCGGGCCTGCCTGTGTCGCTGGCCCATGGAAACACCCTGCGCGCGGTGATCCGCGAGGCCGTGTCGAATGTGATCCGCCATGCGCGATGCCGCACCATGCGCATCACACCCGAAGTGCATGGGCAAAATCTGCATCTGGTGCTGTCCGATGATGGCAGTGCCGCAGCGGTCGCCCGGCTGGGCAACGGGCTCGACAATATGCGGGTGCGCGTTCTGGCGCTGCGAGGGTCGATTTCGATTGTGGAGGGCGGGCCGGATCACGGGTTTCATATCGAAATCCTTGTGCCGCTCGACGCGACGGAGCCAGCAGCCACGCCGGTCGCCGAGGGCGCGCGCATATCCGGCGCCGCGCCATTGGGCCACCCCCCGGTGGTGACAACATGAGCGGGGCGCGGGCGTGAAAACCGTTCTGATCCTAGAGGATAACTCCGAATCTCGGCACTGGATCGCAGGGATCGTCGCTCGGGCATTTCCGCAGGCGCGCATCGTGATGGAGCCGCTGGTGGCCGGCGCGCGCGCGGCGATCCGCAGACAGAGCTTCGATCTGGCGCTGATTGACCTGAGCCTGCCTGATGGCGATGGCCACAGCATCATCCGGCTGTTGGCGGAGCAGTCGCCGCAGACCTTATCCGTGGTGACCACGGTCATGGGGTCGGACAGCGCGGTGGTGTCGGCGCTGTCGGCGGGCGCGTCGGGATATCTGTTGAAAAGCGAAAGCGCCGAGATGGTCGAGCGCCACCTGCAACAGATCAGCCACGGCGTGCCGGCCTTGTCGCCCTCCATTGCGCGGCGGATCATGTCGCATTTCAGCTATACCGGCCCGGTGTCGGAGCCGGTGGCGGCCTTGACCCAGCGCGAAACCGAGGTGCTGACCTTGATCGCGCGCGGGCTCCGCGTGTCGGAAACCGCCGAGATCATGGGCATCGCGGATTCCACCGTCGCAAGCTACATAAAATCGATCTATCGCAAGCTGGGCATTTCGTGCCGTGCCGAGGCCACATTCGAAGCCGCGCGGCTGGGGCTTCTGGGCCGGGCCTGAGCCGCCCCGCGTCATGTGGGCGGGGCCGGTATCAGACCCCGCCGCTGGTCGCCCCGCATCCCTCATGCCGGGGGCAACCTGTCTGACATCAGATACCGGTGCAGTTCTTGGCCCGTGCCGCGTCGCGCGCGGCGTTGATATAGGCCTGCGTCGCGGGGGCGTTCATGGGATTGATGAAGCCGGTGCGCGCGCTTGCCATTTCCTGCGCAAGTTGATCGCAGGACAGGCTGGCAAAGCGGCTTCGGTTCGCGTTGGCGGTCATCTGGCCCGCCACGGCATTGCTGACCACGGCCTGTCCCATCGCGCCGCCGGGGGAGCTCAAGCAGCCCGACACGATCGGTAGGATCAGACCCGCAATGGCCACGGCTCTAAATGATTTCAACATCTTGGTCCCTCGTTCTACCCCCTGCGTGCCATTATCTAAACGGCTGGACAGGGCGGCGTCGCTCCCCCGAACAGGGGGAGGTGAGGGCAGACAAGGGGTAGAGCGCAGCCGGGCGGTCAGGCGCGGCCGTAAGCTTCCGCAATGGCGATCTGCATCGCCTGTTGAGGGGTCTGGTCGCCGTAAATCACCAGCTGCAGCGCGGGGTAGTAGCGCTCGGCGGCGGTCACGGCGGCGGTGATAAGCCGGTCGATCTGCTCCGCCGAGGCGATCTGCCCGCCATTGAGCGCCAGCCCGTAGCGCCACACCATCAATTGCTGCTCGGACCAGTAGGTGAACGCCCCCGCCCAGCAGGCATCGTTGACATGGTTCAGCGTCTCATAGAGCGCGCCGAGCTTCTCCGCAGGCGGCTCCATCTCGAACGTGCAGATCAGGCGCAGCGTCTCATCATAACCGGACCATGCCAGCGTGATCGAATAGGTGCGCCACTGCCCCTCGACCGCCATCGCGATCTGGTCGTCGCCGATCCGATCGAAATCCCAAGCGTGATGCTCGGCCAACGTCTCGACGATATCGATGGGGTGCAGATCGTCCGTTTCGAGATAGCTTTCGGAAAGCGACATGGCCGGCCTCATCTGTTTTAGTCCAATCCGGCAAAGCGCCGTCTAGGAATAGGTGCCCGATCAAGGTCCGGCGGTGCGGTCCGCCGCCCTTACAAGATATGGTGGGCGCGGATCCGGCAGGTGTAAAGGAAATTTTGGCGGCCGTCCTGTGGAGAACCGCAATATCTTGTGGATAGACCGCTCAATCGGTGGTGCTGACGCAAGGTCGCTCCACCGTATAGGGTTTCCCGTGGTCGGGATGAAAAATTAGGCGGCTTGGGCCGGTGTCTCTGTTTGCGACGTCAATTGGCGCGCACCGATCCAGCTTAGACACAGCAACATGGCCGCCGTCCCAAGGCAGGCGGGCAACCCGCCCCATTGATAGCTCAACCCCGACAAAAGCGTGCCGATCAGGCGACCTGCCGCATTGGCCATGTAGTAGAACCCCACATCCATTGTGACACGGCGGGCATCGGTAAAGGCTAGGATCAGATAGGAATGGAGCGCCGAATTCACCGCGAAAACGGCGCCGAACAACAGCAGCCCGGCAATCAGGCTGGCGGTCAGCCACGCCGCCGGGGCCCCGGCCATTGCCACCAGAACGGCCAGTGCCGCGGGAATGGCGATCAACGCGGCGACCCAGTGGCGGGCATCGGCGATGATCTCGGCAGGGGGGCGACTGGAGGCGCGCAGCACCCGCGGTGCGGCGCCTTGCACCGCTCCATAAAGGATCGTCCACACCGCCATGAAACTGCCGATGGTAAAAAACGCCGTCCGGTTGCCGGCCTCGCTGCCATCCGACAGCACGGCATAGAAATAGACCGGAATGCCAACCACGAACCACACGTCGCGCGCGCCGAACAGAAAGACACGCGCAAAGGACAGCCAGTTGATATTGCGGTTCTTTGAGAAGACTTCGGTGAATTTCGCGCCCTTGCGTCCGCGCGGCAGGCCCGATGGCATGCGCCAGATGATCGCGGCCAAAATGACCGCCAGCACCGCCGCCATCGCCAGCACGGAGGCGGTGAACCCCGCCAGCGCCAGCAAGGCCGCGCCAAGCAGAAACCCCGCCCCCTTCACCGCGTTTTTCGATCCGGTCAGCAGCGCGACCCAGCGAAACAGGCCGCCCGCCTCGGCAGGGGCCAGAAGCTTGACCGCGGATTTTGACGACATCTTGGCCAGATCCTTGGCCACGCCGGACGCGCCTTGGACTAGCATCACAAACACGACCGAGCCGGTGAGCGTCCAGCCGGGATCAAGCTGCGTCAACGCCAGCAGCGCCATGATTTGCAGCGACAGCCCGGCATAGAGCGTCGAGGTAAGGCCGAACCGCGCCGCGATCCAGCCCGCACAGAGGTTTGTCACGATGCCTGCAATTTCATAAAGCACGAAAAGATAGGCCAGCTGCACCGGCGAAAAGCCCAGCGTGTGGAAATGCAGCAGCACCAGCATCCGCAGCGCCCCGTCGGACAACATGAACGCCCAATAGGCGGCGGTGACGGCGATATAGGCCGCAAGCCCCTCGCGCGGGGCATCAGGCGGCGGGGCAGCAGGCGGCGGGGCGGCGCGGCTCACGGGTGCGCACCGACCATCAAGGCCACGTCAGCAAGGCGATTGGCATAGCCCCATTCATTGTCATACCACGCGTAGATCTTCACCTGCGTGCCGTCGATGACCATGGTGGAGGGCGCGTCGATGATCGCGCTGCGGGGGTCGTTGGTGTAGTCGCATGACACAAGAGGCCGGACCTCATAGCCTAGAATTCCGGCCAGCGGACCTTCGGCTGCGGCGGCGAAGAGGGCGTTGACCTCCTCCGCCGAGGTGGGGCGCGCCACTTCGAACACGCAATCGGTCAGCGACGCATTGAGCAGCGGCACCCGCACCGCATGGCCGTTCAGCTTCCCCTTCAGCTCCGGGTAGATCAGCGTGATCGCCGTGGCGCTTCCCGTGGTGGTGGGGATCAAAGAATTGAGCGCCGAGCGCGCGCGCCGCAGGTCCTTGGCCGGACGGTCGACGATGGTTTGGGTGTTGGTCACATCATGGATCGTGGTGATCGCCCCATGACGGATGCCGAGCGCCTCGTGAATCACCTTCACCACCGGGGCGAGGCAATTGGTCGTGCAGCTTGCCGCTGTGACGATGCGGTGCTGCGCGGGGTCATAGCTGCTGTCGTTCACGCCCATGACGATATTGGCGGTGGGGCCGTCCTTGACCGGGGCGGAGACGACGACCCGCTTGATGCCTGCGTCGAAATAGGGCTGCAACGCGGCCTCGGATTTGAACTTGCCCGTGCAATCGATGACCACATCGACCCCGTCGAGCGGCAATGCGTCGAGCGACTTCTCCCGATGCACCGGCAGGCGGGTGCCGTCGATGCTCAGGCTGTTGGCATCATGGGAAAATTCTGCGGGCCAGCGCCCGTGAACCGTATCGAATTCCAACAGATGAGCATGCATTTCCGGATCGCCTGCGGCGTCGTTGATCCAAGCGATCTGTGCGCCGCGTTCCAGCAGCGGACGAAGGGCGAGTTTGCCCATCCGGCCAAGGCCGTTAAGTGCGTAGGTGGTCATCGGTATCTCGGCTCATTGCAGGGGATGGTAGACTAAATTTCGATATTTCACGAATAGTCGATATGGCATGGCGAGTCAATCATGCTCCCGTAGATCGCATGGGTATTTGACAGGACAATGACAGGGGGCAGGTCGCTGCGCGTCAGGCCGCGCCGCTAAGGCAAGCGTGCCGATCTCGCGCAGGTGGGCGCGTCGTATATGTGTCACTCACAGCAAAGCGGGCAGCGGTAGTGCGGCCCTACTGAGCGCGGGTCGCATCACGAGGCGGGGGATGGAGAGAGGGCAGCGGCGTCCCGCCGCCCTCTCTGGCGTGGGGTCAGTCCTTCGCGATCCGGACGGGAACCGCCTTGGATGCGGGGGTTTTCGACATTGCGTCGCCATGGCCCATCTGCACCAGCACGTTGCATTCGGGGTAGTAGGAGCCGACCGTGCCGCGCGGCAGCTTGAACTCGATCACGCTGAGCCCGCCCAGACGGCGCGTCACACCATCGCCCGCGTCGCTTTCCAGCGCGACCGTGTCGCCATGCTTCAGTCCGGCCTCGGCCATGTCCTGCGCGTTCATCAGCAGCACGTCGCGGGTGCCCTCAATGCCACGGAAGCGGTCGGAATAGCCGTAGATCGTCGTGTTGAACTGGTCGTTGGACCGCATGGTCAGCAGGCGATACCGGCCCGGCGCATCCTCGAAATCCAAGGCGTTCAATTTGCCCGGCACGGTAAACTCGGCCCGCCCGCTATCGGTTTTCCAAACCCGTTCATGGGCTGGATTGCCGCGCCAGAACCCGCCGGGCTGGTGCATGCGGGTGTTATAGTCGCGGAAATCGTCGGGGTAGGTCGCCTCGATCAGGTTGCGCACCAGACCGTAATCGCCAATCCAGTCGTCCCAGCGCAGCTTGGGGTTCGGGGGCGTCGCGGCGCGCGCGATGCCGCAGGTGATTTCCATTTCGGATTTCAGCTGGGGCGAGGCCGGTTTGCGATGGCCGATCGAGCCATGGATCATCGAGAAGCTGTCCTCGATGGTGATGGTCTGATTGCCGGTGGCCTGTTCGTCAATTTCGGATCGCGACAGGCAGGGCAGGATATAGGCGGCCTTGCCGGGATATAGATGGCTGCGGTTAAGCTTGGTCGAGATCATCACCGTCAGATCCTGATCCCGCCAGCTGCGTTCCAGCCGTTCGGTGTCCGGCAGCGCGCGCATCAGGTTGCCGCCTAGGCACAGCGTCGCCTTGATCCGCCCGTCGATCACGCCTTGGGCCGCATCGACGACATGGGTGCCGTCCTTTTGCGGTGGCTCGAAATCGAACAGTTCGCGCAGCTTGTCCATCGGGATCAGCTTGGCCTTCTCGGCGACGCCGACGGTGCGCTGACCCTGCACGTTGGAATGGCCGCGCACCGGGCAGCAGCCGGCGCCCGGTCGCCCGATATTGCCGCGCAGCAGCAGCAGATTCACCAGCATGCCGATATTCCACGCACCGTGCGAATGCTGGGTCAGGCCCATGCCGTAAACGCCGATCACACGTTCGGCCTCGATATAGACCTGCGCCGCCTCGCGCAGCGCCTCCTCGGTCAGGCCGCATTCCAAGGTGACCGCGTCCCATGACGTGTCGCGGGCGAATTGGATGAACGCGTCAAAGCCATGGGTGTGCTTTTCGATGAACGGCCAGTCGATCACCGCCGGGCGGCCTGCGGCCTGCGCGGCGTCATCGGCCTCGATCACGGCCTTGCACAGGCCAAGGATCGCGGCGATGTCCGTGCCACCCTTCAACTGATGGTATTGGTCCGAAATCGTGACTTCTTCGCCCGTCAGCATCGCCTTCGGGTTCTGCGGATCGACGAAGGAGATCAGCCCCTGTTCGCGCACCGGGTTGAAGGTGACGATCTTCGCGCCGCGCAGCTTGGCCTCCTTCAGCGGATGCAGGAAGCGGGGCGAATTCGTGCCGGGGTTCTGGCCAAAGAAGAAATAGCAGTCGGTCTTTTCCAGATCCTCCCAGACCACGGTGCCGACAGATGAGCCGATGACGTTTTTCAGCCCCACGCTTGTCGTTTCGTGGCACATGTTCGACGATTGCGGCAGGTTGTTGTTGCCATAGACCCGCGCCATCAGCGCCCAGAGGTAGGATGCCTCCAGCCCCGCATGGCCGGAGGAATAAAACACCACGTCTTCGCGCGGGAGCGGTTGCAGCGCGGCGCCGATTTCCGCGAATGCGGTGTCCCAGTCGATTTCGACATAACGGTCCGTGGCGGCGTCATATTTCAGAGGCGCGGTCAGGCGGCCGGTGCTTTCCAGTTCGTGATCGGTCCAGCTCAGCATGTCGCTGATGGTGTGATCGTCCCAGAATTCAGGCGTGCAGCGGGCGGTGGTGGATTCCCACAAGGTCGCCTTGGCGCCGTTTTCGCAGAACTCGAAAGGTTTGTAATTCGCGGGTTTCGGCCAGGCGCAAGACGAACACATGAAGCCCTTGGGCTTGTTCTGCCGTCGCAGGGTGTCCAGCGCACCGGGCACCGGGCGGGCGTCGGCAGCGATCCGCAGCATGCTGCGCATAGACCCCCAGCCGCCAGCCGGGCCGGAAGTCAGGGGAAGGTCGTCCTTCTTGGTCACGGGGGAGGGTCCTTTATGCAGCGCGTCCGGCGCGTGATCCCCATCGGAGCCTCGGCTCGCGCGGGGACTGCACGCACATCTCCGGGTCCCGATCTCGGGTCCGGTCTGCCCTATGTCATAGCCGGTCAGGAGCGCAGTTCAAGGTTGGGCAGTGGCGCGGCGTGGCTTTCGGGCGGCGTTTGGCCGGGATCGCGGGACGCTAGCCGCGCCCGATCCGGGCCGTCACAGCGAAATATGCCCCGGATCACGCCGCCGCATCTGGATGCCGCGCCTGTGCTGTCTATACTGGGCCCTCTGCCCCAACCGATGAACGGAGCCTGCGTGACCGGCAATTCCAATTCAGAACCGGGCGAGCCGCTGCGCGCCGACCAAATGGCTGATGCCGCAACCCGCCCCACGCATGCGGTCGCGCAAAGTCAGCGGTTGAGCGGCGGGCCGGAAGGCCCGAACCCTACCCGCGATCTGGCTGAGGAAACGCCGGTGGCCATCACCTGCAATGGCTCCACCCAGGCGGTGATGATGGCGACCCCGGCGGATTTGACGGATTTTGCCTATGGGTTTGCCCTGACCGAAGGTTTTGTGACCTGCCTTGACGAGATCGAGACGCATGAACTGGTCGTGCATGAAACCGGGATCGAAGCGCGCCTATGGCTGAGCGATGACCGCGCCGCGGCGCTGGGCGCGCGTCGACGGGCCATGGCAGGGCCGGTGGGCTGTGGACTTTGCGGTATCGACAGTCTGCAACAGGCCCTGCGGGATTTGCCGATTGTCGCGGGCGATGATGTGCGGTTCGACCCTGCCGAATTGCGCGCCACCACTGACCTGCTGCGCCAGCATCAGCCTTTGCATGATCGCACGGGGGCGGTGCATGCGGCGGGGTTCGCTTTGCCGGGGCAGGGGATCGTCCTCGCCCGCGAAGATGTCGGGCGCCATAATGCGCTCGACAAGCTGATCGGCGCATTGGCCCGCGCGGATCAGCCGGCCAGCGCCGGCGCGCTCATCCTGACCAGCCGCCTGTCGGTCGAGCTGATCCAGAAATGCGCGATTGCGGGGTGCGGACTGATCGTAGCCGTCTCGGCGCCCACGCGCACCGCGCTGCAACTGGCGCAGGAGGCGGGCATTACGCTGGTCGCGAATGTGCGCAAGGGCGGCGGCGGGGTCTATACGCATCCCCATCGGGTGCGGAGCCTGCCGGATCGTTGATCGCGCAGACCACCCCGGCATGTGGGCCCGTGTCCTGACGGGGCGTTGCGCCACGCTTGCTAAAAATGCAATTATTCGGAGATTGCTTGCGATTGCCGAATGCATTGGATCTGCGATGAACCTCAAGGGCCTCCGACTTTTCCGGTATGTCGTGACCACGGGCTCCCTGTCCGAAGCGTCGGAGCGGCTGAACCTGTCGCCCTCCGCTGCCAGCCGTCTTTTGACCCAGCTGGAACGCCAGCTCTCGCTCTCCTTGTTTTCGCGCTCGCGGCGTAATCTGGAACTGACCGAGGAAGGCGCGCTGTTCTACCAGCAGATTTCAAATACGCTGGACGGGATTGACGAAATTCCGATGATCGCCCGCGACATCCGCAGCCGGACGCGCAACTGGCTGTCGGTGGTGACAGCCGCGCCGCTTGCCAATGGTCTGGTTGTGCCGACAATTGCCCGTCTGCGGCGCCAAGGCATCGACCTGCAATGCACCGTCCATGTCGAAAGCCGGTTCGAGATCGAGAGCAAGGTCGCGGCGCGCGGCTATAACATGGGGCTTATCTCGCTCCCGGTCGAAAATGAGATCATCCCGGTCGACATCATGCCGGTGCTGCGGTCGCGGCTGAGCGTCTTGATGGCTGCCGATCATCCGCTGGCGCGCGTCGGCGAAGTGACGGTCGAAGATCTGACCGCGCATCCGCTCGTATCGCTCGCCTCCGGGCAGCGCTGGCGCGACCGTCTGGAGGACGTGCTGGGCACCGCCGGTCTGCGGCCCGATATCGCGTTCGAGACCGGCTCAACCCTGGTGACCGTGGAAATGGTGCGACAGGGGCTGGGACTGACGCTGATCGATCCCATGGTGATGACGCCTGCGACCATGCTGGGCGTCGTGCTGCGCCCGCTCGCCGGGGATCACTGGATCACCTATGCAAGCGTCCATGCCAAGGGACCACGGCCCGAGCTGGCCGAGGTGTTTCTCGACGGTATCTCGGCCCATGTGGAGGCCCGCCGCGCGGCGGACCCCGATATCGCGGATAGTGTCTATCTGATCTGAGCGCTGGGCTGCCGGCTTTTCCCGGCCCGCGTATCAGGGGTGCGTTAAACCTCGGGCCAATGCGCGCGCCTGTGCTTCGGCGGCGCGGGCGATGCGGGCGCTGTCGCCACAATAGCCTGCCGGGTCCAAACCCTCGCGGATCTCTGCCTCTGTCAGATGCGCGCAGACGTCCCGATCCGCCACCAGCGCCTCCTGCACCGTTTGTCCGGGCCCCCGATGATCGAGCGCGTGGTGAATCAGATCATGCGCCTCGGCGCGTCCGGTATGGGGCGCCAGCATCATCATCAGCCGCTCCGTCGCGATCGCACCGCCACTGGCGCGGGCATTCTGCGCCATCCGGGGCGCGTTGACGGCGATGCGTTTCAACAAGCCGTCGAACCCTTCGGTCAGCCGCCACGCCAGCGGAATGCCACGGTCCAGCACGTTATTGACCAGCCGATTGAGCACCGCGTCGCCCTCATGGGTGGAGATGCCGCTTTCAAGCGCCGTCCCCGCCAGCCCGCGCAACTCTTTCGCATCCGCCAGAACACTGACCACGAATTTGGGGTTCACCTTATGCGGCATCGTCGAGGATCCCACCGTGCCCGCATCCAGCGTTTCAGAGATTTCACCGATTTCTTCGGTCATCAGAAGATAGAGCTCAGAACTGATCCGCTCGATGGTCATCGCCATTAGCGTCAATTGCAGCATGTAATCCGCAAAGACATCGTTGATCGCCCGACCCGGCACCAGCAGTTCACCCAGCTTGAAGCGCGCGGCAAGCCGGACATTCAGCGCCTCTCCCTGATCCCCGAACGCGTGCATCGCGCCGACCGCGCCGCCGAAAGGCAGCACAAAGAAACGCCGCCCGCCCTGATCCAGCCGGTCAAGCGCGCGGCTCAACTCCTCGATCCAGCCCGCCACCTTGAACCCGAAGGTAATGGGCAGCGCATGTTGCCGGTTGGTGCGCCCGACCATCAGCGTTTCGGCATGGGTGCCCGCCATGTCCGCCAGCCGCTCCAGCGCCGATCCCAGAGACCGCCGGATCGCCGTGTCTGCCTCGCGGATCAACAAGATCCGTCCGGTCTGGATCACGTTCTGCGTCGTCGCGCCCCAATGCACCCACGCCCCGGCGTCACCGGCGGCGCGTCCCAGCAGGCGGGTCAGCGACAGGATCGGGGCATGGGTCACGCGAATATCGGCCTGCAACGCATCGATCCCGATGATGTCCAGCCGCGCCGCATCGCGTATCCCCTTGGCGGCCCAGTCCGGGATCATGCCCATATCGGCCTGAACCTCGGCCAGAACGGCCTCAACGTCGAGCCATGACTGCCACAGGGTTTCGCGCGCAAAAAGCGTGTCGGGGGTCAATTTGGGAGTGCTCGAAATCATTGCACGGCCTCTGGCACAGGAGCTTCATTTCCGAACCGCGGCGCGGCGGCAAGCAGCCGGGCGGTATAGTCATTGGTAGGGCCGTCGAGCACCGCTTGCGCGGGGCCTTCCTCGACGATCCGGCCCTGAAGCATGACCGCAACCCGGTCCGCTACCTGATGCACGACGGCCATGTCATGGGTGATAAGCAGGCAGGTCAGGCCCATCTCGGCGCGCAGATCATCCAGCAGGTTGAGGATCTGCGCCTGCACCGACACATCCAGCGCCGATGTCGGCTCATCACAGACCAGCGCCTTGGGTCGGGTCACGAGCGCACGGGCAATGGCCACACGTTGGCGTTGCCCACCCGAAAGCTGCGAGGGATAGGCATGCAGCAGCCGCTTCGGCAATCGCACCAGATCCATCGCCTCCTCGACGGCGCGGGTGCGGGCGGCGCGATCCGTGTCCCCGCGCAAGGCAAGTGGCCGCGCGATGATCTCGGACAAGCGCCGCCGTGGGTTGAGAGACGAATACGGATCTTGAAAGACCGGCTGCACAAAAGACGCGCGCTCCGTGCCTGAAATCTCCGCTACCGGACGCCCGAGCATCGTCACCGCGCCTTCTGTCGGCTCGGCCAGTCCCAGCATGATCCGCGCCAAGGTCGACTTGCCCGAGCCGCTCTCCCCGATCAGCGCCAGCGTCTCGCCGCGCCGCAACGACAGCGACACATCGTCGAGGGCGCGGATGTCCCGTGTCGGGCCGAACAGACCCTTCCGAGATTGGTAGATCTGCGTCACATGCGAGGCCGTGATCACATCCTCGGCTTCCGGTGCCGCGCCGGAGCCGATCAGCGCCTCGGTCATATGGCGGATCACAGGCGGGTCCTTCAGCACGCACAGATGCCGATGGTGGTCGCCGGTGATCTGTTCGGGCGGGCGCTCAGCCGTGCATTCGGCGCGGCGATGGGGGCACCGGGCGGCAAAGATGCAGCCTTCGGGCGGGCGCAGCAGCGACGGCACCGTGCCGGGGATCGCGGCCAGCCTGCCGGGCGCGGCCCCCAGATGCGGAATCGCCCGAAGCAGCGACCGGGTATAGGGATGGGCCGGGGCATGCAGCACTTCGGACGCGCGGCCCTGTTCGATGACCTCGCCGCCATACATCACCGCGACCGTATCGCTGCGCTCCGCGACCACGGCCAGATCGTGGGAAATCAGGATCATCCCCATCTGGCGTTCGCGCCTGAGATCATCGAGCAGGTCGAGGATCTGCGCTTGCACCGTCACATCCAGCGCGGTCGTAGGCTCATCCGCGATCAACAGGTCAGGGTCGAGCATCAGCGTCATGGCGATCATGACCCTCTGGCGCTGGCCCCCGGACATCTGATGCGGAAATTGGCTCATCCGGGTTTCGGGATCGGGGATGCCGACGCGGTCGAGCAGATCAATCGCCTTCTTGCGGGCGGCGCCTGCCGATAGCATGCCACGGGCGGTCACGGCCTCGGTCATCTGGCGCCCGATGGAATAGACCGGATTGAGCGAGGTCATGGGCTCTTGAAAGATCATGCCGATGCGCGGCCCTGAAATATCGCGGGCAAAGGCCGGATCGCTCAGCGATGTCAGGTCCTGCCCGTCGAATTCCAGACGCGTGCTGCGGCACGCGGCCCCGCGCGGCAGCAGCCGCATCAATGCCAGCGCGGTGAGCGATTTGCCCGAGCCGCTTTCCCCGACAATGCCCAAAGACTGCCCCGCGCCAATCGACAGGCTGACATCACGCACCGCGTGCAAACAGCCATCCGGCAGATTGAGCGACACATGCAGGTTGCGAATATCGAGAAGCGTTTTCATTCGTTTCGGCCCTCCGGCGAGGCGATGTCGCGCAGACCGTCGCCCATCAGGTTCGCGCCAATAACAAGCAAGAACAGGCAGATCCCCGGCAACACGACCAGCCACGGGCGATAGAACATGGCCTGTTTGCCCTCGGCGATCATCAGCCCCCATGACGGCGTGGGCGGCTGGATGCCCACCCCAAGGAAGCTGAGCGAGCTTTCGGCCAGGATCGCGATGCCCAGCTCGAAGGTGAAGATCACGATGATGGAGCTCAGCAGATTGGGCATGATCTCGTGCCAGATGATCTGGCGCGAACTGGCACCGGATGCAGCGGCGGCGGCGACGAAATCCTGACTTCGGATGCGCTGGGTCGCGGCGCGCGTGACGACCAGATAATAGGTCCAGTGCAACACGCCCACGATGCCGATCACCACCCAGATCGACGGGCCGATGATGAACACCAGCGCCATTGCCAATAGCAGGCCGGGCAGGGCCAGTTGCGCCGTGAGCAGGAAACTGATGCCGTGATCCACCCAGCCGCCGAAATACCCGGCGATCACCCCAAGCGTCACCCCGATCAGCAACCCGACGGTCGCCGCGCCAAGGCCGATGGTGATCGACACGCGCGTGCCGTAGATCAGCCGGCTCAGGTAATCGCGGCCATTCTGATCGGTGCCCAGCAGGTAATCCCAGCTGCCGCCCTCCGACCAGACCGGCGGCAACATCCGCGACGACAGCGATTGCGCATAGGGATCATGCGGCGCCAGAAGCGGGGCGAAAATCGCGATCAGCACGATGGTCAGGATCAGCAGCGCACCGATGAGAAACCCGGTATGCCCAACGATCCGTTGGCGAAAAATCTGGCGCGGCGACAGGGTGGAGGTGTTGTCCTCCTCGATGCCCGCGTCTGCTACGGCAGAAAGCGAAAGGTCAGTATGGGTCATCCGATCCGGATCCTTGGGTCGAGCGCCGCATTCAGGATGTCAGCGATCAGGTTCATGACGACAAAGACGATGGCAAAGACGAAGATCAGCATCTGCACGGTGGGAATATCCGCGCCGAGGATCGACTCGAGCGCCAACCGCCCCAGCCCGTTGATGGCAAAGATCGACTCGGTGATGACCGAGCCGCCGAATTTCTGGCCCAACTGCACCGCGAGCACCGAAATCACCGGCAGCAGCGCGTTGCGCATCGCGTGGCGCCGCAGCAGCGGCCAGCCGCGAAAGCCCTTCGACCGGGCGGTGCGCACATAATCGGCGCCCATGACCTCGATCAGGCCGGTGCGCGTCAGCCGCATCACGGCGGGCACGGAGGAGGCGCCCAGCACGAAGGCCGGCAACACGAAATGTTTCCATGTGTCGTCGCCCGACACCGGAAAGATCGGCATCATCACCCCGAACAGGATGATCATGATGAGCCCCAGCCAGAAGTTGGGAACCGCCTGCGCAGACACCGCCACGCCAAGCGCGACCCGGTCGATCCAGCTATTGGGGTTCAGCGCGGCAAGCGCGCCCAGAGGAATGGCGATGATGATGGTGACGCTCAGCGCCGAAAGCGCGAGGGTGATCGTCTCATCGGCGCGGTCGGCGACCAGTTCCGCCACGGGTTTGTGCCAGTAATAGCTTTCCCCGAAATCACCGCGCAGCACCCCGCCGAGCCAGTCGAAGTAGCGCACGGACAGGGGCCGATCCAGCCCGTAACGGGCGCGGATGGCCTCGATCACTTCGGGCGTGGCGTCCTCACCAGCGATGGCCTGAGCGGGGTCTGCCGCGACATTCAGCAGCAAAAACGCCGCCAAAGACACGGTAAAGGCAACAAGAAGCGCGAGCAGGCCGCGCAGGGCGATATATCGCAACATGGAAACAGGGTCCTTTCAGGCAGGTGCCTCACCATGGCCGCGCGGCGCGGGCGCCGCTATGGGGCAGGGCTGGCCTTGTGCCGAGGAACGGCAAGGTGCGCGTGCGGAGGCCGGGATCGGCCTCCGCGAGACTGCGTCACTTCCAGCGGGCGTTCTGCAACCGGGGCAGGCCGTCAGGATCCATCGGAAACTCCAGATGAGGCGAGACGAGATAATTCGCCGAATAGGAGAAGAGCGGCGCCCAATAGGCTTCGTCCGCGATCTTGCCGACTGCCTCGGTATAGATCGCCTTGCGCGCGTCCTGATCGTTGGTTTGCTCGGCGGACAGCACCAGTTCGGCAAGCTCCGCATCCCCAGACATGTCCCGATCAGACTCGCCCGAGAAATGGATGCGGGCAATCGCGGCCGTATCAGCCGTGCCGCCCGATCCCCAAGTCCCGAAATAGGCCGGGATCTCCCGCGCGGCGCGGGCTTGGTTCAGGCTTTCAAGCTTCACATACCGCAGGTTCACGTCGATCCCGATCTTGGTCAGATCCGATGCAATCGCCTCGGACGCAGCCTTGTCGCGATAGGCCCACAGCTCCAGCGGGAATCCGTCGGGGTAACCGGCTTCGGCCAGCAGCGCCTTCGCTTTTTCGGGGTCGTAGGGATAGGCGGCAGAGGATTGGTCACAGCCGAATTGCGCGGGATGGCAGGCGGTGTGGATCGCTTCGGCCGAGCCGCCGATCAGGTATTCCGCCATTTCCGGCGTGTTCAGCGCATGGTTGATCGCGCGTCGCACCAACACATTGGTCAGCGGACCGTCGGGATCAGTATAGCCGCCCGCATCCAGCACTAGAAAACCGATGCGCAGGTCAGGACCGCTCAGATGCGCGGCCATCGGCGTGGCGCCCAGGCTTTCCGCCAGATCGAGCGGCACCTTGAACATCCAGTCGATCCCGCCGGACATCAGTTCGGCCTGCTGCGTGCCGACGTCGGGAATGTTGCGCACAACGATATTCTCGATTTCGGGGGCCTCACCGAAATATCCGTCGAAGCGTTTGAGAACCAGTTCGGTGCCGGGCTCGAAGCTGACCACCTGATAGGGACCGGTGCCGATCAGCTCGCTCGACATCGCATCGCGGTCGATCTCGCCATCCGCGTTATAAGTGCCATCCTTGCGGATCATCACCCGGTTGGCCATGTCGCGAATAACCAGCGGATAGACCGATTTGAGGTTGAAACGCACGGTGTTCGGGCCCGTGACCTCCGCAGTGTCGAGCCAGCGCCCGACCACGCCGGTTGCATTCGACTCGCTCTCCTCGCTGGCGATCCAATTGTAGGTATAGGCGACATCGGCGGGGGTCAGCGCGCTGCCATCATGGAAGGTGACATCGTCGCGCAGGGTCACATCCAGCGTCAGTTCGTCGACCCAGTCATAGCTGGACGCCATCGCCGGTTTCACTTCCTGCGTTTCGGGATCGAGGTCGAACAGCGCGGCATCGGTCAACTGCGCGAGGATGATATATTCGCGTTTGGTTGTGTAATTGTAATCGAGGTTCAGGATTTCTTCGGCCATGGCGGCGCGAAGGGTGTCATCCTCCGGGCTGGCATGGGCCGGCCCCATGGACAGGGCAAGCGCAAGGGCGCTCGCGGCGCAAATGCTGCGTCGGCACAGATAATTCATAGGTTCCTCCCTTATGATCTGACGACCTTAGCGCAGGAGCGAAGCTGTCAGAATTGCAAAGATACAAAGTTTAGGTGCAAATTCTGCACATGTGCTGCCGCCAGACCGGCTGTATCCTGCCAACGAACGGCGCATGTCCTCGCTAAGTCAATGACTTGGCGCGCGGCGCATGAGGGGCCTCGGGCCTGCCCAATGACCTCCGCCAATCACGCAATCTGGCAAGATTCGGCTCCCCCAACGGTTTGCCCGCGTGAAAGAATAAATGCACAGAGCCACGCTTGGGATGGTGCAGCCGCCGCTGCGCCAGACCTGCGCGGGCTCACGGGATCGGGCGGTTTGCGCGACGGTCAAACCCGATCAATCCGGCGACGCCCGGCCTGCGTAAACATGTAGCGTGGTAATGATTGACCCTGCTGTTGTGCTGGTAAACACTCCCGCCAAGGATCGAGGCGAAGCTATTGATTACCAATCAAATGATGGGACAGATGTTCAAGTTTGAAACCGGCACCGTCAGCCATACCGGCGTCGTGCGTAATCACAATGAAGACAGCTGCCTGGCCCAACCTGACGCTGGCCTGTGGGTCGTGGCCGATGGCATGGGCGGGCATCACGGCGGGGATTATGCCTCCGCGCTGATCGTGGAGCATCTGGAACGCTTGGACGTGCCCGGCTCCGCACCCGATCTACAGGCCCGTTTCCTTGAGCGGATCACCGACGCCAACAAGGAAATTCACACCCATGGCGCACAGGTCGGCGCGATCATCGGCTCCACCGTCGTGGCGCTGCTGGCATTCGGGGAGCATTACGCCTGCATCTGGTCTGGCGACAGCCGGATCTATGTGATCCGCGACGGCCGACTGACGCAGCTCAGCCGCGATCATACTGAGGCCAACGAGCTTCTGGATCGCGGCGCGATCACGCAGGAGGAGGCCGATAACTGGCCCCGCAAGAACGTCATCACCCGCGCCATCGGTGTCAGCGCCGAGGTGGACCTCGATCATCGTTACGGCACCCTGCGAAATCGCGACACCTTTGTCTTGTGTTCCGATGGGCTGACCGCGCATGTGGAGGATGCCGAGATCCTCGAGATCGCGCAAAAGCATCAGCCGCAGCGCGCCTGCGACCAGCTTCTCGATCTGACGCTGGAGCGGGGCGCCACCGACAACACGACGGTGATGATCGTCCGTGCCTTCGAGCCATCCGAGGCCGGCCCCATCCCCGATAGTCACGAGCTTCCCGAGAAGGGAGCGTAAGGCAATATGGCAGGCGACGACGACAAACCCGCAGAAGGCTCCGGGCGCGCGGCGGACGGCTCAGGCGGTGCGACACCGGACCCCGGCCGCCGCCGCGACACGACCGATGCGACGGAACAGGGCCGCGCGGCTGACCGCAGCGCGCCCCCCGACGCTGTGACGCCAGAGGGTTCCGCCGCCCCCCGCGATCCCGCGCCTGCGCCCGATCCGGATGATGAACGCATCCGCGCCCGCGCCGCCGCGAAAATGGCGGCGGAGGCCGGGCAGGTGGAACAGGCAGGCCGCGCTGACAATAAGCTCGTGCTTGGCACCGGCGCGCCTTCCGGCGTCGATATCGGCACCAAGATCATGGGCACCTTCGAGATCACCCAGCACATCGCCACCGGCGGCATGGGCGAAGTCTATCGCGGCGTGAACATCCACACGCAGGAGCCGGTCGCGATCAAGATCGTGCTTGCCGCATTGGCCCATGACGAGAAAATCCTGTCGCTATTCCAGAAAGAAGCGACCGTTCTGGGCCGCCTCCATCACGACGCCATCGTGCGCTATCAATTGTTTACCGTGGACCCCGGCATTCAGCGCGCCTGTCTGGTCATGGAATTCGTCGAGGGCCGCTCGGTCGCCGAATATATTCTCGACCAAGGCGCGATGCCGCTGAGCGACGTCAAGATCCTGCTTAGGCGCATGGCCTCCGGGTTGCAGAATGCGCATGATCTGGGCGTGGTTCATCGCGACCTGTCGCCCGATAACATGATCATTCAGGACGGGCTGATCTGCCACGCCAAGATCATCGATTTCGGCATTGCCAAATCCGCCAATTTCGGCGGCGGCACATTGCTGGGCGATCAGTTCGCGGGCAAATACAATTACGTCTCGCCGGAACAGCTGGGCCGCTATAACGGCCATGTCACCGCCTGTTCGGATATCTATTCCACCGCTTTGGTGATCGTGGCCGCATGCCGGGGCGCGCAGCTCGACATGGGCGATAATCCTGCCGAGGCGGTCGAGCGCCGGATGCAAGTGCCTGATCTGAGCGGCGTGCCCGATGAGTTGGTCCCCCTCTTGGCGCGGATGCTGGAGCCGAACCCGGAGGACCGCCCGGCCAGCATGACGCAGGTGCTGGAATACCTCGAGACGCCCGCATTGCTGGATGCGACGGCAACAGGGGCGGCCACAGGCGGGGCAGCATCGGGCGGGGCGGCAACCGGCATCGCAGGCGGGGCGCAATCGACCCCATCGCAGGCGGGCGCAGTGCAGGAATTTTCGCAGTCCGCCGCGCCCGGTTCAGCGCATCCTGAGGGGTTTGGCCGCCCCACCGCGGGCGCCGCCAGTGCCCGCGCGTTTGGGGCCGCACCTGCCGCCTCTGCCACCGCGCCTGCCGGTGCATCTGGCGGCGGGGCGGAGGATGCCGGCGCGCGGGGTGACGATGCAGCCCCCCACTCGGCTCACCGCTCCACTGATCGGCCAAGCGGGGGCGGCATGTCGATGGCGATCCTCGGGACGCTGGTCCTGCTCCTCGCTGGGGGGAGCGCCTATGTCACCGGGATGTTGGACCCGTTTCTCGCCCCCGACACGGTCGAGACGCCCTTGGCCGAGGGCGGCGGATCGGCGCAGGACCCCGGCGCGCCCTCGGGCGTGGGCGAAAGCATTGGTCCCGGCGATAGCGTCGCCACGCTACCGGACAGGGAAACAGAAACCCCGGCGCAGCCCGCCGCGCCAGATGCCGCTCCGGCGGAAGCGGAGCCCGAAACCCCGCCAGATCCCGACCCAACCGCCAGCATTGCGCTGCCCGATACCACCGCCGACCCGACCGAGGGCGAAGAACTCGCCGCCGGGTCAGACAGTCCTGACACGGGGCTCAGCGATCTCGACGCCGTGGGCGCGCGCATCGAATGGTTGCGCAGCTACGAATTGCCCAGTTGCGTCTACACCTCGATCCTTGGGGCGACCCCGACCAATTTTGAGATCGAAGGCTACGCCACCTCGGTCGATCCGTTTTGGCAATTGCTGACCGATTTCCGCGAAGCGCATGGCACCGAGCCGGAGATCGCTGTGCGGCTGATTAAAGACAGCCAATGCGCGGTGGTGAACTTCCTGAAAACCGTCGCGGGCAGCGAGGCCACCGCGCCGCGTCTGACGCTCGACAAGGATGTCCTGCGCTCTGGCGAAGCGATCCGGGGCCGGGTGGAGCAGATCAACGGGCGCCCGATCTGGCTTATGCTGGTCGATGCGCAGGGCGGCACCTACGATCTGTCGGCACGGCTGAAACCGCAGGAGGATGGCACCGCGACCTTCGCGCTAGGCCTGCGTCCGAATGCCTTGGCCGCGGGCGATGAACTGGTGCCGCAGATGATCGTGGCTGTCGCAACCGATGCGCCTCTCGACAGCGTGGCCGTGCCTGCGGGCACAACCTCGGAATCGCTGATGCCCATCGTCCAGAGCGAAATCGCCAGCAAGGGGGAGCGCGCGGCGGCGACGGTCGGGTATTTCCGCTTCGATACCAGCGAAGAGCCGCCGCAATAACCGCGCGGGGCGCCGCTAAAGCGTGGCGCTGAACAGCCGGTCGCAATCGTCGAAAAACGCATTGCGCAAGGCCGGGACTTCCATCGGGATTTCGTGCTGCCCGCCTTGGGCCAAGGTCAGCGTGCCTTGCGGCCAGCGGCGCATCCGGTCGCGAATAGTGGGCACATCGACAATCGTTTCCTCGGTGCCGACATGGGTCAGCGCAGGCAGATCGGGGGAGGGCATTCGGCGCAAGGCGTTGATCTCGCGCAGCGCGGCGTAAAGCCAGCTGAGGCTCGGCCCGCCAAGCGCCAGTTCCGGATGCGCGGCCAGCTGCACGCGCATGTATTCATACATCTCCGCATCGCCGGTCAGCACGTTGCCTTCAAACGGAGCGGCGGTGATGTAGCTTGCGGGCTTGGTCCCCGGTGCATAGCGGTGCGACAGGCCCAGATAGCGCGACATGCCAGACAGCGCCCATGCGGCGGGACGCAGCTGGGGCGAAATGCGTATGCCCCACATCGGCCCCGAGAAGGCCGCAGCGGCGACCGGCAGCCCTTCGTGCAGCGACCGCAGGCCGATGCAGCCTCCCATCGAATGCCCGAGCATAAAGAACGGCCCCGCCACATCGAGCGTCGCCAGCGCCGCGCGCAGCGCCGCAACATCGGTCTGAAACTCGCGGAAATCGGTGACATGGCCCGTCAGGTGATCGGGCAGGGCGCGGTCGGACAGCCCCTGTCCGCGCCAGTCGACACAAGCCATGCGATAGCCGCGCTGACCCAGCGACTGCGCCGTCAGCCCGTATTTCTCGACATATTCGGTGCGTCCGGCGAATAGCAGGACGGTGCCCTTCGCCTGCGCCATACCGGCGTTCCAGACGGCCAGCCGCAGACGGATGCCATCGGCGCAGCGCAGCCAGTGGCATTGCACGTCCTCCGGCCCCCGCGCGACATCGCCGTGATAGGGGGCAGGGCCGGTCAGCACACCCGCTTCGGGCATCGGCGCATCGCCATGCAGCCCGCCGCGCGCGCCGGGGCGATCATGCCGCAGCCTTTGTGCCGATCCAGCCCTCATGCCCGTTAGCTCAGCGCCGCGCCAAGCTGCATCGCCTGACCCATATCGCCATCGACCTTCAGCTTGCCGGTCATAAAGGCGGCGGTGGGGTTCACATCGCCCGACAGCATGCCCTGAAACGTGTCGACATCCGCGGTCAGGGTGACCTCTGCATCGCCGTCGCCTGCGCGCGCGCCGGACTGGTCCAGCAGGATGCTGCCTTCATCTTCGATCACGAACTTCGCATTGCCGGCAAAGCCGCCGTCCAGTTTTGCATTCAGGGCGGTGACGGCCTGATCGATGACTGCGCTCATGGGGGGTCCTCCAAGTTGTGACACGGCTCTGTATTGTGCTCGACCGTGTCTGCGCTACACTCATTTTCGTTATGGTTTTACCACGCTTCTTTTCCAACTCTACCGTTGCGGCATTCCTGATGTCAGCCCTGTTTTATGGCCCGGTCCATGCCCAGACCGCGCCAGAGGGCGAATCGTCGGAACCACCGCCGCTGATTACTGCGCCCGAGGCGCAGCTGGCCCGCCCTGCGGCGCCGGGGGCGGATGCCATGGCCGAAAGCGCGCTGGACCGGCTTTTTGCCGAATTGGCGAAGCCAGAGCTGCCCGGCTGGCAAATGGTCGAGGAAGAGATCTGGATGGAATGGTCGAAATCCGGCTCCGCCGCGATGGACCTGCTGCTGCGCCGGGGCCGCGACGCCATGGCGCGGGAGCAATGGGATCTGGCAATCGACCACCTGACCGCGCTGATCGATCACGCGCCCGGCTTTGCCGAAGGCTATAATGCGCGGGCCACCGCCTATTTTCAGCGCGGGCTCTACGGGCCGGCGTTGCAAGACATCCGCGCGGCCATCGCGCTCAACCCCCGGCATTTCGGCGCGTTGTCGGGGCTCGGCATCATTCTGGAGGAGCTCGACCGCCCGGCCGATGCGCTGGCCGCCTATCGCGCGGTGCAGCAGATCCACCCCCATCGCGAAAATGTCTTAACGGCGATCGCGCGACTGACGCAACAGGTGGATGGCCGAACGCTCTGACCCGCGGTTCGGCTGCTCACTCACTGGCGTGCGACGCAGACAGCCTGCGCGCCGGACAGGACGGATTTACATGCCCCAAAACGGCACGATCACCGCGGTCCTCGGACCGACCAATACCGGCAAGACCCATTACGCCATCGAACGGATGCTGGCCCACCGCACCGGGGTGATCGGCCTGCCGCTGCGGCTGCTGGCGCGCGAGGTCTATGACCGCATCGTCGCGATCCGGGGCCCGTCTGTCGTGGCGCTGGTCACGGGCGAAGAGCGCATCGTGCCCGATCGCGCCGCCTATTGGGTCTGCACCGTCGAAGCGATGCCCACCGATATCGGCGCGGATTTTCTGGCCGTCGATGAGATCCAGCTTTGTGCCGACCCTGAGCGCGGCCATGTGTTTACCGACCGGCTGCTGCATGCGCGGGGCCTGCATGAGACGCTGTTCATGGGGGCTGACACCATGCGCTCGGCCATTGCGGCGATGGAGCCTCGGGCCCAATTCATGCGCCGGGAGCGGTTCAGCGAATTAATCTATTCAGGTTCGAAAAAGATAAGCCGGATGCCCGGTCGCAGCGCAATCGTCGGGTTTTCGGTTGATAATGTCTATGCCATCGCCGAGCTGATCCGCCGCCAGAAAGGCGGCTGCGCGGTGGTGATGGGGGCGCTGTCGCCCCGCACAAGGAACGCGCAGGTCGAACTTTACCAAAACGGCGATGTTGAATATCTGGTGGCCACCGATGCCATCGGAATGGGGCTGAACCTCGACGTGAAACATGTCGCGTTTTCCAGTCTCAGCAAATTCGACGGTCGCCGGATGCGCAACCTTGCCCCGAATGAACTGGCGCAGATCGCGGGCCGGGCGGGGCGCTACATGACCGATGGCAGTTTCGGCGTGACCGGCGAGGCGCCCGCGCTGGATGCTGAGGTGGTCGAGGCCATAACCGAACATCGCTTCACCCCGATCCGGAAGCTGCAATGGCGCAATTCCGATCTGGATTTTGGCTCGGTCGAGCGGCTGATCGGCGCGCTTGAGGCGGGAACTCAGGACGAATGGCTGATGCGCACGCGCGAATCCGATGACCTGTCCGCGCTGAAAACACTGGCCGCCGATGTCACCCTCTCCGGACAGATCCGCAATGCGCGCGATGTGCGTTTGCTGTGGGATGTGTGCCGCATTCCCGACTTTCGCGGGATCTCCGCGGCGGAACATGCAGGGCTTCTGGAACGGATTTTCGGCTTCCTGCGGGATGTCGGACGGGTGCCTGATGACTGGATGGCGCGACAAATTAAACGTATTGATCGAACCGATGGCGAAATTGACGCGTTGTCGAAACGATTGGCATATATCCGCACTTGGACATATGTCGCTCAACGCAAAGGCTGGGTCGATGACGAAAGACATTGGCGCGGCGCGACCCGCGCGGTAGAAGATCGCCTGTCGGATGCGCTGCACACGGCGTTGACGCGCAGGTTCGTGGACCGGCGCACCTCGGTGCTGTTGCGCCGGCTGAAACAGAAGGAGGGCCTGGTGGCCGATGTGAACGACAAGGGTGAAGTGATGGTCGAAGGCGAATTCGTCGGCCGTCTCGAAGGGTTCCGCTTCCGGCAGGACAAAAGCAACACCCCTGACGAAGCCAAGACGCTGCGACAGGCTAGCCTTCAGGCGCTGAAGCCGGAGTTCCACCTGCGCGCGGACCGCTTCTATAACGCACCCGATACCGAAATTGACTACACCGAGCAGGGCGGCCTGATGTGGGGCGAACATGCGGTGGGCAAGTTGGTGAAAGGGGCCGAACCCCTGAAGCCAAAGGTCGAAGCTTTCGTCGATGAAGAAGCTGGCAGCGACGTGTCCGAGAAGGTCACCCGCCGCTTGCAGCACTTCATTGATCGCAAAATCGCGACCCTGTTCGAGCCGTTGCTGGCGATGAGCCGGGACGAGGCCCTGACCGGGCTGGCGCGTGGTTTTGCCTTCCAGATGGTCGAAGCATTGGGTGTCATGCCGCGCGATGTCGTGGCGCAGGACGTGAAAGCACTGGATCAGGAGGCCCGCGGCGCGCTGCGCAAGCATGGCATCCGTTTCGGTCAATTCACCATCTTCATGCCGCTGCTGCTGAAACCTGCGCCGACTCGTCTGCGGCTGGTGCTGTGGTCGCTGGATCGCGGGCTCGACGAATTCCCCGAAAGCCCGCCACCGGGTCTGGTCACGATTCCCACGCCGCAAGGCGCGCCTGAGGGCTACGAATCGATGGCGGGCTACCGCGCTGCCGGTCTGCGCGCCATCCGCATCGATATGTTGGAGCGCTTGGCCGATCAGCTGCGTCCCGAAGACAGCCGCGGCGGGTTCGAGGCCAAGGCCGACATGCTGTCGATCACCGGCATGACGCTGGAGCAATTCGCCGATCTGATGCAAGGCTTGGGCTACCGCGCCGAGAAGGCTGAGCGGACCAAGGTCAAGGCCGTCGATCAGACCATTCCGACGGAGGAAGGCGTGGCTCACGAAGACATCGTGCCGCCGATCCAGCCGGGTGACGAAAACGCCGACACGCCGGTGTTCGATGTCGCACAGGATATCGAACCGGGTGCCGTGACCGAACAGGTCGACGTGCCGGCCCCCGCCGATGTGCCCGAAGACGTCGCTGAAATCCCCGATGCGGGCGAAGCGCCGATCTCCGAAGAGCCAGCCCAGCCGCAGGACGAAGTGCCGGTGGATAAGGTCTCGGACGAGGAAACCCCGATTGGCACGGCTCCCGATGCGGATCTGGCCGGACCCGAGCAGGAGGTGTTCTATACCTTCACTTGGCGCGGCAACCGCACCAACGCGCGGGGCAATTCGCGCCGTGGCGGCGGGTCCCGCGATGGGGCCGATGGCGAAGGCCGTGGTCCCCGTTCGGGCGGCAAGGGCAAGCAAGGCGGGAAGCCCAAGGGCGGCAAGCGTCCGCCCCGCGAAGGCAATTCCGGTGGGGGTCGCAACTTCGAATCGCGCCCTCCGCGCAAGGAAAAGGCCATCGACCCCGACAATCCGTTCGCCGCAGCCCTGATGGGGCTGAAGGACAAGAAGTAAGCGTTGAGCTCGGTCGGGACGATCCGCATCGATAAGTGGCTTTGGCATGCGCGGTTTTTCAAGACCCGCACGCTGGCCGCGCGGATCGTCTCGGGCGGGAAGGTGCGGGTAAACGGCACGCCAGTGTCGAAACCCGCCCGCGCGGTCGGGCCCGGCGATACGCTGACCTTTGCGCAAGGCGACGATATTCGCGTGATCCGCATTGTCGCCGCTGGCGAACGTCGCGGCCCCGCGCCAGAGGCTCAGGCGCTCTATGAGGACCTCGATCCTCCGCAGCCGCGCTCGCGCGAAAGACCTCCCGACAATCCCGCCTATGATGGGAAAGGACGGCCTGACAAGCGCGCGCGTCGCAATCTCGATCTTATGCGCGGCCGTGATCTTGAATGATCCTGCGCACCCGGCTAGCAAGTCCGGGACCGGATACGAAGGTAACTGCCCATGACCTATGTCGTCACCGACAATTGCATCGCCTGTAAATACACCGACTGTGTCGAGGTATGCCCCGTGGATTGTTTCTACGAGGGTGAGAACATGCTGGTCATCCATCCCGACGAATGCATCGATTGCGGCGTATGCGAACCGGAATGCCCGGCTGACGCGATCCGCCCCGATACAGAGCCCGCGATGGAGCAATGGGTCGAGTTCAATCGCAAATGGTCCGAAGAATGGCCCGTGATCGTGACCAAGAAAGATCCCCTTCCCGAGGCCGAAGAGATGGACGGCAAGCCGGGTAAGATGGAACTGTTCTCGGAGACCGCTGGCGAAGGTGGCTGATTCGTTTCGCGGGCTTCGCCTGCGGCGCGACTGGCATCCACGGATGCTGCAAACGCGAATGTGACGCTGCGGCACCCCCTTGTTTTAAGGGGCCAAGTATCCTTTGCTTGCGTCGCCCCTACCAAACCCCGCATTTTTTTGCTATATAGGTCTGCACGATGGACCTGGGAACCTGATACCGCCCCTGCGACTGCCGATTGGGGTGTCTTTACGCGACCCGTTATACCCGTTGCCGGAGATCTTGGATGTCCGGTCGCGGTTTTGTCGGCTCTGCGCAAAGGTTCCTATCGAGGAAGGCTTGTATGACTAAGACCAAAAAATTGGAATTCCGCCCGAACGATCATGTTGTCTACCCGGCACATGGCGTCGGTAAAATCATGTCCATCGAAGAGCAGGAGATCGCCGGCATCCAGCTGGAGCTCTTCGTGATTTCCTTCGAAAAGGACAAGATGACCCTGCGCGTCCCGACGCATAAGGCGACCGAAGTGGGCATGCGCTCGCTCTCCTCGCCTGACGTGGTGTCGAAGGCAATGACCACGCTGAAGGGCAAGGCCAAGGTGAAACGCGCCATGTGGTCCCGCCGCGCTCAGGAATACGAGCAAAAGATCAACTCCGGCGATCTGATTGCGATCGCTGAAGTGGTCCGCGACCTGCACCGCGCCGACGATCAGCGCGAGCAGTCCTATTCCGAGCGTCAGCTTTACGAAGCCGCGCTGGAGCGTTTGACCCGCGAAATCGCCGCTGTTTCCGGCGAGGATGAGACCAGCGCCCAGAAGCAGATCGACGACGTTCTGGTCAGCCGCGCCGCCGCCTGACCGGCCCGCGACACGATTGTTACGCAAAAGGACCGCGCCCACCCGCGCGGTCCTTTTCCTTTGCGCCCCCCGCGCGCCGGAGCGCAGGGCGGGGGCGCTGGACCACAGGCACGACACCTGCTTGGGCACAGCAGCACCGACCTCCGGCAGGCTCCTGTTGCGCCAGTCATTTGCCATAAAAACACCGCTGAACGAAGCCACCCCGCCCGCAAACAAGGCGAAGCCGCGCAGGCGAGCGCCTGCCCATCCCATCGGGCTGGCGCTTTGCCATCTCGCGCTAACCCCTGCGCGGGGAGGGACTTGGCGCCATAAAGCACACCCGCTCATCCGCCCCGCCGCCATCCCACGGGCAGGCTTCGGTCGCACTCGGATTAGCTATGCCTCGTTACTCTGAACTAAGCGCAACCGCTCTCGAACCAGGCCGAAGGCCGCGAGAGCGAGCGCCTGCCCGCCCCGGCGGGCTGGCGCTTTTGGGGGCTCGCGCTGACCTCCGAGCGGGGAGGAACACGGCACCATAAAGCGCACCCGCTCACCCGGAGTAGCGCCACCCCACGGGCAGGCTCCCGTCGCTCTCAATGCTCAACCGAAGGACACCGCCGGAGCTAAAGGCTTCCGTTGTGCGGGCGACGGCCTGCCCACCCCCTGACGCTCCGTAAAAATCCCCCTAACGACGCGGCTGCGCCCGGCTTTCTGAGCCAATCCTTGCCTAAATCCGCCTCGGAACCCATTACCGACCCGTAAATTGTTTCGCGTGCGAAACAATGGGTCAGCGCTTATGCCCTAAGCGCAAGCGGATAAACGACTCGCTTCCGGGCGTCACGCCCCACGGGCGACGCACCAAACCAACCCCGAAACAGCCGCGCGGACAACAAGCCTCAGCGCGCCGTGGAGATCAGTTGATATATGTCGAGGGGTCCACAGCTTCCATTCCGCGGCGCACCTCGAAATGCAGG
Organism: Marinobacter sp.; assembly: GCA_040119125.1. Taxonomy (GTDB): domain Bacteria; phylum Pseudomonadota; class Alphaproteobacteria; order Rhodobacterales; family Rhodobacteraceae; genus Pacificitalea. The sequence goes on from JBEDTR010000011.1 coordinate 116,268, forward strand.
AAGCTGGGGTTGTTCTGCCCGACCACTGCAATGGCCTGACCCCGGCTGACGCTGTCGCCCTTAGAGACTTTCACACCATCCACATTCGCGTAGACCGTCAGCAGGCCACCATCATGCCGCATGACAATGATCGGCACCTGATCGGTATCTTGGGTGATGGCAGCGATTGTGCCCGCCTCGGCGGCCTTGACCGGCGTGCCTGCGGCGACTGCGATATCGATGCCCTCGCGCTTGCCCTTCTGGAAGTCGCGGATGATCGAGCCGTTGACCGGCGCGGTGAACCGGGCCGAGGAACTGGCGCTGGCGAGCTTGCCCAGATCGGGCGAGGCGGGCGTGTTCGATGGCTTCTGCGCCGCAGGCTGCGGGGTCTCGGCGGGCAGGGCCTGCGCGGCGCTCGGCGGGGTCGGGGTGGGTGAGCCTGCCCCCGGCGCGGTGGTGGCCAGCGACGCTGTGCGTGCGCTGGTCGCGCTGGTGGCCGAAACCGGGATCAGCAGGAACTGGCCTTCGCGCAGGTTCATGCTGCTGTCGAGCCCGTTCCATTCCGCCAGATCGCGCACGTTGACGCCATAGAGCCGCGCCACGGAATAGGCGGTCTCGCCGCGCGCGACCTTGTGACGGATCGGCTCCGGCCCGACGGCGGGCGCGGGGCTGGAGGTCGCAAGCGGCTGGCTGCTGATGGTCTGGGTCGGGCTTCCGGCGGCGGGGGTGATTGCCCCGGTGCCGGTGCCTTGGGTCTGGCGCGGGGCCGCGCGGTCGATGGCGCTTCCTGCCAGCGTCGCGATATCCACATTGCCGGACCCCGTCCCGGTGCCTGCCACAGGCTCCGCCACGCGGCGGGGCAGGGCAAGGATCGCGCCTGCGTTCAGCACCGCGTCTGCGGGCATGCCGTTGAAACGGGCCAGTTCCTCGGCGGGCAGACCAATGCGTGACGCGATGCTGCCGGGCGTGTCGCCGCCCCGGGCCACAGCGACCTGATAGGTCGGATAGGCGATGATGCCGCGCGTGTCGGGCTGCGGACGCGGCGCGGCCTCAAATCCTTCGACGGAGGGCGATGTATTGAACCCGGCGCGCATGTCGGTGGCAAAGGGATCACAGGCGGCGAGCGCCAGGACACATCCGCCGCTCAGCAGCATCCGGCGCAATGCGCCGCGCGGACCCCGCGGGGACTTCGCCAGCGGTAGGTCCAACTGGGCGGAATTCGACAGGGTCGCGGTGGGGCGGCTCGGATGCATGGCTCGGCTCCTCATCTGCGGCACCCTCTTGCGGGGCGTCCGGGGGTCACTGTCCGGGGCTTGCGGCCCCTCTCACGGGTCTGTTCTGCCGGGTCTGATCAGACCCGAACGCAGTCGTCAATCGTCACCCAGACCTTCGAGCAGCGGCACGAAGCGGACCGGGCGCAATTCTTCGTAATCCAGCCCGGCGGCGGTGCGGGTCACCTTGATCAGCGTTTGAACGGTGTCCGACTGTCCGACGGGCACCACCATGATACCCCCCTCGCGCAATTGGGCCAAGAGCGGACCGGGCGGGTCCTCGGCGGCGGCTGTCACGAGGATGCGATCAAACGGGGCGTGGTCCGGCAATCCGTGGGAGCCGTCGCCGGTAAAGGTCACGATATTCGCCAGTCCAAGATGCTCGAACACCTGCTCGGCGGTGCGGGTCAGGCGGCGAAACCGGTCGACCGTGTAGACGCGCCGCGCCAGCCGCGACAGGATCGCGGCCTGATAGCCGGAGCCGGTGCCGATCTCCAGAACCTTGTCGCGCGGCCCGACCTGCAACGCCTGCGTCATCAGCCCGACGACCGAGGGTTGCGAAATGGTCTGGCCGCAGGGAATGGGCAGCGGCGTGTCCTCATAGGCGCGCTCGGCGAACAGCCCCTGAAGGAAGCGTTGACGGTCGATCGTCTCCATCGCCTCCAGCACGCGCCGGTCGGTCACCCCGCGGGAGCGTAACGCGTAGAGAACGCGCATCTTCTGCTCCGCGTCGAAGCTCATGCCATCGCGGCCTTCAGCCCGGCAAGCGCGCCATGCGCGGTCAGATCGGCGCACATCGGCGTCACGGAGATATAGCCGTCGAGGTTCACGGTCGCATCCGTATCCGCGCCCGAAGGCCGGTCCTGCCCGCCGCCGCGCACCCAGATGAACCGCCGCCCCGACGGCGACATATGCGGCTCCACCCCAAAGCGCACGCCTTCGCGCAGACCCTGCGCCACGGCACGGGTGCCTTTGACCTCCGCAGCCGGCAGGGCGGGGAAATTGACGTTGTAGAACAGCCGATACGCGCCCTCGGCCCAGTTGCCGTGATCCAGAATTCGCCGGGTGACTGCGACGCCATGGGCGGCGGCAGCCTCGAACGGATTGGCAAGCGAAACATTGCCCGGTCCGTAATACTGCGACATGGCGATGGCGGGAATGCCCTGCAACGCCGCCTCCATCGCGCCGCCGATCGTGCCGGAATAGGCGGCGTTCTCGGCGGAGTTGTTGCCCCGGTTCACCCCTGACAGCACCAGATCCGGCGCGGCATCGAGCAGCACGTCATGCAGGCCCGCCATCACGCAATCGGCGGGCGAGCCTTCGGCGGCGTAGCGGCGCGGGCCCAGTTCCGCGATCATCGTGGGATGGGTGTAGGAGATGCAATGCGCGACGCCCGACTGCTCGAACGCGGGGGCGACGGTCCAGACTTCGCCCTGCGGCCCGGCCAGCTCGGTGGCGATGGCGTGCAGCACCTCAAGTCCGGGGGCGTTGATGCCGTCGTCATTGGTGATGAGAATACGCATGAACCGCTCCCTGCATGGCGCGTCCTGACTAAGCCAAGCCCCGCAGGTCAGCAAGCCGCCGGTCTGGCGCTGGGGGAAAAAGCTGCACAGGTGAGGCGGTGGCGCGCCAGCCTGCGTGCGGATCGGGCAGGACGAGGCCGAATGGCCCGCCGAAGCCCGGTGTCTGGGAAGGGCGGCGACAGGGGGGGGCGGCAACAGGGGGGCGGAGGGTCTGGGCGCCAACCGCGCGCCCTTGTCGGGTGGCGGGAGCGTCGCGTGATCGCGGCTCAGGACGTGACAGAAGCCGCCGCCAGCGTCCCTATCGAAGCGCCACGGTAGCCTGCCCGTGGGGTGGCGCTACACCGGTTGAACGGGTGTGCTTTATCCCAGCCACAACCCTCCCCGCTCAGAGGTCAGCGTGAGGTGGCCAAGTGCCAGCCCGTGGGGACGAGCAGGCGCTCACCCGCGCGGCTTCGCCTTGTTCGCGGGTGGTTGCGCTCAGGAGTTGAGAACCCGTGCTTAGTCGCGGCCCCGATAGGGTTCGACATATTGCAGCGCCATATCCCACGGAAAGAAGATCCATGTGTCCTGGCTCACCTCGGTGATGAAAGTGTCGACCATTGGGCGGCCCTTCGGCTTGGCGTAGACGGTCGCGAAATGCGCCTTGGGATAGAGCAGCCGCACCAGTTCCAGTGTCTTGCCGCTATCCACAAGGTCGTCGACGATCAGGATGCCGGACCCATCGCCCATCAGCTCCGCATCCGGGCTTTTCAGCACTTTGGCCTCGTCCTGCGACTGATGGTCGTAGGATTTGACCGAAATCGTGTCGACAGTGCGGATGTCCAATTCCCGGCTGACGATCATCGCAGGGGCCATCCCGCCGCGCGTGATCGCGACCACAGCCCGCCAACCGCCATTTTCGGGGCCATGTCCGTCCAGCCGCCACGCCAAGGCGCGGCTGTCACGGTGGATCTGGTCCCAGCTGATGTGGAACCCCTTCTCATGGGGCAGGCGGTCGGTCATCGATGTGGTCCTCATGGTCACGGGTAGGCAGGGGGCCTAGGGGCGGCAGGGTCGCGGGGGCGGGGTCAGCCGATGGCGAGTTCTACCCCCAACAGGGCAAGAAATCCGCCAAAAAAACGGTCGAGCATGGTTTTCAGCCCCACATACCGCTGACGCATGCGGTGGAGCGAAAAGACGCGCGAGACAAAGCTGTTCCACACCGTCTCATTCGCAAAGATCACGACGAGCAGCAGCAAACGTCCCGCAATGCCGGTTTCCGGGGGAATCGCGCCGGCAAAGACTGCGCCGAAAAATATCGCAGGCTTGGGGTTGGCGAGCTGACACATCAGCCCCCGCCAAAGCGCGGCGCGAAAGCCGGGAATCGCCGCGCCGGGGGGCAGGGTGGTGTCGAAGGGGGTGCGCGCGTCGCGCCACATATGCCAGGCCAGCCAGAGCAGGTAGACGGCGCCTGCAAGTTTCAGCACGCGCAACAGGCCGGGGGCAAACTCGAATACGATCGCCAGACCCGACAGCGCCAGCGCCGCCCAAAACACCGCGCCCAGGCCTAAGCCCACGGCCAGTGCGACACCGGTGCGCGCGCCTTGTGTCAGCCCGGTGCGCGCGGCCATAAGCACGGCGGGGCCGGGGCTGACGGCCGCCATCAGGTGAAGAAGCCAGACGGCGAAAAAAGCGGCAAGTGTCATGCCCGGCTCACTCCGATGTGCTTACTTCTTGGCGGCGTCGATATCCGGCGCGTCGACGGCCTTCATGCCGACGACATGATAGCCAGCGTCGACATGATGCGTTTCGCCGGTCACGCCAGAGCCCAGATCGGACAGAAGGTAGAGCGCGGATTTGCCGACGTCTTCTTGTGTCACGTTGCGGCGCAACGGGGAATTCAGCTCGTTCCATTTCAGGATGTAGCGGAAATCGCCAATGCCGGAGGCGGCAAGCGTTTTGATCGGACCGGCGGAGATCGCGTTGACGCGGATGTTGTCCTTGCCCAGATCCTCGGCGAGATAACGCACGGAGGCCTCCAGCGCGGCCTTCGCGACACCCATGACGTTGTAATGCGGCATCACCCGCTCGGCCCCGTAATAGGTGAGCGTCACGCAGGAGCCGCCATCGGTCATCAATTTCTCGGCGCGCCGCACGCAGGAGGTGAAGGAATAGACCGACACGTCCATCGTGGAGCGGAAATTATCGGCGGAAGTGTCGACGTAACGTCCGCGCAGCTCGCCCTTGTCGGAAAAGCCGATGGCGTGGACGTAGAAATCGAGCTTGCCCCAGGATTTTTCCAGCGCGGCGAAAGCGGCGTCGAGGCTGTCTTCGTCCATGACGTCGCATTCGTGCAATTCTGTCACGCCCAGCGACGCGGCCAAAGGCTCGGCCCGTTTGCGGAATTGATCGCCCTGATAGGTGAGCGCCAGTTCGGCCCCGGCATCCGCCAATGCGCGGGCAATGCCCCACGCAATGGATTTATCATTGGCGAGGCCCATGATCAGCCCGCGTTTGCCTTGCATGAGTTGCGTCATCGCGTCTTCCCGCCTGCCTGTGACCGCCTGTGTCAGCGACCTTTAGGCCAAGCAAGGCCCGTCATGCAAGGGGCGCAGGGCCTGCGGTCTTATCGGCGAACCTGTGCCGAGAGCACGCATTCCGGGTGAAAAGCCGGTCGATAAACTTAATGCTGATATGAGTGATCCTGTCGGATGTGCCATGCGTATATTTGAATACTTGGTCCAGAGGGCGATCTCTGATTTGAACGCAGGCAAGCGATTTTGGACTATGACGAATGGAGAAGCAGGTGAGCAGAACGCCAATGGACACGAGCGCCACCCCGACAACGGCCACCAAAGCAGAGGCCGCGGCGACGGATTCCGAGCGCAGCGGCATTTTTGCCGGCGCCGATCCGTTTGTCATTGCGCGTAGCTGGCTGGCGGAGGCTGAGCGCTCGGAGCCCAATGATCCCAATGCGATTGCTCTGTCCACGGTCGATGCGTCGGGGGCCCCCAACGCGCGCATGGTGCTGCTGAAGGAAATCGCCGACGACGCGTTTGTTTTCTATACGAATTACGGGTCGGTTAAGGCGCAGGAGATCGAGCAGGCCGGCAAATGCGCCTTTGTCATGCATTGGAAGTCCCTGCGGCGGCAGATCAGGGTGCGCGGCGTGACCCGCCGGGAGGATGGCGCGAAGGCGGATGCCTATTACGCGTCGCGCTCTCTCAAAAGCCGTCTGGGCGCTTGGGCGTCCGACCAGAGTAAGCCGCTTTCGTCGCGCGGGGCCTTGATGGCACGCGTCGCGGAAGTCGGGATTAGCCACGGCACCAACCCGGACCGTCCTCCGTTTTGGGGCGGGTTTCGCATTGAACCCTTCGAGATCGAGTTTTGGGCGGATGGAGCGTTCCGCCTGCACGACCGCTTCCGCTGGACGCGCGAAGCGCCCGCATCAACTTGGGCGGTAGAGCGCCTTAATCCGTGACATTCGCGCTTCGTGAATGACAAACCTCTGGAACTCTGCTGTTTTTTAAGGTTCATTCGAGGTGCCACTCACTCATGGATCACGCCGTCATATTTCGACGCGGGGTTCGACCAACCGGCGTTCCGGCCCTGTCCGGTGCGCCCCAAACAAAGAAGATTTCGTGTCGATGAAAGATGAATCCTGTCCGCGACCACTCAACGGACGCGTAAAATGGTTCGACCCGACCAAGGGCTTCGGCTTCGTCGTCGCTGACGAGGGCGGGCCTGACATTCTGTTGCATGCCAACGTCCTACGGAATTTCGGGCAGAGCTCCGTCGCCGATGGGGCGGGGGTTGAGATCATCGTGCAGGAAACTCCGCGCGGCGTTCAGGCCGTGGAGGTCGTGCGGATCGAGCCGCCCGAAGTTCACGACGCCCCCCCGATGGAGGACGTTGCGGCACTTGATCCCGAGGTGCTCAATGCGCTGCCTCTGGAACCGGCACGCGTGAAGTGGTTCGATAAGGCGAAGGGATTCGGTTTCGCGAATATCTTCGGCATGCCGGAGGATATCTTTGTGCATGTTGAGGTGCTGCGCCGGTCCGGACTTGCAGATCTCCAACCCGGTGAGGCCGTCGGCCTGCGCGTGGTTGATGGCCGCCGTGGCAAAATGGCCACGCAGGTCTGCTCGTGGGAGATGGCGCTGAAGGGGGAGTAATCGATGCGCAAGGCAGGTGTGACGCTCGGGTCGGTGATGTGGGTGATGTTGCTGGTGTCCCCGGCACTGGCCGCGCCGGTATGTGACCCCGATCAAGTCGATCTGCGTGGCGAATTCGGCACGGCCCGTTTCAATGTCGCGGTGGCTGACGATCCGCAAAAACGCGCACAGGGGCTGATGCATGTGGAACGCATGGCCCGCTCGACCGGCATGATATTCCTCTACCCTGAGCCGCAACCGGCGTCATTCTGGATGAAAAACACGCTGATCCCGCTCGACATGATATTCGTCGGCGCGGATGGGGTGATCCGAACGGTGCATGAAAATGCCGTGCCTCAGGATCTGACCCCGATTCCCGGTGGCGATGACATCGTCGCGGTTCTGGAGATCAACGGCGGCCTGTCTCGGGCTCTTGGCCTTGAGGCCGGGGACGAAATGCGCCACCCGGCCTTTGGCTCTGACGCGGTTTGGGCCTGTCCTGAGGGCGAAACGCAAAGCTTGCCGGAAAACTGACCCGATCCCTGTCGAAAGCGGCTTTTCAACATCGTCCGCAGCGCGTAGAGATCGCGCCAGTCGGGGCGTGGCGCAGCTTGGTAGCGCGACGGTTTTGGGTACCGTAGGTCGTAGGTTCGAATCCTATCGCCCCGACCAGCACTTAGCCGAAATGAAATGGCTCCGTTTACCGGATCGTTTACACATTTCACGGCGAATCTCCCCGGCTCAGCTTGTCTGCCAGGGCGTCCGTCATGTCCGGATGCAGGGCCACATATCGCTCGATCACTGACGACGCATGCTTGATCGACCAGCCCATATGCGTGGCAATCTCCCTCATCTCCGCGCCCGCGTTCAGCAGCCGTGTCGCCGCCGTGCCGCGCGCATCGTAGAGCCGTAGCTCAGGCCGAATGCCGAGCTTCGTCCGCCACAGGGATACCGCGTCTCCGAGGTAGTTTGGGTTCTGGTAGGGTGCGCCTGCCTTGGTGGCGATGAAGGTCGTCTGCCCTTGTGGGGTAGCGTCGATGATGCGCCCCATCTTCGGTGTGACCGGAATCGACGCGAGCCGATTGCGCTTCGCTGTCATCACCAGCAGGCGGCGCCCCTTTGTGGTGTGCTGCACCGACGCCGGAGAGAGTGTCGCCAGGTCACCGGGCCGCAGCCCTGTCTCGGTCGCCACGGAGAGGATGCGCGCAATATGCGCCGGAGCCCCTGCCTCGAATGTTTCGATCTCCGCGTCGGTCCATAGGATTTCGGAGCGCTGCACTTTGTAGGTGGCGCGGATGCCGCGCAGGTGGTGGATCTGGATCATCCCGCGGTCAACGCCCCAGCTCACCAGCTTTTGCAGGGTGCGGATGCGGTCGTCGCCAACCTTCGGGCTGGCAATTGTGTCGCGCCAATCCAGAGCCGCCTTGCGGAAGCGAGCGTCATTCGCCGCACTGATGGGCGCGCCGCCGAACTTCGCGTCAACGCCGTTCGTTGGATGATATAGGTTCGTCTTGATGTCGCGCTGGGTGCGCTCGCCAAGCCCCTGAAATTCCCTGCTGTTGAGATATGCGAGAATGACAGCGCGGAACTTACCGTGGGCGCTGTCACCCTTTGGGGCTGCAGCTGCGAGGGCAGCGATGTATGCGGCCGATCCTTTCGGGGTGGTGCTATCCGACCGCCAGAAAAGCGGTGCGCCATTGCCTCGCCACGCGTAATGGTATTCGCGATACCCGCCGCCGACGATCTTGCGCCTGACCCTATGGATGCCCTTGAGGTCAATTTTTGGCATACCAGTCGTCAACTTCCTTCGCAGCGGTCGCCGGGGCGGCGGGGACTATTCGAATCATGTCGCGGGTGATCTCCACAATCGCAGTGGGGTTAACCTCCCGAACAGCCTTGAGCGTCCGCATCACCTGCGCTTGAGATAATGTAGATCCCCTCGGCATGGTCAGTCCTCCTTGCTCATAGCCGGAGCCTGAGCGTTGATCTCATACCAAGGATCGCCCTTCTCGGCGCCGCCATAGGTGTCGGTGTGCTTTTCTGGATCGAAGCCTCCGAGGATTTCACGCAGGATGTTGTAACGCACAGCAAGGTCAAACTTCTCGCAAGCATCGATGCCGACGTGCCCCTGCCACTCCTCCATGATGGCGAGGGCGAAGCCTTTGTAATTGGGTGCTTGCGTCATGGTCAGTCCTCCTTGGGTTCAGCGACAGGTGTGAGCCGCCCGGTTCCGACACTGAAGCGCTCGTTTATCTCCGCCTGCGCCTCGCGGATTTGGTCGTCGGGTATTTCGGGGTGGGGGTCGGCGGGAACGTAGCGAACGGCCTCGGCGGGGTATCGGGTGGTCGCCCAAGCGCCGAGGTGGTTGAGGTAGGGATTGCTACGCCAGACCATGATTTCGTCGGGCAGGGCGGCGGGGGTGATGGGGTGAATGGGCTTGGTCATGGGGCCTCTGCGAAAGCTGATGCTTTCACTGGGGAATTGCACTGACAGGACCGGACATGAGGCGACCAGATCACCTTGCATGACGGGCACTGCCAGCCCTGCAAGTGGTTCGGCAGACTGCCGGGGGTGGCATACTTAGCCATCTCTCGTATCGAAGTGTCGTCCATTCCGGTTGCTAGGGGCATTGTTCTCTCCTTCATTCTCTCGTGTTCAGGTGCGCCCAGATCGCTGGGCTATCTGGACTTGGACGCGAACAGCATGATCCGCTCTTCGACATGCGGGACGGTGCCCTCGTTGAACATCTGCACTGCCTTCTTCGGGTCGCGGTCCATTGCGACCAGCAGGAGCGTGGCGATGGTGTGGTCTAGGGTGATCAAAACCTGCGCCCGATCCTTCACCGGATCACGCCCGTCGAGGATCACTTTCGCCGCCTCAAGGGCCAGCTGGCTGTCGCGGGACGGTTGGTTCATGCCATGGCCTCATAGGCCGCGTCTCGTGGGTCATACTCCGTCCAATCGGTCGCCAGTTTGTCGGCGTCCGGAACGCGGTCATTGAACGGGACCGGATGGTTCTTGTTATATTTCACTGATGGGTTCGACGTGCGGTATATTGCTGATCGCACATGGCAAATTGTTTTAGCTTCTTCGTAGGTCATGGCCTTCCTTTCGGGGTTCATTCTCTCGTGTTCAGGTGCATCCAGATCGCCCAGCCGATCAGGCCGACGAACAGGGCGGCGACGGCTCCGATGACCCACCACCACGACACGCCAGAGAGGCGGGCAACGGCGATGGACGTGAGCGCTACGGCGAGGCCGGTGTATTCGGTGCGGTCCATGTCAGAGGCGGATGGACTGCGGCTCAAGTTCCCGCACATCTGCTTCGTGCGAGAATAGGATCGTATCGCTGTTGGGCCTCACAAAGCTGACCGAGTTGCCGCCCGCGTGTTCGACGAGATAGGCGGGTTCGCCCAAGACCTCGATCATCCGCCCCGCGCCGGAGGGCGCTGGCACTTCGCTGATCGGCCCTACGACTTGCAGGAAACGCTTAAAGTCCATTCCGCCGGTCGCTCTTTGCATCGCGTCGAAGGCGCGCATGCGGGCTTGGTTTTTGTTGCGCGCGTAGAATGTCGCCTCGCCCCATCCTGTCACGCTCACGCGGTAGTTCTTCAAAACGAACGACATTTCCATTCCTCTCAATAAATCGCGCTCCAGATCACCACGGGCAGGATCACCCAGAGGGCTATGCCGATGACGGTGCCGGGGATGATCCACCAGCCGGGCGGGAAGCGGGGGCTACGCAGCAAGGCGAGCCTCCACCCAGTTGATCCAGTCCACATCGTCTCCGTATTCCTCGCGCCACAGGAAGGGCTGGCGGTGGAGCGCGATCTTGCTGGTGTCGAAGTTGCCCTGATGATGGCCCTCGCAAAGCGGGATCGCCTTGCTGTCGGGTGTCTTGATCGTCTGGAAGCGCCCGTGGATCGTGTGGTGCACCTGCGTCGGGGATAGCTGAGCCATGCCCCATTCCCAGCAGATCACGCAGGGCAGAGACGCCACGCGCGCCAGATGGCCGGGGTCTTTGCTGACCTTCTCGGACTTCTGGTATATCGGGCGATTGCAGAGGTTCATGCTGGCACCTCATCGCGAAAGTGGATGCCGTTTTCAGCGCCCCACGACATGATGAATTCGATCAGCTCGCTCATCTGCTCTTTGCTCATCTTCGAGCTGCGAAAGCCGACTGGGAAAGGCTCGCCAGCTAGGCCCATCTCGAATTGCGAGGCATGGCCGCAGGCGTTCATGAACAGCGCCTTCCAGAGGTCCGGCGACTTCCGGTGGCCCATGTGCATGGCCTGCCGGGATACCTCTGTCAGCATCGCCCACAGGCGGGCATTCTGCGGAATCGTGCGGCCCGGCTTCTTGAACGTCACCACGGTGGCGTGAGGGGCGTTCTGCACCCACGCGGCGGCCTGCTGGCGCTCTGCTGGGGTCTTTAGGATGACGGTCGGATTAGCCATGTGTCGTCTCCATCTGCGCCTTGAGCGCGTCCTTGTGGGCCTCGATCTCTTTGTCCCGCTTGGCCCCGTCGCTCAGGTTGTCCCACGCCCGACGCAGTGCTTCGATGTCGGGTGCTTCGGTCAGGCGGTCCATGACGAAGGTGCGGCCGGCGGGGGTGAGCATCAGGCAGCGTCCGAGCGGGTGGTGAACTGGCTGGCCTTCTTCTCCAGCACCTCTTTTAGCTCCAGCGCGTCGGCCTTGTGGTGCGCCCAGAACTCGCGAAGCGCTTCCTCATTGCGCACCCGGAACTTCATCACCTCCTCCGGGTCAGCGGCGCGAACGAACTCCATCACCCGATCAAAGACCGAGCCCATCGGCACTTTCTCCAGCTTCATCGCGTCATCGAAGACCATCATCACGCCAGCACCGCCAAGCCGTGACAGTCGCTCCTCACGCTCCAGTGTTTGCAGCGTCTCCGAGGCGGTGGCTGTTGCTTCCAACTGGTGCATTTCCTCTTCGGAGTAGATGCTTCCGAACTGATCGGGCCACCCGGCGCGGAGCGCTTGGCTCTCGGCACATTTGGTGATCATCACCACGGGCATGCGCGCCCAGTTTCCGGTCGGGTCCAGCTCGACCTGACCCGTGGGGACGCGCCGCCCCTCTTCCTTGCGGTATTCCCACTTCTCGCGGACCGGGGCGAACTCATCCCAGAACGCCTCTCCGATCACCGGATACCACTCGCCGCGGTTGTCCTGCTTCCAGAGCCGGACGGTGGCGCTGACGATGCCCTTAGGGTTGGTCGGCCCCTTGAGGTCCGCCTCATAGGTGATCTGCGCGGGCTCGCTTGCGGGTCGGTAGTCACGGCAGCGCTGCGCGAGAACGCGGAGCCCGTCGCGAGACACGATGATCGACATCTTGCGCTTGGCCGCGTTGTCCTTCGAGTAGACCACCGCATGGATTTGCTTGCGGAAGGGGTCCAGCTGGTAGGACTTGCAGGCCTCCAGAAACAGATTGAACTCGGTGTCGTCCGTGTCCTTTGCGACCGTCTGTTTGATGGTGCGCAGCTGGGCGGGGGTGAAGCCTGCGATAGAGGGGGATATTGCGGTCATTAGAGCCTCCGAATTTTGAGGGACGTTGTGCCGTTGCTGGCGGTGACGCCGGGGATTGCATCGCCGTTGTCGAAAGCATCCTTGAGCGCCTTGCGGTCCAGCACTGGGTCAGGGCGCTTCCAGAATTCCACTGGGATTGCGGCCTCATCGGTAATGAGGGGCTTGCTCGGTAGCTGAGACACGGTGAGCGTGGCGCTGGGGAGACGCAGCGACTTCATATCTGCGATGACCAGCGCCTGTTCGATCAGGCCACGGATGCGCTCCATCCTCGCCTCTACTCGCTTCCGGCGCGCTGCGAAGGCAGCCTCCTTCTCTTTCAGCCCGACCTTCATCACCTCACACTCATCAATCTCGGCAAGCGCGGCACCGATAGCCTCAAGAAGGCCGGTTTCTCCCTCGACCATATCTTGGGTCAGGGTTTCGTCGTCGGAGCCAATCTCCGCGATCAAGTCACGCGCTGCTTCGGCGTGTCGGCGCAAGCGGGGTTCGTCACCGTTGTCGAATTTAGGATGTGCGTTCATCACTCGCTCCTTTCGAGACGGGTTGCGTTGTGGTCGCTCATGGCGCCGTAGATCGCGTGACCAGCGAATGCCGCTTGCAGGGAGACCAGCACGACAAACACGACGAACCAGCCGTTGTAGTCGGTGCGGCTCAGCCAGTTGCGCACGGCGCGCGTCAGGCGTCGGGCAGGGCGGTCACGGTCCATTGGTCGGGACTGGGCCTGATAGGTGCGCACGGTGGTTTGGGCGCGGCTCAGGTGGCTGGCGGCTTCGTCGCGGTTGCGGCGGTCAGCGGCGTCCAGCATGCGGTCGCGCTCTTGCTCCAGCCAGTTCTCGGAAAGCATCGCCATTGTCAGGCTCCTGTGGGGTGTCTGGGTGCCCCGGCGCGGGAGGAGGATGCGCCGGGGCTGGGGGTGCCGCTACATGGGAGGGACAGCGGCACGTCTGGGTGTTACTCAGCGGCGTAGAGGGTGATATCCGCGTGTCCGCATTCATCGTTCCAAGCCTTCGCGGCGGCGGCTTCGGCCTCGGCAATCTCGGACTTGGGAACGATGCGCGTTGCCAGCATCCGGGATAGGGTCAGGCCGCCAAGCTGGACGCTAACCAGATCGGCGAAGGTGTCGCGCTCATAGCCTCGGCTCTCGCCTGTGGTCGTTGGCTCGGCCCGTGCCACGCTGCTGCGGATCTTGAACGTGCCCATCCCGCAAACCGTGCCGGTGTCGGCGGCGAACTCGATATCGGTCTGGTAGGTCTCCATCAGCGCGCCCACCCTTGGAGGGTCACGCGCTCCGCCAGCAGGGCAGCTTCGTTGACCGCCTCACGAGCGCAGTGGCACTGGCTCTCGTGCGGCCAGAGGGTGACGCTGAAATCACTGCCGTGGTTCTTGACGATGCGAGCGCCGCAGAACTCGGTCTTGTCGTTGTTGGCGAGGTCTACGAGGGCATCCAGCCACTGCTCGGTGACAGGGGGCACGAGGGTGCCCGTCAGGGTGTTGGGATCGATGCGCATCACTTGACCTCCACGACAAAGCGGAGGGCGGCCAGAGCGGCGGCGAGGTCATCGCGGGTCTGCTTTGGGGTTTGCATGAGTCTCTCCATTGGCTGGTGCCGATGGATATGAACGTAGCGAATATCGCTACCTGTGGCAATACCTAATGTAGCTTTTTTCGCTACACGCAGCGCAGACGTCGCCAACCCCTAGCCCACACACGAAAAACCCCGCGCGAGGCGGGGCGATTCTGAGGGGGTATGGCTTGTTTAGTGGGTAAAGGGGCCAGATCGGCTTGGGGGTCTTACGGCCCGACTTGCGGATGACGCCAACTGCCGATGCCGAAGAACGAATGGGCGCGCATGTCTTCGACGGTGATCCGGCTTAGCGCCTCGATCACGGCCCGGTTGATTGCTTCATCTCGCTCGCTCATGCCGCTGCCGCAACGCTGTCAGCCAGCTTGTCCAAGATCTCTTTGATCGCATTGGCGAGGGTGATGACTGCACCCCGCACTTGATCAGGGCGAACCATGGGGAAGACCAGAGCGCCCTCATCGATGGTCACTCCATAAGTCGCGGCTTTAGCGCTGGCGGCTAATCGGAAGTCCGTTGCGCAGACCCCGGCTCCTTCCGCGTCCGCTAGCGCCCTGCCATCGTCGGTGACGGTGAAGCCGTCGCCAGCGGGCAGGACTGTAATGCGCACCGCGTTCCCGCCTAGCGTGATCAGCGGCATATCGACAACCCAGCCTTGGTCGGTCGAATGACAGCCGGTGAGGTCGTCAAGGTGCGGGAGGCCGAGTGCCACCTCATCTCGCGCGCCTTCACGGGGGTTCGTTCGCTTCTGCATCCTTAACCCTACGGCCTCTTAGTTTACGGGGTGACCCCAACTTCCATCAGCTTCGTGATGACAATCAGCGCTCCGCCCACGATGGACATCAGGACCGCCATTCCGGGGTAACCCGGAAGCATGCTGATCTTGCCTTCGAGCTTGCCAACGATACCCTTGAGGTCCGAAATGCCCTTGCCAACCTGATCGAGCTTGTCCTCCGATCGATCCAGGCGTCGTTCAATGGCTTCCAGTCGATGTTCCATAGTGCCGCCACCTCCTCCTCCACCATATGGCGTGGATTCAGGTCTGCGCAAGCCTTCCTGATAGGCGCTTAGCATCTCCTCGGGAGAGCGGTTCCGCCCTGTGGCATCTCGGACATTACTCATCCTTCCCTCCATTATTGATCATGGGGGTTTCACCAATAATGCGCCCGCTCGCGTAGACGTGACCGGCGACCTCAAGCGCGTTTCGCATGTGCTCGAAGGCTTTATCCTGCTCCTCGGAGCTTTTCTGGTGAACGCCAAGGCTTTCGATGATCATAATCACTGAGGCGCTTAGCCCGTGCCTTAGGATGCGCACTTCGCGCTCCAAAGCTTCGATCCGCTCTTGATCGGTCATATCACCTCCCTACGGCTGCTTAGCCCCAACCCACACCACGCGACCGATCACACCTTGCGCGCCATCTCGGCGGGCCAGTGCAGGCGGACGCGAGCCGCCCACCGAAGCCTTACATCCCACTTGGTTATTGCGCCGGGGTTGATCGATATCAGGTGGAACAGTCCCGGTTCGCTGCCCGGCTTAACCTGCTTTACCCATGCCATGCCGTCTTCGTCCTCGCAGACGCACCGATGGCCGATTACATCGTCAGGCACACCATCTGACGTGTGCCGGGTATAGAACAGAAGGTCGCCAGCGCTGTAGACAGGCTCCATGCTGTCACCTTCGACCTCCACCGCCACAACCCCGTGTGTCGGCAGACCCGCCGGCGCTTCGACCTGAGGGCCGTCGCCTTTCTCATAGGCATCGACCAGCGGCACCTGCGCACCCGCGCCAACCAACCCAGCGATTGCAATCGTCGTGGGCTCTACCAGTCGATTGGGCAGCGGGTGCTTTGTAATTTCGGAGATTGCCAGCAGCTCGCCAGCCGACATGTCGCGCTTGCCTAGCGTCATCTTGTTGACGGTAGAGCGATCCACCTTCTTGGGGACGATCCCATTCAGGGCGTCAGCCAGAGAGGCTTGCGACATGCCCGATGCGGACAAGGCGTCTCGGAGCCACTTGGTGATGCGCTCACTGGATGGGATTTGCTCGGTCATATCGGCGGCGAGCATATCTGTGGCGCCCCAGATCATCTGTAACGAAATTCGCTACAAGGTATCTTGCGTGACGTAGCCAAAATCGCTACAACTGACGTATGGAACCCGCAAACAGCATCATCACGGCCCTCGGAGGCCCTACCGCCGTCGCCCGCGCGATCGGCGTTCACCGGACCCGAGTGTCCATGTGGAAGGCCCCTCGCGAGAAGGGGGGCACCAACGGGATCATCCCGCACTGGCAGGTGCCGAAGGTTCTCAAGATGGCCGAGGAGATCGGTGTTCCGCTGTCCCGTGAGGATTTCGCGCCGATGCCCCAAGGGGCCGCTCGTCAGCACCACCCTGCCGCCTAACCACCATGTCCAACGCTCTGCCATGCACAAACGATGCGGCAGCGCGGGCCAATCACCAAGCGAACGAGGTTTCTATGAATTACAGCGGCCCCGCACGATGCGCCCTGTTCCGTCAGCTTGTCGAGGATTTCGGCGGCTATGACGCAGCAGCGGAATACCTCAAGTGTTCTAAAGGCACGATCTCGAAGATGGTCCACGGCATGGCCACCATCGGATGCGAGCACTTCGGCCCGCTTGAGGATGCCCTTGGCCGCGCCCCGATCACCCGGCTCATGGCGACCCGCAGCACCCTAGTGGACCGCGAGACCCGCGCAGAGGCGGAACTGTTCCTCACCGCAGCCAAGGAGAGCGGCGAGCTTATTCAGGCTCTCGTGGAGTGCCTCACCGGGTCGAACAAGGGCAAGGCCGAGGTCATCAAGGAAGGCCGCGAGGCGCTCGACGCCATTGGCGCGCTGCTGAGCCAAGTCGAAGCGGGGCCGGATCAATGACCCGTGAATACGTCCCCTTTGCTGAGCGCATGAAGGTCATGGGGCCGATGTTCCTTGCCGGTCGGTCCCGCACAGAAATTGCCGAAGCCTGCGGCGTTACAGCGGCTTGTGTGGATGGGGTGAAAAAGAGGGCGGTCGAGGCGGGCAGGCCGGTCGGCTACGGCGATCTGGCCAGATCGATGAGCGCGCAGGACGCCAGCTTCCGCAAGTGGGTTATTGACAACACCCCGGAAGGCTCGGCCCCCGCTGATTTCCTGACCGCTATCGCCCTCGACGTCTATCACGAGGAGGTGGACGAATGAGGAAGGCAAACAAGTTCGGCGCAATCGCGGTCACCGTGGATGGCATCCGGTTCGACAGCATGCGCGAGGCCCGCCGCTGGGGGGAGTTGCGCCTGATGGAGAAGGCTGGCGAGATCCGCAACCTTCGGCGTCAGGTGCGCATCCCGCTAGAGGGCCGCAACGGCCCCATCGCTTTCCAGCCCTCCGGTCGCAAGGCGGTCTATGTCGCAGATTTTGTCTACGAGGATAGCCGCCTCGAATGGGCAGAAGTCATCGAGGACAGCAAGGGCCACCAGACCCCAGATTTCAAACTCAAGCGCGCGGTTCTCGCCGCCCAAGGTGTGGAGATTGTCCTGACATGATTGCACTCGATCAAACCAACACCGCCCCCGCCACCGGGCTAGGGCATAACGAGCGCTCCTATCGTCTGGACGTGCTGGCGGGCGAGGCTCGCAAGGGTCTGGAGAGCGTCGAGCGCGGCGAGGAGTTCACCATCGGCGGCTGGCTCGCTTATGGGTTCGCCTTGAATGAAGGGCGGGCACTCCACCCTGGTGATCGCGAGTTCGGAGAATGGGTCGCGGTGTCACAACTTGATACACCGGATCGGATGGACCGCGCAGCCGCCATGTGGGCCGCAGCCAATGCCGACCAGTTCGAGGAGGCCCGACAGCGCGGCAACCCCCGGACCATCCGGGGCATCCACGCCAAATGGAAAGAGATTGAGGCGGAGCGCGAAGCCGAACGCCTTGCCGGTGAGGCCAGCCAGCGCAAAGCCGAAGAGCAGGCGGCGGCGCAGGATCGGGCAGAGGCGGCCCGGAGCGAGGTCACGGCAAAGGTCGAGGCCGAGGGTGTGGCTCTCAAGGCGGCTGCATCCGAGCAGGACGAGGCCGCCAAGCGCGCCGCCGAAGAGCGCGCAGCGAAGGCCACCGAAGAGCGGGAGGCCGCCGAGGAAGCCGCCAAAGAAGCGGCTCAGGCGGTAGAGCAGCAGGCAGCGGAAACTCCGGCGCAAGAACCGGACCCGCATGCCGCCGCTCGCAAGGACATTGCCAAGCTATCGCGCGAGGGGCTGGAGGACGAGGTGATCGGCCTGCGCGAAGAGAACGCCGAGCTGCGGAGCCGGGTTGCCGCGCAGCGTAGCCAAATAGCAGACCTCAAGGCGCAGGTGCATGAGCTTACCTCCAGCGAGGACACAGGCCGCAAGATCGGCAACCTCCAGCGCCGGATCTCCGTTTCCGAGGGGCGATCCAAAGAGCATCAGGCGGCGGCTGCGCGCCTCCAGCGTCAGGTCAATGCGCAAAAGGCGGAGATCGCCAAGCTGCGCGGTGAGCGGGAGGCGGTCTGATGCTGAATTTTACCGAGCCCAAAGAGATCAACCTTCGCCCCTATCAAGCCGACGCTATCGAGAACCTGCGCGCGGGCATCCGTGGCGGTAAGCGGCGGCTTCTGCTCTGCGCGGGCACTGGGGCAGGCAAGACCCTGACCGCTGCGCACCTGCTGCACGAGGCCGCGCGCAAGGGCAGCTACGCGCTGTTCATCGTCGACCGGGTGGCGCTGGTCGACCAGACAAGCTCGGTGTTCGATGAATACGGCATCCAGCATGGCATCGTGCAGGGCGTCAATGAGCGCTGGATGCCCAATGAAAACGTGCAGGTCTGCTCTGCGCAGACGTTGGCGAAGCGCTCGCTCCCCCGCGACCCCGCGCTGATCGTCGTCGACGAAGCCCATTGTTTTGCTCCAGGCACGAAAGTCTCGACGCCGCATGGCGACGTTAACATCGAGAGCCTGACAGTTGGCGACCAAGTAATGAACGCTTTTGGCGCAGGGACCGTCACTAACGTTTTTAAGCACTCCACCCAAAAAGACATTGTGAGGGTAATCTTCGATGACGGAACCGAGATCGAATGCACCGCTGACCATCGATTCTTTACCGGCAACTCATGGGTGCAGGCCCGGCTCTTGGATGGAGAGGGCGCGGTCAGCATCGAAGGTATGCCCGACCTGTGGGGATACCTTTCGACCGAGGATCAGCCGAACCGCGAAGGGGAGCTGGTTGGCGGAGCACGAGGCGTATTGGCAGAGGCGAGTGTGTTGCTCGCAGAGTTGCTCGAAGAAGCTGAAGAACCCGATGCACCAGAGGGCCTCGCGAGAGAAAATGGCCAAGAGCTTGCGGGAGATGGGCTTTGGTCCATCAGTCCAGGGCGGCAACGGGAGGGGCTTAACCAAGCCACAGGCAGCTCTGCTGGGGGTGCTGGGGGATCGATGGATCGCAGAACTTGTAGTGCCCACCGGGCAGCGCAAAGCTGGTGGTCTTCCTTCGCACTACAAGATCGACCTCGCACTTCCCGAGGAAATGATTGCCCTGGAAGTGGATGGGGGGTCGCACAACTCGGAAAGGATCAAGGAAAGGGACGCGAGGAAGGACGAATTTCTTTCCTCAAAAGGGTGGTCAGTGTTCAGAGTGTCGAACGAGAAGGCCTTAGCGATGTGTTCAACATCGAAGTCAGCGGACACCCTTCTTACTTCGCTAATGGGGTTTTAGTTCACAATTGTCAGTATAAGGCGACCCTCGACTACATGGCGCGCCATCCGCAGGCCGTGAAGATCGGGCTGACCGCCACCCCGTTTACAAAGGGCATGGGCGACCACTGGGATGATGTGGTCAATGTGATCCCGACGCGCCGCCTGATCGAAGACGGGTTCCTGATCGAGCCCAAGATCTACATCGCGAAATCCCCCGACGACGCCGATCTTGGCCTCAACAGCTATGGCGAATTTTCGGATAGCAGCGCCTCGACCGCAGGCATCCAGATCGTCGGCGACGTGGTGCAGGAGTGGATGACCAAGACGACCGAGACCTTCGGCGGGCCGGTCAAGACCATCGTATTCTCGCCGACCGTGGATCATGGGCGCGAGCTGTGCGCCGCCTTCTCCGCCGCAGGGTTCAATTTCCAGCAGATCAGCTATCTCGACCGCAGCGACGAAGAGCGCGCGGAAAAGATCGCCGAATTCCGCCGCCCCGACAGCATCATCGACGGTCTGGTGTCCTGCGGGGTGCTGACCAAGGGGTTCGATGTGCCAGACGTCAAGTGCGGCATCTCCTGCAAGCCCTATCGCAAGAGCCTGTCGAGCCACATGCAGGAGATCGGTCGCGTCATGCGCTCGCATGCCGACAAGGATGCTGCGCTCTGGCTGGATCACTCCGGCAATATCGAGCGCTTCGGCATCGACATGTTCGACGTCTGGGATCATGGCGTCGGTGATCTGGATCACTCGACCAAGCGCGACAGCAAGCCCCGAGAGCGCAATGAGCAGGTGCGCGAAAAGGTGGTGTGCCCCGAATGCAGTGGCGCGCTGCGCGGCAACCTCTGCATGTCCTGCGGGTGGGAGCGCCCCGCGCGGTCGGGCGTCGTCAATGTCGCGGGCGAGATGGTCGAGTTCAAGCCGAGCGATTTCAAGATGCAGCCCCGCGCCGGTCTGCGGGCTGAGTGCCTGTCCGATCCTCGCAAGGTCTGGGACGCCGCTCTCGACTACACCATGGCGCACACGTCCAAGGGTGAGCAGCATGCGCGCAAATGGGCCTATGGCGTCTTTCGGGGCGTGTATCCCAGCGACAAGCTGCCGTTTGGCTGGTTCGACGCCGCGCCCGCCGCGATGGTCGATCCCTCCGCCTCCGCACTGGTCGAGCGCGAGATCAAGCGCTTCCGCAAGGGCAGCAAGCGGGGGGCAGCATGAGCTATCACGACGCCATGCGGAGCGCCTGCGAGGCCGTGGGCATCCAGCCCCCTCGCCGGATCGTGCCGGGCCGCTGGATCAAGTCCGCCGTGGTCGGCAAGTCCGCAGCCAATACCAGCGGGCGGGTGATGATCGACCCCGACGAGCAGGGTGGCGTGGCTTACAACTGGACCACGGGCGAGCATCAGCGCTTCCACGTGGGCGGTGCCCCGGCAAACGGCCGATCTGCCCCCAAGCGCGACCCGGAGGCTGATCGCCGCCAGCAGGAGGAGCGCCGCGAGATCGCCGCGACCTGTGAGCGGATCGTGCGCGCCTGCCGCCATGAGCCGCACCCTTACCTCGCAGCCAAGGGCTTCCCGGATGAGCTTGGTCTGGTGATCGATGACGTGCGTGCGGCCCTGCCCGACAACAAGCTGGGCGAGCGTTTGGCGTCAGCCCTGCCGGAGGGCGATGGCCCACTGCTGGTCGTGCCGGGGCGCATCGCAAAGGCGGTGACTACCGTGCAATTCATCACGGTTGATGGCGCAAAGAAAAACATCCTCGGCGGCCAGATGAGCGGAGCGGCCCACAGGATCGCCACAGGGCGCGAGACGTGGGTGTGTGAGGGCATCGCCACCGCACTGACTGTCCGGGCCGCTCTGCGCCTGCTGGGGCGCTCCGCAACCGTCCTGAGCGCATTCTCCGCACATAACGTCTGCAAGGTCGCCTCCGGCCTGACAGGCAGCGTGGTTGCGGCTGAGAACGACAAGCCGCTGGAGCAATTCGGCGGGATGGGCACTGGCGAATACTACGCCCGCAAAGCTGTCCGCACATGGTCCATGCCGCCCGCCTTGGGTGACTTCAATGACATGCACGAGCAGGACGGCCTGCGGGCTGTCGCGCTCCACTTGCGGAAGGTTATGCCGCCATGACCCAGCATCGAAGCCCGGCGCGTCGTCCGGGCAACCTCAGGCAGGGAGCGCATCGCTTCCACCTGAGCGGCATGGGGCAGGCAAGGCTCCGGTGCGCCGCCGCAAGCGCGCGACATAGGCCCTCCACTAGTAGCCCCCGCTGTGACTGGCGGATGCGAACGGGCCAAACGACGCCAGAGTCTTGCCCACATAGGACGCACCCCGATGGAGGTGCAGCCGCCCACATCTCTCCATCAGGGGGTGTGACGCGGTGCCGCCAGGCCCCCGCATGGGGGGCGAAGAGACAGCCACGGATCGACCGCCTGACCCCGATCCAGCGCATACGAGCGCAAGCTGCCCTGATGGTGTGTGACTGCATGTCCCAAGACGTGACGGTTGGAACACGCTTCGTCCCGGCGACGGGCGAAGTGTGTCCAGCAGAACCCATCCGCTCCGGTTGGAACAAGGAGATCAGAATGACGAAGCGAACGATTACCCGAAAGGCGCGTCAGGCCGGACGCGAGGAGGCTGTGAGGCGCGCAGGAGAATTACGGCATCTCGCTCGAGACGTTCGGATCAATGACGACATTGGCTCGCATTTTACCCTGTGGATGAACGGCGAGCAGCGCGTCGAATGGTGGCCCGGCGCGCAGCACTGGCGCCACAACGATCACGACCTTTACGGAAACTGCGATGAGTTCATCGCGTGGCTGAACAACAGTGGAGAAGGACAGCAACATGGTTAAACGGCTCACAGCGAAAGTCGGTGAATACGAAAAGGACGGTCAGACCAAGGGTCGCTATGTCGATCTTGGGGTGATCCTCTCCAATCAGAATGGCGAATTCATGCTCCTCGATCCAAGCGTGAACCTTGCTGGCGTCCTGATGCAGCAACGCATCTTGGGGCAGGCGAAGGGGCAGAAGGCGAGTGATCGCGTGATGGTTTCGATCTTCGACAATGACCGCCAGCAGGGCGGACAGTCGAATGGCGGCTATCAGGGTGGCGGCCAACAAGGGGGTGGATCGCAGGGCTACGGCGACCACCGCGACATGGACGACGAGATTCCGT
The DNA here is from genome assembly GCA_040119125.1 of Marinobacter sp. Taxonomy (GTDB): domain Bacteria; phylum Pseudomonadota; class Alphaproteobacteria; order Rhodobacterales; family Rhodobacteraceae; genus Pacificitalea. The sequence goes on from JBEDTR010000011.1 coordinate 139,159, forward strand.
TCTAATGCAAGGAGGCGCAGCGATGAACACTTTCGCACCCGTAGAGATCCCCGTCGATCTGGAGGTCGGCGCGACCTATCTGGGCACTCGCCGCTGGCTGGCATGGTATACGATCTGCAATGGGCAGGAGCAGCTGGGCAAAGTCTACTTTACACGAGAGGCGGCTTATAAGGCCGCCATCTCATCCGGGGAAGCTGCCATTGCGAAGCGAGACGCCGCGCGGCATTGCCAAGGGCTGAGCGCATGAGCGTCTGCCTCAAATGGATCACCCCCGACGCCGAGCGGGTCATCGTGGACTGCGCGCGGGTATCGTCTGATCCCAACGCGCACCACGCGAGCGACGACCGCCTGATCGGCTATCTGATCCGCAATGCGCACTGGTCGCCGCTGGAGATGGCCAACGCCTGCATCCAGATCCGCACGACGCGCGACATTGCTCGGCAGATCCTCCGTCACCGCAGTCTGGTTTTTCAGGAGTTTAGTCAGCGGTATCAGGACGTGAGCATCTTGGGCGACCCCAGCTATCGGGAAGCCCGGATGCAGCACCCGACCAACCGGCAGGCCTCGACCGCCTGCGAGGATGGCGCTCTGGCGACGTGGTGGGATATCGAGCAAGAGCGGGTATGGACCGCCGCTGAGGGCGCCTATCAGCGCGCGCTACAAGCCGGGGTGGCCAAAGAGGTGGCCCGCGCCGTGCTTCCCGAGGGGCTGGCTCCGACGCGGCTCTATGCCAATGGCACGATCCGCAGCTGGGTGCACTTCGTCACGCTGCGCGAGGGCAATGGATCGCAGCCTGAGGTGCAGGAGATTGCCCGTCAGATCGGCGACATCCTCGGGCATCACCTGCCCGCCGTCATGGCTGGCGTGAGGGAGGCGGCATGACCCAGCTCGCCCACATCATCACCGCCCACCACCGGGGAGAGACACCCGAGCAGATCGCCACATCCCTGCGTCTTTCGTCGGAGCATGTGCGCACCATCGTTGCCGACCTGCGGGCCGGGGGCGTCATCGCAAATGAGGCATGGATATTGGAAGGAGACACAGCATGATCGTGGTGTGGTTTTCATGTGGGGCCGCCAGCGCCGCCGCGCTCAAGCTCACACTAGAGCGATTTCCCGGCGAGGATGTTCGCGCGGTCAATCAGCCTATCGCGGAAGAGCACCCAGATAATCGCCGCTTTTTGCGCGACGTGGCGGAGTGGTGTGGGGTCGAAATCGAGGAATTTACAGGATCAAAATATCCGGCAGCGTCGGCGGTCGATGTCTGGGAGCACCGCAAGGCGATGGTGTTTCCCCACGGCGCCCCATGCACGGTCCATCTCAAAAAGGACGCCCGGCGCGAGTGGGAGGTGCTGCACAAGCCAGACCAGCACGTATTAGGGTTTACCGCTGAGGAAAGGGATCGGCATGCTCGGTTTACACTCACAGAGCGTGACAACGTGATCCCGGTGCTGATCGACGCCGCCATGACCAAGGGCGACTGCGGCGACATGATCCGCGCGGCTGGCATCAAGCTGCCAGAGATCTATGACCATGGCTTCCCGAACGCCAACTGTCTCGGGTGTGTCAAGGCGACCAGCCCCACCTATTGGAACCATCTCCGCCGAGAGTTCCCAAAGGTGTTCGCGGAGCGGGCCGCGCAATCCCGACGCCTCGGAGCGCGACTTGTGCGGGTCGATGGCGAGCGCATTTTTCTCGACGAGCTGCACCCGGCGGCGCGAGGCGAGCCCATGTGGCAGATGCCTGCCTGCTCACTGTTTTGCGAGGAGTGGACGGCCCCCTCAGCCGCGCCCCAACTGGAGACTGCCCAATGACCGACACCACGACCGACGACCTGCGCGACCTCGCCGACCGCATCGCAGACGGCACCGCGACCGAGATCGACTTCCACGCCGCGATGCACTCGATCGACGCTCGGATCTGCTACGGAGCCTATACCGGCCTGCTGGACTGCGTGACGCTGGTCGAGCAGCCCCGCCACCGGCACGACCTCACCCGAGAGGTGCACCACGATGGCGAGCGCGTCTCCGTCCACTGGCACAGCCGGGCAGATCCCGGCATCGCCTCAGCGCAGGGCACCGACGAAGCCCGCACACGCCTGCTGGCCGCCATCCGGGCGATGATCTGGCTCGCAGACCAATAAGCAAAGCACAAGGGGACAGCATATGGGCAAACAGAACCGGACAAGCCTCGCCACCATGCCGTGGGATATGGGGCCGATCACACTGGCGATCTTGGGGGATGTGCCTGAGGTCGTGCGCCACTTTCGGCAGGACCTGAGGCTCGACGCCGATCTGCGCGCCAGCGTCAATCGGGTCGTATCCGCGCCAAAAAAGAGCGCTGACCCCAAGGAGCAAGCCAAGCTCAAGCGAGCGGAGGCGCGGGCCCGTGAGGCCATCGTGCGCTGGATGCGGAGGCATGGCTACCAGCCCGCGATTGAGCCGGTGACGATCACGGACCCAGAGACAGGGCGCAGGACCAACCCTAACGGCGTCAAGCGCGCCCGGCGCATCTGCTGGTATGAGCGCTACCAGCGGCTAGGCAAGCTCACCCCGCGCCAATCCAAGGCGGCTGAGGCCTTGTCGCTTGCATGGGAGCGGACACAGCGCAGCGCCCCGGCCATCAAGGCGGTTAACGTGGACACCTCACCCAAGCCCGATGCGAATGTCGCCATACTGGTGGACCGCATCGGCGGGTATCATGCCATCGCCCGGCACGTCTCCCGCGCAAGCCGTGCCTATATCGATCATGTGGTGCTCGCCAACCGATCAATCCGCTCGATGCCCGGATGCACAGGGGGCAGAGCAGAGGCCCGATACCTCGCCCGCCTTGCAGAAGGATTGGACGATTTGGCCGATATGTTGCGTCTTTAGTTGACGTGGCCACTAAACTCGGGCAAATTCACATCATCGCAAGAGATGACAGGGCGGCCCACGGGTCGCCTTTTTGCGTTCCGGTGGGCTGCCGCTGCTGCCACAGCCCACGGTATGCGCCTACAGTTCGATGGACATGATCGCCTCGATGCGACCGAACACCTCCCAGAGGGTTTCTTGGTTCAGCTTGCCTGCGAAATCTGCCTCGCGGGCAATCCAGTCGAGACTCTTGAGTTGGTGGGTCAGGACAAAGCCTGTCATCTTGGCTCCCCGGGGCAGGGGAACCTCGAAGTTACTGCCCTTGCCTTGATTGGTGATGGGGCAGACGAACGCCATACCGGTGGCGATATTGAATTCCTGCGCTGACAGGATAAGAGCAGGCCGACGACCGGCCTGCTCGCTTCCAGAATGAGGGGTGAAATCAAGCCAAGCGAGATCGCCTCGCTCCGGCTGATAGGTGTTCCCTGCTACCAAACTTCGTCTCCTTTGGGTTCGCCCCAATCCACCTCTGCGGACTGTTTGGGCTTCTCGTTCGAAAGCAGATCCGACAGTTTGAATTTTGGCCGAACGGGCTTGATGATCATAGCTCCATCCTCGCGGAACTCGATCTCAACGCATGAACCGTCATGCAGTCGGCTTTGATCTGTCACATGCCGGGGCAGCCTCAGTGCGAGGCTGTTTCCCCACTTCCTTACATTCAATTGCATCTCATGGTCCTTTCAACGCCGGCTTGGCGCGGGCAGCTGTGTAGATACCATGTAGAGCCGAACGCCGCCCTCGGCAATCCCTACCGCGCGATTGCAACCGAATGTGATCGCAACACACCACACCGGCCCGCCTTCCTTTTCCCCGGCCACCCCGCCGGTCGTCAGCGCCTGCAAGCGCCCTCGGGCGTCAACTGCGTGGCGGGCATGGGCTCATGGAGCGCAGATTGCAGGACGGGCGGGGACCAACCCACATCAGATAGGAGATATGCCATGATCGCTGGATGGCTCGTGATGATGCTCGCCATTGCCGCCGGGGACAATGCCCCGATGCCGCCCGCCGCCTCTCAGTGCGACCGCGTGGCCGTGACCAATGCCGATGGCTCGACCGCCTACCACACCTGCCGGTATTGAGATGATGGAGCTTTCCCGCAGCCAGTCGTTCGGCCTTGAGCTGGATATGCCTCTGGATGCGGGGATCGCGCGGCATGTGCACGTTCTGAGGGAGGCGGGCCTTGCGACCATCGAGTCATGCGAGGGCGGGCCGGGTCACTGCTTTCCTGAGCCTACGGTGCGCATCAAGGGCGATCATGCGGAAGGCTTCAAGGCCTATTCAGTGGCGCTCCAGCATGGCCTCAAGCCAAGGGCATTGGCTCGGATCTGGCATGTTGAAGATGGGGAGCTTAACGGCCCCGTCTGGGATCTGATCTTCCAGACGGAGCCTGCCTAACCGCTTAGCTCAAGCGCTTGCAGTGGTCGCACTTGTTTCGACCGCCAGTGCCGGACACGCGGTTTTCGCGCTCGATGTTGTTGCCCTCAGTGCAGCTGCTGTTGTCGTGATACACAGTCGTGCCGGGCTTCTTGGAATGGAATGGGGCTACTTTAGCCATCGTTGGAACCTTTCAAATCGTTACGAAGACGCTCACCTTCGTGCACGTATAGGTGGTGAGTCAACGCTCGTGGCGCACCACACAGCACCATCTCCTCAAATCTGAGGAAATGGTCAGGAGGGAGTATTTCCCAGAATCGGGAAAAACCTCAGGGCAGGGGGTTTTCCCCGGATCTGGGGGAAAGTCAGGAGAGGGCTACTGATCGTCCAGCTTGGCGCGCTTCGTGTCCTGGTAGTCAGCCATAAAGCCTTTTCGGATTAGCTGTCGGATCGCCTCACCGCGTGAGCCAATGTGGTTCTCGAATCGCCACTGATCGACCGCAGCGACTTCGCGCTGGGACATCATAATAACTACACGGGTATCTTTGTTCTCGCCTGCCATGGCACGAGCGTATGCCTCGCGGCGACGTTTAGCGCAAGTTTTTCAAGTTGTGCATGTTGTGCATATTGACAACTTGATAAACTTAAAGCGATGATGTAGCCATGATGCATGAAAGGAGAAAAGGTGCATGAACACGAAGATTGAGCAAATCACGCTGAAGCTGCCGAGCGACTGGAAGGTTGCGCTCAAGGTCGCAGCAGCCCGCGCCGGGCGCACGCTGAATGCAGAGGTCATTGGAAGGCTGAGCGAAGGCGTAGAGGCCGATCTGCAACGAGAGGCATCCGCACAAAAGTAAAGCCGCTGGGGCGGTCACCCCAACGGCTTTGATTGAAAATCCACCGATCTAAGAAGGATTTCACCGATGAATGTATCATCGAACCCTGAACAATTCAAGGCGTCTCGTCGCGCCGTCATGGCTGGCCTCGCCAGCGTCTCGGTCACGGTCACCGCAGGTAGCGCCGCATCGGCCTACCCGGTCACCAGCCCGCTCCGGGCGCTCTATCACGAGTGGCAGCAGGCGAAGGCGCATCTGTCCCGCGCCGATCTGACGGAAGGAAGCCCTGAGGAGGACGCGCTGTTCGACATCGTGACGGGCTGCTCCGACCGCGCGGCGGCATATGAGCCTGAGACGATCGAGGACCTGTGGTTCAAGATCCTGTTCGCCGACGACGATGGCGACATGAGTGTCAACATCGATCAGGAAGCGCTGGTCGTGATGGCCCACAAGATGACCGGCGTCCCGGCTGGCTAATGGACAGCATTGTCAGGCGCTTACGGGTCGCGCACACTCTAGAAATGACGGGGTGAAATCGCCCCTTTGATGCGCCGGCCCTAGGCGCAGTCGCGGTGCCCACCCTTGGTGGAACATTCAGTGGGCACCGCTTTCTCCCTCCAGCGCCCATAGGGCAGGCGCCAAAGATGAGCACGCAATGAACACACAAATCCAACCTGTCAACGGTTCCGCCCCGGCGCTCCGTGGAAATCAGCACTGGCCTGCACTGCGCGAAGCCGGGAAGATCGACCGCCTGAACTTCACCGACGCAATTGCGTCCTTTAATGAATACGTCGATGGCGAAGGAGAGGGCGCGACACGACCTGACCTCGCATATTCGAACTTCACTCGCTCGGTCTACGCGCCCTTCGGCCTCAACAAGGCACAGCGTGAAGCCGTGATGGCCGGTGAGAGCAAAGACCGCGACCTTTTTGATGTGGTGGAGCTTCGCTATCTCCAGATGGCCGAAAGCGCTGCCGCCATGATCCTACATCAGGGCATCGAGGCTGGCGCGACCCGCAAATCAATCAAGGTCGCTGTCCGTGATGAGTGCGGTCGCATCGCAGGGATGTATCGCCGGATCACCTCAGGCGTGTTTGGGGGAGGCAAAAGCAAATGAGCGAAGTCACCCTTTTCGATTACGGGCAGATCTCCGAGCAAGCCAACGAGGTCCGCGCCGCTGCCGAGCGCATCCGCCTTCGCATGAAGCGGACCGCCGAGGATATTCTTTCGATTGGTGCAGAGTTGGCAGACGTGAAGGAAAAGATGCCGCATGGCTCATTCGGAATATGGATCAGCGCTGAGTTCGGAATGACCATCCGGACTGCACAAAATTTGATGCAAGTGCATGAGCGCTACGGCAAATGCGAAACAGTTTCGCATTTGCCCCCCGCGGCGTTGTACGCTCTCGCGGCCCCATCTGTGCCGGAGGAAGTTCGGGCGGAGGTTCATAGTCGCGCGGCGGCGGGTGAAACCGTAAGTGCTGCTGAAATTAAGCGTCTCAAGCGCGAGCATGCCGCTGCCATCGAAGCTGCGAACAACCGGGCCTCCCAAGCCCAGCAGGAGCGGGACACCTACCGCCAACGGGCAGACAGCCTCGCAGACGGGCAGAAAGCCCTGATCGAGGAGGAGCGGCAGAAGGCACAGGCTGCGGCCAAGGCTGCTGTCGAGGATGAGTTGCAGGCTGCGATCGACGCCGCCGAGAGCGCACAGCGTCAGCTGGACAACGAGCGGGGCCGGTTGGAAGCCGCCGCCGCCGAAGCAGAGCGCCTCGCCAAGCAGAAGGCCCAAGCGGAAGCCGACAATCTGGCTCAGGCGGCTATGGCTGAAATCCAAGGCAAGCTGAACGCCGCGAAGGCTGAGGAGCGCCGCCTGCGCGATACCAAGGGGCGTCTGTCTCAGAACATCGAGCGCATGAAGGAAAGCGTCGAGAAGCATCAGGCATCGTTGCGCGATATGCGGAATGCAGACGTGGAAGCCGCGGCGATCCGCAACACCATGACCGGCGTGATCCAGTCGATCACCCTGGCGATGGCCGAGATTCACGACATAGAGCACGCCCATGGTGAGGAGGTAAGCGGCTCCATGATGCGTGCTGCCTCTGTCTGTCGTCAGTTTGCTGACGCGCTTGAGGCGTTCACTCAGGACGCAGGCAAGTCGGGTCCGACCATGCGGGTTGTCGGCGGCACCGGACCTAGCCTGTGATGTCCGCCCAAATCTGAGCGCACATGCCCACGTGGGGCGCGAAAATTCGACCGTTTATTATCAGTGGGTTAGGGTCTCCTCAAAAGTGAGGACACCCCCTGCCAGCGGGTATCGCGATGTTTCCCCAAAATTGGGGAGACGTCCTCAACAACAACGGGTCACCTTCGGGTGGCCCTTTCTCGTTACGCTGGTCCGTTCGGGCACCGGAACAAGTATCGGAAGGTGTAGTCGTATTCGTGCAGGTTGCTCGGTGTGGCGGATAGGTAGGTCGCGCCGGGACAGATGTCTTTCGCCTGCTGGATCATCGCAGCGGTAGGGTGCGCCTTGCCCCCCAGCGACATGTCATAGGCCCCACGGATCGTCACGGTGTGCTGCGTGACCTCATAGACGCTTCCGGGGGTGTCCTCGGGGACGGTGCATCCTGCCAGCGTGGCGATGGTCACGGCAACGGCTCCAACTCGAAACATCATTATCTCCTTCGGGAATAGACGACCGCAGTTGTGCACAACGCTGTGGCGAAAGGAAGCCTCATGGCTCGACCGACCAAGTATCAAGAGAGCTTCTGCGAGGACGTTGAGGCCACCATGCGCGAGGGTTTCAGCAAGATGGCTGCCGCCGGTCGGCTGGGCGTCTGCTACAACACGGTGCGCGCGTGGATGGAGGAACACCCCGAGTTTCTGCAAGCGGTAAAGCGTGGCGAGGCTGCACGGGCTGAGTTTCTGGAGCGTGGGCTGCTGTCTGCGGAGACGGGTCCTCAGGTCACAAGCCGGATCTTCGCCCTTAAGAACGCGGCCCCCGATGAGTGGCGCGACAAGCACGACTTCGACCACACGTCCCGCGATGGCAGCATGACGCCCAAGCCCAGCGTGATCGAGCTGGTCGCCAAGCCCGTCGAGCATGACGACAGCGAGGATTGAGCTACCCCCCAAGCTGGTCGAGAACTTCTCTCAGCCAGCGAAGCACCGCGTTTTCCCCGGTGGTCGGGGGTCAGGCAAGACCAAGGGCCTCGCGAAGATGGCCGCAGTCTATGGCTACCGCTTCGCTGAGGCGGGCAGGGAGGGGGTCATCCTCGCCAGCCGGGAGCACCTCAACAGCCTGGAGGAGAGCAGCCTAGAGGAGATCAAGGCGGCCATCCGGTCTGAGCCGTTCCTCAACGATTATTACGCATTAGGCGAGAAGTTCGTCCGCACAAAGAATGGCCGGGTGCGCTTCGCGTTCGCTGGCCTGCGGCACAACCTCGACAGCATCAAGTCGAAGGCGCGCATCCTGCTGAACTGGACGGATGAGGCAGAGGGTGTCTCGGAGGTCGCATGGCGCAAGCTGATCCCGACGATCCGGGGCGGCACTGATCTGGAGAACTGGGTCAGCTACAACCCGGAGAGCCCGGAGAGCGCCACGCACAAGCGGTTCATCGAGGGCAGCCCTTCGCGCTGCATCGTGACGCCGATCAACTGGCGCGACAATCCGTGGTGGGCAGAGAGCGGTCTGGAGGAGGAGCGGCTAGACGACCAGCGGCTACGCCCCGACACCTATGATCACGTCTGGGAGGGCGCATTCCTCACGCTGACCGAGGCGCAGGTATTCGGAGGCAAGTTCGAGATTGATGAGTTCGAGCCGGTTCACACATGGGATGGGCCATATCAGGGCGTGGACTTCGGGTTTGCGCAAGATCCGACCGTCGCAGTGCAGTGCTACATCAAGGGGCGCTGCCTCTACATCCGCCGCGAGGCGGGCAAGAAGAAGCTCACGCTTGATCAGACGTCGCAGTTCATAAGCGACCGCATCGATGGGTTCGACCGGCATGTGTCACGGGCTGACAGTGCGCGCCCAGAGAGCATCGACCACCTGCGGAGGCACGGTCTGCCTCGGATGCAAGCGGTCAAGAAATGGCAAGGCTCTGTCGAAGATGGGGTCGAGTTCATGCGATCCTTTGAGCGCATCATCATCCACCCCGATTGCCCGGAAACGGCGCGGGAATTCAGGCTCTACAGTTACAAGACCGATCGGCTGAGCGGAGACATTCTCCCGGTCATCGTGGACGCGAATAACCACTATATCGACGCCATCCGCTATGCGCTGGCCCCGATGATCCAGAACAAATCGCGGCCTCGCGTCAGGTCGCTATGAGGGCCGCTATGGGCATTTTCGACCGATTCAGACGCGCACCGGAGGTCAAGGAGAGCGCAGGCTACCGGCTGCACTATCAGCACGTTGCACCGGCGGTATGGTCCAAGCGCAATTACGCGGCGTTTGCCGATGAGGCCTATATCCGCAATGTCGTGGCCTATCGGGCGATCAAGCGGATCGAGGACGCTGTGGCCTCGGTCCCGTGGATGGTCTGGCAGGGCGATGAGGAGCTAACCACACATCCGCTCAAGGATCTGCTGGCGACCCCGAACCCCAGCCAAGGCGGCTCGGAGTTCTGGGGCGCGATGGCAGGCTTCTACATGATCGCGGGCAACGCCTACCTTGAGCGGGTGCTGGTGCAGGGCACACCCAAGGAGCTTTGGACGCTGCGCCCCGACCGCATGAAGGTGCTGCAAGGTGAGACCGGGCTTGCCTCGGGCTACCTCTACAAGGTGGGGCAACAGGAGCACCGCTGGGACGCTGACCCGATCACCGGAGACAGTGATGTCCGGCATCTCAAGGCGTTCCATCCGGTTGACGATTGGTATGGCCTGTCTCCGGTCGAGGCCGGGGCCTACTCGGTGGATCAGCACAACGAGAGCATGTCATGGATGCAGGCGCTCTTGCAGAACAGCGCGCGGCCATCCGGCGCGTTGGCGGTGAAAGATGACCGTGAGCTATCCGACGATCAATTCAACCGGCTGAAAGTCGAGGTGCAGGAGCAATACTCCGGGTCGAAGAACGCAGGGCGCCCCATGATCCTTGAGGGCGGGCTGCAATGGCAGGCCATGGGGCTCAGCCCCTCAGACATGGGCATCATCGAGGGTAAGCACTCGGCGGCGCGCGATGTGTGCCTTGCCTTCGGTGTGCCGCCCCAGCTGCTCGGGATTCCGGGCGACAACACCTACTCCAACTACGCAGAAGCGCGGCAGGCGTTCTGGGAGGACACGGTGATCCCGCTGGTCAAGTATTTCGCCAGCGAGATCAATGCATGGCTGTCGCCGTATTTCGAGGGCGCCGTGATCAAGCCGGACTTCGACCAGATCGAGGCCATCGCCGAAAAGCGCCGCGAAATGTGGGCCATGGGCAACAAGTCGATGGAGCTTACCGTCGATGAGGTCCGCGAGATGAAGGGATATGAGCCGCTCGGAGGCGAGAAGGGCAAGATGCTCATGGCCGATCTGCGCAAAGGTCAGCCCAAGGAGCCTGATGAGACGCCCTCGGAAAAGGCATGGCGCATTGCCTACGGCTGACGAGCGCAGGGCCGCGCAGGATGCCATTGCCGAGCGCGGCGGTGCAGCCCTCCTGACGGTGCTGGATGACGCCACACGCCACGCTGCGGCGGCCTTTCGCATGACCGGGCAAGTGACTGTGCCTGACGATCACCGCCAGCGCGTTGAGGGCGCGCTTCTAAGCATCTGGCGGGCCAGTGTGCAGCAGGCCGGGCGCAGCATGATCGATGAGTTCAAGGATCTGATGCCGGTTGAGACCAAGGCGGGCGAGGAAAGCCTGTTCGATCAGATACTGTCGGCCTTTGCGGAGGTCTTCGGGGGCCGAAAGGTCACGATGGTTTCGGACACGACTCGCGACCAGATCAGCCGGATCGCGGCGCGTGGCCAGCGTGAGGGCATGTCGCTCGCCGAGATTGGCGGCCTGATCGAGAAGATCGGCCCGGACTTCAACGGCACCCGCGCGGCGGTGATCGCCCGCACGGAGACGCACGGAAGCAGCGGCTACGCCACCCAGCAGGTCGCTCGCACCAGCCGCCGCCCGCTCCTCAAGCAGTGGGGCGCGACGGAGGACCATCGAACCCGCGACTTTGGCGAGGGTGACGGCGTGGTAGATGAGTATTCGCACCGCGCCATGGACGGCGTGAAGATCCCCATGGATCAGCCCTACCGGGTGCCCATGAAATACGGCGGCGAAGCGCTGCTGATGTATCCCGGCGACCCCAGCGGTCCCGCAGGCGCAATCATCAACTGCCGATGCGTCGAAACCTATGTGAGGCCAGAATGATCGAACACAAGCATGCGGCGCTGCAACTGGAGCAAGCGCCCGATGAGAGCGGCGTATTCGAGGGTTATGCCTCGGTATTCGGCGTGGTGGACAACGGGCTGGATGTGGTGGAGCGCGGCGCGTTCACCAAGTCGCTCGCAGGCCGCAAGCCGAAGATGCTGTGGCAGCACGACACCCACAAGGTGATCGGCGCATGGGATGAAATCCGAGAGGATGAGCGTGGGCTCTACGTCAAGGGCAGGCTGTTCGATGATGTGGCTCTGGGCCGGGAGGCAATGGCTCTCCTGCGGCATGGGGCCATCGACAGCATGTCCATCGGGTATCGCACCCTCAAGGCCGCCGATGAACGGGGCGGGGTGCGCAAGCTGGTCGAGGTCGAGCTATTCGAGGTGTCCCTTGTGACGTTTCCGATGCTCGACGCGGCGACCGTCACCTCGGTCAAGTCGATCACGACCGAACGCGAATTTGAGCGGTTCCTGCGGGATGCAGGCTACTCGCGAAAGGAGGCCGCGGCGATCACGCTGCACGGCTTCAAGGGCCTATCCGATCAGCGGGATGCTGGGGCGGACGAGGCAGACACCGCAGCAATCAAGACGCTGCATCTGCAACTCACCCAGCTGAAGGAGACAATCAATGGCTGATGGTGCATTCGACCTGTCGGAGGTCAAAACCCTCCTAGACGGGATCAACAAGGACTTCTCCAGCTACAAGGAGAAGAACGATGATCGGCTCAAGCAGATCGAAGAAAAAGGCTCGGCGGACTACGTGACCACCGAGGCGCTCGAAAAGATCGAAGCTGATCTGAGCAAGAAGCAGCAGCAGGTCGATCAGATCGAGCTTGCCATGAAGCGCAAGCCGGTCAAGGTCATGGACAAGGATGGCAACGAGATCGACCTTGACGCCAAGGCTATCGATTGGGCCAAGATTGTTGCCAAGGACACTGGCATGGTCGATGAGGCCAAGTCGTTCGATCACGAGGGGATGCAGGAATACAAAGGCGCATTCCTCCGTCTGGCTCGAAAGGCCTTCAACACCGACTTTCTCACAGACGCGGAGCGCAAAGCGCTGTCCGTGGGCTCGTCTTCCGATGGCGGCTTCTTTGTCACGCCGGATATGACGGGGCGGATGGTCCAGCGGGTCTACGAGACCTCGGCGGTTCGCGCTTATGCCTCCGTGCAGGTCATCTCGACCGACACTCTAGAGGGCTTCTATGACAACGACGAGGTTGGCTTCGGTTGGGTCTCGGAATTGGAGAGCCGCCCTACCACCGACACGCCGCAGGTTGCCCGCTGGTCGATCCCGGTGCACGAGATGTATGCGATGCCCAAGGCCTCGCAAAAGCTTCTCGACGACAGCGCGGTGGATATCGAGGAATGGCTGAGCGGCAAGATCGGTGATCGGTTTGCTCGTGCGGAAAACTCCGCGTTCGTGGCCGGTGATGGCGTGGGCAAGCCGCGCGGCTTTCTGGACTATGCAGACGGGACTGATCTGACGAACTCGGTCGAGCGCTTCCAGACTGGTGCGAACGGGGCCTTTGCTACCGCCCCGACTTCCGGCGACGTGCTGATCAGCGCTCTTTACGGCCTCAAGGCGCAGTATCGCAGCAATGCCACGTGGTTCGCCAATACGGCCACGCAAGCCGCAGTGCGGAAGCTGAAGGACAGCGACGGCAAATACCTGTGGCAGCCGGGTATTGCGGGGAGTCAGCCCGCCACCATCCTTGGCGCTCCGGTGGCCTCTTTCGAGGATATGCCGAACCTCGCCACTGGGTCCCTGTCCATGGCTGTCGGCGATCTGCGTCAGGCATACCAGATCGTGGATCGTATGGGCGTCCGCATGCTGCGCGATCCGTTCACCAGCAAACCCAATATCCTGTTCTACGCCACGAAGCGGACTGGCGGCGACATGATCAATGGCGAGGCGATCAAGGTCGTCGAGTTCAGCTCGTAAGGAGACGAAGCGATGCACGATAATCTCTCCACACAGCAGGTTGTCCACCTCGGCAACCTGACCCTTTCTGGCACCACCCCGGCGGCTTCCGCTTGGGTGGACCTGAAGGGGTACGACGCCTGCACAATCATGATGGTCAACAATACCATCACCGACGCAGGAACGGCTTCGGGGTTCACCGCGACGGTGCAGGATAGCGACACCACTGCCGCTGCTGATGCGGCCGCAATTGCCGCGACCTCCAGCGTGGACGGCACCACCACGACCGTCACTGTGACCGCTGATGATGCGGACAATACGCTTGCTGGTGCAGTGGGGTATGTCGGCGGCGCGCGGTATGTGCGGACCAATGTCGTCGGAACCACAGGCACTGACGCTGACGTCTCTGTGTTCGCGATCCTCGGCAAACCCAGCCGGGCCGCGACCACGTTCGTCGGCACTTCGGTCCCTGCGACCTGATCTTTGGCAGTAGGGGCCGGTCCGCTGGCCTCTATCCCTGAGAGCAGGAGAGCCCCATGACCAAAGCCAAGATCACCGCAGCGCAAGGCTATCCCTGCGCCCCTGACGGCCACACCGTGATTACCATTCCCTGCGGGTCCGTGGTGGAGGGCCGCATCGCCGAATGGGCGCTGGCGGATCGCTGCGCCTCGCGGATGATGGATAAGGCCGAGCCGCTGGAGAACAAAGCCGAGCGGCCACCTGAGAACAAGACGAAGCGCCGGAGGAAGTGATGCTAAGAGCCCCTGCAAAGCCCTTCCAGCGCCGCGCAAGCCGCATCGTGACGCCGCCTGCCTCCGAGCCGGTGACGAAAGACGAGCTGCGCGCCCATACCGTCACCGACAGCGACAGCCTGCCGGACGATCAGGCCGACGCCTATATCGAAGAGGCGCGTCAGTGGATCGAGGACGCCTATGGCATCGCGATGATCACCCAGACGTGGCGTGTGGCGCTGGACCGGTGGCCGAGCGGGCAGGAGCCGTGGTGGGATGGTGTGCGAGAGGGCGCAATCTCCGAATTGTCCGGGCCAAACCGCGTCTATGAGCTGCCCCGCTATCCGCTGATCGCGGTGGATGATGTGACGGCCTATGATCAGGCTGGCACGGATACGGCAGTGACGATCAGCACCACCTTCGACGTGGACACCTACAGCATCCCCGGCAGGCTGGCGCTCAAGGACGGCGCGACATGGCCGGTGGCGCTGCGCTCCACGAACGCAATCGATATCGTCTATCAGGCGGGATACGGCGCGAAGGACGATGTGCCCGCACCCCTGCGGCGCTCCGTTCTGCTGCTGGCGGGGTATCTGTTCGATCATCGCGGAGCCTGTGACCTTGGCAATGCGCTCAAGGCGAGCGGGGCGGCGTCTCTGGCCGGTCAGTATGCGGTGGCGCGGCTGTGAAGTGCTGCCAGTTCACTGCGGCGATGCTGCGCGAGGGCGTGACCTTCCAGCGTAAGAGCCGCACAAGGAACGCCACTGGCGGCTTTACTGAGGCATGGGCCACGTTGAAAGCGACCCACGCTTCCGTGAAGGCTCTCAGCGGATCAGAGCGATATGCGAGCGACAGGGTTGAGGCGACCGCCAGATATCGTATCGTGGTCCGGTATTTCTCCGACCTGACGGAGGAGGACAGGGTGCTGATCCGGGGGCGGGTCTATCAGATCCGGTTCATCAACAACGTGGAGTTCGCTGACCGTTGGTTGCAGATCGACCTAGACGCGGGGATGGCGACGTGACCATCACCATCCGCCTTGAGGGGCTGGATGAACTGCGCCGCCGCTTGTCCGATCTGGATGTGAGCATGGACAAGGCGCTGGACGACGCCATCGAGGATCAGGTGCTATCGACCCACGTTGAGGTCACCACAGCGATCCGCACAGGCCCGGCCAGCGGGACGACATATTATCGGATGCCCGGCGATAAATATATGACCGTCCGTGCGGGCAGTGCTGATGGACCTCCGGTCGCCTTCATTCCGGGCGGCGGTAAAAAGGGGATTAGCCCTGTTCACACTGCATCTGCGGCGGGGCAGGCGCCCATGTCAGACACTGGTGGTCTGGTTAAGAGCATCAAGATCGATATCAAGCCGCTGACCGCCACCGTGGGCAGCAATCTCGCCTATGCGCGATACCTCGAATATGGCACCCGCAAGATCGCCCCTCGCCCCGTCTGGGAGCCTGCTGCTGCCAAGGCAGCCAAGGAGTTCCGCGCCCGCGTCGAGGCCCGACTAGAGGACGCTCTGAGATAACATGAAACCAGCCGCTTTGCAGGCTAGCCTCTACCAGGTTCTGGTAGGGGATAGCACCCTTTTGTCTGCGCTGTCCTCAGCGTGGGGCTATGACGCCGTGTTCTCGGACGTCCCGCAGGAAAACGCCGACAACAACGCCTTCTATCCGTTCGTCAGCTTCGGCCCGACCGTGCCCACGCCATGGGACGACAAGGACGTGGATGGCGGTGATGAGCGGCTGCAAATCAACGTCTGGTCCCGCTCCGGCGACTGGATCGAAGCCAAGCAGATTGCCGAGCGCATCCACGCGCTCTTGCACCGAACACCCCTGACGATTTCGGGGGCTGTCCATGTGACCTCGGGCATCGAGAGCATGGATTTCTCAATGGACCCTGATGGAGAGACACGCCGCGCGCTGATCTTCCTTCGGGTTCTTTACCACGACAGCTAAGGAGGCTGACCAATGGCAGCACTAGCGGGCCGCGATCTGCGGATCAAATACGACAGCGGCGCGGGCGCCGTTGCGATTGCCGGGGCGCGGTCGGATAATCTGACCGTCAACAAAGGCATGATCGACATCACCGACAAAGACGACGAGGGCATCCGAACCTTGCTGGATGACATCGCCACCAAGTCGCTGACCGGCAGCGTAACCGGCGTCCTGAAAGACGCCACGCTGATCGATCTGGTAGACGGCACTGAAGCCACGCATCTCCCCGATATGGAGATCGAGGTCGTCGGCATCGGCACATGGTCGGGGAAGTTCTTCATCTCCAGCCTTGAGACGGCAGGCGAGGAAGGGGAGAACCCGGTGACGTTTACCGCGAACCTCGAATCCTCCGGCGCCATCACGTGGACGGCGGATACCTGATGCCTGTATTTCGTGATGTGCTGATCGAATGGCAGGGGGAAACCTACACTGTGACCCCCTCCAACCGCCTCCTTCGCAAGATCGAGGGCGAGGGCATCGAGTTGCTCGACGTGATCACCAAGATCAGCAATGGGAAAGCGCCGGTTTCCGAGATCGCCTTCATCCTGACGGAGTTCATCAACTCCGCTGGGGGACGGACGGACGAAGATACGACGCTCGGTGAGATCATGTCCGCGCTCCACAACGGCCAGTCCGAGCAATTCGCGGCAATCGCCACGGCTCTGGTGGAAGCGATCACGCCCAGCGAGATCGATGAAAAAAAGCACGTCGCCCCCGCCGCAAAACCCCAGCGCAAGGCCGGGGCGAAGCCCCAGCGCAAGGCCGGGGCGAAGCCCAAAAAATAGACTGGGACTTCATGTTCCTGTCTGCGCGCAAATGGGGATGGTCACCCTCTGAATTCTGGGACGCCACGATGAGTGAGTGGTTCCTGGAGTTCGAAATGCAGAGGGGGCCAATCGAAGGCGATCACGCCGGCGGCCTGACCAACGGTGAGGTCGAGCGCCTTTCCGCACTACTCGATGAGGACTGACGTATGTCTCTACCCCCTGTTCAGATCAGGATCACGGGTAACGCTGACGATGGCGTATCCGAAACCCGGCGGGCGAGCCGTGAGCTTGATAAGCTCAGTGCGTCGTCCGACCGGGTGCGTCGGTCCACCGGCAGCATGCAGCGTGGCGTTCAAAACGCGGCTTATCAGGTCGGTGACTTCGCGGTTCAGATGGCCGCGGGCACCAGCGCCAGCCGGGCTATGGCAATGCAGCTTCCGCAGTTGCTTGGTGGCTTCGGCATGCTGGGCGCAGTCATGGGTGCCGCAGTGGCTATCGCATTCCCGCTTCGCAGTGCGATGCAGGGTATCACTGAGGACGGGGGGAATGTCGCGCGCATGTTCGGCACCCTAGAGCCCGCAGTCCTGGCCATTTCTCAGGGCATCAAGGTCGCGGGCGAAATGTTCCACGCCGCTGCGGAGATCATGGTCAACAATCTCGACCGGATCATCATCACGGCAGGCGTTGCGGCCGCATTTTTCGGCGGCAAGTGGGTCGCCGGGTTCGTCGCAGCGCGGGTTGCCACGTTCAGCCTAAGCGCGGCGCTGGTGGCGCTACGGGGCGCGCTGATCCGAACCGGCATTGGCGCAGTCATCGTGGCTGCCGGTGAGCTGGTCTATCAGTTCACGCGCCTATCGACCGCAGCCGGGGGCTTTGGCGAAGCGCTCAGGCTTGTCGGGAATGTTGCGCTTGAGGTGTGGCAGCGCATCGGGAATGGCGTGGGGTTCATCTCCAATTCTGTCGCCGCCATGTCATCGTCAATTCAGGCGACCTTCATCGGGGCGCTGAACAAGATGGCGGGTGCGTTCATCGAGTTCACTTGGCAGATCGCCGAGGGGATGAACGCCATTTTCCCGTCGCTCGGATTGAGCGGGGCGGATGCTGGGATCACCCAGACACTCGCCAAGATGCAGATGGATGCCGAGGGGCAGGCGCAGGGCTTCGCCGCGGCGGCTCAGGCCTCCAAGGAGGCGATGCTCGCACCCATTGAGAGCATCAAGGAAATCCGAGACCTTCTGACCGGTATGAAGGAGGAGCGCATTACCCTCCCGAGCATCCTTGGCATCGGTGACGATGAAGAGGATGGCGGCGCGGGTGGAGGCAAGGGCGGCAAGGAGAAGAAGACCCTCGATGAGAAGCTGACCGATCAGGAAAACCGGATCAAAGAGCATCTGGACCGCATCAAGGCGCTGACCAAGGGCACCCTCAGCGACAAGCTGGGCGCGTGGGGCGATTACTTCGGCAATCTGACCACGCTCACGGGCACAAGCAGCAAGAAAATGCTGGCGATTGTGCGAGGGTTCAACGCCGCGCAAGCGCTCATGGATGCGTGGGGGGCCTATACGAAGGTCCTCAACTCGCCAGAGCCAATGCCATGGTATGCGCGTTTGGCGGCGGCAGGAAGTGTGCTGGCGGCAGGGCTTGGCGCTGTGGATGCGATCAAGTCGGCGACCGAAAGCGGCAGCAGCGGCTCTGCATCTTCTGCAAGCGCCTCCAGCGCAGCAGCCACCCCGCAGAACGTGATGAACGCCAACATCAGTCTCGTAGGCGAGGGCAACATCAGCCGCAGTTCGGTGCGCGACCTGTTCGCCACGATCAATCAGGGTCTCGATGACGGCTACGTCCTCGGCAGTATCAGGGTGAACGGATGAAAATTTATCCCGCAAAGATCGTGACCGAGATGAGCGACGAAAGGCGCGCCGCCCTCCATGATCTCATGGATCAGTTAAACGAGGCCCTCGCGGAATGCGGGGCAGGCTCGATTGGCTATCCGCGATTTGATGAGATCGGCGACATCGACGAGAGCGACGATCAATGCCAGTGATTTTCCAGACCAGCTACAGCCTGCCTGTTGACGACTACCCGCTGACCCATGCTCGGATTGCGCATGCGGGCAACTGGCTGTCGGGGGGCACGGTGACAGCGAGCGACACGAACGCAGACTATTTCGCGGACGGACCGGCCAACTCCATGACCTACGAGAAGTGGAAGCCCGACACGCTGCCCGCGACATGGGAGTATGACCACGGTTCCGCGGCTGAGGTGGATTACTGCTGCATCGGGGCGCACACTCTGGGCACCAACGGCAACACGCTCCAGATCCAGTATTGGAACGGCACCAGTTGGTCGGGCGTCATCCCGGCCACAGCCATCACGACCGATCAGCCCATCATGGCGATCTTCGGCCCTCAGACGCGCACTGAGTGGCGCATTCAGGTCAGCGGGGGCACTGCCCCCACCATCGGCGTGATCCGCTTCGGCAAGGCCATGCAGATGCCACAGGCTATCTACGGCGGCCACACCCCGATTGATATGGCACGGCAGACTACCATGCGGTCGAACATGAGCGCATCGGGGGAGTTTCTGGGACGCACCCGGCAGCGCACGTCGCTGGCGTCGTCCTATGATTGGCAGCACCTCAAGGCGAATTGGGTGCGCTCGACGTGGCGACCGTTCCAGATCGCGCTGGAGCAAGACCCGATCTTCCTCGCGTGGCGCCCCGGCACCTTCGGCGAGGTGGTCTATGGCTGGACCGGCGAAAACCCGACGCCTTCGAACATGGGCATCAGAGACCTGATGTCGGTGTCTCTCAGCCTGACGGGGCGCGGCTATGACTAGTCGTGAGACCGTCACCATCGTGGAGATGGAGCAGCCGTTCTGCGGGAACACCTATGGATCTTCGCCTTGCACGGCCTCTGGGGATGCGGCGCGCAAGTGCTTCAACACCCGCGCGACCTGCCAAGACCCGGACAACTTCGCGCTGACCACCAAGAGCCTGTTCTTCTCGACGGGCACGGTGGCGGAGCGGGGCGTAGAGGGCGCGCCATACATCATCCCGTCCCTGACGCGGGTGACCACCAATCCAAGCCGGATCAACCTGAGCGCGGCAGACCCTGACGCCACCGGGCTTGGGACGCGCGCCACGCTGACCGTGAGCTTTGACGACCATCCGCACAGCGACCGGGTGGTGGACCCCTACCGAGCGGATCGCGGCTACGACCCGATGACGAAAGGGTCATTCTGGACCAAGTGGTTCGTCCGCAATAAATATCGCTTCCGCATGCCGATCCATATCTACGAGGGCTATGCCGGTCAGAGCCTGAGCGAGATGCAGCGGCGCAGCTACCTGACCACGGGCAGTTCATGGCCAAGCGAGGGCAGCGGGCCGACCTTCCAGGCCAAGGACTGGCTGAGCCTCTTGGAGGAACGCAAGGCGCAGGCTCCTGAAGCATCGCCGGGGGTTCTGGTGCAGGATATCGGCTCTGGCTGGTCCAGCGTCGAGGTCGAGGGTGCGACCGCTGACGACTACGAAGCGGCGGGCACCCTGCGGATCAATGACGAGCTGATGACCTATACCGGGATCACGACCGGTGCGGAGAGCATCACCTTCACCGGAGTCACGCGCGGCACGGACGGGACCACCGCCAGCAGCCACAGTGAGGGCGACACGGCGCAGCGCTGCGTCCGCTATACCGACGCCACGGTGCAGGAGGTGCTTGAGGACCTGCTGATCACATGGGGCGGGATCGAAGCTGAGCGGATCGACAGCGACGGCATCGCGGATGAGTTCGACAGCTACCTGCTGCTCTATCGGCTGACCACGGTGATCTCCGATCCGGTGAGCGTGGCGACCCTGCTGAGCGAGCTACAGACCGAGGTGGGCTTCTACATCTGGTGGGATGAGCGCGCCGCACTGATCAAGGCGCGTGCGGTGCATGGCGTGGCGAGCGAGCCGCCGATGATCACATCCGAGGATCATATCCTAGCCGGGTCTTTCTCGGTTGTGGATCAGCCCCGCAGCCGGATCTCGCAGCTGTGGTTCTACTACGACATCCGCAGCCCGGTGGGCAGCCTCTCCGATCCAGTGAACTTCCGCACGGTGCAGGTGCAGGCCGATCTGGCGAGTGAGGGCGATGAGCAATACGGCGAAGCGTCAATCAAGACGATCTACAGCCGCTGGGTCAATACCGGCGCGCTGGCGCTGAATACGACATCGAAGATCATCACCCGATACGCCAATGTGCCGCGGACTTGCACCTTCCGGCTCGACGCCAAGGACCGCGCCTACTGGGTCGGCGATACGGTGAAGATCAGCCACTTCATGGAGGTGGACGATTTCGGCGACCGCCGCACCGCGCGCTGGACCATCATCAGTGCCGAGGAAGTCGAGCCCGGCCACACCATCGAATACACCGCTGAGGATACAGAGCTTTACGGCGTCGTGCCCGGCATTCTTGAGGACGGCTCACCGGATCACACGACCGGAGCGAGCATCTACGAAGCCTACATTGGCGACAATGACGGCCTGCTCTCTGACGGCA
The DNA here is from genome assembly GCA_040119125.1 of Marinobacter sp. Taxonomy (GTDB): domain Bacteria; phylum Pseudomonadota; class Alphaproteobacteria; order Rhodobacterales; family Rhodobacteraceae; genus Pacificitalea. Next base: position 160,598 of record JBEDTR010000011.1, read on the forward strand.
CTAACTGCGCGAGGATCGCATGACCACCTATACTCCGATTACCGACGGCGCGATTGATCAGGACAGCCCGATCACGGTCGGCCTGATGACTGCCCTGCGAGACAATCCCATCGCGATTGCCGAGGGCGCACCGGGTGCTCCGCTCATCAATGGCGCCATCGCAGCGGCTGGCGCGGCGGGCGCGGTGGGCACCTATTCGCTCCTTCGGCGCACGTCGAGCAAGGGGGAGGGCAGCGGGGAAACCTTGGGGGACGAAGTGTCGGGATCGGGGCTGGCATATTCCGGCATTAACGGCCCTTACGATGGCACCTCAGGCACTTATTCAGTCGCCTACATGACCGAGGGCTTCGCGGCGCCAGCAGGCCGATGGCGCTGCATGGGTGACGCAAGGACTCCTAACGTCAGTGGCGCGACGGTGGGAAGCAACTACTCAGCGACAAATTGGCTAAGGATCGACTAATGAAAGTTCGCAATATCAACCCGCTTGCAGACGGTCGCATCGACTGCGAAATCAACCTCCGTGGCGAGTGGATGACTTACACCACATCGCCGCATGACCCCGACACGCGCGGCCAGAAGATCCACACCATCGTCTCCGCGCTCCATGCTGGCGAGGAAGTGCCCCATGTCGGCGATGACGTGCTACAGCCGCCGACCGCCGAGGAAATCCTCCGCCGGGCGCGGGCCGCTCAGGTGATCGACAAGGCGATCTTTGCGCGGATGCTCCGTAAGGTCGATCTGTGGGCGCCCTTCAAAGCGGCGCTGGCGGAAGCGGGCGAGGACGCGCAAGAGGACTGGGGTCTGGCATCCTCCATCAGCCGCATGGACCCGGTGTTCGTGCCGATCCTCTCCGGGCTTGGCCTGACACCCAAGCAGATCGACCTTGTGTTCGGCATCAAGTTCATCGCCGAGTAACCACCCCCACATTCTAACTGACCTGACCCGCCGCGAGCGGGCTTTTTTATGGAGGCCATCATGGCAGACCGTTTCGAGAACTATGGCGTAGGCACCACCTCCCCGGCGACCCGGCAATATGCGATCACCCCGACCGATGGGGTGGATCTGGACCCGCGCCCCCGTGCGCTCTTCGTCCTGACCGATGGTGACCTCGTGATCCGCGACGAACTGGATGCCGAGATCACCTATCCGGTTACCGCTGGTTCGCTTCTGCCGTTCCGCGCCGTGGGGATTGAGGCGACGGGCACCACGGCCACGGTCGCAGGCTGGGACTGATCCGATGCAGATCGGTCTCTCCCTCTCCCTCGGTGCCAATCTCCGCTCCGGGGGTGCATCCTTCAACCCCGCGTCCCTCTTTGCGAATGGCGATGGCGCGCTGATCCAGCGGCGAAGCGATGCCTTATTCGTGGAGAATACGGCCTCCACCCATGCGGTCGATACGAATGCCGTGGGCTTTGCGACCGACGGCTCCGAGGGGGCCGGGTATTCGGGCGGGGCGTTCACCGGGCTGGGAGCCGATATCATGGTCGGTGGCGAGTTCAGCTCCGCCACCGGATGGACCCTTCAAGCAGGCTGGTCGATCAGCAGCGGCGAGCTGCACGCATCTGGTGCGACAGGAAATGACGAGGCGTTTAGACTAGACATCCCGATCGCAAACGGGACTGTCTATGTCGTGGATCTCGATATCACCTCCTACACTGGAGGTAGTGTCCAGTCCAAGCTTGGCGGGAATGCCGCCATCGCGTCGGCGTCTGCAATCGGGTCATATACCGTGCCGGTCAAGGCGGGCTCAGGCGGAAGGACCGTTGCGCTCAACGGTAACGACTTTACCGGCAGGATCGATGACGTCTCCGTCCGCGAGATCCCCGGCAATCACGCCACCCAAGCCACCACCAGCTACAAGCCCACGCTTCAAACCGGCGGCCTGCTGTTTGATGGCAACGACGACCGGCTGACGGGCCTGCCCGCCGCCACCACCTCCGGCACCCTCGCCGCGCGGTTCAATGGCTCGACCGCCAGCAAGGTGATCCTCGGATCGCAGGCGGCGTCTGATGGGCGGTGCTTCCTCGCGCTTGATGCCAGCGGCAAGGTCTCTGCCGGGATCGGCGGGGACGGCACCTCCACCATCACAGGCGGCGCGGATATCCGGGACGAATGGCACACCGCTGCTGTGACGTGGGATGGCTCTACCGTGACACTCTATCTCGACGGCGTGTCGGTCTATTCCGCCGCGCAGTCCGGTGCGGTCAATACCACCGTGGCGATGATGCTGGGCGCGCTGAACGCCGACGGAAGCGCGGCCGCTTTCTGGGCGGGCACCGTGTCCGATGCGCTGGTCATCGACCGTGTGCTGACCACCGACGAAATCACAAACCTCAACAGCTATTGGAGTGCTTAACATGTCCACTATGCCTTGCATCGTCATCTGCCCTCAAGACAAAGCCGATCATCTATCCAAGGTGTTCGAAGCCATGGGGCGCGGCCCGAACAGCTTCGTCACCGGTCGCAAGGTCTGCGCGAAAGACCCCGCGGCAACGCAGTCCACACCGCCGACGCATCGCTTGATCCAAGACATGAGCGCGACCGCTGAGCTTGAGGACATGTGGCGCAAGATGGCCGCAGGTGAGGCGATGCCGCAGATCATCTGGTCCGAGACCGGGCTGGTGACCGAGAGTGAAGCCGTGGCCTCCGCGCTGTCCATGACCGTCTTCTCCGTGGCCGGGGCTGAGGCTACGAACTGGGGGCCGGAAGGTATCCTCGATCAGCTGGGCCTCCAGTATGTGCCGGAAGTCGAGATCTGATGACTGCCGCCCTAATCGCCTACGCCTTGGCGCAGCTGGCGGATATACTCACCACCCTGCGCGGTCTGCGTCGTGGGGCGGTGGGTCAGCTTGACCGCTGGGCGATGGAGAGCGTCGGCGGGTCCGGCTGGGTCGTCTTTAAGATGGTGCTGACCGGCTGCGCGGCGTGGGCCTTCTGGGCGTCTGGCGCTGAGTGGGGCCTGTGGCTGGTTGCTGCGGTGACGGGCGCGGTGGCCGTGCGGAATGTGTGGGTGACCTGATGGAGATCGGTGAGGCCCTCACGGCGCTTGGCGGGGAGATCGGCGTCCTTCCGGCGCTCGTCATCCTCATCTTGGGCTGGGCCTACTGGCAGAAGTCCAAGCGCTGCGACGAACTCACGGAGCGCCTTTTCGAGAGCAATCACCAACGGGTCGAGGAGGGTATTCGCCGTGAGGTGTCTATCGAACAAAGCCTTCGCGATATCACAACGCTGATCGGGCGGAGCGTATCATGATGCAATGGCTACAGCGCAAGCACCGTGGGCGGCTCCGGCACGAGGCTGCCAAGCTGGCCGAGATGGAGCGTGAGTTGGCACTCAAGAAGCTCCAGCGGGAATCCATGCAGAAGCTACTCGCGGACACTCTGGCCCGCACCATCCCCCCAAAGATCACGAGGGACACCAAATGAACGTGAACACTGCGACCGCCATCATGGCAATCATCGGCGGCCTGCTCTGCGCACGGGGGTATTTCCCTCATGTGAAAATCCTTGGCGGATCAGCCGCCGACAATCTGGCGCGGGGGCTGGGGCTATCGGCTCTGGGCGTATTCCCACGGGTGTTCTGGTGGGATCTGACGCGCCTGCTGCTGGGCCAAGAGTGGTGGCCGGTGGTGCGCGACCTCATGGGCGGCGCGGCGATCAACGCAGCCTTCAACCTGATCCTGCTGGCGGGCGTGTATTTCGTTCTCCGCGCCCGGTATCTGATTATCCCTGAGGATGAGCGCGGGAAATACAACATCATCACTGCCGCTTGGTATCCGAAGACAGTTCGGCTGCGGCTGCTGATCCGCCGCGACGACTGATCCTCCCCCATATCCGACCCTTCGCCCCGCCATCGTGCGGGGTTTTTTATTGGAGTGACCCCACATGAAAATCGCTATCGTCGTGGGCCACAACGCCCGCGCTCAAGGTGCTGTCCGCGCGACGGATGGTGTCTCCGAATTCGTCTGGAATAGCCATCTGGCGGACTTGATCCGCGACCATGATCCGATGAACGTGCGCATCTTCCATCGCACCTATGGCGGGGGCTACTCGCTGGAGATCGACCGCGTCTATGCGGACGTGGATGCGTGGCGCGCTGACTGCTCCGTGGAGCTGCATTTCAACGCAGCGGCAGCGTCGTCCGCCGCCGGGTGCCTCACGCTCTCCAGCGGCACGTCAGGCTCCCTGCGGCTGGCCGGCGCGATCCAGCGCCGCACCCTCGCTGTGCTGGGTAACCGAGATCGGGGTATCGACAAGGTGTCTCGGACGGATCGGGGCGGGCGCTCTCTCTGGCAAGGTCGTGCGCCGGCGGTTCTGACCGAGCCGTATTTCGGCAGCAATGCTGAGGAATGTATCGTGGCGGATCGCAACAAGGGCAAGCTGGCCGGGGCGATCTATGAAGCGTGCTGCGAGGTGGCCCGATGATCCGCCTCGCGCTCGCCGTCCTCATTGCCTCCGCTATCCCCGCCGCCGCGCAAGCACCTTGCGCCCCACGGGATGAACTGCTGGCCCGGTATGCCGCCAAGTATCGCGAGGCGCCCCGCATGATCGGCCTCACGCGGCAGGGCAATCTGGTGGAAATCTGGGCCTCCGAGAGCGGGACATGGACCGCGGTTGTCACGCAACCCTCCGGGCAATCGTGCATCACGGCTGTCGGGACCAATCTCACGCTGCTGACCCCCAAGCCGAAGCCTGCGCCGGAGCGCAAGGGGTGACCCGATACGCGCTCTCTGCCGCGCTGCTGGCCATCCTCGCCCTCGGTGGGTGGGCGTGGCTCCAGACAGCCCGCGTGGCGTCCCTAAGCGATGATCTGAGCGAGGCCCGCCGGGAACTGGCCGTGGCCGAGCAGGTGGCCACTCAGGCGCGTGAGGCGCAGCGTGTGGCCGATGCCTATCGTGCCGCCGCCGCTGATCGTGCCCGTGAGTATGACACGCTCCGCGAGGGGCTTCTTAGGAGAGACGACGATGCGCCTATTCCTGATATCCTGCGTGATGCTGTTGAGCGCCTGCGCGCCCGATCCACAGGTGGTGCTGAGAGCGCCGGAGATTCCCGCTGATCTGCTGACGCCGGAGCCGGTGCCCGCGCGCCCCGCCGAGACGCTGGCCGATGTGGGCCTGCTGCTGGTGGACTATGACGAGGCGCTAGGGCGGGCGAATGGGAAGATCAGCGCGATTGGCGAGATCGTCGGGCCGCAGTAGGTGTATTGCAATCGCACTCCGGTATGCCTCAGTCGCCGGTATCATCGCGCCGAGGCGGATACTTTCTCTCCGCAGTCGCTTGCGCACGCGCATCGTCCCACTTGAGAAACGCATACCCAGCGTAGCCGATCACAGCGCAGATCAGCACGACTCCGATGATAGCTAAGCCCAGCTCCCCCACTGCGAACCATCCGAACTTTTGACCCGCCCAGATTAACGAGGCGGCGGCGCCCATCGCTGGCACGAGCAGTATGAGGCCAACAAGCACAGGCCCCCTTCGCGGATCGGCTCGCCTCATCTCATCGGCCATCTGATAAGACCAGAGCGCGATTTCACTCTGGCTCATGTGCTTCGCTGATCCGCTTCCGATAAGCGCCTGCATTGCGGCGACGGCTGCCTTACTCCGGTTCATCATCCTGCCTCCCGACAAGCCGTCCAATAAAAAAACGTCATTCAAACCCGTATGGGAAGATTGAATTTGTTATCTCGTCATCGACGGCCCATTTCATAAACAATGGCAATCGGACCTCGCACCATTGGGTTCGACCCTCGCGCCGAAGGTTTCCAAGTGTTTCTGACTTGCTGTCCTCGAGCATCTTCGCCCCGACCTCCAGCGTGCCGCCTGCCTCTAGCACAAGGTCTAGAAATGCGGCGGCCCAGACGATGGCACTATCTTGGTCAGTATAGTGCTCGCAGGCGTCAATCCCCACAGTGACATGTCCTAACACCATCGCAAAATAATCGAAGTCCTCCGGTGAGAACTCTTGAGCCGCAGCGGGGGCGCCGATGGCAGCGAATAGGGCCGTGGGGATGATGAATCGCTTGAGCACTGTTATGTCTCCCGGTGCCTATTCAACGCTACGTGTTGCTAATTAACACTGTTGCTTACCACAGCCCCATTGCGCAACGGCCAGTAGCGGTGGCCTAGGAGGCGGCAGAGCATAGTCGGTCCAGCGCCCGCCGATAGCGCGCCGCCAAGCTGGCGCTGGGGCCACCAGATCGAGAAAGGTTGTGGCGCAGATCGCAAATCTTGACCCGCGTAGCGGCGGGGCTTCTCGATACTCGCTCGATATAATCGGCGTAGACCTCACCATCCCGGCGCGTGATCGCGTCTAGCGCAGGCCACCAGCGCAGGATAATCCGGGGCAGATACTCATCTTCTACCGCGTCATGCAGGAACCCGAGAGCCGGGTGGCCGCTGTTCAGGGCAACATGGAGCCAGTGGTGCATCGTCTCTCTCTCCTATCGCCTCGCCATCCACGCCAGCGGGGCGCAAAACCCGGAGACAAACCCCCGGGCAAACGCGGGCCGCACTAGCCCAATCCGGCACCCCCAGACAAACCCGGCGGCCGCGCCGGAGGCGGTGGTCAGGATCGCTATCAGCAGGTCAGTCATTGTCCGTCTCTGTCCTCTCTAGGTCAGGCCTCCCGGCCCAGTGATTTCAGCCGCGCGCACGTTTACATTTCGCCCATAACCCATTGTTTCGGGATGGGGAATAACGTGAACATTTTACATCAACTGGTATTTATATCAATGATTTGTGACGGTTTTGGGTACCGTAGGTCGTAGGTTCGAATCCTATCGCCCCGACCATTTGCACGATCACGCGTCAGCCGATCAGGTAGACGCGGATCGGCATCCACAATCCCATCACCACCATCATCAGGTTCTCGGTCAGCGAGATGAAGCCCAGCGGCACTGAAGATCCGCCGCCGACGCAGGCGCATTTCAGTTCCCGCTTCTGGATATAGACGGCGTAGAACACCGAGATCGCCCCGATTGTGCCGATGATCAGCGCGACCGGCGCCGACAGCCATGTCAGCGCGCCGGAGATCATCAATATGCCCGCGCCGGTTTCGGCGAAGGGATAGATATAGGAATAGCGGACCCAGCGTTGACCCAAGAGGTCATAGTTCAGGAACATGGAGGAGAAGCTTTCCACATCCTGAAGTTTCTGAATCCCCAGCAGTGTCATGCCGAAGGCGATGAACAATTCGATCGCACGCAGGCTGAACAACGTATTTTCGACCCGCCACGTCACTGCCAGCGCGATGAGCGCCGCGCAGGCGAAGATCGCGATCACCGGACGATAGGTGGTTTCGTCCTCATCGGGGAGCGGCTTGTCGAAATGCGCGCGCAGATCGTCATAACCGCCGACGCGGGTGCCATCGATGAAGGTCTGGGGCGTGGTTTCGACACCGTGCTTTGCCATGAAGGCGTCAGTCTCTTCGCGGGTCTCCAGCCAGTTATCGTCGACCGTGTAGCCCTGATGCTCCAGCAGGTCCTTGCTTTTGAGGCCATAGGGGCAGACGTGCTTATCCATCACCATCCGATATAGAGAGGCCGTTTTGCCGCTGGCGGATCGGCCCATGAAATTGCTGGGTCGGGAGTCATTGGGGGCGGTGGGCGCGTCGGTCATGGGGCTCTCCTATAGCGGAAGGCACATCCAAGGCGCACGAATCGCGGCGACCTGCGGCGCCCAAACGGGCCGGACATGCCGATCAGTTACGGGTCTAAGTGGCCTCCGACGGTGGAAGGTTCCATCTCAGCGTTAATTTTCGGCAACACATCGCGATGAAAGTTTTCTATTTTCGGGAAGGCTCCGCGCGACGCCTAAATTTCGGGCCGCACGGCGGGACCTGTGGGTAGGAGCGTGAACATCGCGTGATCGGCGAGGCGCGCAGCGTCTGGTGCGCGGTGTCAGGCGACAGGGTAAATGCCCCGTCTGCGATGGTTTTTGCGCCCCGGATGCCGCAGCGGCAGGCCCGTGCGGACCGGTGCAGTGTTTCGTTCACAGGCTGTGGAGGAATCGAGCAGCCGTGGCCCCCATTTGTCCCTAAGCCTTTCGTCAAACGAAAACCTGCTGTTCCGCGCAGGAAAATCCAGTTGACCGAAGCGGGAAAACTACGCCAGTTTGTATGCACCGCTAGGGGATACACTACATATTGTGGGCTCAGGCGGGGGCACATCGTCAATCATATCCAGCTTCGGCCATCCGCAAGGGGCCGGTCAGCGGGCCCAATACGGGCTGCTGCCGATTGAGACATGTCGATTTGCGAGAGGCGCGCGTGGGGGGCCGTGTCGATTGCGGGGATCAGTTCAAATGGCGCGGGCAACGCTGCGTCCAACGACGAAAAAGGGCGCGCGACCAGATGCAGATCGAACGGAAATTCACCAAAGCCGGACAAGATGCCTATGCTGGGATCGCGTTCACCCGCACCGGCTCGGAGATCCGCAACCCGGACGGCAGCATCGTCTTCAAGCTCGACGATATCGAAGTGCCCGAAAGCTGGAGCCAGGTCGCATCCGATGTCATCGCGCAGAAATACTTCCGCAAGGCTGGCGTCGCCACACGGTTGAAGAAGGTCCGCGAGAAGGGCGTGCCGGAATTCCTGTGGCGCTCCGTGCCCGATGAGGCCGCGCTGAAGGCATTGCCCGACGATGCGCGCAGCGGGGGGGAGACGTCATCGACCCAAGTGTTCGACCGGCTGGCCGGGACATGGACCTATTGGGGCTGGAAGGGCGGCTATTTCACCACCGAAGCCGACGCCCGCGCCTATTACGACGAGATGCGCCACATGCTGGCGACCCAGCGCGCCGCGCCGAACAGCCCGCAATGGTTCAACACCGGGCTGCATTGGGCCTATGGCATCGACGGGCCGGGGCAGGGCCATCACTATGTCGATTACAAGACCGGCAAGCTGACCCGCTCGGCCAGCGCCTATGAGCATCCGCAGCCGCATGCCTGTTTCATCCAGTCCGTGTCCGACGATCTGGTGACCGAAGGCGGCATCATGGATCTATGGGTGCGCGAGGCGCGGCTGTTCAAATATGGCTCCGGCACGGGCACCAACTTCTCGTCCCTGCGGGCAGAAGGGGAGCGCCTGTCGGGCGGGGGCAAATCCTCGGGGCTGATGGGGTTTTTGAAGATCGGCGACCGGGCGGCGGGCGCGATCAAATCGGGCGGCACCACGCGCCGCGCCGCCAAGATGGTGATCTGCGACGCCGACCACCCCGATATCGAGGATTTCGTGAACTGGAAGGTGCGCGAGGAGCAGAAGGTCGCGTCCATCGTCGCGGGCTCCAAGATGCACGAGCAGAAGCTCAACGAGATCTTCGCGGCCATCGCGGATTTCGATGGCACGATGGCTGAGGCCACCGACCCGAAGGTGAACGACGCGCTGAAGGCCACGGTGCGCGCCGCCAAGCGCGTGGCGATCCCCGAAACCTACGTCAATCGGGTGCTGCAATATGCGCGGCAGGGCTATAGCGGGATCGAATTCCCGACCTATGACACCGATTGGGACAGCGAAGCCTATGCCTCCGTTTCCGGCCAGAATTCCAATAATTCGGTCCGGGTGACGGACGCGTTTTTGCGCGCGGTGCGCGATGACGGCCCGTGGGAATTGATCCGCCGCACCGATGGCACGGTGGCGAAAACCGTATCGGCGCGCGAGCTGTGGGAGCAGATCGGCCATGCGGCATGGGCCTGCGCCGATCCGGGGATCCAGTTCCACGATACCGTCAACGCGTGGCACACCTGCCCCGAGGACGGCGCGATCCGAGGCTCGAACCCGTGTTCGGAATACATGTTCCTCGACGACACGGCCTGTAACCTTGCCTCGATGAACTTGCTAACCTTCTATCGCGACGGGCAGTTCGCGGCGGATGACTATGTCCATGCGACGCGGCTTTGGACCCTGACGCTGGAAATCAGCGTGACGATGGCGCAATTCCCGTCGAAGGAAATCGCGCAGCTGTCCTATGACTTCCGCACGCTGGGGCTGGGCTATGCCAATATCGGCGGGCTGCTGATGAATATGGGCTATAGCTACGATTCCGCCGAAGGCCGCGCACTCTGCGGTGCGTTGACGGCGGTGATGACGGGCACGGCCTACGCGACCTCGGCCGAGATCGCGGGCGAGTTGGGCGCTTTCGCAAGCTATGAGCGCAATGCGGCGCATATGCTGCGGGTGATCCGCAACCACCGCACCGCCGCCTATGGCCGGACCGAAGGCTATGAGGCGCTGGATGTGCCGCCGGTGCCGCTCGATCACGCCAACTGCCCGGATGAAAACCTGTCGGCGCTGGCGAAATCCGCGTGGGACGATGCCCTGCGGCTGGGGGAAGCGCATGGGTTCCGCAACGCGCAAACCACTGTCATCGCGCCCACCGGCACGATCGGGCTGGTGATGGATTGCGACACGACCGGGATCGAGCCGGATTTCGCGCTGGTGAAGTTCAAGAAACTCGCGGGCGGGGGGTATTTCAAGATCATCAACCGCTCCGTGCCCGGGGCGCTGACGACGCTGGGCTACCGTGCCGGTGAGGTCGAGGAAATCATCGCCTATGCCGTGGGCCATGGCACCTTGGGCAATGCGCCGGGCATCAACCACACCGCGCTGGTCGGGCATGGGTTCGGGCAGGCGGAGATCGACAAGATCGAAGCCGCGCTGCCTTCGGCCTTCGACATCCGGTTCGTGTTCAACCAGTGGACGCTGGGCGCGGAATTCTGCACCGATGTGCTGGGCATTCCGGCTGACAAGATGGCAGACCCGACCTTCGACATGCTGAAGCATCTGGGCTTCACCCGCGCGCAGATCGACGCGGCGAATGACCATGTTTGCGGGACAATGACGCTGGAAGGCGCGCCGCATCTGGACCCGGCGCATTACCCGGTCTTCGATTGCGCCAATGCCTGTGGCAAGCGTGGCCAGCGCTACCTGTCCGTCGAGAGCCACATTCATATGATGGCGGCGGCGCAAAGCTTCATCTCCGGCGCGATTTCCAAGACGATCAACATGCCCAACGATGCGACCATCGCCGATTGTCAGGCGGCGTATGAGTTGTCTTGGTCGCTGGGGGTGAAGGCCAACGCGCTTTACCGCGACGGCTCGAAGCTGAGCCAGCCGCTGGCCTCCGCTTTGGTCGAGGATGATGACGAGGCCGCCGAAGTGCTGGAAAGCGGCTCGGTCCCCGAAAAGGCGGTCATGCTGGCCGAGAAGATCATCGAGAAGGTGGTCATCAAGGAACTGATCCGCACCCACCGCGAGAAGATGCCGGAGCGGCGCAAGGGCTACACCCAGAAGGCCATTGTCGGCGGGCATAAGGTCTATCTGCGCACCGGCGAATATGCGGATGGGTCGCTGGGCGAGATCTTCATCGACATGCATAAGGAAGGCGCGGGCTTCCGCGCCATGATGAACAATTTCGCCATCGCGGTGTCTGTCGGGCTGCAATATGGCGTGCCGCTGGAGGAATTCGTCGATGCCTTCACCTTCACCAAATTTGAGCCTGCGGGCATGGTGCAGGGCAATGACAGCATCAAGAACGCGACCTCGATCCTTGATTATATCTTCCGCGAATTGGCGGTGAGCTATCTGGACCGCACCGATCTGGCCCATGTGAAGCCCGAAGGCGCGAGCTTCGACGATCTGGGCCGGGGCGAGAACGAAGGCCGCAGCGATCCGGCTGAGCCGCGTGAATCCGCCGCGAGCAAGTCGCTGGAGGTGCTGAAACAAATCTCCTCCTCCGGATATCTGCGCAAACGGGTGCCGCAGGATCTGGTGGCGTTGCAGGCGGGGATCACGCCGCGCGGCGAGGGTCTGACGACCGGCGCGGCCGTCGTGGGAGAGACCAGCGCGGCGGCGCTGAGCCTTGATGCGCGGACGAAGGCCCGGATGCAGGGCTATGAGGGCGATCCCTGCGGGGAATGCGGCAACTACACGCTGGTGCGCAACGGCACCTGCATGAAGTGCAACACCTGCGGCGGCACGTCCGGCTGTAGCTAAGGTTTCGTGCCCGGCGTCCCATGGGGCCGGGCGCGGGTTCAGGGGTGGCGGTGCCATCCCGCGCGGTCAGGGCCGCAGGCAAAAACATAGAGCGGTATCCAATCAAGAGCCCTGAAAGCGAAACTAAAAGGCGCCCCGCGGGGCGCCTTCTTTTTGTGTGTCTCGGGAATGCGGGGTCAGTCTGCCTTCTCGCCCAGTTTGTCGGCCTTCTCGGCCCCGCGCGAGCCCATGGGGCGAGCCGGGCCAGTTGTCGTCGACCTTGGTTTGCGCTTCCATTTCGGAATTCAGCTCCCCGCCCATCAGCACGATATAGGCCGACAGCCACAGCCACATCAGAAGCACGATCACGCCCGCCATGCTGCCGAAGGTTTCATTGTAGCTGCCGAAATTGCCGACATAGAGCGAGAATGCGATCGAGCCCACCAGCCACAGCACGCAGGCCGCAATCGCGCCGGGGGTCAGCCAGCGCCAGCGCGCATCTTCGCGCGAGGGGCCCCAGCGATAGAGCGCAGCCAGCCCGCCCAGCGTCAGCACCGCCAGCACCAGCCAACGCGCCAGACCAAGCACCGCCGCCAGCCAATCGGGCAGGGGCAGAACGTCGAGCACGATGGGCAGCGCCAATGCGCCACCCAGACCCGCCAGCAGACCAATGATCAAGAGCAGCGTCAGGCCGAGCTTCACCGCTGTCAGTTTGACGAAACCTCGGGTTTCTTCCTCGTCGAAGGCCACGTTGAGGCCTTCCATCAGGCTGCCCATACCCTTGGACGCGGAATAGAGCGCAAGCGCCAGACCCAGCACGAAGGCAAGGCCCAGACCGCCCTCCTGCGAGCCGGCGACGGCGACGGCCTGATCGAGAATGATCTGGGCTGCTTGCTCCGGCATCAGACTGGCAAAGGATTCGATCTGGCGGGTGATCTCTGACGGCTCAAGCGCCAACCCGGCCAGCGCCATCAACGCGGTGATCGCGGGAAACAGCGCCATCAGACCGTAAAAGGCGACGCCAGCCGCAATCAATCCGACATGATCGTTGCTGATCTCGTCCTTCACCCGCAGCAAGATATCCTTCCAGCCCGGTTTCGGGATTTCCTGTGGCTTTTCTGCGTGGCGTCCGCGCGACATGGGAGGTCTCCTGCTATGAATGCGTGCCCTGACGCGCCGTTGGCGCCGGGGTCCGTGGAGACCTAACCTGCATGGGTTGAGCGAGGTTCCGCGCATCTAGGCCGCCATATGGCCGTATCGGCCCGAACCAGCCGATGAACCGATCCATTCTTACAACACCGACACATCATCGCAGCCGGGCTGATTGATGAGAAACGCCGTTGCAGGATAGGTGAATCATCCATTTCACCCCCCGCCGACGCCCTCGCGTCGCGATCCGATGCCAGCCGCAAGGAGCCTCCCCATGACCACCCGTATTTCGCAGTCGGCACAATCCGGCATGCTTGCCTCGGCGGCGCTTGTGCTGACGCTGACGGCGGCTCCCGCATGGGCTGGCAATGTAGACCCGGTCTTGATCGAGCCTGCGCCGGTCACGCCTGTGGCGGCCCCCGCTGCTGCGCCGGCTCTGGTCTTCTCGCTGCGCGGCGGTGTGGCGACGTCGCCCGATTATTTCGGCTCCGACGAATATACTGTCGGCCCTGATTTCGGCTTCCGCTTCCACTCCCTGAGCTTGGGCGGGCTGGACTTTGGCAATCCCGATCCGCTGGCCACCCGTCGCGGCCTCTCGTTCCGGGGCTCGCTCCGGTATGTCGACGAAATCGACACGTCCGAATATGACGAACTCGACGGGCTCGACGATGTTGACGCCACTTATGAGCTGGGCGGCGGCGTGTCCTATGGCGGTGCCAACTACATGGTGTTCGCGGATGCCCGCTACGGGATCGGTGGGCATGAAAGCTGGGTCGCGGAACTGGGCGGCGACATCATCGCCCGCCCGACCGAAAAACTGTCGATCACCTTTGGTCCCCGGTTCCTGTGGGGTGACGACGGATATGCTGACACCTATTTCAGCGTCGATGACGATGAGGCCGGCACGCTGGACGCCTATGACGCCGATGGCGGCCTGATCACCGCCGGGGTCGAATTGGGCGCGCGCTATCAGTTCAATCAGGACTGGGGCCTCGAAGGGGCCGTCAGCTACGATAAATTCATGAATGACGCGGCAGATAGCCCGATTGTCGAGGCTGGCAGCGATGAGCAGTGGGGCCTGCGCATTGGCTTTACCCGTCGCTTCACCATCGGCGCCTACTGATAAAAACGCAGACTTGATCGACACGACAGGCGCCTTCGGGCGCCTGTTGCATTTTCGGGGTCGAAAAATTGCAATCGGAGCGGTGGAAAATCATTTTTCCATCAAGTGATTATCCTATTTTGAAACCGGTTCCCGCCTCCCGTGAAAATTGTTTTGGGAACTGACCGGGGGCGGATTGGCTTGCTCTGTCATACGGACCGCGCAGCACAGCGCGGTCTGAGCAACTTTCGCAGGAGGAAGTCATGAAACGTATTCTGACCACCAGCGCCATCGTGGCGCTCATGTCCGGCCCGGTATTCGCCGAAGCACATATGCAAGAGGGCGAAGCAGACGCCAAAGTTCAAGCAACCGGCAGCGCATCCTATGGCGATTTCGCCAGCAATCAGGGCCTTGAGGGCTACCGCGCGACCGATTTCATCGGCAAGACCATCTATATCCCCGAAGCTGACGCAGAAGGCGGCAGCGAAGGTGAGTTGACCGATCCTTCCGAGAATTGGGAAAGCGTGGGCGACATCGGCGACATCATCCTGTCCGCTGACGGCCAGATCAAAAACGTGATCGCCGATATCGGCGGCTTCCTCGGCATGGGCGAGCGTCAGGTGGCGATCTCCATGGATGAGCTGGATTTCCAAGCCGATGGCGACGATCAGGACGATTTCTTCCTCGTCTATAACGGCGACCGTTCGATCCTCGAAGAGGCTGACGAGTTCGCTTGGGGCGAAGGCATGGAGTCCGAGGACACCGCCAATTCCGACCAGCAGGTCGCCGCAGGCACCGTGGCAAACGACGTCGAAGCCAACACTGAGGAAATGGCGGCAGATGCTGAAGTCATGACCGAAGAAGCTGGTGACGAAGTCGCCGAAGCTGCGGGCGAAGTCGAAGAAAACACCGAAGAAATGGCAGCCGAAGCCGAAGCCGAGCTGGACGGTGAAACCGACGGCGTCGTGGCTGACGCAGATGCCACAGCCAACACCGAGACCGACGCGGCTGTCCCCGCGACCGGAACGACCGGCATGGCAGCAACCGATCCCGTCAATGCAGAAATGCAGATGGTTCCGGTGCAGGTATCCTCCGTTTCGACCGACGATCTGATCGGTGTCTCCGTGGTCGGCAATGACGACCAGCGCATCGGTGAAATCGGTGAACTGATTGTGGCCGATGACGGCACCATCAACGAAGCCATCATCGATGTGGGCGGCTTCCTCGGCATTGGCGAGAAGCCTGTCGCTGTGTCCTTCGAGGAAATCGAACTGATGCGCGAAGGCGAAGGCGGTCCGCTGACCGCACGCGTCAATGCGACCGAAGACGAACTGGAAGGCATGAATGCCTACGAAGAAAACGACGGCTAACGCCTGAGCGTTTACCAGTCAGAGTGAGGAAAGGGCCGGTTTACACCGGCCCTTTTTTCGTGGAACCCTGCCTTTCATGCTGCGTTGCGGCACAGGGAGGACAAATCGACCCCGGCGGTGCCGGGCGGTGTTGCCGTGTCCCTGCAATACCGCCGCGTCCCTAGCCGGTTACAGGGGACATGCGATGGAAATGGACGACATTGCCAGCCCGCTCGACGTGGTGAGCGGAGTTTTCGACCACATCCCGAATGAGATCGAAGCCTTGGCGCTGCTTTGCGGCAGTATCGCGATTTTCCTGCTGTTCCATGGGTTTGCCTTCGCGCTTGCGCTGCGAATGAGCTCGGACAAACACCTGATCCTGCAATCGCTGATCCGGCGCGCGCGGCGTCCGATGCGACTGGCCTTTGTGCTGGCGTCCTTGGTCATCACGCTGCCCTATCTGAATTTGCCCTATGGCTGGGAACGGATATTGGCGCAGACGGCGCAGGTGATCATGATCGTGATCATCGGGTGGACGGCCTATATCCTTGTTAATCACTTCACCGACCGCTCCATCCTGCGTCATCGCATGGATGAGGAGCCGGGGCTGGAGACGCGGAAATATGTGACGCAGGTCAAGGTTCTGCGCCGTATCAGCAATATCGTGTTAATCCTGCTGACCTTCATCGCAGTGCTGCTGACCTTTGACGGGGTGCAGGAATATGGCGCCAGCCTGCTGGCCTCGGCGGGGGCTGCCGGTCTGGTGCTGGGCTTGGCCGCGCGGCCTGTTCTGGCCAATGTCATCGCGGGCATCCAGATCGCGCTAACGCAGCCGATCCGCATCGAGGATGTGGTGATCGTCGAGGGTGAATGGGGCTGGATCGAGGAGATATATTCGACATATGTCGTCGTGCGCATCTGGGACTGGCGGCGGCTTGTCGTGCCGATTTCCTACTTCATCGAGAAGCCGTTTCAGAACTGGACGCGCGAAGGCTCATCAATCATCGGCGACGTAACATGGGAAGTTGATTACACAATTCCGGTGGGCGAAGTCCGTGCGCGTCTGATCGAAGCAGTCAAGGAAAGCAAATATTGGGACGGGCAGGTGGTCAACCTTCAGGTCGTGGGCTGCGATAAGGACACCATGACGCTGCGCGGCCTGATGTCGGCCCGCAATGCGCCGCAGACATGGGAATTGCGCTGCGAGATCCGCGAGAAAATGCTCGATTGGTTGCAGCAGGAGCATCTCGACAAGATGCCGCGCCTGCGGGGCGAACTGGTGATGGCCGGAGGGTCTGTTGCGGTCGATCACAGCGCCGCTGCGCGTCCGGGGCCAAATGCGCCCCGTCCGGCGGAGTGACGGTCAGAACCAGCCTTTGATCCGCGTGGTATCGAGCGGGTCGAAACCGGCGGTCAGGTCGGCCGCAGGGATCGTGAAGGCGCAGACCTGAATGCCGTCGACTTCGGCCATGTCGCATTCCATGGGCGCGGGGGCGTCGATCATCACGGCGCAGGCCAGCAGCGCGACGCCGAGTTTCGGCAGATGCGCCAGCAGTGTGCTGTGAGAGGGGCGTTTTGACAGGATCATGCCTCACATACGCGTGAGCGAGCGTAATGTTCCC
Organism: Marinobacter sp.; assembly: GCA_040119125.1. Lineage (GTDB taxonomy): Bacteria > Pseudomonadota > Alphaproteobacteria > Rhodobacterales > Rhodobacteraceae > Pacificitalea. The sequence goes on from JBEDTR010000011.1 coordinate 177,787, forward strand.
TCCGGTGCAGCGGAAATTTCGGCGCGACGTGACCTAGGGCCGCGCCGCGCGCGTTCTTATTCCGCAGCTTCCGCGAATGACCCACTTTCCACGAAGCGGCGAAGCTTCTCGTCGCGCATCTGATAGGCGATCGCGCGGCGGCAGGTTTCATGACAGGCACGCACCAGCGCCGAGAGTTCCGCGTCCTGCATCCAATCGTCGATCAGCGCCTGCGCGCCATCGCTGCGGATGCTATCGTCGTGATGGGTGTTGATGTCGAACTTGTCCCAGTAATCCGTGTCGATCCGGTCTTTGTTCTTGGAATTGGCCGTGCCGCGCAGACGCTTGAGCAGGAATTCCTCGCGGCTTTTGACGGCGTAATGGTTCACCTGTGCCAGATCGTAGCCGACCATATCGGCGTTGGAGCGCCATCCCTTTTTGTAGAAGTGATCGCCCGTGTCGCGGCCCGATCCATTGACCCAGCGCGCCATGCCGAGCTCCAATACGCGGTCCTTGAAAAACCGGGGCCGGTGCACGGCGAAATAGTCAAAGGTCGTGGGCCGGAACAGGGTCTTAAAGCCCCAGACCAGCCCGTTTTCGGGGGTGTCGTGATCGGAGCCACGGGTAAAGCGGCGGGTGACGAAACCCTCGCGCATATGTGCCTCGCCGGACGATCCCATCAACCGCCAGTTGACAGAAATCGCGTCCGGCGCATCACAGGCCGCGATCAGCGCGTCGACGGAGCCGTCGCCGCATTTCACGTTCAGGAATTCATCCGCGTCGATCACCATCGCCCATTCGGCATGGGTGGCGGTGGGCACGCGGCGGGCGCGGCTATAGGCGGCGCGCTGTGGGTCCATGCGCTCCCCCAGCGGATTGTCCGAATGCTGCACGATCCCCATCTGATCCAGCCGGTTGAGGATCAGGTTGGAGCCATCCGAGCAGTCGTTCGAGAACAGCACGAAATCATCGAAACCGATGGATTTGTGATAGGCGACCCATTCCAGGATATAGGGGCCTTCGTTCTTCATCGTCGAAATCACCACCTTGCGTCCGTTCGACGGGCGGCGGGGCGCGCAGTAGCGGGGCAGGGTCAGCCGTTCGGGCGGATCAGGCTGGATCGCGTCGGATGATGCGCCACTGGCGGACTTTTTTCCGGCGTCATCCTCGACCACCTCGCCGCGTGCGCGCCGGGCTTGGCGCTCATCGCGCTTGGCCAATTCGGCCTCTGCCTCGGCCAGCCGGTCCGCGACCCCGGCAATCGCCTGGGTTTCGCTTTCCTTCACATCCGGGGCGGCCTCGACATTGCCATCGGCGGCGGCGCGTAGGGCGGCGCGGGTGGCGGATTTGCGCGCGGTCTGGCTGCGGGCGATCATCAGGGCGATGGCGCGATCCGATACGCCACTGTCGCGCATCTGCTGGACCTTTTCCTGCCACGCACGGGGCAGGTGCTGGGTGAACAGCACCTCGTCCAGCCGGTCCATCGGCACGTCGCTGGCCTGCTTCAGCTCGCTCAGCCACGCGTCATATTCGCCGGTGGTGCGCAGCGCCGCGACCCGTCCCGCGTGATATTCCAGCGCTTGCCGTTGCAGAGTGGCGAGGGTTTCATCCTCCAGCAGATCGGTCATCATGCGGCGGGTGGCGCGGGCGTGGCGGGTGGCATTGCTGACCTCGACCTCATTGCGGTCAAAGATCGAGAAATACGCGCCGTTATACTTATCCGTCTTATTGTTGACGTTGCCCCGCATTCGCCGCAGCAGATAGGCCTCATAGCTTTTGACGGCGTAATGGTTCATCTCGACCAGATCATAGCCCAGCGTCGGCTTGGTCGAGCGCCAGCCGGACAGCGCAAAATCGTCGGGCATCGGCTGACCGGAGCCGTTGATCCAGTTCTGCGCCAGCATCTGCTGCGCCATGGCGGGGTCTTGCTTGGATTTCTTGATGTGGGGGCGGTGAATGCCGAGCTTCATATTGGGGTAGGGGCGGAAGATGGTTTTGACGCCCCAGCCCTTTTTGAAGTCATCCGGCGCGGCATGGGTGTAGCTTTCGATGACGAGGCCGGGATTCCAATCAGTGATCCCGTTCGAGCCGAAAAACCGCCAGGTGATCGCCATCGCATCGGTGCCATCGGGCATTTCGGCAACCAGATCCGCGATATCGCCGCGCCCGGTCTTGATCGACAGGAATTCATCCGCATCCATCGTCAGGATCCAGTCGCTGTCGGTGACCTGCGGGTTCTTGGTCGCCAGCGACAGGGCGTTGGGCTGCGGTTTCTTGCCCTCCGGCACGTCGTTGCGGAAGTGATGGACGAGGCCCAACTGTTCCAGCCGGATCAGCATCGCATCGGTGCCGTCATTGCAGTCATTGGTATAGACGCAGATGTTGTCGAAGCCGATATGCCGGTGATAGCAGACCCATTCCAGCAGCGAATGGCCTTCGTCCTTCATCATCGACAGGATCGTGTATGTCGCACTCATCGCGTGTGTCATCCTTTGGTCGTGGCTCGGGCCCGGGCGCCGCTTGCGGGCCGGATCCTGACTTTCAGTGCGGCGCGACCACGCGTGGCGGGCGCGCTCAGATGCGGTGCCTGTTACCTAATCCGAAGCATTTGCGACTTTCGCGGCAGCGCAGCGGCAACATTGTGAAACCTGCGCTTTTTAACGCCGATCATCCCCCGGTTTGCGGTGCCCCTGGGGAATACGGCTTGACGCTTGGGGGCCACGGGCACAGATATTGCCCAAGCGATCACGCTTATGCGACACAATGACAAGAGGTTTTTCCAATGGCTTTCGAACTTCCCGATCTTCCCTATGCCCACGATGCGCTGGCCGAGTTCGGCATGTCGAAGGAGACGCTGGAATACCACCACGACATCCACCACAAGGCTTATGTCGACAATGGCAACAAGGCCATCGCCGGCACTGAGTGGGAAAACAAGTCGGTCGAAGAGATCATCAAGGGCACCTATGACGCCAATGCCGTCGCCCAGAATGGCATCTTCAACAACGCCTCGCAGTTCTGGAACCACAACCAGTTCTGGGAAATGATGGGCCCGGGCGCCGCCAAGAACATGCCGTCCGAGCTGGAAAAAGCGCTGACCGACAGCTTCGGCTCCGTCGACAAGTTCAAAGAAGAGTTCTCTGCCGCTGGCGCAGGTCAGTTCGGCTCCGGCTGGGCATGGCTGGTCAAGGACACCGATGGCGGCCTGAAGGTCACCAAGACCGAGAATGGCGTGAACCCGCTGTGCTTTGGTCAGACCGCGCTGCTGGGCTGTGACGTGTGGGAGCATTCCTACTACATCGACTTCCGCAACAAGCGTCCCGCCTATCTGACGAACTTCCTCGACAATCTCGTGAACTGGGAAAACGTCGCTTCGCGCATGTAATTCGCGCCGCGACCGTTTCGTGACCCGACCCGCCGGTGCGCCCGGCGGGTCGTTTTCGTTTATTCAAACGGGCGCATAGCCGCCCGCAAGCCAGCCAAGGGGTCGTCCCATGATCCGACATATCGTGTTTTTCAGCGTGAAGCCGGGCGAGGATGCCGAGGCCGTGCATGACGGCCTGTCGCTGCTGACCCGCAATCCGCATTGCCTGCGGCTGGAGATCGGTCGCAACGCAAAGACCGACGCCATCGCCGGGGGCGAGGGGCCGGATTTCGTTGTTTATGGCGAGTTTCGCGATGAGGCGCAGCTGGCCGCCTATAAGGCGCATCCCCTCTATCAGCAGTCCATCGAGGTCGTGCGCCCGCTGCGTGACATGCGGATTGCCGCCGATTTCGTCAGCCCCACGACCTGAGCGCCCGGCACATCACGCGGTTGCGTTCCACGCTGTGTCACGCGCAGGAACCGCGCTTCGCCACATGCGTTTTCCTTCCATAACCAGGAAGGAGATCCGACATGGCCGAGCGTAGCAGATCCAAGGATGGACATAGCGAGACGAAAGACCTGTTCGGGGCTGAGGGCGAGATTTCCCATCAGGGCCGCGCGGGTGGCGATCCCGCGAAAAAGGTCGCAACGCGCGATGAGGAAAAGCGCGCCACGGAACGCCCCGCAGGCGCGACCCGCGTTACGAAATCCGACGAAAAGGAGGATGGTCAATGACGTTGCTCAAGCAACATACATGGGTTTTGGTCGCGGATAGCGAAAAGGCTCTGTTTTTGGAAAACACCGGCGACAGCGATCACCCCAACCTGCAGGTCCGGCGCAAGGACGAGCAGGAGAACCCCTCGGATCGGGAGCAAGGCGCCAACCGGCCCGGTCGGATGAACGACAATGGCACCGGCCAGCGATCTGCCTTTGACGACACCGATTGGCACGAATTGCAGAAAGAGCGGTTCGCGGATGATTTGGCCGATATCATGTACAAAATGGCGCATAAGCACCGTTTTGAGCGCATCGTTCTGGTTGCTTCGCCGCAGGTTCTGGGCGCGTTGCGCGACAAGATCCACAAGGAGGTCGCGGACCGCGTTGTAGGTGAGATCGCAAAGACCCTGACCAATCATCCGCTCAATGAGGTCGAGAAGCTTGTGAAGTCCGAATTGGCTGCCGCCTGAGCGACGGCGCAGGCCGTGTGACGGTTCTGCCATGAGGATAAGCCGGGGTGTCCGCCGCAGGATGGTCACCCCGGCTCTGTGAGCGGTAGAATTTCACGTCGTAGAGGCAGGTCAAGTTTCCCGAAGCGCGGGCATGACGGTGGGGTCAGCCCTTTAGGGCGGTGTCCTCCTGCGGGGTTCCGTTCCAGTTTCTGTTTCGGCGCACGCCGCGCAGACCCGGCCCCCAGAACCGTATGAGAAGCAAGACCGCGGCCACACCAAGCCCGAAGGTCAGCCCCATCCAGACACCGGGCCCGCGATAATCCAGCGTGAAGCCCAGCAGATAGGCGACCGGCATCCCGACCGGCCAATAGGCGATGGCCGCGATGATCATCGGGACCTTTGTGTCGCGAATGCCGCGCAGCAGTCCCAAGGCCACCACCTGCATCGCGTCGGCCAATTGGAACACCGCCGCCACCAGCAGCAGCGGCACGCCCGTGGCAAGGATCAGCGCCCGGTCGGGATCGGCGGGATCGACGAACATCCCGATCAGCAGGGACGGCAGGGACACAAAGATCACGATGGTGATCGCAGCAAATCCCAGTGACATCGCAATGGCAGTGCGTCCGCCGCGCGCCAATCCACGCGGATCGCCACGCCCCATCGCCCGCCCTGCAAGGATCGCCGCCGCCTGTGCCAGCCCGACATGGACCATGAACATCACTGAAATGACCTGCAATGCGATGCCATGCGCGGCCAGCGGGATTTCCCCCAGCCAGCCCATCATCACGGAGGTCGCCGAAAACAGCCCGACTTCGGCCAGGCTGGTCAGCCCGATCGGGCCGCCCATGCGCAGGATTTCCGAGCAGATTTCCCAGTCGGGTCGCCACAGGCGGCGAAACAGGTCATGTTCAGGAAAGACGCGGCGCGCGTAGATCACCAGCCCGATGATCGACACCACATGCACCATCAGCGAGGCGATGGCGGAGCCGCGAATGCCCAATTCCGGCATGCCCCAATTGCCAAAGATCAGGGCGTAATTCAACACCGCATTGGCCGCCGCCGCTGCCAGCGTGATCCACATGGTGATGCCCGCGCGGTCCATGGCGGCGAGGTAGGATTTCAGCACCATCACGCCGAGCGCCGGGATCATGCCCCAGCCGGTGATGCGCAGGTAGCTTTGAGCCGCCTCCGCCAGTTCACGTTCCTGCCCCAGCGCGCTGAGCAAGGGTTGCGAGAACCACATGAGCGGCAAGACCGCCACGGCGTAGAGCGCCGAGGCCCAGAGCCCCATGCGCGACACCCGGCGAATGCGGACGTGATCGCCCGAGGCCTCAGCCGTGGCGACGAGCGGCGACACGGCCCATGCCAGCCCAGAGCCCAGAATGAAGAGTACGAACCAGAAGGTCGAGCCAAGGATCACAGCCGCCAGCGCCGAGACGTCATACCAGCCCAGCATCAGCGTATCGATGACCTGCACAGCCATCTGACCGACATTGCCGCCGATCAGTGGCAGGCCAAGCAGCAGCAGTGTGCGGGCGTGACGGGAATATGGAACGGGCGCGGACATGCCTGCCGATTAGGCTTCCCGGTCCCGTCAGGCAAGAGCGGAGATCGTTAACCTTTTGCCCGCGATCAGGCCGCGCCGATCAGTTCCGATTGCGCGACGATGACCTCCGCCTGTTTGATCGACGCGATATCGACCAGCCGGCCCTTGTAGACCGTGGCGCCAGCGCCCTCAGCGCGGGCCTGTTCCATCGCGGCGAGGATCTCGCGTGCTTCGCTGACCGCCGCGTCCGACGGGGTGAAGACTTCGTTGGCCAGCGCGACCTGTTTGGGGTGGATTGCCCATTTGCCGACCATGCCCAGCGTCGCGGACCGGCGGGACTGAGCGCGGAACCCCTCATCATCCGAGAAATCCCCGAAGGGGCCATCAACCGGCAGCACGCCGTGGCTGCGGCAGGCGGCGACGATGGCGGCCTGCGCCCAATGCCATGGATCGGACCAATGCTGCACGCCGTCGCGCAGCATGTAGTAGTTTTCCTGCGTGCCGCCGATGCCAGTGGTCTGCATGCCCATCGAGGCCGCGAAATCCGCTGCGCCAAGGCTCATCGCCTGCATCCGTGGTGAGGCCGCCGCGATGGCGTCGACATTGGCGATGCCCGCGGCGCTTTCGATAATGACCTCGAAGGCGATCCGCTTGCTTCGCCCGGTCGCGCGCTCAACGGCGGTGACCAGCGCGTCGACGGCGTAGATATCCTCGGCACAGCCGACTTTGGGGATCATGATCTGATCCAGCCGGTCAGACGCCTGTTCCAGTAGGTCCACCACATCGCGATACCAATAAGGCGTGTCGAGCCCGTTGATCCGCACCGACAGATGCTTGCGGCCCCAATCGACGTCACCGATGGCCTCGATGATATTGGCGCGGGCCTTGGGTTTGTCATCGGGGGACACGCTGTCTTCGAGGTCGAGATTGATGACATCAGCATCGGAGCGCGCCATTTTCTCGAAAATCGCGGGGCGGGAGCCGGGACCGAAAAGCTGGCAGCGGTTGGGACGCGCTGGCGGGGCGGGCTGAATGCGGAAGGACATGAGGCGATGCTCCGGTAACTATATTCCGAATGATTTACCGTATTGGGTATATTGTTGCGCGCTGGATTGCAATATTGCTTTGCAGCTGCAGCAAAGACTGAACGGCGCGGAATCGGAGTGCTTCGACAAAATCCCCAATGGCGGGTTTATAATTCGACTATTTTATAGTCACGCCGAAGGATCATGTGTCATCCTGCGATTAAGTCGAAGAATTTTGCGATCAACTGTTTCGCTGCGGGGCAGTTTGCCAACACCTGCGTCGCGCTAGCTCCTATCTTGCCGCAAAACTGGAGCATACCCCATGATCGAGACCCCATATCTGCTATTTCTCGGCGACACGCCCGATCAACTGTCCGCAAAGGTGGCTCAGGGCATTCGCGACTGGCGCCCCGAGAATGCTGTCGGCCAGTTCCGCATGCCGGGCTGTGGCGCCGATCTGCACCTCGAAGACATGACGCTGGAAGAAGCCCGCGCCGCCGGTGCGAAAACGCTGGTGATCGGGGTGGCGAACCGGGGTGGCACCATCTCGGAGAGCTGGAAGGAAGTTCTGCGCGAGGCGATGGATCTGGGCTTTGACCTTGCTGCCGGGCTGCACAGCCTGCTGCGCGATGCGCCGGACCTGAAGCAAAAAGCCGAGGAAACGGGCCGCACCCTGCATGATGTGCGCATCCCGACCGTGAATTACCCGATTGCCAATGGCGAGAAGCGGCGCGGTAAGCGTTGTCTGGCCGTGGGCACCGATTGCTCGGTCGGCAAGATGTATACGGCGCTGGCGATGGATGCCGAAATGCGCGCGCGCGGCATGAAATCGAGCTTCCGCGCCACCGGCCAGACCGGCATTCTGATCACGGGCGAGGGCGTGCCCCTTGATGCGGTAATCGCGGATTTCATGGCAGGTTCCGTCGAATGGCTGTCGCCCGATAATGACGATGACCATTGGGATATGATCGAGGGGCAGGGCTCGCTGTTCCATGCGTCCTATAGCGGTGTGACGATGGCGTTGGTGCATGGCGGTCAGCCGGATGCGCTGATCTTGTGCCATGAGCCGACCCGCACCCATATGCGCGGCCTGCCGTCCTATGCCCTGCCCAGCCTGCACGAGCTGCGCGATGTGGCGCTGACGCTGGCGCGGGTGGTGAACCCGGCGGTGCAGGTCACCGGCATTTCGGTCAACACCCAGCATATGGCCGAGGATGAGGCCCGCGCTTACCTTGCCAATCTGGAGGCCGAGATGGCGCTGCCCGCGACCGATCCCTACCGGTTCGGCGCGCAGAAGCTGGTTGATCGGCTGGCGGAGCTGTAAGCCTGACGGCACCCTGTCCCGCCCAGCAAAGGAGCTTCCATGCAGATCAACGTCACGTCTGAAACCTTCCGTCTTGCGCAGGTCTTCACCATTTCCCGCGGCTCGCGCAGCACGGCCGAGGTGCTGACCGTGACGCTGGAACAAAACGGCATGCGCGGATGGGGCGAATGTGTGCCCTATGCGCGCTATGACGAAACGCTCGACAGTGTCGCGGATCAGATCCGCGCGCTGCCTCTGGACACGCTGACCCGCGCCTCCTTGCAAAGCCTGCTGCCTGCGGGGGCGGCGCGGAATGCTGTCGATTGCGCTCTGTGGGATTTGCAGGCGAAACAGGAGGGCAAGCCAGTCTGGCAGCTCGCCGGTCTGGACGCGCCAAAGCCGCAGATCACGGCCTATACGCTGTCGCTCGACACGCCCGAAGCGATGCGCGCGCAAGCCGCCCAGAATGCCCATCGTCCGCTGCTGAAAATCAAGCTCGGCACGCCCGATGACATGCCCCGGCTGGAGGCCGTGCGTTCGGGCGCGCCGGGGGCCGACATCATCCTTGACGCAAACGAAGGCTGGTCGGCAGAGATCTATGCCGACCTTGCGCCGCATCTGCTGCGGCTGGGCGTCAAGATGGTGGAACAGCCGCTGCCCGCAGGCGATGACGACGCGCTGATCGGGCTGGACCGGCCCGTGCCGCTTTGCGCCGATGAGGCCGCCCATGACCGCGCCTCGCTGCCCGCGCTGAAGGGCAAATACGACATGGTCAACATCAAGCTCGACAAGACCGGCGGCCTGACCGAGGCGCTCGCCCTGCGCGACGAGGCCCGCGCCATGGGGTTCGATATCATGGTGGGCTGCATGGTCGGCTCGTCGCTGGCGATGGCCCCGGCTGTGCTGGTGGCGCAGGGTGCGGCGGTGACCGACCTTGACGGGCCGCTGCTTCTGGCCGAAGACCGCGATACCCCGCTTTGCTTTGACACGTCGGGGGTGCATCCCGCCGCACCGGCGCTCTGGGGATAGGAGACAGATCACAATGACCCGCACCGTTTACGTCAATGGCGACTATGTGCCCGAAACCGAAGCCAAGGTTTCGGTGTTCGACCGTGGCTTTCTGTTCGCCGATGGCGTCTATGAGGTGACCAGCGTGCTGGACGGCAAGCTGATCGATTTCGACGGCCACGCCAAACGGCTGGAGCGGTCGCTGGGCGAATTGGAGATCGGCGTGCCGCTGACCCGCGAAGCGCTGTTGGAGATCCACCGCGAATTGGTCGCCCGCAACGAGATCACCGATGGTCTGATCTATCTGCAGGTCACGCGTGGCGCGGCTGATCGCGATTTCGCCTATCCCGCCGCCGACACGCCGCAGACCGTGGTGCTGTTCACCCAGTCGAAGCCCGGCCTTGCCGACAACCCCGCAGCGCGCACGGGGATCAAGGTCATCTCCATCGATGACATCCGCTGGGGTCGCCGGGACATCAAGACCGTGCAGCTTCTCTACCCCTCGATGGGCAAGATGGCGGCCAAGGCCGCTGGCGCGGATGATGCATGGATGGTTGAGGATGGCGTGGTGACCGAAGGCACGTCGAACAACGCCTATATCGTCAAGAACGGCAAGATCATCACTCGCAATCTGGGCACCGAGATCCTGCACGGCATCACCCGTGCTGCGGTCCTGCGTTTTGCCCGTGAGGCGCAGATGGAGGTCGAGGAGCGCGCGTTTACCATTCAGGAAGCTCAGGAGGCCGATGAGGCATTCATCACCTCCGCCTCAAGCTTCGTGACCCCGGTGGTTGAAATCGACGGTGCCGCCGTGGGCACCGGCACGCCCGGCCATGTCGCCGCCCGCCTGCGCGAGATCTATCTCGACGAAAGCCGCAAGAAAGCGGTCTGAGCCAACATTGCATGGCGCGCGGGGGCGTTTGCAACAGAACGCGCCGTCGCGCCAAAGCGGACGTTGAAGCCGCGGCGCGCTGGGCCTATGGTCGGCGCGCCTTCTGGCCTTTGGAGTAGATTATGTTTTCCGAATTGCTGACCCGGCTGACCCAGCCACGGCCCCTGCCGCTGCCCGATACGGATGCTCGGCTGGCCTTGGCCGCGCTGCTGGTGCGGGTCGCCAAATCCGACAATAACTTCGCCTTTGAGGAGGTCCGCCAGATCGACCGCATTCTGGCGGAACGCTATTCCCTGAGCCCGGTCGCCGCGGCCAAGCTGCGCGCGCAGGCTCAGAAAATGGAACCCCAGGCCCCTGCCACGGCTGATTTCGCCCGCTCGGTGAAAGCGGCGGTGCCCTATGCAGACCGCTCCGCCGTGGTCGCGGCGCTTTGGTCCGTCATCGTGTCAGACGGCGCGGAGAAACCCGAAGAAGCCGTGGTTCTGGCCGAAATCGCCGGGGTTCTGGGCGTCTCGACCGAGGATCTGGAGAAGGACTGACGGCGGGGGCGGGCGCGACGCGTTCGCCTGATCCGGTTGTCGGACCTGCGCGGGCAGGGATGCGGGGCCACTCCCCGCCCCCCGTGCCTCATCTCACCCTCGTGCCTCATCTCACCCCCGTGCCACGGCCTTATCCGGCTGCTGTTCCGCGCGCGCCTTGGCCTTGGCCAGATCGGCGAGGATCGGGCAATCGGGGCGGTGGTCCCCGGCGCAGGAGGCGACCAGATGCGACAGGGTGGCGCGCATTTCGGTCAGTTCCGTGATCTTGTCATCGATGCGCGCCAGATGTTCGGTCGCGATCTGCTTGACCTCGCCGCTGGCGCGCTCCTTGTCCTCATAAAGGGCCAGCAGGCTGCGGCAGGCCTCGATGCTGAACCCCAGCGCGCGGGCGCGGCCCAGAAAGGCCAGTTTGTGCACGTCGCTTTCGCGGAAGCTGCGATAGCCGTTGGCGCTGCGCAGCGGTTGCACAAGGCCGATATCCTCATAGTAGCGGATGGTCTTGGCGGGCAGGCCGGACCGGGTGGCCACGTCTCCGATGTTCATTTTTCTTCTCCTTATTCAGCGGGCGCGGGGGTGAGGGCGGGGGCGGGCGCGTGGGGTGCCCGCTCATCCATGACGGGGGTGATGCGGCGCAGGCGCAGCGCGTTGCTCAGCACAAAGACCGAACTCAGCGCCATCGCGCCCGCCGCCAGCATTGGCGACAGCAGCAGACCGAATGCGGGGTAAAGCATTCCTGCGGCCACCGGGATCAGCGCGACGTTATAGCCGAAGGCCCAGCCGAGGTTCTGGCGGATGTTGCGCATGGTCCGAGTAGAAATTTCGACCGCATTGACCACGCCGCGCAGATCGCCGGACATCAGCACCACATCAGCGGATTCGATGGCGACATCCGTGCCCGTGCCAATGGCGATGCCGACATCGGCATGGGCCAGCGCGGGCGCGTCATTGATCCCGTCACCCACGAAAGCCACGCGGCGGGGCGTGCCGTTGGCCTGCCGCAATTCGTCCAGCGCGGCGACCTTACCATCGGGGAGCACGCCCGCGACGACATGATCGATGCCGGTCTCGCGGGCAATCGCCAGCGCGGTGTCGCGTTTGTCGCCGGTGATCATGGCGACCTGCAGGCCCAGATCGTGCAGCGCGGCGATGGCTGCGGCGCTGGAGGGCTTGACCGGGTCCGACACGCCGATGACGGCGGCAGCGCGCCCGTCGATGGCGGCGAAAAGCGCGGTGCGCCCGCGGGCCGCGAGGCGTGCCTCGGCCTGCGACAGCGGGCCGGTGTCGATACCTTCGCGGGTCAGCAGGCGGTCGGCGCCGACCAGCACGTCATGGCCGTCGACGCGGGCGCGCACGCCATAGCCGGGGATCGCTTCGAAGTCTTGGGCGGGCAAATGCGGCGCGGCTTCGGCCTGCGCGGCGCGGCGGATGGCCTCGCCCACGGGATGCTCCGATTGCGCCTCGACAGCGGCCACCAGCGACAGCAGGTGCTGCCGATCAACGCCGTCGCTCAGGATCAGGTCGGTCAGTTCGGGGCGGCCTTCGGTGACGGTGCCGGTCTTGTCCAGCGCGACCACGTCGACCCCGCTAAGCAGTTGCAGCGCATCGCCCTTGCGAAACAGCACACCCATTTCGGCGGCCCGGCCCGTGCCCACCATGATGGAGGTCGGCGTGGCCAGACCCATCGCGCAGGGGCAGGCGATGATCAGAACCGACACCCCGGCGACCAGCGCAAAGGCCAGCGCGGGCGAGGGGCCCAGCAGCAGCCATGCCAGCACCGTCAGCGCGGCAAGCGCCATCACGGCAGGGACGAACCACATGGTGATCCGGTCAACGATGCCTTGGATCGGCAGCTTGGCGCCCTGTGCGTCCTCCACCATGCGGATGATCTGCGCCAGCGTGCTGTCGGCGCCCACGCGGGTGGCGCGGAAGTGGAACGCGCCAGCACCGTTGACAGTGCCGCCGGTGACGGCGTCGCCCGAAGCCTTGCCCACCGGGCGTGGCTCGCCGGTGATCATGCTTTCATCGACATGGGAACTGCCCTCGGTGACCTCGCCATCGGCGGCCAGACGTTCACCGGGGCGCACAACCAAGACGTCGCCTGCGCGGATTTCGTCGATGGGCACGTCGTGGGGCTCACCCTCGCGCAGCACGCGGGCGGTGCGGGCCTGTAGGCCCAGAAGCTTCTGGATCGCGGCGCCGGTGCGGCCCTTGGCGCGCGCTTCCATCCAGCGGCCCAGCAGGATCAAAACGACGATGACAGCGGCTGCTTCGAAATAGACGGCGCGGGCGGCATCGGGCACCACGGCGGGGGCAAAGAGGCTGACCAGCGAAAACAGATAGGCCGCGCCCGTCCCGACAGCCACGAGGCTGTTCATGTCAGGCGCGCCTTTCAGCAGTGCGGGCAGACCCTTGCGGTAGAACACGCGCCCCGGTCCCGCCAGCACGGCGGTGGTCAGGATGAACTGGATCACCCAGCTGGTCTGATGGCCGATGGTCGTGTCGATCAGCCCCCCAAAGCCGGGGATCAGGTGGCGGCCCATCTCCAGCGTGAAAACGGGCAATGCCAGAACAGCGGCGAGGATCGTCCGGCGGGCAAGCGTGTGGGCCTCCTCGGCCTTGCGCGTGGCGGCGTCGGGGGTGGCCTCGGATGCGGCACCTCCGGCTGGTTCTACCGCCTGTGCGGGGTAGCCCGCAGCGGTCGCGGCCTCCAACAAGGCCGACAGTTCCATGCCCTCGACATGCTGCACGCGCGCTGTCTCGGAGGCGAGGTTGACCTCGGCCCCCAGAACGCCGGACACGGCGGTCAGCGCCCGCTCCACCCGCCCGACGCAAGAGGCGCAGGACATTGAGGCGACGCTCAACCGGGTAGACGCGACGCGCGCGGGATAGCCCGCCTGATCCAGCGCCGCGATCACCTCCGGCAAGCGGTCCGGCGTGTCGAGCCGTAGCCCGACCGTTTCCGAGGCCAGATTGACGGCGACATCGCTGACGCCGGGCAGCGCCGCGAGGGTGCGGTCGACCCGCCTGACGCAGGAGCCGCAGGACATGTTTTGCACAGCGAGACGAAGTGCATAAGTGCTGGACATGGATATCTCCCGACCGTGTTCCGGCAAGAGGTAGGAGTTTCCCCCACTGGAAGGTCAACGACCGACTGAAATTTTCTTCCAGCGACTGTCAGGTCCGGTGGGGCGCTAATTCGGTCCGTTACTGGGCGGCCTGCCGGGCGGCTGCATCGCGTTCGGCCTGCGCTGCTCTTTGCCGGGCGGGCCATGTCGACTTGATATAGTCGAGGATGGCGCGGATTTCCGCATCGCTCAGCACATCGCCAAAACCGGGCATGCCGCTGTCGAACTGAAGCCCTTCGCGCGCCATGGCTTCCTGTCCGCCAAGGCGCGTGTAGTCGAACAGCATCGCGTCGTCATGGTGCCAGGTATGGCCGCTGGCGTCATGCGGCGGCGCGGGCAGGATCCCGTCGGGGCCCGGACTGCGCCAATTCGGCTGACCCTCCAGATTTGCCCCGTGGCAGGCGGCGCAATTCTCTTGGTAGAGCTGCTCCGCCCTCGCCATGTCCACGGTGTCCGAAGGCCCCGGATCCTGCGCCGTGGCGGGCGGCGACCCTTCGATCAGCGTCCCCCCGATGAAGACCGCGCCGACTATTCCGCCGATGGTTAAGGCGAGCCCCGCCGCCAGTGGTGCAATCCGCATCATGCGACCCGCAGCCATGTCATCATGCCCGAGGCCGCGTGGCTCAGCATGTGGCAATGGAACATCCAGTCGCCGGGATTGTCTGCGGTAAAGCCGATGCTGCGGGTTTCGCCCCCTGCCATCAGGATTGTGTCGCGCAGCGGGCCGGTGGCCGCGCCCGTGTCGTCGATTTCGCGGAAATGCATCCCGTGGAGGTGCATCGCATGGGGGAAGGCGGTGTCGTTGCGGATCTCCAGCGTGGCGGTCTGGCCGCGTGACAGGGTGGCCAGCGGCGTGTCGGGCATGCCGACGATACCGTTGAACGACCAGAACTCATTGGCCTTGACCAATTGCCGGAAGCTGCGCCGCTCGCCGTTCAGGATCGCGGCGTCGAGCCTGCCCATCGCGCCGCCTTCCATATTGAGCCGCAGCGCCACGGTATCGGGGCCCAGCGTCACGCCCATACGCGGGTTGGGCGGCAGCGCGGCGGGGCGCGCGCGGCGGGTGCGGGCGGATTGGCCGGTGACCGGGAAGGCCGCCTGCGAGACGCCCTCGCGCGTGTCAAAGCGCAGCAGATGCGCGGTCTCGCCCGGCGCGGCGGTGATGTCGACGATCAGATCGGCGCGCTGGCCCGGTCCCAGCAGAAGAGGCTCCCCTAGCGGCTGCGGGGCGGGCAGGGGCATGCCGTCCAGCGCAATGGTCCAGCCCTCCATTCCCGCCAGATCCAGCACGAAGATACGGGCATTCGCGGCATTGATCAGCCGCAGGCGCAGCCGGTCATGGGTGGCCACATCGCGGGTATGGGCTTGCTGCCCGTTCGTGGCCACGAAATTGCCGCGCCTGCCTGCATGGCTGCGGTCATGGGGGGCCTCGAAATCCGTATCGATCTGCGCGGTGTCCGGGTCCAGCAGCCAATCATCCAGCACCAGCACCATATCGGCATCGACATCCGGCGCGTCGGCTTCCTCCACCACCACTGCGCCATATAGCCCGCGGGCGACCTGCTCCACCGAGCGTTCATGGGCGTGATACCAGAATGTGCCCGCATCGGTCGTGGTAAAGTCGTAATCGAACCCGTCGCCCGGCGCGACGGCGTCCTGCGTCAATCCCGGCACGCCATCCATGGCGTTGTCCAGCCGCAGGCCATGCCAATGCACCGTGCTGGGCTGCGGCAGATCGTTGACGAAGCGCCGCTGCACGCGCGCGCCCTGCGCCAAGCGGATTTCGGGCCCCGGCAGGGTGCCGCCATACCCCCAGATCTCGGTCTGCGGGTAGCTGTCGGGGGCAAGTTGCATCATCGCGGTCTGCGCGCGCAGCTCAGGCAGGTCGGCAGGTGCCGCGCCGCCAAGGCGGGGCAGGCTGGCCGCGGCAAGGGTCGCGCCGCTGCGGATCAGAAAATCGCGCCGTGTGGTCATGTGAGATATATCCCGGTCAGGGGAAGGGGCGGCAAGCGCCCCTTCCGCGTTCAGTCAGTATCGGATTGCGATGGGCTGTCGGTGGAGGCGGGGGGCGTGTCAGTATCGTCTGACGTCGCCCCCATCTCCGCCATTTCTGCGTCGGAATGGCCGCTGTCTTGGGCCCCGGCCAGATCGTTAGGCGTTTCTTCCTCCGGCGCGTCGTCGGCTAGATCATTGTCGAGAAGATAGGTCGCCATCGCGGTCAGATCGCCCTTGGTCAGATACCGCGTGCCGTTCTGCACGACTTCTCCCATGCTGCCGCCGAACACGTCGCCCGCAGGCGTTATGCCGCTTTGCAGCGCATAGGCGAGGTTGGACACCGTCCAGCCGCCTTCCCGCAGGGCGCGCGGGCGGATTGATGGCGCGGCACTGTCACCCGGCAGGTCGTCACTCCCGGCAAAAACCGCGCTGGCGATGCGCCCCCCCACAAGGTTGCGCCCGGTATGGCAAGCGCCGCAATGCGCCGCCCCGCGCACCAATTCGCGACCGCGGTTCCAGTCATCGGAGCGGCCTTCGACCGGTGTGCTGCGCGGCCCGCCTGCATAAGCGGCGCGCCACAGCTTCAGGCCCCAGCGCTGATCGAAGGGGAACCCCACATCATGGGCCGGCGCGGAGTCCGGGACCGGGGCCACGGTGCGGAACGCCGCCCATAGATCGGCGATGTTTTGATCCGAAAACTCCCCGTAAAACGGATAGGTGAAGGCCGGATAATAGGGGTCCCCCTCCGGTGAGATGCCCTGCCGCACGGCCTTGGCGAAGTCCGTAATGGTCCAATCCCCGATGCCGTGATCGGGATCGGTGGTCAGGTTGGGCGGATAGAATGTGCCGAAGGGCGATACCAATGGCGCGCCCCCGGCCAACGGTGCGCCGCCCGCCTCGAAATCGGTGTGGCACGCGATGCAGCCGCTGGCGCGGGCCAGATAGGCGCCGCGCTGCGCATCGCCTTCTAGGGTGATCGGGTCCGGCTCCTGACCGATCGGCCAGACCACAAGAGCCGCCACCGCCGCGCCGCCCGTCAGGGCCAGCACGGCAGCCGCCGTTACAAGACGCCGCATGTCACCGCGCCTCTTTGCGGAACTTCGTGTGGCAGGCCGAGCAGGTGTCGCTGACCTTGGCAAATACCTTATCGGCGGGAAGCTCCGCCAAGGCATCTGCGGTCAGGATCGTGTCCGCCGGGCTGCCGCCCATCATTGCGGCGCCGCCCATCATATCGGCGGTGTCGGGCGCCGTGCCCATCATATCGGACGCACCCATCATGTCCGACGCATCGCCCATGGTCGCATCCCCCGCGCCAGAAAGCCCGTTCGCGGCGGCCATCTCCAGCCCGTCGCCATAGGTTTTCAGTTGCTCGGCCAGTTCGCTGAAACGGTCCCAATCCTCCCAGATCGTCTGCTTGACGTAGGAGGCCGCGTTGGCATCGTCTTCGGGGAAGAGGGCGGTCATCGTCTCGCCGCTGTGGTCCTGAATGACAATGGCCGCGGCGCGCACTGCGCCGGGGTCGAATTCCGTGTCGCCGCTCATCATGGGGGCGACGCTTTTGATCGCGTCGCCCATGGCGGACATTGCGATCATCCGCTCCTTGACGAGGCCGGTCGCGCCGGAATGGGCCAGGGCCGCCGAAGCGAGACCTGCGAAAATGGCAGCGCCCGCGATATAGCGTGCGACGTGAAACTTGGTGTTCATAGTCATGATCCTTGTCGTCCGAGATTGAGTTGAGGTCAGTTTCGGACGGTGGATCGTGGGGGAGGCGGGTCGTAGGCCTGCGCAATGCCCGCCTGTTGGCGCGGTGCTGGGCGCGCGGCGGCGGTTGCGGCGGAGGGCCTGAGGGACATTGGCGGATAAGGCGCGATCATCGCGCTGACGGCGCAATCAAGACCGGGATGGCAGTCGCCGAAGGCTTCGGCAATGACCGAATGATCGGCACCATGCGGCGCGGGTGCATGAACATGGGCCGCCGCATGACTTTCGCCATGCACCAACGCGCCGCCCGTGTCATGCGCGGCGGCCTGTTCAGGCGTCAGACCCGCGGCGACGACCGCGCAAAGCAGCCCCGCGCGCAGCAGCGCAATGAGATGAACCCACGCTCCCATGGCTTAGAGTATGCCGTTTTCCCGCTGAAGCGCGCGCACATATTGCGCGATCATCTTCACATCGGCGTCGGTCAGCCCCTCGACCGGGGGCATGTCGCCGAAATTCCAATGGTGCGACCGCACGCCGTTTTGCGCCGCGCTGACGAAAGCGGCGTCGGAATGGTGGCTCGGCTCGTAGATCTTATGGACCAGCGGCGGGGCGACACCGTTCTGTCCGGCAGCATTGGCGCCGTGGCATTGCGCGCATTTGGCCTCGAACATGCGTTTGCCGATCTGCGCCTCGCCCGACAGATCCGCCGGGAGCGCCACCTGCACAAGCGCCGCGCCCTGCTCGACCTGCGATGTGTCAGGCGGGGTCATCGAATGACCGGCCTGTTCCATCGGGCGGGAGACGTTCCAATAGACCGCCGCACCCGCGATCAGCAGGAAGGCAACACTGGCGAGAATGGTCTTGTTCATAAAGGGCGGTCCGTCCTGAAGGTCACGGGGTTGCGGGCAATTTGCGCGACAGTCGCGCGGTGTTGCGCAGTCCTAGACCACCCTCCCACGCTGGAGGGTCAAGCCGGGCTATCTGACAAAGAAGTGAGCTATGTCGCGACGTTGCGGTCGCGCGCGCCCCGGACGCAAAATGGGTCAGACGCCCGGAACGGTCGGGCGCCTGCGGGGTGGCTCAGCTGGCGAAAAGCCCGTCGAAATCGCGGAAGCCCTTGATCTCGATCGGGGTGCCCGAGGGGTCAAAGAAGAACATGGTGCGCTGCTCGCCCGGCTCGCCTTCGAAACGGATGACCGGCGGGATGTCGAATTCGACGCCGTTTTCCGTCAGGCGGTCCGATAGCGCCAGCCAATCGTCGAGCCGCAGCACCGCGCCGATATGCGGCATCATCACCATGTGATCGCCGACTTTGCCCGTGCGCGTGGTATCAAACGGCTTGCCCAGATGCAGCGAAAGCTGGTGCCCGAAGAAATCGAAATCGACCCATGTATCGGTCGAGCGGCCTTCGGTGCAGCCCAGCACGCCGCCATAGAACCGGCGCGCGGCGTCAAGGTCGGTGATATGGATCGCCAGATGGAAAAGGGATTGCATGGGGGTGTCTCCTGTTCAGGTCCGCCGGGATCATAAGGGCGGGGTCGGGTTAGGCGTCACAGCGTCGGATCCAGTGAAGCGAGGAAACGGGCGTGCACGCGGTCGAAGTGATGGATCATGGTCGCGCGGGCGGCGGCGGGATCGCCGGCCTCTATAGCGTCGAGCACGGCCAAGTGCTCCCGGCTTTGGGTGGCGAAGTCGTCCTTGCGCCGCCCGATGGTGGAGCGGCGGGCGATGGCGCGTTGCTCGGCTATGATGGCGGGCAGCAGGCTCAGCCCCGCAGCGCGAGCCACGCTGAGATGAAAGCGCTCGTCCAGATCCCAGAATTCGGCGAAACCGCAGGTCACATGCCCCGTCGCGATGGGGCGCATCGCGGCGCCCGTTGCGCGCAGTTCGGCCCAGCCACCTGCGGTTATGTCGTCCTGCGGTGCGGCATCCGCCGCCATGCGTTCCGCCGCGCGCCCGGCAGCGGCGCTTTCCAAGGCGCGGCGCAAATGCGCGATTTCCAGCACCTGCTCGATCGGCACCGCGCGGACCGTGATTGCGCCGTTTGACAGCCGGGCGATAACGTCCTCGCGCTCCAGCTGCGACAGGGCGGCGCGCAGAGGGGTGCGCGATATCCCCAGCGTCTGCGCCAATGCGCGCTCCGATAGGATGGCGTTGGGGGCGGTGCGGCCCGACAAGATATCCTGCTTTATCCGTCGGTAGGCGCTTTGGGTCAGGGTTTCCGAAGTGGACCGGGTCATGTCGGGCGGTCCGCATCACGGGTCGGGACGAGGTCGTCGAGCCGCGACAAGATCGCGTCGCAGGCGTCGCTTAGATGCCGGTGCATGGCCGCTTCGGCAGTCTCCGGATCGCCGGCCGCGATGGCTTCGAAAATCTGCTGGTGCTGGGTGCGGCTTGCGGTGAGCCGCTCCGGCAACAAGCCGTGGCTGAAGATCGACATGCGCCGGTGCAGATCCGCAATAACCCGTGCCGTGGCGCGGTTTCCGGCGGTTTCGGCGACCAGCACATGCAAGGCCGTGTCGAGCTGCCATTCCGTGCGGCCTTGGGGCTGCTCTGTGCCGTGACGCGGCAGATCCGCGAGGCGGTTCGTCATCGCGATGATCTCAGCTGGATCGGTTCGAGCGGCGGCGATCCGCGATGCTGCTGCATGCGCACAAGCGGGCTCAACGGCCTGTCGAAGAAAGAAAATCTCCTCAACCTCGGCCTTGGGGAGGGTCCGCAACCGGGTGAACCGCCCCTGCATCCGCGCAAGTCCTTCGCTCTCCAGACGCTTCAACGCCTCGCGCACGGGGGTGCGGGACATGTCGAGACGCGCGCCCAGCGGGGCTTCTTGCAAGATGTCGCCGGGCTTCAACTCCCCGTCGACGATCATCGACAGGATGCGCGCATGGGCATCGCGGGCAAGGCTGCTGCCCGTCATTGCGCGCGCCGAGAGGTTCGGGCACGAGGTTCAAATTTCGAAAAGGGCATGAAAAAGGACGGCTCCTCCCAGAAAGTCCCAGCACGCTCATTTCAGTATACCATCTGTATCCCGATGCAAGCCCTGTGCTTTGGGGCGGGGAGGTTTCCGCCTCTGTTCTGGACCCAGGTGCTTGACCCCGGACGTGCAGGGCGCGACTGCTGCGGGGACAGCATCAACGGAGGCGGCGGATGGCGCGCAGGATAGATTTGAACTGTGACATGGGCGAAGGGTTCGGGGCCTATAAGATCGGCGATGACGCCGCGATGATGGCGCTTGTCAGTTCCGCCAATGTCGCCTGCGGCTTCCACGGGGGCGATCCGGCTGTGATGCGCGATACCATCACATTGGCGCGGGAGCATGGTGTCGCCGTGGGGGCGCATCCGTCCTTTCAGGACCTGCACGGGTTCGGGCGGCGCCGGATCAGCGGCGAACGCCCAGAGGATCTGGAGGCTCAGTTGATCTACCAGATTTCAGCGATGCAGGGCATGTGCGCCGCGCATGGTCACCGCATGACCCATGTGAAACCGCATGGCGCGCTCAACAACATGGCCGCAGCGGATGCCGACCTTGCGGCGCTATGCGTGCGGGCGGTGCAGCGGGTGGACCCCGAACTGACCTATGTGTCGCTGCCCTATTCCGAGACATGGACAGCGGCGGAGCGGGCGGGACTGCCGCTTGCCTGTGAAATCTACGCCGACCGCAGCTACACGGACGAAGGCGCGCTGACCCCGCGCAATGCGCCGGGCGCAGTGATCCACGATCCGGCCCAGAGCCTCGATCAGGTGCTGGAGATGGTGGTGAACGGGCACATTCCCACAACCGGCGGCAAACGGCTGCCTGTCGAGCCCGCGACCCTATGCGTCCACGGCGATACCCCCGGCGCGGTCGAGATCGCTCGCGCTTTGCGGGATGCGTTGCAGGAGAACGCGATCACCATCGCCCCCTTTGCCGGAGCAGGCGCGGGGCGCTAAACGGCGCTATCTATGCGCGGCATATGGCGGCTTGATCGCAACGTGCCGCCCATAGCGGGGCAAACCCGCGTTGATCGGGTGCCGAGCCGGATCTGACACCGGCCCGGCGGCATGCGCGATCAGACGATCGGCGTCTCGATCCGGCCCAGTCCCTCGATTTCGACCGACACCACATCGCCGCGGACCAAAGTGCCAACCCCCGACGGTGTGCCGGTGAAGATAAGGTCACCCGCCGCAAGTGTGATCGAGCCGGACAGGTAGGAAATGATTTCCGCCACTTTCCAGATCATTTGCGACAGATCGCCTTCCTGCCGCAGCGTGCCGTTGACATGGCTGGTGATGCGCCCGGTCGCGACCGACGCGCTGCCTTGGGCGCGGTGGATCGGCCCGACGACGGCGGAGTGCTCGAACCCTTTCGACAGATCCCAGGGGCGGCGCAGCGATTTGGCCTCGGCCTGCATGTCGCGGCGGGTCAGGTCATTGCCGATAGCATAGCCGAAAATCGCGCTTTCCGCCTGTGCGGCGTCCATGTCCCGGCCACCGGAGGCCAGCGCGATCACCAATTCACCCTCGTAATGCAGATCTTCGGTGCGCGGCGGATAGGCCACATCGGCCCCGCCCGGCACCACCGCATCGGCGGGCTTGGCAAAGAAGAACGGCGGCTCGCGGTCCGGGTCATGGCCCATCTCGATTGCATGCGCCGCGAAGTTACGCCCCACGCAGTAGACCCGGCGCACCGGGAAGAGGGCGTCCTCGCCTTCGATAGGCAGCCCGGTCTGCGGGGCGGGCGGGAAGGCAAATTGGCTCATCAAGGGTCCTTTCTCGGAGATCACGGATCGCCTGCGCTGGTCGTTTGGCGGCCTGGAAGGACGCGCGCCGGAGCCAAGGCGAGGATCAAACGGATGTTTGAAAACTGCGCTTTTTTTGCGCAAAGCTGCCTCAGAGTAAACGCCTCAATCAGACCGGGGCAAATCCCGACCGCCGTGAGGGAGCGGAAGTGTTGGTGCAGGTTTTAAAATGCCGTTGGCCCCGGGCGTCGATCCAGCACCCTATTGTCGACATGCCAAGCTTGGTTGCAGCGAGTTCGAGATCATGTCCATCACTGGTCACCAGACCGCGAAAAAGCTAACGCGCTACACGCGCGGCGCAAGCGAGCGGACGCGAGGAACGGGCGTTGACGAAGCTTGTAGAGGGCGGAGGCACGACAAAAACTGTCTTACTTTTGGGACGCGGATAAGCCGTGGGGGAAATGCCAACCTCAAGCCGTTGAAAGTGCATGACTTTGAGGGAAAGTGGCAGCCCGTAGGGGAATCGAACCCCTCTTTCCAGGTTGAAAACCTGGCGTCCTAACCGATAGACGAACGGGCCAGCTCGTGGCGTGGGGCGTATCTAGAAAAACCCGCCGGAGGGCGCAAGCGGTTTTTTCGGTGGTGGCGCCGATTTCTGCATGCGGGGCTGCGTGACGTAGATGGAGCGGGTGGGCAGGGGGCGGGATCGATGCGCCCACCCCCGTCGCAGCGGGTCAGACCCCGTCGATTTCGGCGGCATCGTCGAGGCGCAGCTGCGGGATCTGGCGCCCGCCCCAGTGATTCACCTCCAACCTTCCGGCCAAGTGGAACCGCGCGCCGCCATGCGCCTCCAGCCGCGGGCCCATCGGGCCGGTGAACGCACCGAATGCGATGGCGTCGAGCTTTGCGCCCAGCCCGTCGCCGAGTGACACCTTCAGGTGTTGCTCACCCACCCGCCGCGCATGCAGGATCTGCACATCGGGCAGGGCAAAGCGCGGGGCGGAGGCTCCGGCGCCATAGGGGCCAGCCGCTTCGATCCGTTCGATCAGGCCCACATTCGCGGCTCCGGGCATCAGCATGCCGTCCAGTCGCAGCGCGCGAGGGCCTGATTGGCCGGCGCCCTGCTTTTCCAGCAGCGCGGCCAGACGCGCCATCGCCGGTTCCAGCTGATCGCGCGCGACGGTCAGGCCCGCGGCCATTTTATGCCCGCCGCCTTTCAGCAGAAGTCCCTCAGCGGCAGCTTTCTGCACGCAGGCGCCCAGATCGACGCCGGGGACCGAGCGGGCGGACCCCTTGCCCATGCCCTCAGTGTCGAAGCCGATGACCAACGCGGGGCGGTTGAACGCCTCCTTCAGGCGCGCGGCCACGATGCCGACGACGCCGGGATGCCAATTCTCGCCCGCCGCCCAGACCAGCGGGCCGTCGGTGCCGCGGGCCTCGGCCTGTTCCAGCGCCTGATCCAGCACGCGGGCTTCGATCTCGCGCCGGTCGCGGTTCAATTCGTCCAGACGTTCGGCCATGGCCTGTGCTTCGGCGGGGTCGGTGGTGGCCAGCAGGCGCGCGCCCAGATCGGGCTTGCCGATGCGACCGCCCGCGTTGACCCGTGGCCCCAGCAGGAAGCCCAGATGATAGGTGCTGGGCGCGGTGTTCATCCCGGCCACATCGCCGAGCGCCACCAGACCCGCGCGCTGCCGCCGCCCCATGACGGTCAGCCCCTGCCGCACCAGCGCGCGGTTGACCCCGATCAGCGGCGCGACATCGGCCACCGTGGCCAGCGCCACCAGATCCAGCATGGCGATCAGGTCTGGACCCTTCACGCCATCGACGCGCAACAGGCGGTTGGCCTCGACCAGCATCAAGAACACGACCGCCGCCGCGCAAAGATGCGTGAGCTCGCCGCTTTCGTCCTGCCGGTTGGGGTTCACCACGGCCACGGCGGGGGGCAGGGTTTCGCCGCCCAGATGGTGATCAAGGACAATCACATCCGTCTTGCCTGCCGCGGCCAGCGCGTCGTGGCTGAGCGTGCCGCAATCGACGCAGATGATCAGGTCATGCGCGGCGGCCAGCCCTGCTATGGCGGGCGCATTGGGTCCGTAGCCTTCGTCGATGCGGTCGGGGATATAGAGCGTCGCGGGGGGCAGGCCCATTTCGCGCAGCCATGTCAGCAGCAGCGCCGCCGACGCGCCGCCATCCACATCGTAATCCGCGAATATCGCGATCCGCTCGCGCCGCTGCACCGCCTGTAGAAAGCGTCCGGCGGCGGCGTCCATATCGCGCAGGCTGCGCGGATCGGGCAACAGATCGCGCAGGGCGGGGGTGAGAAAGGCCTGCGCGCCCTCTGCCGCGATGCCACGGGCCACCAGAACACGGCAGACCGGGTCCGGCAGGTCAGTGGCCTGCATCAAGGCCTCGGCGGCGCGGTCGTCATCAATACCGGGACCGGTCCAGTGCCGACCGGTGAGCGAGGCGGATACGTTCAGAAAGGGGCGCGTCATGCCCGCCTGTTTGGCCCGGCTGCGGGGCAATGGCAATGCGGCTTGCGGCGGGGGTGGGGCGGCTCAGGTCACGGGGCGGGTAGACCTGGGCAGGTCAGGCCGCCGGTTTGCGGGGCACACCGGCCACATAGGTCTCCGTCACCGCGCGGTCATCGCCCATCATGATGGTGGGGAAGACAGCCTCCCACAGCGTGTCGGCCTCCGCGTGGCGCTGCGCAATGGCGGGGGTGGAGGCGAGGTCGAGCACGACGAGATCCGCCGCCGCGCCTTCGGCCAGCCGCCCGATTGCGCCGCCCATACGCAGCGTGCTGGCGGAGCCTTCGGTCGCGAGCCACAGAAGCTGCGCGGGGTGAAGCGCGGTGCCGCTCAACTGGCCGATCTCATAGGCCGCAGCCATCGTCCGCAGCATCGAAAACGACGATCCCCCGCCGGTATCCGTGGCCAGCCCGACATGCAGCCCGGCGGCCTTGGCGGCGGCCGTGTCGAACAGGCCCGAGCCGATAAATGTGTTGGAGGTCGGGCAATGCACCACCGCCGCGCCAACCTCGCGCAGGCGGTCGCGTTCGCGGTCGGTCAGCCAGATGGCGTGCCCATAAAGCCCGCCTTCCCGCAGCAGTCCCCGCTGCTCATAAGTGTCGAGGTAATCGCGCGCATCGGGATAGAGGCTGGCGACCCAAGTCAGTTCTTCGGTCTGTTCGCTCAGATGGGTCTGCATCGGGCAGTCGGGATGCTCGGCCCAGAGCGCGCCCAAGGCCTCCAGCTGCTCCGGCGTGGAGGTGGGCGAGAAGCGCGGCGTGATCGCATATGTCGCCCGCCCGCGCCCATGCCATTTTTGCAGCAATGCGCGGCTGTCGTCATAGGCGCTCTGCGCTGTGTCGCGCAGGCCGTCGGGGGCGTTGCGATCCATGCAGGTCTTGCCCGCGATCACGGCCATGCCGCGCGCTTCGGCGGCCTCGAACAGCGCGTCGACGCTGGCGGGGTGGATGGTGCAGAAACTGGTGACGGTGGTGGTGCCATTCGCCAGCAGAAGGTCCAGATAGCGCCCGGCGATTGTCGCGGCATAGGCCGGATCGGCAAACCGCATTTCTTCGGGGAATGTATAGGTCTCCAGCCAGTCGATCAGGCGCTTGCCCCAGCTGGCGATCATCGCGGTCTGCGGATAATGCGCATGGGCATCGACGAAACCGGGCAGCAGCAGGGCATCGCCGTGATTGCTAATCTCCGCCTGCGGATGCGCGCCACGCAGCGCCTCGGCGGGGCCGGTCGCGTGAATACGCCCGTCGCGGACCAGAACCGCGCCGCGCCGCTCATGGCGCGTGACCTCGTCCACCGGGACCGCAAAGGGATCACCGGTAAATTGCAGCAATTGGCCAAGGATCAGCCGGTCGGCGGGGCGGGGGGCAGGTGCGGCCATGATGGAGCGCGGGATCGGGGTCCGAACCGCCGGCTCAGGCCGCGAGGCCCTTCGATCCCATGGTCAGGAATTTCTGCCGGCGCTGGCGCACGAGTTCCTTGCGATCGAGCCCGTCCATTTCCGAAAGAAGCTCCTTAAGGGCGGTCCCCACGCGGGAGATCGATTCCGCGCGGTGACGCTGCGCGCCGCCGACGGGTTCGGGAATGATGCGGTCGATGACGCCCAGCTTCTTGAGATCCTGCGCGGTCAGACGCAACGCTTCAGCGGCCTCGCGCATTTTCTCGGCATCCTTCCACAGGATCGAGGCGCAGCCCTCGGGCGAGATCACGGAATAGATCGAATGTTCCAGCATTGCGACCTTATTGGCGGTGGCAAAGGCCACAGCCCCGCCGGAGCCGCCTTCACCGATCACCACCGACACCAGAGGCACACCAATTTGCAGGCATTTCTCGGTCGAGCGGGCGATGGCCTCGGATTGGCCACGCTCCTCCGCGCCCTTGCCGGGATAGGCGCCGGGCGTGTCGACAAGCGTGATGACAGGCAGGTTGAACCGGTCGGCCAGATCCATCAGGCGGATCGCCTTGCGGTAGCCTTCGGGGCGGGCCATGCCGAAATTACGCTCGATCCGGGTCTTGGTGTCGTGGCCCTTCTCATGGCCGATCACCATCACAGGCCGGTCACCGAGCCGCGCCATCCCGCCCATTACGGCGTGATCATCGGCAAAGTTACGGTCGCCAGCCAGCGGCGTGTATTCAGTGAACAGCGCCTCGATATAATCTTTGCAATGGGGCCGTTCCGGATGGCGCGCGACCTGACATTTGCGCCAGGGCGTCAGATCCGAATAGAGGGTGTTCATCAGGTCGTTGGCCTTGCGGTCAAGCGCTTCGGCCTCGTCTGTGACCTTCATCTCCTCGTTGGAGCGGCTCATCGCGCGGAGCTCTTCGGCCTTGCCCTCGATTTCGGCAAGAGGCTTTTCGAATTCGAGATAGTTGGTCATGGCGGCGCTTTCGCAACTGTTAGGGTCCGGTATCCGTCGCGCTGCTATACGGCAGGATGGGGGCAGGGTGCAATGCGGGCGCGGCGGTGGATCGACAGTTCGGATCAGCCCAGAAGCTGCGTGACCAAAATCCAGCCACCCAGCAGGACCAATAATGCACCACCCCCGGTTTCGGCATGGCCGCCGGTGCGCGGGCCGACGCGGCTGCCGATCAATGCGCCTGCCGTGGCCATCGCGAATGTCGCAAGACCGCTGGCCAGCGCGACCGGCAGGATCGGCACATCTGCGAAGGCCAGTGACACCCCAACCGCCATCGCATCGACGGAGGTGGCAAAGGCCGTCACCGCAAGCGCCGGAATGGCCAGATCATGCGCGCGGGGGGCGCCGTCCTCGTGATCCGTCAGCCCGCTCCGGATCATCCGCAGCCCGATGAAGGTTAGCAGCGCCCAAGCGATCCAGTGATCGACAGCTGCCAGCAGCGGCGCAGCGGCTGTGCCCGCGGCCCAGCCCAGGACAGGCATCGCTGCCTCGAACACCCCGAAGATCAGCCCCAGCCGCAACGCCAGCATCAGCTGCATACGCGCACTGACCGCGCCCCGTCCCAAAGCGGCAACTCCCGCATCGACGGACATGCCAAGGGCAAGGAGGATGAGCGCGGTTGTAGGCATGGTCGTCTCCGACGGATCGTGGCAGAGCGCATCGGATAGGGCGCGCATCAGATAAAAGCAAGTAAAAACAATAGGTTAATAAAAATGCGACGCATTTGCATCTGGCGGCCATGCCTGCGCTATCCTGCGGCGCGGCGGCCAAAATTCCGGGGGGCGCAGGGGCGGTTCTCGCGTAGGGCCATGCCGAGCAATGCATAAAAAAACGCGCTCCGGGCAGGAGCGCGTTTCTCATTTGCGTGGCCGGGCGAACCCGGCTGAGGATTACTCCTCGACTTCAGACGCCGGAACTTCGTCCGCGGCGGGTGCGTCGTCTTCGTCCTCATCGGCGGCGGCAAGGCCGCTCGGCGCGGTGATGTTCGCAATCACGAAATCACGGTCGATCGTCGGCTTCACGCCCTCGGGCAGGGTGACCTGCGAGATGGTGATGGTGTCACCGATCTTCAGCCCGTCGAGATCGACGGTGATGTGATCGGGGATATCGCCCGCGGTCACGATCAGTTCGACTTCGTTACGCACGATGGTCAGCACGCCGCCACGCTTGATGCCGGGAGCGCTTTCCTCGTTGACGAATTCAACCGGGATGAACAGGTTGATCTTCGAGGTGCGGCGCAGGCGCATGAAGTCGACATGGGTGGGAAGATCCTTCACCACGTCGCGCTGGACGTTCCGGCAGATCACCCGCACGTCGTCATGGCCCTCGACCTTCATGTTGAAGAGCGTGGACAGGAAGCGACCGGCCTTCAGGCGCTTCACAAGTGCGTTGTAGGAGATGTTGATCGCTACGGGGTCGACGCCGCCGCCGTAAACGATGCCGGGTACGTTGCCTTCACGGCGAGCTTGACGAGCGGCCCCCTTGCCTGTCCCCGTCCGTACCGTGGCGTTAAGATCCGGGATCTCACCAGCCATGATATATTCCTTTCAAAATGGTCGGGCATCCTCCAAGGGTGCATGCCCGGTTGCAGGCCCGCGCGTATAGGGCAGATCCGGCCGGTTGGAAAGGGCTTTCGTCGCGCGCTCATGCAGCGCGCATGGAGGGAACGCATCGGGAAGCGTCACGTCTGACGGGGGCAATCGCGGCGTGGCGGTCGCTGGGATCCCGGCCCGCAACCGGCGCTTGTGGTCTGCGGGCAGGCGTTCTAGCTCTGGCAGCGTTCCTCTCATGATTGCCGGAGCGTGCCGCTGACTTTTTCTGCCTCCCTCCGACTGGCCCGTGCGCCGACGGCCGCTCTTGTTGCGATCGGGCTCTTTTGGGGGTCGCTTGCGGGCTACATGCCTGAGGTCAAGATCCGCACGGGCTTAAGCGACGCGGCGTTGGGCGGGGCGCTTCTGATGTCATCGCTGGGGGCGGTCGTGGCCACCGCGCTGGCCCCGCGCATGACCCGCGCATTGGGGCGGTGGTTGCTGCCGGTCTATGGTGTCGCGCTGGCGCTGGCTTTTGTGCCGCTGGCCTTGGCGCAGGGGCCGTTATCGCTTGGCGCGGCGATGTTGCTGGCGGGGGTATTGGTCACCGGGCTCGACATTGGCGCGAACCTGCGGATCAGCGCGCTTGAAAGCGATAGCGCCGCGCCACTGATGAACCTGTGCCATGCCTGCTATTCGCTGACCTTTGCCGCCGTCGCGCTTGGCATCGCGGGCCTGCGCAGCGCGGGTGGTCCGGTCACAGTAACAATGCCGGTCCTTGCCGTTCTGGCGGTTGCGCTGTCGCTCAGCGTGATGCGCGGCGGGCGGCTGCCTGCCCCGGTGCCGGAGCCAGCGACGCCGGTGGCGGGCGCCGCGCGCGTGGCGCTCTGGCCGGTTATCTTGCCCGGCGGCGCCATCCTGTTCTGCGCCTTCTTGGGCGAAAACGGGATCGAGGCATGGAGCGCCCTGCATCTGGAGCGCACGCTGGGGGCGGCGGCAGGCGCGGGCGCGTTGGGACCATTCATGCTGGGGCTGGTGATGGGGCTCGGGCGGCTGGGCGGGCAGGCGGTTGCGGCGCGGATGGGTGCGGCACGCCTGATCGCGGTATCGGCAGCGGTGGCGGTGCTGGGATTGCTGATGCTTGCCGCGGCAGGCAGCGAATCTGTGGCGCTGGCGGGCATCGCGCTTGGCGCGGCGGGGTTGGCGGTGCTGGTGCCCACCGGCTCATCCCTCGTCGGACGGTTGGGCGCAGCCCGCGCGGGCGAAAGAGGCCGGACGCTGGGCGTGTCGCGGGCGTGGATGTTCGGAATGCTGGGCTTCTTCGCGGGGCCGACACTTATGGGAGTGCTGAGCGAGGCCGCCGGGCTGCGCATGGCCTTCGCCGTGCTCGCGCTATTCGTCGGATTGATCCTGCCCGCCCTGATGTTGCTGCTGCGCGCGGGGCGGTGAATAGCTGCTCAAGGCAGGCCCGCGCGCGGCAGCGATGCTGTGTCGATGTCTTAAGGGGCACATGAGGGCACCTGCGGGTTACTGGCGCCCGCTGGTGCCTGGGTCCCGTCACTCCGCCTGCCAGCGGCCCTCAAAATCCTCGGGGATGAGCAGGTTGCGGCGGCTGAGTTGGTCCACCTGCGTCTGGCCGCACAGCGCCATGGTCAGATCGAACTCCCGTTGCAGGATCTCCAAGGCGCGGGTGACGCCGCGCTGGCCCATCGCGCCCAGCCCGTAGATATAGGCCCGCCCGATCATCGTGCCCTTTGCCCCCATCGCAACGGCCTTCAGGATATCCTGACCGGAGCGGATGCCGCTGTCGAGAAACACCTCGCAGCGGTCGCCCACCGCGTCGAGGATTTGCGGCAGCATCCGGATCGAACTGAGCGCGCCATCCAGCTGCCGTCCGCCATGGTTCGACACCACGATCGCATCAGCGCCCAATTCGGCGGCGCGGCGGGCGTCATCGGCGTCCAAGATGCCCTTCAGGATCACGGTGCCGTCCCATTTCTCCATCAGTCGCGCGACCTTTGACCAATCCAGCGTCAGGTCAAATTGCTGCGCGGTCCATGCCATCAGCGAGGATGGATCGTCGACGCCCTTAACATGCCCCACGATATTGCCGAAACCGCGACGCTCGGTGCGCAGCATGTCGAGCCCCCAGGACCATTTCGTGGCAAGGTTGGCCAGCGTCGCGGGCGACATCTTGGGCGGGGCGGACAGGCCGTTTTTCAAATCCCGATGCCGCTGTCCCAACAGTTGCAGATCAAGCGTGATGACCAGCGCCGAACATCCGGCGTCGCGGGCGCGGGCGATCAGACGGTCGACGTAATCCTCGTCCTTCATGGTGTAGAGCTGGAACCAGAAGGGCGCGGTGGTGTGCTGCGCCACATCCTCGATTGAGCAGATCGACATGGTCGACAGCGTATAGGGCACGCCGAATTTCTCGGCCGCCTTGGCCGCAAGGATCTCTCCATCGGCATGTTGCATCCCGGTCAGGCCAACCGGGGCAAGCGCTACCGGCAGTGACACGTCATGCCCCGCCATCCGCGTCGCGGTGGAGCGGTCCGACATGTTCACGGCCACCTTTTGACGCAGCCGGATCAGATCGAAATCCGAGCTATTCTCGCGGAAGGTCTGTTCGCTCCAGCTGCCGGATTCGCAATAATCCCAGAACATGCGGGGCGCGCGGCGACGATGCATCCGGCGCAGATCCTCGATCTCGGTCACGACCGGGTCGGGCAGCCAGCCTTCGGGCACCACGCTGTTGAGATACTCATGTATGACCGACATCCGGGCCCCCTTGGTATTTGGTGCGAAAACTTTACCAATCCGGGCATGCCGACGCAATCGGGCAGGGCCGGATGATGGGGGGTCGTGAGGCTAGGCACAGGCGCGCCCAATCCGCGCGCGCCTGCACGTCGTTACAGGCTGGTGGTCGCCGGGTGCGCTGATCGTAGGGATGGGGGAGCGACCGGGGACTTGGCCCCATATCGCGACATGCGTTCCGAATAATGGTCCCGGCGGGCTCAGGCCCGGTGCGTTCCCGCGGCGAGCGAGGCCACATAATCCAGCACTTCCGCTGCGGGGCGGCCCTCGGCGATCTTGCTGACAATGGCGGACCCGACGACCGCGCCATCGGCTACGGCGGCCATGCTTTCGGCGGCCTCCGGCGTGCGGATGCCGAAGCCGACGATCACCGGCAGGCCGGTGCTGGCCTTGATGCGGGTGATCTCGGGCGCGACGTCGTCAGCCTGCGCCTCGGCAGAGCCGGTAATGCCGGTGATCGAGACGTAATAGACAAAGCCGGACGTGTTTTCGAGCACCTTGGGCAGACGCTTGTCATCGGTCGTCGGCGTGGCAAGGCGGATGAAGTTCAGCCCGGCCTTCTGCGCGGGAAGGCACAGCTCGTCATCCTCTTCGGGCGGAAGGTCCACAACGATCAGCCCATCGATGCCAGATTCGGCCGCGTCGTGCAGGAATGTATCGACACCCCGCGAATAGATCGGATTGTAATAGCCCATCAGCACGATCGGCGTCGTCTTGTCCGTCTCGCGGAACGCGCGCGCCAGATCGAGCGTCTTTTGCAGGGTCATGCCGCCTTCCAGCGCGCGTTGGCCAGCCAGCTGGATGGTGGGGCCGTCGGCCATCGGATCGGTGAAAGGCAGGCCCAGTTCGATAATATCGACCCCGGCGCCGGGCAGACCTTTCACGATCTCCAGCGAGCGGTCGTAATCGGGATCTCCCGCCATGACATAGGCGACGAAAGCCTTGCGGCCCTCGGATTGAAGGCGGGCGAATGTATCGTCGATCCGGGTCATGAAGTCCTCTCGCTCTGGCTTGCCCGGTTTGGCCATTTTGCCGGCGAAAGGCAATGGGGCGCGGTCAGATCGCCGCGCCCCGTTCTTATGTGCCGCCCTCAGGCGTCATTGAGCGAAGTCTCAGGCCTCGTCACCGACGCCGACCATCCACTGAATGCCGAATTTATCGGTCAGGGTGCCAAAGCCGGGCGACCAGAACGTCTCGTGGAAGTCCATCTGTTTCTCACCGCCCTGCGCCAGCGCATCAAACACGCGGCGCGCATCGTCGACGGAGGCATAATTCAGCGACAGGGACATGCCTTTGACCTTGGGCGTGGCGGCGTCGCGGTTGTCGGAGGCAAAGATCGGGCCGATGGGCGTCATCAGCGCGGCATGCATAATCTTGTCGGAACTGGGCACCTCGGCCTCGGGCGGGGCCTCGGAGAAGCGCATCTTCTGGGTGACCTCGCCGCCAATGGCCGACGCGTAGAAATCCAGCGCCTGTTCGCAATCGCCATCAAAGAAAAGATAAGGGGTCAGGGACATGATGTCCTCCTTTCGGTTGCTTGTCGCCTCAACGCGGGGCGGACGATTCGGGTCCGGGCGTTCGGGGCCGCGTTCCGCGCGCTCCCGCTGCGGCGGAGCCCGCCTCTGGCTTGCATGCGCGCAGGCACGCCCGTAGAAGGCGCCAAACCTATGCAGGAGTAATGGATCATGGGCTTCAAGACCGGGATCGTGGGCCTGCCCAATGTGGGCAAATCGACGCTGTTCAACGCGCTGACCCGCACCGCCGCGGCGCAGGCTGCGAATTTTCCGTTCTGCACCATCGAGCCGAATGTCGGCGAAGTCGCAGTGCCCGATGCCCGGCTTGAAACGCTGGCAAAAATCGCGGCGTCAAAGCAGGTTATCCCCAACCGGATGACCTTTGTCGATATTGCCGGTCTGGTGAAGGGCGCCAGCAAGGGCGAGGGGCTGGGCAACCAGTTTCTGGCCAACATCCGCGAATGCGACGCCATCGCCCATGTGCTGCGCTGTTTCGAGGATGGCGACGTGACCCATGTCGAAGGCCGGGTGAATCCGGTCGAGGATGCGGAAACCATCGAGACCGAATTGATGCTGGCCGATATGGAAAGTATCGAGAAGCGCCTGCAAGGTCTGACCCGCAAGGTGCGCGGCGGCGATAAGGAAGCGATCCAGCAGGAGCGCCTGCTGAAAGCCGCGCTTGCCGCGTTGGAGCAGGGTCAACCCGCCCGCACGGTTGAGGTCGATGCCGAGGATCGCAAGGCATGGGCCATGCTGCAATTGCTGACCTCCAAGCCGATTCTCTATGTCTGCAATGTGGCCGAGGATGAGGCCGCGACCGGCAACGCGCATTCCGAAGCGGTGGCAAAGATGGCCGCTGAACAAGGTGCCGCCAGCGTCGTGATCTCAGCCCGCATCGAGGAGGAGATCAGCCAACTCGACGCGGATGAGGCCGGGATGTTCCTTGAGGAACTGGGCCTGCAGGAGGCCGGTCTCGACCGGCTGATCCGCGCGGGCTACGAATTGCTGGGGCTGCAAACCTATTTCACCGTCGGCCCGAAAGAGGCGCGCGCCTGGACGATCCGCGCCGGCACGCTGGCGCCTCAGGCGGCTGGGGTCATTCATGGCGATTTCGAGCGTGGATTTATCCGGGCCGAAACCATCGCATATGAGGATTTCACCACGCTTGGCGGCGAACAGGGCGCCAAGGACGCAGGCAAAATGCGGGTTGAGGGCAAAAGCTACCTCGTGAAGGACGGCGACGTCCTGCATTTCCTGTTCAACGCCTGATTGGGGATTCGGGCCTGCGTCCCACGCGGCGCGCGCCCCCTTCGATTTGCCTTCACTATGCCTGTCGCTGGCAGCCCCGGTCGTGGGGCTGCTCAGCCCTTGCCACCGCGCGCCAGCGGATGGGCGTTGTCATAGACCTCCATCAACCGCGCCGTGTCGACCGAGGTGTAGCCTTGTGTCGTCGCAAGGGAGGCATGGCCCAGCAATTCCTGAATCGCGCGCAGATCGCCGCCTGCTTCCAACAGATGCGTGGCGAAGCTGTGGCGCATCGCATGCGGGGTCGCGGTGGCAGGCAGGCCCAGCTGCATCCGGGCGTTTTCCATCACCTTGGCGATGGCGCGGGGATTAAGCCGACCGCCGCGCGTGCCACGAAATAGCGGCTCATCGGCGGTCATCTCAAACGGGGCCAGCGCGACATAGGCCGCAACCGCATCGCGGGCCGGGCCGATCACCGGCACCACACGCTCGCGCCCGCCCTTGCCCGTGATGCGCAGCACATCGGGCAGGGGGGATACATCGCCATTGAGGCTCAGCGCCTCGGAAATCCGCAGCCCGCAACCGTAGAGCACCGTCACCACAGCCGCGTCGCGCGCGCCGATCCAATTTGTCTGCGATTGCAATTCCACCGTGTCGATCATCGCGCGCGCCGCATCTTGGGCCAGCGGGCGGGGCAGGCGGCGCTGAAACCGGGGCGCGCGGGTGGTCAGGACCGGCGTGGCGTCAAAACCGTCGCGATCCGCAAGCCATGCGGTGAACCCTTTCACGGCCGATAATTGCCGCGCAAGCGAACGGGCCTGCACGCCACGGGCGCGCTCATGGGCCATCCATGCGCGCATGTCACTGACACTCAGCCGTCCGATTGCCGCCGGACCCAAGCCTTCGCCCAGATGGCCGACGAGAAAGGCTAGAAACCCCAGCAGATCGGCGCGATAGGCGGTGATGGTGGCCTCGGCGGCATTGTCGAGCGCCCGGCGCTGGGTCAGCCAGCGATCCAGCGCATCGCGCATGCCGGGCGACATCTGAAGCGCCACCGCGCCACGGGCGGCTTGAGGCGCGGAGGCAGCGGCGGACCGGGGCGGGCGGGGCGCGGTCATTGGCTCAGCCCAGCCAGCGCCGCATTTGCCGCTCGAACACCCCCCCGAAGAAGGTCAGCAGATCGGTGCCCTGCGCGGGCGTGAATTGATGTGGATCCTCGGCCCCAAGCGCCAGAAGGCCGGGCAGGCGATCTTCGCCCAAATCAAGCCGCAGCAATGCTTCGGAGCGGATCCAGTTGCCACGCTCGCCATAGACGGCTTCGCCCTCCGGGGTCGCTTGGCGCAAGGTGACAGGGCGGATCGGCTGCCGCCCGCGCGGGCCGGTCAGATAGGCGTCGATAAAGCCGGGGCGCACCACGGCCAGCACATCGCCCAGCCGCTCGATGCTGCCGGGGTCTTCGGGATGGTCGGTTTCCAGCACCAGCCGGATCGAATCGACGCGCAGGATGGTCGCGACCTCAGTGCCCAGATTGCGCAGAAACGCCTCGAACCCGGTGGGGTCCAGCATCGCCAGAATCGCGCGATGCACCTGATTGGTCCCAGCAAGGTTGTCATATGCCGCCGCGATCACCGAGCGATGCGTGTCCTCCAGCCGGTCGAGCCGTGCCTCCAGCCGTTCCATCGCGATGCCACGCAGATCGACGATATTGCCGCCCATGGCTTTCTCATTGGCGGCAATCAGGGCGCGCATGATGCGGTGGTCTTCCAGCACCAGATCGGGCTGGGCAAGGATCCGCGCGCGCAACGCGTCCTGTTCGGGATCGGTGCCCGCGGCGTCTTCGGCCTTGGGGGAGGGGCCTGCACTGTTCATCGGTGATCCTTTGCCGCCTGTGGCGCGTCTTGGTCTCGTCTGCTCGACGGTCGCGCCCGGATCTGCTGCCCGGATCACGACGACGCGTGGCCTGTTCGCTCGTGTGTCGTCTGTCTCATGCCCCGCGATGCGTCGATGCCATCCTCGCGCAGCGGCGGAACGGCAGGAGAACGGGGGTAGCTCCGTTTTGCCCAATTGCGCCCGCCCACGTCCAGAGAATTATGGTGCGGACCGCGCGGAAACCCGCCGTTTTCGCGTGACAGGTGGCCCGCCCGCCACAACCTGTGCGCGTTCACGCATCCGTGTCTCTAGATATGGGGATCGGTGGGTGCAGGGCGTTGCGGGTGCCGGGCGCGGTTGATGTCCTCCGGCACTGGGATAAAAGACAGGGATGATCTCAGCGTCCGACAGCCCCCCTTTTGCCGCCCCCGTCGATCCCATGATGCGCGCGGGTTCTCGCGCGCTGGCGCAAGGATGCGTGGCATGAGTGACGGTGACCTGTTCGGTGATGGCCGCGCGACGACGCGAGGCGAGGCTGCGCGGCCCGGCATCCCGGACCGCGACGGGACCTTCCCGCCCGGCGCGCTTGTCGGCGTGCTGACGACGCAGCCGCTGGACCGGCTACTGGATTACAAAGCCCCTGAGGGCGGTTGCAGCCCCGGCGATCACGTCGAGGTGCCGCTCGGCCCGCGCAAGGTGCATGGCGTGGTCTGGGGGCCGGGGGCGGGCGGCTTTGATCTGGCCAAGGTGCGGGCGGTGTCACGGGTTCTGGACATCACGCCGATGCGCGAGGAGATGCGCCAGTTTCTGGGGCGCGCGGCGGATTATACGCTGACGCCCATGCCCGCGATGCTGCGGCTGGCGACCCGCGCGCCGGGGCTGACGGACGCGCCCGCCGCGCGCAAGATCTACCGCCCCGGCACCAGCCGCCCCGACCGGATGACCGATGCGCGCCGCCGGGTTCTGGATGTGCTCGACGAGCATGGCGGGCTGGCGTTTACGCTGGGCGAATTGTCGGAAATGGCGGGTGTCACATCCTCGGTCGTCAAAGGGCTGGTAAAGCTCGGCGCGGTGGCCGAGGAAGACGCCCCGCGCGATCTGCCCTATCCCCGGCTTGACCCCAACCTGCCCGGCGTTGCGTTGAGCGAAGCGCAGGATGCCGGGGCCACCGCCCTGCGCGCGGCGATGCAGGGCGGCGGCTATGGCACCACGATGCTGAAGGGCGTCACCGGCTCTGGCAAAACCGAGGTCTATCTGGAGGCGGTGGCCGAATGTCTGGCGCAGGGGCGGCAGGCGTTGGTGCTGCTACCTGAGATCGCGCTGTCGGCGGAATTCCTGACGCGGGTCGAGGCGCGATTTGGCGCGCGTCCCGCTGAATGGCATTCCGGTGTCACCACGACCGAACGTCGCCGCTGCTGGAAGATGGTCGCCGAGGGCGGCGCGCAACTGGTCGTCGGTGCGCGCTCGGCCCTGTTCCTGCCATTCCGCGATCTGGGGCTGATCGTCGTCGATGAGGAACATGACACCTCCTACAAGCAGGAGGATGGGGTGCTCTATAACGCCCGCGACATGGCGGTTCTGCGTGCGGCGTGTTGTTCGGCGCGGGTGATCCTTGCCTCCGCCACGCCATCGCTGGAAACTTGGGCCAATGCCGAGGCCGGGAAATACGACCGGGTGGAGCTGGGCGCGCGCTTTGGGCGGTCGGTCCTGCCGGATATGGACGCCATCGACATGCGGGACGAGGATCTGGCCGCCGGGCATTGGATCTCTCCGACGCTGGCGGGCGCCATGCGCGCGCGGATCGAGGCGGGCGAGCAATCTTTGCTGTTCCTGAACCGTCGCGGCTACGCCCCCGTGACGATCTGCCGGGCCTGCGGGCACCAGATCGGCTGCGATCACTGCGACGCGCGGATGGTCGAGCACCGGTTTCAGAAGCGGCTGGTCTGCCATCAATGCGGTGAGAGCAAACCCGTCCCGGAAAAATGCCCGTCTTGCGAGGTGGAGGGTAAGCTCGCCCCCGTCGGCCCCGGTGTGGAGCGCATGGCCGAGGAGGTCACGGCGGCGTTCCCGGAGGCGCGTGTCGCGGTGCTGTCGTCGGATTTGTTCAGCTCCGCCCGCGCGCTGAAGGACACCATCGCCGCGATTGCCGCCGGTGGCGCGGATATCATCATCGGCACGCAACTGGTGGCGAAGGGGCATAATTTCCCGCTGCTGACGCTGGTGGGCGTGATCGACGCGGATCTGGGGCTGCAAGGCTCGGACCTGCGCGCCGCCGAAAAGACGTTTCAATTGATGCGGCAGGTCGCGGGCCGCGCGGGGCGGGCCGAACGCCCCGGTGCCGCGCTGTTGCAGACTTTTCAGCCGGAACACCCGGTGATCCGCGCGATCCTTGGCGGTGATGAGGAGGCCTTCTGGCGGGCCGAGGCCGAAACCCGGCGGCAGGCCGGTGTGCCGCCCTATGGCCGCATGGCGGGAATTATCCTCAGCTCCCCCGATGTGCAGGAGGTGTTCGATCTGGGCGCGGCGATGGCGCGACAGGACGGGCCGCTGCGCCGCATCGGCGCTCAGGTGTTCGGCCCCGCGCCTGCGCCCATCGCGCGTATCCGGGGCCGTCACCGGGTGCGGCTGCTGGTCAAGGCCGATAAACAGGCGCCGCTGCAATCCGCGCTTTCGGAATGGATCGCGCAATTCCGGCGTGGGTCAAACCTGCGACTGGCGGTGGACATCGATCCGCAGAGTTTCTTCTGATCCGCGATAGTCTGGCGCCATTTTGCGCCATCGGCAGCTATATCTGAGGCGAGACGACGAAGCGTGGAGGGTGAATTAGGCTTCCGCCGGTGTATGTTTTTGGCATAGATCTTGCGCCATGAAAACTTTGCCCCTTGCCGAGGCCCGTCACCTGCCGGTCTGGCGCCGCCCTACCACGTTGCTGTTTCTAATGGCCGCCGGGATGCCAGTGGCCTTTGCCACATGGTCGGCGCTGCTGAACAACTTCGTTATCGAAGTGGCGGGGTTTGACGGCTCCGATATTGGCTGGCTGCATACGGTACGCGAAATTCCCGGCTTTCTTGCGATTGGGGTGATCGCCCTGATCATGGTGATCCGCGAACAGGTGCTGGGCCTGATGGCGCTGCTGCTGCTAGGGGTGGCCACTGCAATTACGGCATGGTTTCCGTCTTTGGGCGGTATCCTGACCATCACCATGCTGAGCTCGATCGGGTTTCATTATTACGAGACGGTCAATCAATCGCTGCAATTGCAATGGATTGACCGGGCGCGCGCGCCGCAGATGCTGGGCTGGTTTCTGGCGGCGGGATCGGCGGCAACGCTGGCGGCCTATGTCCTGATCGTAATGACATGGGACGCGCTGGAGCTGAGCTACAACACCGTTTATCTGGCCTCCGGCGGGGTGACGGCGCTGATCGCGGTCGCCTGTTTCCTGCTTTTCCCGCAATTCGAGGCACCCAATCCGCAGGTCAAGAAATTCATCCTGCGGCGGCGCTACTGGCTGTATTACGCGCTGCAATTCATGGCAGGTGCGCGTCGGCAGATCTTTGTGGTGTTTGCAGGCTTCATGATGGTCGAGCGGTTCGGCTTTGACGTGCATCAGGTCACCGCGCTGTTTCTAATCAACCTCGTCGCCAATATTGTGATCGCGCCGCTGCTGGGCCGGGCCGTGGCGATCTGGGGCGAGCAGCGCACGTTGATCTTCGAATATGCCGGGCTGATCTGCGTGTTTCTCGCCTATGGCGGGGTTTACTGGTTCGGCTGGGGCGTGCTGCTGGCCTCGGTGCTCTATGTCATCGATCACATCTTCTTCGGGCTGGCACTGGCGCTGAAGACCTATTTCCAGAAGATCGCCGATCCCGGCGATATCGCCCCCACGGCGGCTGTGGCCTTTACCATCAATCACATCGCGGCGGTGTTTCTGCCCGCGCTGCTGGGCTATCTGTGGCTGACCTCTCCCGCCGCGGTGTTCCTGCTGGCCGCAGGTATGGCGGCGACCTCGCTGGGTCTGGCGCTGCTGATCCCGCGTCATCCGGTGCCGGGTTATGAAACCCGTCTGAGCCGCCTGCTACCTGCCCCGGCGGAGTAAGGCCGGACCGGAGGTCACCGGTAGGAAATCCGCTGCGGCCACCCTATATCGGGGACAAGCAAAGGAGAGGTCCTGATGTTTCTGTTTCAACGCAAGCCAACCGCCCCCGTCACCGCCGAGACCGCGCTGCCCGGACGGGCGGAGGCGATCCCCACCGCCGACACACATTTCGTGCTGGATCGCCCCCTGACCCGCGATGTGCCGCCGGGCATGGAAGAGGTGATCTTCGGTATGGGCTGTTTCTGGGGGGTCGAACGCCTGTTCTGGCAGATCGACGGCGTCTATCTGACGATGGTGGGCTACGCTGCGGGTTATACCCCGAACCCGACCTATAACGAGGTCTGTTCTGGCATGACCCACCATAATGAGGTGGTGCGCGTGGTCTATGATCCGCTGGTCGTGTCCTTCGAGGCGCTGCTGAAGGTATTCTGGGAAGGCCATGATCCGACCCAGGGCATGCGTCAAGGCAATGATGTCGGCACTCAGTATCGCTCAGGCATCTATTACACCACCGACGCGCAGAAGGCCGCCGCGCTGGCCAGCCGCGATGCGTTTCAGCCCCGTCTGTCCGAAGCTGGACGCGAGGAGATCAGCACCGAGATTTTGCCCGCGCCAGAGTTCTACTTTGCTGAGGACTACCACCAGCAATATCTGGCCAAGAACCCGGGCGGCTATTGCGGGCTTGGCGGCACCGGCGTCACCTGTCCCATTGGCACAGGCGTAGGCTCCGGATCGGGCGCGGCGTAATCTGACGGGCGATGGCGGCGGTGGCTTGATCGCCGCCGCTTGCCCCGCCGGGCGGGGATCGCTACATCCCCGCCATGCCCCGTTTCGCGCTGAAAATCGACTATCACGGTGGCCCGTTTTCGGGCTGGCAACGGCAATCGCATGCGCCATCGGTGCAGCAGGCCGTGGAGGAGGCTCTGCGCCGCCTGCAACCTGACGCGCCAAAGATCGGGGCGGCGGGGCGCACCGATGCGGGCGTGCATGCGACGGGGCAGGTGGCGCATTGCGATCTGACCCGCGATTGGGATCCGTTTCGCCTCAGCGAGGCGCTGAATTTCCATCTGAAGCCTGCGCCGATTGCGATCACCGCCTGCGCGGCGGTGGCCGATGACTGGCATGCGCGGTTCACGGCGATGGAGCGGCGCTACTTGTTTCGCCTGATCGCGCGCCGTGCGCCGCTGACACATGAGCACGGGTTGGCATGGCGTGTGCCGCATCCGCTCGATCTGGCCCCGATGCAGGAGGCCTGCGCGCATCTGCTGGGGCGGCACGATTTCACGACGTTTCGCGCCTCTGAATGTCAGGCCGACAGCCCGGTCAAAACGCTGGACGAGGCGCGGGTCGAGGCGACGCCGCTAGAGGTGGGGATAGAATACCGCTTTACCTTCCGGGCGCGGTCATTCCTGCATAACCAGATCCGCAGCTTCGTTGGCACGCTGGAGCGGGTGGGCGCGGGGGCTTGGAGCCCCGATGACCTGCGCGCGGCGCTGGAGGCACGCGAGCGCAGCCGCTGCGGTCCGGTCTGCCCCCCTGACGGGCTATACCTGACCGGAGTGGGCTACCCGGAAGATCCATTTGGCTGACGCAAGCCTCAGGTGATCTTGATCGCCGCAGGCTCTTTCACCGGCGCGTCGCGGACATCGTCGGGGAGCAGGCGGGGCGGCAATGGTCGGGCCAGATCAGGCAGCGCGGCGGTAAGCTCCGCCACCAGCGGCGCCAGATTGGCGGGCACGCCATCGGCCAGCAAATTCGCCCGTTCGAACGGATCGCTGGTGTGATCGTAAAGCTCCATCGTGCCGTCATGGTAGCGGATCAGCCGATGCGCGGCGCTGCGGACGGTGCTGGCCACGAAGCTGCGCCTCTGGCCGGGCGGACGTTTATGCAAGAACCTCTCATAGGCCGACACGGTAGGGCGGCGGTCTGAGGCCTCCCCGCCTAGCAGCGGCCAAAGCGATTGCCCGTCAAGCGGATGGGGCGGGGTAAGGCCGCCTGCCTCAGCCAGCGTCGGGTATAGATCGAGCAGCGACACCGGCTCCGCCACCCGGCGTGGCGCGATGCCCGGACCGGCAATCATCAGCGGCACCCGCAGCGCGCGTTCCCATAAGGTGAATTTGCGGAAGGCCAGTTTCTCGCCCAGTTGCCAGCCGTGATCGGACCACAGCACGATCAGAGTATGGGCGTCCTGCCCGGTCGCTTCCAGCCGATCCAGCACC
The DNA here is from genome assembly GCA_040119125.1 of Marinobacter sp. Taxonomy (GTDB): domain Bacteria; phylum Pseudomonadota; class Alphaproteobacteria; order Rhodobacterales; family Rhodobacteraceae; genus Pacificitalea. The sequence continues at coordinate 220,388 of JBEDTR010000011.1, forward strand.
TCGCCCAACCGGGCATCGGCATAGGCGATGGCGGCGAGATAGGCGTGCAGGAAGTCGCCGTATTCGTTCATCTCGACCAGCGACTTGCCCATTTTCGGGAATACGAACCGGCGGGCCGCCGCCGGAATCTGATCCCACGCGCTGCGGTCGTCGGGGTCGAATAGGTGTCCCCCCAGCCCCGGCGGCAGCGCCACGGGGGTCTCGATCATGTCGAAATAGCGTTGCGGCACAATGAAGGGGAGGTGCGGACGGTATAGGCCGATCGACCAGAACTGTTTCTCGGCGGTCTCAGTGATCTCCGGCAGCATCGCGGCCAGCGTGCGGTCGTCCATCAGTGGCGGCGCGTCATCGGGGATGGGTCCGAAATCGCTATCAAGGTCGAGCAGCCCGCCGCGCACGCAGCGCGAAATCGGCGCAAAGCGGTCCAGCGGGCTGTCATGCCAGCGGTCCCAATCGGCAGGATCAAGCCCCGAGCGCCCCAGATGGTAAATCTTGCCCGCGCCGGAGGTCCGCCAGCCCGCGCGCCGCGCCTGTCCGATGATCGAGTTCTGTCCGCCGCGCGGGTAGCGCATCGCCCAACTGTGGCGATTATGGTAAAGCCCGGTGCGCCACGGGGCCTGTCCGAACAGCGTGGCGGTGCGCGACGGAGAACACGCAGGGGCAGGCGCGTAGGCCGCGTCAAACACGCAAGCCCGGCGCGCCAGCCGCGTCAGGTTCGGCGTCACCGCACCGGGATGCCCGCCAAGCGGCGCGATCCAGTCGTTCAGATCCTCAATGGAAATCAACAGGATGTTGCGGATCGGGGCAGGGGGTGACACCGGCGATGCTCCTCAGGACAGCGGGTGCGGGGAGTTTGCAGCCGTGAGGGCCGCGCGCAAGACGCAAGCGCAGCGCGGCGCGCCCGCAGTGGCAGCGGTGTTGCAATTGGGGCGTGGAGCGGCGCGTCATTTGCACGTCGCGCGGCGCTTTGGGTCCGCTCCTGCGCGGGCGGCCAAGGGGCGAGCGGGGGCTCTGCCATGCAGGTCGCATCGCGCGTCGATTTGGGGCGGAGCTGTGAGGGGACAGCGACTTAGACTGGCTGGCGGGCGCGCTTGTGCCGTCACGATTTATCCGAGAGCGGGGGCGTGGCGCAGCCATGTGGCGACGCCCTTCTCGAATGAAGAAAGGGCGGACCTTCTGGCCCGCCCTTTCGCGTCACACGACGTCTTTGTAGCTTACCATCTTCAGGTCTTCGCCGGATTGGGACCGCTCCCGGCGGACCATCAGGCGATTGAGCGCGCTGACATAGGCCTTGGCCGAGGCGACGACCGTATCGGTATCGGCGGCCTGTCCGGTGACGATGTTGCCGTCTTCCTCCATCCGCACGCTGACCGTGGCCTGCGCATCGGTGCCAGCGGTGACCGCGTGCACTTGATAGAGTTGCAGCCGCGCCTGATGCGGGACGATCTTCTTGACCGCGTTGAACACCGCGTCCACCGGACCGTCACCCTGCGCAGTCACCTGCTGGTCTTCGCCATCGACGGTCAGGGTCAGATCGGCGGATTGCGGGGCTTCGGTGCCGCAGATCACGCGCAGGAACCGGACCTTCAGCCGGTCGGTCCGGCCCTCGGTCGCGGTCTCGCTCATCAGCGAAACGATATCCTCGTCGTAGACTTCCTTCTTGCGGTCGGCGAGCGCCTTGAACCGCACGAAGACGTCCTGCAGTTGGTTGTCGGACAGCTCGAACCCCAGATCCTTCAGCTTCGAGCGCAGCGCGGCGCGGCCCGAATGCTTGCCCATGACGATGCTGGTTTCGGTCAGGCCCACATCGGTGGGGCGCATGATCTCGAACGTCTCGGCGTTCTTCAGCATGCCGTCCTGATGGATTCCGCTTTCATGGGCAAAGGCGTTCTTGCCGACGATGGCCTTGTTATACTGCACCGGGAAGCCCGACACGGTGGCAACGCGCCGCGAGATGTTCATGATCTTGGTGCTGTCGACGCGGGTGTGCCACGGCAGAATGTCGTTGCGCACCTTCAGCGCCATCACGACCTCTTCCAGTGCGGTATTGCCCGCCCGCTCGCCCAGACCGTTGATGGTGCATTCGATCTGCCGCGCGCCGCCTTCGACGGCGGCCAGCGCATTGGCCGTCGCCATGCCCAGATCGTTATGGCAGTGGGTCGCGAAGACGATCTCATCGGCGCCCGGCACTTCGGCGATCAGGCGGCGGATCAGATCGGCGCTTTCCACCGGCGCGGTATAGCCCACCGTGTCGGGGATGTTGATCGTGGTGGCACCTGCCTTGATCGCGATCTCGACAACACGGGCGAGGTAATCCCACTCGGTCCGGGTGGCGTCCATCGGCGACCATTGCACATTGTCGCAGAGGTTGCGGGCATGGCTCACCGTGTCGTGGATGCGGTCGGCCATCTGATCCATGGTCAGGTTCGGGATCGCGCGGTGCAGCGGCGAGGTGCCGATGAAGGTGTGGATGCGCGGGCTGCGCGCGTGTTTCACGGCCTCCCAGCAGCGGTCGATATCCTTGTAATTCGCGCGGGCGAGGCCGCAGATCGTGGCCTGCTTGCTCAGCTTCGAGATTTCGGACACGGCGGCGAAATCGCCTTCGGAGGCGATGGGAAACCCGGCCTCGATGATGTCGACGCCCATCTCGTCCAGCAGTTGGGCGATCTCCAGCTTCTCGGCATGGCTCATCGTCGCGCCGGGGCTCTGTTCGCCGTCACGCAGGGTGGTGTCGAAAATCAGGACGCGGTCCTGTTCGGGAATGGGAGTGGTCATGATATCTGGTCCTTAGCGTCTGGTGCCGTCTGTAGTGCGAAGATCCGGCGCTGGTCCACCCCTGAGCGGCGCGCCGGGAGGCACGCTCAGAGGCAGCTAAGGAGAAGCAGCCCACCCGCAACGGGCAGCGCAGGCGCGAAAACGCGCGGCGCGGCAGCGGGGGTATGGTGGCTCTTGCTCATGGGGCGGACTATAGCCGGGGCGCGCGCCGAAAGAAAAGCCCCGAAATGGACCTTTCTCCTCACACGCCTATCTCCCCCCTGCAACAACGGGAGAGGCGACATGGCGAAGACCCTTGTGATCGGCGCATCGGGCGGCATCGGGGCGGCGCTTTGCACGGCGCTCCGCGACGCGGGGCAGCAGGTGACAGCCCTATCGCGACGCGACACCGGCATTGATCTGACGGACGAGGCCAGCATCCGTGACGCGCTCGCCTCGTTGGAGCCGCCCTATAGCCAGATCATCGTCGCCACCGGCGCGCTGGTGATCGACGGGGCGGAGCCCGAGAAGACGCTTCGCGACCTCGACCCCACGGCCCTTGCGGCGCAATATCAGCTGAATGCGATTGGCCCGGCCTTGGTGCTGAAACACGCGCTGCGCCTGCTGCCTCGGGACGAAAGGACGGTGTTCGCGGCATTGTCGGCGCGCGTCGGCTCCATCGGGGATAACCGGCTGGGCGGATGGTATGGCTACCGCGCCGCAAAGGCCGGGCTGAATGCTCTGATCCATGGGGGTGCGATTGAGGTGGCCCGCAGTCATCCGCAGGCCATTTGTGTCTGCCTGCATCCCGGCACCGTCGCGACCGAATTCACCCGCGCCTATGCCGGGCGCCACCCGACCGTCCCGCCCGCCGAGGCCGCCGCCAACCTGTTGCGCGTGATGGAGGGGCTGACCCCTGCCGACAGCGGTGGATTTCACGATTGGGCCGGTGCGACAGTGCCGTGGTGACACCGGTGTGGAGCCGTTGCGGCACACGCGCAGGGGACAGGTGCGGGGGGCTGCGACGTGCTTTTGCACGGATGGTGGCTGGTATACCCATTTGGGAAAGCGCTGGACTTCGCGCGCACGAATACATATTCAACATTCGTTATGTATGTCGCCGCGCCTGTCCGCGATTCCCGCACCCGCGTTGAAAGGAACTTGATGACCCTGCCCCTCGACATGAGCGTGACGCCGGAGGTGACCGCTTTCTTCGACGAAGCCACCAACACCATCTCCTATATCCTGCGCGATCCAGCCACGACTGCCTGCGCCATCATCGATTCGGTAATGGATTTCGATCAGGCCTCCGGGCGGATCACCCATGACCATGCCGACCGGATGATCGCGCATATTCGCGACCATGGTCTGACGCTGGAATGGCTGATCGAAACCCATGTCCACGCCGATCACCTTTCCGCGGCGCCCTATATTCAGCGCGAATTGGGCGGGCGCATCGGCATCGGTGCGCAGATCACAATGGTGCAGGACGTGTTCGGCAAGATCTTTAACGAAGGCACCGAGTTTCAGCGCGACGGCTCCCAATTCGACCAGCTATTCACCGATGGCGACAGCTACCGGGTCGGCTCCATGACCGGGATTGCGATGCATACACCCGGCCATACGCCTGCCTGCATGACCCATATCATCGGCAACGCGGCCTTTGTCGGTGACACGCTGTTCATGCCGGATGGCGGCTCCGCCCGCGCCGATTTCCCCGGTGGCGACGCCGGCGAGCTATTTGACTCGATTCAGAAAATCCTCGCTCTGCCCGATGAGATGCGCCTGTTCATGTGCCATGATTATGGCCCCGGCGGGCGCGATATCCGCTGGGAAAGCACGGTGGCCGAGGAACGCGCCCATAACATCCATGTCGGCGGCGGGCGCAGTCGCGACGAATTCGTCCAATTCCGCACCGAGCGTGACGCGCAACTGGCGGTGCCCCGGCTGATCCTGCCTTCGCTACAGGTCAACATGCGCGGCGGCGAAGTGCCGGTGGATGAGCACGGCAACAAGGTGCTGAAAATTCCGGTAAACGGGCTTTGACATGAGCAAGCCCGACCGCCGCGAGGTTTCGCGCTATCTGCCCGTGCTCGACTGGGGCCGCCGCTACGACCGTGCCACGCTTGGCGCTGATCTGATGGCAGCGGTGATCGTCACCATCATGTTGATCCCGCAATCGCTGGCCTATGCGTTGCTGGCCGGGTTGCCGCCGGAGATGGGGCTTTATGCCTCTGTCGCGCCGCTGCTGGCCTATGCGATATTCGGCACCAGCCGCACGCTGGCCGTGGGTCCGGTGGCGGTGGTGTCGCTGATGACCGCCGCCGCGATCGGCAATCTCGGGCTGGAGGGCGCGGAATACGCCGCCGCCGCGCTGGTTCTGGCGGGGCTGTCGGGACTGATCCTGCTGGCGATGGGGCTGTTTCGGCTGGGGTTTCTGGCCAATTTCCTGAGCCACCCGGTAATTGCCGGTTTCATCACCGCGTCGGGTTTGCTGATCGCTTTGTCGCAGCTCGGCCATGTGCTGGGGATCAAGACCTCGGGCGATACGGTGATCGAACTGGTCGAAGGGCTGGTGGTGAACCTGCCGCAGACGAATATTCCGACGCTGGTGATCGGGCTGGCGACGCTGAGCTTCCTGTTTTGGGTGCGGCGCGGGTTGAAGCCGCTGCTGCGTCGCCTTGGGCTTGGCCCGCGCATGGCCGATCTTCTGGCGCGCGCCGGGCCGGTGGCGGCGGTTGCGGTCAGCACCGCGGCGGTCTGGGCCTTGGGGCTCGACGCGCGCGGCGTGGCCATTGTCGGCGCGGTTCCGCAGGGGCTGCCGCCGCTGACGCTGCCATCGTTCGACCTGTCGCTCTGGTCCAGCCTTGCGGGCTCCGCGATGCTGATCTCGATCATCGGCTTTGTCGAAAGCGTCTCAGTCGCGCAGACCCTTGCCGCCAAACGCCGCCAGCGCATCGTGCCGGATCAGGAACTGATCGGGCTTGGCGCGTCGAATATCGCGGCCTCGCTCTCTGGCGGCTACCCGGTAACGGGCGGTTTTGCCCGCTCCGTCGTCAACTTTGATGCGGGCGCCGAAACCCCTGCCGCAGGTGCGTTCACCGCCGTTGGCATCGCGGCCGCCGCGCTGCTGCTGACGCCGCTTTTATGGTTTCTGCCCAAGGCCGTGCTGGCCGCCACGATCATTGTCGCGGTGCTGAGCCTTGTCGATCTGCGCATCCTACGCCGGGCATGGGGCTACAGCCGGGCTGATTTTACCGCCGTCGCCGCGACCATCCTGCTGACCCTGCTGTTCGGGGTCGAGTTGGGCGTATCCTCCGGGGTCGGGCTGTCGATCGTGCTACATCTTTACCGCACCTCCCGCCCCCATGTGGCCGAGGTGGGCCGGGTGCCGCAGACCGAGCATTTCCGCAATATCCACCGCCATGACGTGCTGACCGATCCCACCCTGCTGACCATCCGCATCGACGAAAGCCTTTATTTCGCCAATGCCCGGTTTCTGGAGGATTATGTCTATGACCGGATCGCAGGCGCGGACGATCTGCGCCATGTCGTGTTGATGTGCTCAGCGGTGAATGAGATCGACATGTCCGCGCTCGAAAGCCTCGAGGCGATCAATCACCGGCTCCGCGATACCGGTCTGTGCCTCCATCTGTCGGAAGTCAAAGGTCCGGTGATGGACAAGCTTCGGCGCAGCGCGTTCCTGTCCGAACTGACGGGGCAGGTGTTCTTGTCGCAATATGACGCCATGCGCGCGCTGGCGCCCGCAGGCGCGCCCTGTCAGGAGGGCAGCCGGGACCAGACCGGGGCGCATAACGGCGGCTGACACGGCGCCGCCCCGCTGACCCGATCTGCAAACGTCTTGCGCCGCGCGCGCGGTGCCTGCCTCATCCAAGGGGCAGGCACCGGTGCATTCGGGCCAGTGTCGTGTTTGGGGCGGGCGGGATGGCCCGCCGCGGGCCTCACCCCTCCGCGCTGCTATCCAGAACGGTGGTAAACCCGCCGTAGATCATGCGCTTGCCATCGAATGGCATCGTGTCGGGGGACATGTCGGCAAAGACCGGGTCGGATTCCATCGCGGCCATGCAGGCGTCGCAACTGGCCTTGTCCGGCCACTCGATCCACGAGAAGACGATTGCCTCGCCCTCGGCGCGCTGAACGGCCATGGGAAAGGACGTCAGCTTGCCATCGGGCACCTCGTCCTCCCAGCTTTCGACCATGCGCTGCGCGCCGTAACGCTGAAACGCCGACCACGACTTACGTGCGAAATCGACGTAGCCTTGCTTATTGTCATGCGGCACGGCGGCGACAAACCCGCTGATATAGGCCATGGCACTTCCTCCGAGTTACCTAGGGGAACTGTGCCGCCGATCCTGCCTGCGCGCAACCTTGCGTGAGCCTGCCTCAGCCCTTGAGCGCGGTCAGGGCCGTGCCAAGGTCCAGCGCGCCATCATAGAGCGCCCGCCCGGAAATCGCGCCGTTCAGGCCCGCACCGCAATCGCGCAGCGCGATCAGGTCGTCCAGCGACGACACCCCGCCCGAGGCGATCACCGGGATCGACACCGCCCGCGCCAAGGCCGCAGTGGCATCGATATTGGGGCCCTGCATGGCGCCGTCGCGGTTGATGTCGGTATAGATGATGGCGGCGATGCCCGCGTCCTCGAATTGCCGGGCAAGGTCCGTGACATCGACATCGGTTTCCTCGGCCCAGCCACGGGTGGCGACCTTGCCGTTGCGCGCGTCCAGCCCGACCGCGACCTGACCGGGGAACACGCGCGCGGCCTCGCGCACCAGATCGGGGTTTTCGACCGCGACGGTGCCGAGGATCACACGGGCAAGACCCTTTTGCAGCCACGCGTCGATGGTCTCCATGTCGCGGATGCCGCCGCCCAATTGCACGGGAACATCGACCGCAGACAGGATCGCCTCGACCGCCGCCGCATTGACCGGGCGCCCGGCAAAGGCGCCGTTCAGGTCGACCAGATGCAACCATTCGCAGCCCGCCTCGACAAAGCTGCGCGCCTGTGCCGCCGGATCGTCTCCGAACACTGTGGCCTTCTCCATGTCGCCTTTCAGCAGGCGCACGCATTGGCCGTCTTTCAGATCGATGGCGGGGTAGAGGATCATGGCGCGGTCTCCGGGCATTGCTGTCGGGCGCCTTGTGCAACGGATGGCGGCGCGGGGCAAGCGAGCCTGCGACGCGACGTTCCGCTTGTCCGTTGCGGCAGCCCGGCGCGAGGATCGATCATCGCAGGATTTGGGAGGAGAATGACGATGAAGAGATTTCTGGCAGCTGCTGGCGCGGCGCTGATCCTGACCGTGGCGGGGCCCGCCATGGCGCAGGATCTGGCAGGCACCTACCAGACCCAGCTGAACGATGACGGCAATTTCGCACATGTGCGCTTTGCCCCCTGCGGGCAGGCATGGTGCGGCACGATGGTGCGATCCTACAATGGCAAGGGCCAGGTAATCGAGAGCCCGCATACCGGGCGCGCGCTGGTCTGGGACATGGTTCCCGCAGGGGGCGGCGCCTACAAAAGCGGCAAGATCTGGGATCCCGGCGCGGATAAGACCTACCGCTCGAAAATGCAGCTAGACGGCAGCATGCTGAAAGTATCGGGCTGCATCGGCCCGATCTGCAAAAGCCAGAGCTGGAAGAAGGTCAACTGATCCCGCGATAGGGGCCGGGCCCGCGGGCCCGGTCCGATCTGCGATCAAGGGCGCGCTCTGAGCGTCCGTTACGGCGCCCAGCTCAGGAAATTCCCGATCAGCTTCAGCCCGGCGGACTGGCTTTTCTCCGGATGGAACTGGGTGCCGATCATCGTGTCGCGGCCAATGATGGCGGTAACATCCGTGCCGTAATCCACATGCGCCAGCCGTTCTTCGGGCTTGGCCACGCGGAAGTGGTAGGAATGCACGAAATAGGCGTGATCGCCGGTTTGCACGCCATCCAGGATCGGGTGAGTGCCGGTGACGATCAGGTCATTCCAGCCCATATGCGGCACCTTCAGCCGGTCATCGCCCGGCTCGATCTGCACCACGTCGCCCGCGATCCAGCCCAGCCCGTCGACCTCCCGGTATTCGTGCCCACGCGAGGCCATCAGCTGCATGCCGACGCAAATGCCCAGAAACGGGCGCGCCTTCACCTCCACCGCCTCGACCAGCGCGTCAAACAGGCCGGTGCGGTCGACCAGCGCGTCACGGCAGGCCGGGAAGGCGCCGTCACCGGGCAGCACGATGCGATCCGCGCGAGCCACGTCTTCGGGCGACGAGGATACGATCACCTCGCCGCCATCAACCTCGCGGGCCATACGCTGAAACGCCTTTTCGGCGGAGTGCAGATTGCCGCTGTCGTAATCGATCAGAACCGTCAGCATCACAGCGCACCCTTGGTCGACGGGATCGCGTCCGATTTGCGGGGATCGGTCTCGACCGCTTCGCGCAGGGCGCGGGCCACGGATTTGAACGCCGCTTCCGCAATGTGGTGGCTGTTGAAGCCATGCAGCGCGTCGATATGCAGCGTGATGCCGCCATGGGTGGCCAGCGCCTGAAAGAATTCGCGCACCAGTTCGGTATCGAAGCTGCCAATCTTGGGTGTGGGCAGCAGGACATTCCACACCAGATAGGGCCGCCCCGAAAGGTCCAGCGCCGTGCGGACCAGCGCGTCATCCATCGGCAGCAGGCAGGCGCCATACCGGCGAATGCCGCGCTTGTCGCCCAAGGCCTCCGTCAGGGCTTGGCCGAGCGCGATGCCCACATCCTCCACCGTGTGGTGGTCGTCGATGTGCAGATCGCCGTCGCAGCGCACGGTCATGTCGATCAGCGCATGACGCGACAGCTGATCGAGCATGTGATCGAAAAAGCCGACCCCGGTGCGATTGTCATAGCTGCCAGTGCCGTCGAGGTCGATTTCGACGCTGATATCGGTCTCGGCGGTTTTGCGGGTGATGCTGGCGCGGCGCATGGCGGCTCCTTTCGACATGCCCGGATCGGGCTCGGGCGCCTGTATAGGCCGCGCGCCCTGCCGGGAAAAGGGGGACGCGTGCAAAGCGCCCGCTCCTGTCGCCGTGATGGAACAGGCGGTGCCGGGGTCGGGTTGAACTGGCGAAACTTTCTGAGGAAGGACACGAGATGCCAATGATCGAAGCGATCGACCGCACGCATATCCATGTAAAGGACTGGGGTCCGGCGGAGGCGCGTCCACTGGTGCTGATCCATGGCTGGCCGCTCAATGCCGACAGTTGGGAATATCAGGCCGTGCGTCTGGCCGAAGCAGGGCACCGGGTGGTGGCTTATGATCGCCGCGGTTTTGGTCGCTCCGAGCAGCCGTTCACGGGCTATGATTACGACACGATGTCAGATGATCTGGCCACGGTGATGGCCGCGCTGGATCTGCAGGATGTCACGCTGGCGGGGTTTTCGATGGGCGGGGGCGAGGTCGCGCGCTACATGTCCCGCCACGAAGGCGAGCGGGTCGCGAAGGCGATGCTGATTTCCTCCGTCGTGCCCTTCATGCTTGATACTGACGATCACGATGGCGTCCCGCAGAAGGTGTTCGACGGGATCAAGGACGGCCTGCGCAAGGATCGCCCCGAATTCCTGACAGGCTTCTTCGAGACGTTCTACGGGCAGGGCACCAAGGGCGGCGGCGTATCGGATGGCGTGCTGCATTGGTCGTTGATGATGGCGATGCAGGCCAGCCCGAAAGCGACGCTCGATTGCGTCGATGCGTTCGGCACCACTGATTTCCGCCCCGATCTGGATGCGTTCGATGTGCCGACGCTTGTGGTGCATGGCACCAAGGATGAGACCGTGCCGATTGATCCTTCGGGCCGCGCCGCCGCGCAGGCGATCCGCGACGCTGAATTGAAAGAATATGACGGTGCGCCACATGGCCTGACGGCCACGCATGCCGATCAGCTGTTCGAAGACATGAAAGCCTTCCACGAAAGCTAAGCTGCGAGATGTAGGGGAAAAACGCGAAAGGGCCGGTCAGATGACCGGCCCTTTTCACATCCGTCTCGTGAGAGAGGAAATTGGAGCGGGCGAGGCGATTCGAACGCCCGACCCTTACCTTGGCAAGGTAATGCTCTACCCCTGAGCTACGCCCGCTTCCTTGGGTGGGTGCGTGCTACCGGATCGCAATGTCCGGCACAAGCCCCTTTTTCGTGTCGTCGTCGTCCTTCGGGGATCTGGCGAATACCGGGGTGGGTATTCAACATATTGATCTTGAAGGAGGACCCATTGGAGCGGGCGAGGCGATTCGAACGCCCGACCCTTACCTTGGCAAGGTAATGCTCTACCCCTGAGCTACGCCCGCTTCCTTGGGTGAGGGGGATTTATGAAACCCGCGCCGAAGCTGCAAGAGGAAATCCGATAGGGGAGGCGAAAAACATGGGTGACGGCGGGGGAAGTCTGGCCGGCCCGTGATCGTGCGACGGAAGCCAACTTAAGGAAAGGTGCTTAGCACGAGGACCGGCGCGCCTTCGGCAGGGGGCGGTTGCGCAACTGCATTGCAGCTTTCCGCCCAGCCTTCATCACGGATGCAGAATAGCAGCGCGCCCCGCCAGATCATCAGCGGGGCGCGCGTAGATCACTCAAATTCGACCAGCAGGTCTTTTGCGTCGATCTGGTCACCGGGTTTGACATGGACCGCTTTCACGGTCGCCGCACGCTCGGCGTGGATACCGGTTTCCATCTTCATGGCTTCGATGGTCAGCAGCATGTCGCCTTCACCCACCTTCTGACCCGGTTGCACGCCGACGGAGGCAACGGAGCCGGGCATCGGCGCGCCCACATGGGCGGGGTTCCCGATCTCGGCCTTGGGATTGGCTTGTTTGGTGGCCGCGACGTGGCGGTTCGGCACGCGAATCACGCGGGGCTGACCGTTGAGTTCGAAGAACACCTTCACTTCGCCGCGCTCATCCGTCTCGCCGATGGCCTGACAGCGGATGACGAGCGTTTTGCCGGGGTCGATCTCGGCTTCGATCTCTTCGCCGTCTTCCATCCCGTAGAAAAACGCATGGGTGGGCAGGGTGCGGACGGGGCCGTAATCCAGATGCCGGGTCATGTAGTCCGAGAACACCTTCGGATACATCAGGTAGCCGTTGAGATCCTCGCCGTCGATGTCGGCTTCGGGGAATTTCTCCTGCAATTCTCGATGGGTGGCGGCTAGATCGACGGGGGCGAGGTGTTTGCCCGGGCGGTCGGTCATGGGCTTTTCACCCTTCAGGATCTTCTTTTGCAGCGCTTTGGGCCAGCCACCCGGCGGCTGGCCAAGATTGCCTTTCATCATGTCGATCACCGAATCCGGGAAGGACACGTCCTTTTTCGGATCTTCTACATCGGCGCGGGTCAGACCCTGGCTCACCATCATCAGGGCCATGTCGCCGACGACCTTGGACGAGGGGGTGACCTTCACGATATCGCCGAACATCTGGTTCACCTCGGCATACATATGCGCCACGTCATGCCAACGCTCTTCCAGCCCCAGCGAGCGGGCCTGTGTCTTGAGGTTGGTGAACTGACCGCCGGGCATTTCGTGGAGATAGACCTCCGATGCCGGGGCCTGCATGCTCGATTCGAAGGCGGCATATTGCAGGCGCACGGCCTCCCAATAATCCGAGATCTGGCGGACCTGTTCGATATCGATGCCAGTGTCACGATCGGTATGGGCCAGCGCCTCGACGATGGAGCCGAAGGTCGGCTGCGAGGTATTGCCCGAGAGCGCATCCATTGCCACATCGGCGGCATCCACCCCGGCCTCGGCAGCGGCGAGGATCGTGGCCCCGGCAATGCCCGACGTGTCATGGGTGTGGAAGTGGATCGGCAGGCCGACCTCTTCCTTCAGGGCCTTGACCAGCAACCGCGCGCCTGCGGGCTTCAGCAGACCGGCCATGTCCTTCAGGCCCAGCACATGCGCGCCGGCGGCCTTCAGATCCTTACCCATGCCGACATAATAGGCGAGGTCGTATTTGGCGCGGGCCGGGTCCAGCAGATCACCGGTAAAGCAGATCGTGCCTTCGCAGACCTTGCCGCTTTCGATCACCGCATCCATCGCGACGCGCATGTTTTCGACCCAGTTGAGGCTGTCGAACACGCGGAACACATCGACGCCGCTCTCGGCGGCCTGAGTGACGAAGCTCTGGACCACATTGTCGGGATAGTTGGTGTAGCCAACCCCGTTGGAGGCGCGCAGCAGCATCTGCGTCATCAGGTTGGGCATGCGCTGGCGCAGGTCGCGCAGGCGCTGCCACGGGCATTCCTGCAAGAAGCGATAGGCCACGTCGAATGTCGCGCCCCCCCAGCATTCCACCGACAGCAGTTGCGGCAGGTTGGCGGCATAGGCGGGCGCGACCTTGATCATATCGACCGAGCGCATCCGCGTGGCCAGCAGCGACTGATGCCCGTCGCGCATGGTCGTGTCGGTCAGCAGAAGCTGTTTCTGCGCCAGCATCCAATCCGCCACGGCCTGCGGACCCTCGCGTTCTAGAAGCGTGCGGCTGCCGGCGGGGGGCTCGGCGGTCAGTAGATCGGGCAGGCGGGGCGGCTTGGCCTCCGCTGGCGGCTGGGCGCGGCCTTGGGTTTCGGGATGCCCGTTGACGGTAATGTCGGCGAGATAGGTCAGGATCTTCGTCGCGCGGTCGCGGCGCTTCTTGAAGTCGAACAGGTCGGGCGTCTCGTCGATGAACTTCGTGTGGTATTCGTTGTTCAGAAAGACGGGGTGTTTCAACAGGTTGATGACGAAATCGATATTGGTCGCCACGCCCCGGATGCGAAATTCGCGCAGCGCCCGGTCCATGCGGGCAATCGCGGCTTCGGGCGTGGGCGCCCATGCGGTGATCTTGGTCAGCAGGCTGTCATAGTAGCGCGTGATGACCGCGCCGGAATAGGCGGTGCCACCATCCAGACGAATGCCCATGCCGGTGGCCGAGCGATAGGTGGTGATGCGGCCGTAATCGGGAATGAAGTTATTGGTCGGATCTTCGGTGGTGACGCGGCACTGCAGCGCGTGACCGGAGAGCTCGACATCATATTGCGAGGCGACGCCGGTGGCTTCGGTCAGTGATTTGCCCTCGGCGATCAGGATCTGCGCGCGCACGATGTCGATGCCGGTGACTTCTTCGGTCACCGTATGTTCGACCTGCACGCGAGGGTTCACTTCGATGAAGTAAAACTCCCCGGAATCCATATCCATCAGGAATTCGACCGTGCCCGCGCATTCGTAATTGACGTGCTCGCAGATCTTTTTGCCCAGATTGCAGAGCTTTTCGCGCTGCGCGGGGGATAGATAGGGGGCGGGTGCGCGCTCGACGACCTTTTGGTTGCGGCGCTGGACAGAACAATCGCGTTCCCAGAGGTGGTAGATGTTGCCTTGGCTGTCGCCGAGGATCTGCACCTCGACGTGCCGGGCGCGGATGATCATCTTTTCCAGATAGCCCTCGCCGTTGCCGAATGCGGCTTCGGCCTCGCGGCGGCCTTCGCGGACCTTCTCCTCCAGCTCATCGGGGCCGTTGATCGGACGCATGCCGCGCCCGCCGCCGCCCCAGCTGGCTTTCAGCATCAGGGGGTAGCCGACCGATTCGGCCTCGGCGCGGATCTGGTCCATGTCATCGCCCAGCACTTCGGTCGCGGGAATAACCGGCACGCCGGCTTCCATTGCGACCTTGCGGGCGCTGGCCTTGTCGCCGAGCTTGCGCATCGTTTCGGCCTTCGGCCCGATGAAGGTGATGCCGTTGGCGGCGCAGGCCTCCACGAAATCGGGGTTTTCGGACAGCAGCCCGTAGCCCGGATGGATGGCATCAGCCCCGGCCATCTTGGCCACGCGGATCATTTCGTCGATGGACAGATAGGCGGCAACAGGCCCCATGCTCTCCCCGATCAGGTAGGCTTCATCCGCCTTGAAGCGGTGCAGGCACAGCTTGTCCTCTTCGGCATAGACCGCGACGGTCTTTTTGCCCATCTCGTTTGCGGCGCGCATGACGCGGATCGCGATTTCGCCGCGGTTGGCGATGAGGATTTTGCTGAACTCTGCCATCGTATTCCTTCCCTCACGGTCGCCCGAAAGCGCCGTTCTTTCTGCAGTTGCAGCATAGCCTATGCGTAAGGCGACGAGGCGTAAACGAGTTTATTGATCGTTATGTAGGCAAGGCTCAAAAGGGCGCAGAACCGCGCAACCATACCGCCGCACCGGCGGCCTGACGCTGCACCTGCAAAGAGGCGGCGCCCGGCGCGCGCCGCAGGCGCAGTCACCCAGACAGAAAAAAGGGGGCCAAGCGGCCCCCATTTCAATCACTTCGGTTCGATATTTTCGTCATCGGATGGTTTGCCGACCCCGCGGAACACGAACTTGAACGGCAGCGCCCATAGCACCCCAAGTCCGATGTAGATCGCCAGTTCGACCAGCAGCGGCGGACGGTCGAGCAGCCCCACCACCGTCACCGCAGCGACGATGTAGAGCGGCAAGCCCACCAGCAGGATGACCAAAGACCACCGCCGCCGTGCCTTATAGCTCATAGCCACCGGATCAATCCGCGAAGGGATCGGTGACGAGGATCGTGTCGTCCCGCTCGGGCGAGGTCGACAGAAGCGCGACGGGGCATTGGATCAGCTCTTCGACCCGGCGCACATATTTAATCGCCTCAGCGGGCAGATCGGCCCAGCTGCGCGCGCCGGCGGTGCTCTCGGACCAGCCCTTCATGGTCTCATAGACCGGGGTGACGCGGGCCTGCTGGTCGGCGGCGGTGGGCAGATAGTCCAGCGTTTCGCCATCCAGCTCGTAGCCGGTGCAGATCTTGAGCTCATCGAACCCGTCCAGCACGTCGAGCTTGGTCAGCGCGATGCCCGACACACCAGAGGTGGCGCAGGTCTGGCGCACCAGAACCGCATCGAACCAGCCGCAGCGGCGCTGGCGGCCCGTGACGGTGCCGAACTCATGTCCGCGCTCGCCCAGCCGCTGACCGTCTGCGTCCTGCAGCTCGGTGGGGAAGGGGCCTTCGCCGACGCGGGTGGTGTAGGCCTTCACGATACCCAGCACGAAATCAATCGCATTGGGGCCCAGACCGGTGCCGGTCGAGGCCATGCCGGACATGGTGTTGGACGAGGTCACAAAGGGGTAGGTGCCAAAGTCGATGTCGAGCAACGCGCCCTGCGCGCCCTCGAACAAGATACGTTTGCCAGCGCGGCGGTCGTCGTTCAGCACCTTCCAGACCGGAGCCGCAAAGGGCAGGATCTGCGGCGCGATCTCTTCGAGCTTGGCCATCAGCGCGGCGCGGTCGACCTCGGGCAGGCCCAGACCGCGGCGCAGCGCATCGTGATGCACCAGCAGGCGATCAACGCGGGATTCGAGCGTGGCGCGGTCGGCCAGATCGGCGACGCGCACGGTGCGACGACCGACCTTATCCTCATATGCCGGGCCGATGCCGCGGCCCGTGGTGCCGATCTTGGCCACACCGGTCTGGGATTCGCGGGCGCGGTCCAGCTCACCATGCACGGGCAGGATCAGCGGCGTGTTTTCCGCGATCATCAGGTTGTCGGGTGTGACCTCGACACCTTGCTTGGTGAGGCGGGCGATCTCATCGATCAGAGCCCAGGGGTCCAGCACGACGCCATTGCCGATGACCGAGCGCTTGCCCTTGCGGACAATGCCGGAGGGCAGCAGCGACAGCTTGAACACCTCGCCGTCGATGACAAGCGTATGGCCGGCATTATGGCCGCCCTGAAACCGGGCGATCACGTCGGCTCGCTCGCTGAGCCAGTCCACGATCTTGCCTTTCCCTTCGTCGCCCCATTGGGCGCCGACGACGACGACGTTGGCCATGCTGTATTCCTGTCGATTGGAAAATCCGGGCCCCGTATAGCCGTGGCGCCTCGGGGGCGAAACCGGTTTTTGCGCGAAACCGCCGTCAATCGCTGTGCGCAAAGCGCCATACCGCCGAAATCCCGGCTGTCGGACGGTGGAAACACTGGACAGGCCGGGTCGGGCTGAGGCAAAGGGGCGCCACCCCGGCAGGCGGCGCGTGTTCCGGCGCAACCCTGTAAGTGTCGGGACGTCCATGATTGTTGTGTTCACGAGTTCATTTTCACCCGGACAAGGCGCGCCTGCGCGGGACGCTGACTCCGACCAGACTGGCTGAGTGTTTTGCTGACCCCCATCTTCTACCGCTGGGCCGCGGCTTTCGTGCTGATGGCCGCGACTTTTAATCCGACCCAATGGAATTACGTCCGCTGGGCCAGCCGATCCATGTCGGATCAGTTGCCGATGGTCGTGCTGGCCGGGCTAATGCTGGTGATCGGCTATACGATCTATCTGCGCGCCACGCTGCGCTCCATCGGGGCGGTCGGCATGGGGCTGGTGGGCGCGGTGGTTGCCGCGCTGGTCTGGGTGCTGATCGATGCAGGCTGGATGCGTTTATCGGACCCGTCCGCCACGACATGGCTGGTGCTGGTGGCGTTGTCGGCCGTGCTGGGGATCGGCCTGTCATGGTCGATCATCCGGCGACGCCTGTCGGGACAGGCCGATGTGGACGACGTCGACCTCTGAGGCACAGATGCGTCGCGGCGGAATTGCGCGCCCGAACAGGCGTGACAGGGGTTGCGAGCCCGGCCCGATCCCATTAGATCAGCCGCGATACGAGAACCGGAGCCTTCATGGAAAACGTCGTCCTCATCGTTCATCTGATCCTCGCGCTCTGCCTGATCGCCGTGGTGCTTCTGCAGCGCTCGGAAGGCGGTGGCCTTGGCATGGGCGGCGGCGGCGGAGGCGGCGGTGGTGTCATGAGCGGCCGTGCCGCAGCGACCGCGCTGGGCAAGCTCACATGGGCTTTCGCCATCGCGTTCATCTGCACCTCGATCGCCCTGACGATCCTTGCAGCCATGGATAGCGCAGGCGGGTCGGTTGTTGATCGCTTCACCCCGGCCCCGGCGACCCAAGACACGACCATCGACGGTGACACCGGCATGCCGGCAGGTTCGGAACTTCTGCCGCCCTCTGGCGACAGCGGAAATGCGCCGCTTCTGCCGCGCGCCGACTGATCCCGCATCACCCGAAAATTTCGCCGATCCGGGGGCCAGTTGGCCCCCGTTTCATTTCTCAGACCAGTGCCACAATCGGTTGACCGCAGCGTCAATCGAACAACATCATCTTGCGGCGCGGTTGCCCATCCGGGACGAATCCGTTATAACTTAACTCCCGTGATGGTGCGGTTGGGAACCCTGTTTTTCAGGACCCGATCCAGCCGATTCGCAGCAGACTATCGCAGCAAACTCACGGGGGTCGCCACCGCATGGCGCGTTTCATCTTCATCACCGGCGGCGTTGTATCTTCACTGGGCAAAGGGCTGGCATCTGCCGCGCTCGGTGCGCTGTTGCAGGCCCGCGGCTATTCCGTTCGCCTGCGCAAGCTCGATCCCTATCTGAATGTCGATCCCGGCACGATGAGCCCGTTCGAGCATGGCGAGGTTTTCGTTACCGATGACGGGGCCGAAACCGACCTCGACCTTGGCCATTACGAACGCTTCACCGGCGTGGCCGCACGCAAGACCGACAGCGTGTCCTCGGGCCGGATCTATTCCAACGTGCTCGAAAAAGAGCGCCGCGGCGACTATCTGGGCAAGACCATTCAGGTGATTCCGCATGTCACCAATGAGATCAAGGATTTCATCTCGATCGGAGAGGATGAGGTTGATTTCATGCTCTGCGAGATCGGCGGCACGGTGGGCGACATCGAAGGTCTGCCCTTCTTTGAAGCCATCCGCCAGTTCAGCCAGGACAAACCTCGCGGTCAGTGCCTGTTTATGCATTTGACCCTGCTGCCGTGGATCAAGGCCAGCGGCGAGCTGAAGACCAAGCCGACGCAGCATTCGGTCAAGGAACTCCGCTCCATCGGTCTAGCGCCCGACATCCTCGTTTGCCGTTCCGAGGGGCCGATTCCCGCCAAGGAACGTGAGAAGCTCGCGCTCTTCTGCAACGTGCGCCCCGATAGCGTGATTGCCGCGCAGGATCTCTCCACCATCTATGACGCGCCACTGGCCTACCATCGCGAAGGTCTGGATCAGGCCGTGCTCGATGCGTTCCAGATCAGCCCCGCGCCCAAGCCCGATCTGAAAAAATGGGAAGACGTGTCGGACCGCATCCACAACGCCGAAGGCGAAGTGCGTGTGGCCATCGTCGGCAAATACACCCAGCTGGAAGACGCCTATAAATCTATCGCAGAGGCCCTGACCCATGGCGGCATGGCCAACCGTGTCCGGGTCAAGGTCGAATGGGTCGATGCCGAAATCTTTGAGCGCGAAGACCCGGCGGTGCATCTGGAGGGCTTCCACGCCATCCTCGTGCCCGGCGGCTTTGGCGAGCGCGGCACTGAGGGTAAGATCAAGGCAGCCGAATTCGCCCGCACCCATCAAGTGCCTTATCTGGGCATTTGCCTCGGCATGCAGATGGCGGTGATCGAGGCCGCGCGTAATGTCGCTGGCGTCGCCACAGCCGGGTCCGAAGAATTCGACCACGAAGCAGGCAAGCGCCGGTTCGAGCCGGTGGTCTACCACCTGAAGGAATGGGTGCAGGGCAACCATAAGGTCGAGCGCAAGGTCGGCGACGACAAGGGCGGCACCATGCGTCTGGGCGCCTATGACGCGGCGCTCACCGAAGGTTCCCGCGTGGCCGGGATTTATGGGGATACCGCCATCGAGGAACGCCACCGGCATCGTTACGAGGTCGACATCAAGTATAAGGAGCAGCTGGAGCAGACCGGCCTGTCCTTCTCGGGGATGTCGCCGGACGGGCGTTTGCCGGAAATCGTGGAATGGACCGACCACCCGTGGTTCATCGGCGTCCAATTCCATCCCGAATTGAAATCCAAACCCTTCCAGCCGCACCCCCTGTTCGCGGATTTCGTTCGCGCGGCGCGCGACGTGTCGCGGCTGGTCTGACCGCATCCAGACCCGGTGCCGGGGGCGTGTGACGCTCCGCTCTCCGCGATTCGAAAGCTCGGCCTGCCATCGCAGCGCCGGGCTTTTTTCTTGCAATCACCACAGTGGCGTAAAACCATGGGGCGGCGCGATGCCGATGCGGTGTGGTCCCCATGACGGCGCGCGACCCGGTGCCCTTGCCGGGTCCCCTGATCGAGAGAGTGATTTGATTGGCCAAATTTCCCCCGCCCGCGCAGGCGTCGCGCTTGCTGTGTTCGCCGCGGGCATCGGGCCGCGTGGCCTGTGGACGGCCCATTCCGCCGTGCGCGGGGTGGAGGCTGATCTGACAGGGCGGGCCGAGGCTGCGATACCCGTGCAAGGGGCAGGCGGCGCCACTGACATCGGGTTCCGAGCGCCCGGCGCGCGTTCCGCGCAGGGGCGGCTTTCGGGGCGGGATTTGACCCTGACCGGCCGCTTTGACGGCCCCGAAGAGCAGCGCACCCCGTCCGATGCGATGGCAGGGCAGGTGAATCGGGCAATGTTGTTGGATCCGCAGCCCCCGCATCAGCCGTCAATTGAGGCCGGGGTCAGTCCGGCGACGACCTCTCCACGTAAGGACGTTTCTTAATGGGTTACCTGCTGGCGCATATCTGGATGCAGTTGCTGTTCGCCGGGGGGATCGGGGTGCTTGCGGGCTACATCCTATGGGGCGCCAAGCGAAAGCAGGCAGCGCCCAGCGCGTCTGCGACGGCATCAAAGTCCGGTGCCGATACCGGGCGGCAGGACCGGCTTGCGGGTCTGGAGGACCGCCTGTGCGACACGACCGCCCGGCTTGAGCAGTGCCACGGCGACCGCCTGCGCAAGGACGCCCGCATTCGCGAACTGGAGGCCCTGCTGGACGAGATGCGCGGCGAGGCGGCGTTCACCGGGCCCCGGCCCGACCCGAATGTGACGCCGATCCAGCCCACGGGGCGCGAGGCTCCCCGTCCGGGCGGTGCGGACGACTTGATGCGCATTCAAGGCATCGGGCCAACGCTGCAATCGCTGTGCCATGATCTGGGGATTTATCACTTCGATCAGCTTGCTGCGCTGACACGCGCGGAACTGGCTTGGATCGATGCTCATCTGCCGGGCTTTCCGGGCCGGGCCACCCGCGACAACTGGCCCGGTCAGGCGCAGCGCCTGCTGGACGCCCCCACAGGCTAGGGCGCAGGAATTCTTCCGTCCCGCACGCGGGCATGCAATTCGATCATCCAGCCCAACATCGCTGCGTTCAACAGATGCCACACCATATGCGTGCCCGACGACCAGACCGGGCAAAGCAGCTCATCGAGGCTTCGCCAGACCAGCGAAAGGCTGAGAATCCCCGCGCCAAGCATCAGCCCGCCCGCCAATTCCGGGGCGCGTCGCGACAGGGCCACGCCATATCCCGCGATCAGCAACACCACCGGCCAATACATGGCCGAGATACGGAGGAATGGCACATGGGCCAAGAGCGGGGTGACCAAGGCGATCAGCGGTATTGCCGCCGCCACCCCCAAGGCCGAACGCGCCCCCGACCAGCCCAGAAAATCGCGGTTGGCCAGATAAATGTAGATCAGGACAAATGCCGCAATCGGGATCGTATCGGCCAGTGAGGCCCAGACCGTCGCCAGAGTATGGAATAGAAACGACCCCACCCCGATCATCGCCAGCACCCCGCATGCCAGCCGCCCGCCGCCGGAATTTACCCGGCCCCACATCACCAGCGCGACGATGATAAAGGCGGCGTTGCTTGCGGCATTCCACGGCTCCGCCCAAAATGACGGGTCGAGCCGCTCGCAATAGCCGTCCAGCCGTGCGGTCCACATCATTCCGTCCGATCCCGATCCGTGGCGCAGGGGCGACCCGCGCATGGCGGGATTTGCTGGCTCCGCCGATCCCGCGCCCTATCCTGTTGCACAGATCCTAATGGGAGAACGCAATGAAAATCATCTGGCTGGGCCATGCTGGCTTTCGCATCGAAATCGGCGGGCAGGTTTTGCTGGTCGATCCGTGGCTGTCTGGCAATCCGTCCTTTCCCGAGGGTCGCCGAGACGACGCGATCGCAGGGGCGACCCATATCCTCATTACCCATGGCCATGGCGATCACACGTCGGACGCGCTGGGCATTGCCCGACAGACCGGCGCCACGCTGGTCGGCATCGCGGATCTGATGGGCTATTGGGGCTCGAAGGGCGAGGTCGAGACACTCGGTTTCAACAAGGGTGGCACCGTTCGGCTGGGCGACGTCGCGGTGACGATGGTGAACGCCACCCATTCCTCGGCGCTGGAGGGCAAGGACGGCCCGGTCTATGCGGGGCATGAGGCAGGCTACATGATCGCCGCCGAAGGTCATGTGATCTACCTGTCGGGCGACACGGATGTCATGGCCGACATGGCTCTGTTTCAGGACCTGCATGCGCCCGATATCGGCATTCTCGCCTGTGGCGGACATTTCACCATGGATATGCGCCGCGCCGCCTATGCCGCGCGGAAGTTCTTTGAGTTCAAGACCGTGATCCCGTGTCACTACAAGACGTTCCCGCTGTTGGAGCAATCGGCCCAACAACTGGTCGATGCGCTCCCCGATGCGCAAGTGATCGAGCCGGAGGTGATGAAAGCGATCGAGATATGACCAAACGGTCCCGCACCATCCCAGCCGCCCTTTGATTACGCGGCTGTCCGTCATGCTAAAACGGCGGAGGGGGCAGGGTGCCCTGTTCCCCCTTCGCTTACTATGGGCTTAGCTCATTACGGGCGCAGATAGGCCCAGCCTTCGTTCTGCAACTCGATCAGGCGCACCGCGCCGGAGGGCACTTTTACCGCCTCATCGATCAGCGGGACGCTCTCGCCGCTCTGGCGTTCCATTCCGGCAATCGTGTTTTCGCAGGCCGAGAAGACCATGTCGGGATATTCCAGCGACATCGTGGCGATCCGGTCGGCAACGGGCGAGGTGTCGGCGCGCAGCATGTGCAGGCCCGGCCCGTAGGTGACGATCTCAATTTCGACCTCTTGGCCCTGATCGGCGTAATAAGCCTCGATGTTGGCGGCATTGTTGAGCGCCATGGTCATCCGCGCGGGGTCGTTTTCATCGACATGGATCGCGACGCGCACCGGCGCGGCCTCGGCGGCCTCGGTCGTCTCGGTGGTGGGCATGTGGCTTTCGGCATGGGCCGCGCCCAGCGGCAAGGCGGCCAGACCAGCCAGAAGGAGCGGGCGGAAGAATCCGGGCATGTAGACCTCATATGCAAAGGGTGTCAGATGCCGCGCAAACTAGCGCATCAGCGGCGCGTTGCGAAGAAATCCCGCAGCAGGGCGGCGGCTTCCGGCTCGCAGATCCCGTCGATCACTTCGGGACGGTGATGCGCCTGCGGATGCGCGAAAATACGCGGCCCCTGTGCCACGCCACCGGATTTCGGATCGGCGGCCCCGTAGATCAGCCGGGCGATCCGGGCCGCTGAAATGGCGGTGGCGCACATCGCGCAGGGCTCCAGCGTCACCCATAGCACATGCCCCGGCAGCCGGTCTGACCCCGCCGCGGCGCAGGCGGCGCGAAGGACGAGGATCTCAGCATGAGCGGTGGGATCATGGAGTTCGCGCGTGCGATTTCCGGCCCGCGCGACGACACGGCCCGCGCCATCGGTCAGCACCGCGCCCACCGGCACCTCGCCGCGTGCGGCGGCGGCGCGGGCTTCTTCCAGCGCGGTCTGCATATGGGTGGTAAAGCGGCTCATCGCCTGTTCTTGTCCACGCCTGCGCGCCGCTTGGCAAGTGTCGCGCGCGCGGCTGTGGATGCTTCCCAAAGCGCGGGGCAGGGTGTAGGAGCAGGCCATGACCGATCAGCCATCCTCCCCGCCCGAAAAGCCCGCTCCCGCTGGCGACCGCATTGCCAAGGTGCTTGCCCGTGCCGGCGTCGCCTCCCGCCGGGATGCCGAGCGGATGATTGAGGCCGGGCGCGTGCGCGTGAATGGCCGGGTCATCGAAAGCCCCGCTCTTAACGTCACCGAGGCCGACCGCATCGAGGTGGATGAACAGCCTCTGGCGGAGCCGGAACCCGCGCGCCTGTGGCTCTATCATAAGCCGTCCGGACTGGTGACCACTGCGCGCGACGAAAAAGGCCGCGAGACCGTGTTTGACGCGCTGCCGGGCGATATGCCCCGCGTGATGTCTGTCGGGCGGCTCGATCTGAATTCCGAAGGCTTGCTGCTGCTGACCAATGACGGCGAGATCAAGCGGCGGTTGGAATTGCCCTCGACCGGCTGGCTGCGCAAATATCGCGTCCGCCTGAAAGGCACGCCCAAAGACGAAGATTTCGCCCCCCTGCGCGACGGGCTGGTTGTCGAGGGTGAGCGCTTTCAGGCGATGGATGTCACGCTGGACCGCCAGCAGGGCGCGAATGCATGGGCCACGATCGGCATCCGCGAGGGCCGCAACCGCGAAATTCGCCGCGCCATCGAGGCGATCGGCTTTACGGTGAACCGGCTGATCCGCGTCAGCTATGGCCCGTTCCGGCTGAACGATCTGCGCGAAGGCGAGGTCGAGGAGGTCAAGCAGAAGGTGCTGCGCGACCAGTTGGGGCTGGAGAAGAACTGGGCCGACCCCAAGGAAAAACCCAAGCGTCACGTGAAACGCAAGCCCCGCCCCGATGCCGAGGCCCGCGCCGCCGATGTGGCCGGCGCGGCGGGCACGCGCAGCGGTGCACGCAAGCCGGGGCGCGGCGGGTTTGGGGCTGGCAAACCGGGGGAGGCGCGGGGTGACGGGCGGTTCACCAGCGGCAAGCCGTCGGACCGCAAGTTTGGCGCAAGCAAGCCGGGCGCTGGCAAACCGGGTGGCGGTAAATTCGCCGGCAAGCGCTCAGGCGATGCAGAGGACCGCGGCGCGCGCGGGGGCGACGGCAAGCCCCATGGCGGCCAAAGCCGGGATGCCAGCCGCGATAACCGCCCCGGACGCAGCTTCGCCCCGAAATCCGGCCCCCGCCCCACCGGTCGCGGCCCCGGCCCCAAGCCCAAGCGCTAAGCCTCGGCGACACTGTCGCTGACCCTGTGCCGGGCAAACGTCCGCCCACACCCAGCGCTGGCCTCGGGTCCCTTATCCATCCATTGCAATTAAACAAGGCGCTCCCGCCCGCGACCAAGCGAAGCGCGCTGGAGAGCGCCTGCTGGTTTCTCACGGGCTAGCGCTTTGTCATCTCGGGCTGACCTCTGGGCGGCGAACACGTCTCCATAAAGCTCTGGCCAATAGAAGCGCCGCGCCGTGAAGCCTTCCGCGCTTGACCAATCCGCCGGAGCAATCCCGGCTCGCGATCTCGCGCGGTTGGCGGGCGTTACAGCAGGCTTCCTTGCTCGGGCGGCGTGCCGGGGCCCTTGGTGGTCTTACGCGCGGGTTTCGCGGCTGCGCCTCCCAGACGGAAACGACCATCGGCGAATTCGATGTCCAGCGCTCCGGCCTCGCGGGCGCGGGCGGCGGTGGTCACGACCTCCTCGCCTGCGCGCACGACCGCGTAACCGCGCCGCAGGGTTGCTTTATAGCCCAGCGTCTGACGCAGGCGTTCCACAGCGTCGAACCGCTCGCGCCGGACCGTGACACCCTGCACAAACCCCTGATCCAGCCGCGCGCTTAGCAGCGCCAGATCGCGCGATGCCTGCATCCGGCCACGGTCCACCAATTGCGGGCGCAGACGCAGCGCGCAGCTTTCATAGCTCCGCCGGGCCTCGGCCACCTGCCGCCGCAACAGACCGGGACGCAGCGCGGCGGCGCGGTCCGACAGGGTCAGCTTGCGCCGCTGGACCGAGGCTTTCAGCGCCGCAGGCAGCCGGTCGGCCCATAGATCGAACCGCTGTTGCGCCTGACCTACCAGCATTTCAGGGCGGGGCAGGGCGCGGGCCAGATCGCGCAGGCGCTGACCCCGATCCCCGATCATCCGGGCGGCGGCGCGGCTCAGCCGACCTTCGCATTCGCTGACGCTCGCCATCAATTCCAGCCGCACCGGCACCGCCATTTCGGCAGCAGCCGTCGGGGTGGGCGCGCGACGGTCCGCGGCATGGTCGATCAGCGTGGTATCGGTCTCATGGCCCACAGCAGAAATCAGCGGGATGGCGGAGGCCGCCGCCGCGCGCACCACGTTTTCTTCGTTAAAGCCCCAAAGATCCTCGATCGAGCCGCCACCCCGCGCGACGATCAGCAGATCAGGCCGGGGCAGCGCGCCGCCGGGCGTCATGCGGTTGAACCCCTCAATCGCCGCCGTCACCTGCGCCGCGCAGGCCTGCCCCTGCACCGCCACCGGCCAGACCAGAACCTTGCGCGGGAATCGGTCGCGCAGCCGGTGCAGAATGTCACGGATCACGGCCCCCGACGGCGACGTCACCACGCCGATCACCTCGGGCAGATAGGGCAAGGCGCGCTTGCGCTCTGGATCGAACAGCCCTTCGGAGGCAAGCATCTGACGCCGCTTTTCCAGCATGGCCATCAGCGCACCCATGCCAGCGGGGGCGATATCCTCGATCACGATCTGATATTTCGACTGACCGCCGAATGTGGTCAGGCGACCGGTGGCGATGACCTCCATGCCTTCCTCTGGCGGGGTGGTCAGACGACTGGCGACGCCTTTCCAGATCACCCCGGACAGGACCGAGCGGTCGTCTTTGAGATCCAGATACACATGGCCAGAGCGCGGACGGCTGACGCGACCAATCTCGCCACGCACGCGGATATGGGAAAACTCCCCTTCGATGGTGCGCTTGATCGCGCCCGAGATCTCGGTGACCGAGAATTCCGGCGCATTGCCACCGGTCTCGGCGGCATCGTCGTCGATCAGATCGGACATAGGGGGCCTGCTTTGCTTGTCTCGCCTCGCGGCTGACCTTAGAACGCGCGCAACCTGAGTGAAAGCGGCAGCAAAGGGCGCAAGCGATGAACATCCTTCTTCTGGGGGCGGGCGGGCGTGAACATGCGCTGGCTTGGGCCATCAAGCAGAACCCCAAATGCGACCGGCTGATCGTGGCGCCGGGCAATGCCGGGATCGCCGCGCTGGCGGAATGCGCTGATCTCGACATCCTCGATCCGGCGGCGGTGGTGCAATTTGCGACCGATATGGCGGTGGATTTCGTGGTGATCGGCCCCGAAGCGCCGCTGGCCGCAGGCGTGGCCGATGAACTCGACGCGGCGGGTATCCTCGTCTTTGGTCCGTCGCAGGCGGCGGCACAGCTCGAAGCGTCCAAGCGATTCACCAAGGAGGTCTGCGATGCGGCATCGGCGCCCACCGCGGCTTGGGCCCGGTTCGACGCCGCCGAGCCTGCGAAAGCCTATCTGCGGGAGCAAGGCGCCCCCATTGTCGTGAAGGCCGATGGCCTCGCCGCGGGCAAGGGCGTGATCGTGGCGGAAACGCTGGACCAAGCGCTCGACGCCGTAGACGACATGTTCGGCGGTGAGTTTGGCGCGGCGGGCGCTGAGGTGGTGATCGAAGAATTCATGACCGGCGAAGAAGCGAGCTTTTTCGTGCTGTGCGACGGCGAAACCGTGCTGCCCATCGGCACGGCGCAGGACCATAAACGCGTGGGCGAAGGCGACACCGGCCCCAACACCGGCGGTATGGGCGCGTATTCCCCCGCGCCGATCATGGATGACGCGGTGACCGAGGCCGCGCTGGCCCAGATCATTCGTCCGACCATGGCCGAAATGGCCCGTCGCGGCACGCCCTATAAAGGCGTGCTTTATGCCGGTCTGATGATCGAAAACGGTCAGCCCCGGCTGGTCGAATATAACGCGCGTTTCGGTGATCCCGAATGTCAGGTGCTGATGCTGCGGCTGGGCGGACAGATCCTCGATCTGCTTTTGGCCGTGGCCGAGGGACGGCTGGCCGAGGCGCGGGTGAACTGGGCGGATGACCATGCGATGACCGTGGTTCTCGCCGCTAATGGCTACCCCGGCGCCTATCAAAAGGGCAGCGAAATCCGTGGCTTGGACGTGCTTCCAGAAACCAGCAGCGAGATGACATTCCACGCGGGCACAGCCCTGAGGGATGGCGCGCTGGTCGCGACCGGGGGCCGGGTGCTTAACTGCACGGCACGGGGCGACACGTTGAGCGAAGCCCGCGATCGCGCCTATGCGCTGGTCGACGCGGTGGACTGGCCTGAGGGCTTCTGCCGCCGGGACATCGGCTGGCGCGCACTGGGGTGATGGGCCGCGCTTTGAAGGGTCTCAGTCAGCGTTGATCCGCAAGCACGGGGCGAGCACCTGCTCGTCCCGATGCTGAGGGCGTCGCGCTGCGATTCATCAATTCTTTTTCTTCGGCACGTCATCATGCGACGTCGAGGCGAAATCCTCCAATTCCGATTCGCTCATCGAATCATACATGTCCTTGGACGCGCCCTGCAGGTCCTTGACCTTGGTGTCGCCGCGCTTGGCCGACAGGGCGGCACCTGCGGCTTTCTGTTGGGCTTCGGATTTGGCTGGCATGACCGGCTCCTTTCGCGTTGTGGATGCCCATGCAACGCGGATCGGTCGGGTCGGGTTCAGCAAGCGGATCTCCGGGCGCGGTTTCTGGCCGACTGCCGCAAAGGATCTACGAAAAACGGGGCCGTGGCCGGCCCCGAACGCCATGCTGTCATCTCGCGATCCGCCGTCCCCTAACCGGGCGGTGCCATGGACTGGCAATTGGATCGCCTAAACGCTTACCGCGCAGGGGGTTACAGAGCTTCAAGCTCGCTTGCCGAGGCGCGGCCATCGCGGCCTTCTCGCAGTTCGTAGCCGATCTTCTGATTGTCCGCGAGGCCGGTCATCCCGGCGCGTTCTACTGCGGAAATATGGACGAACACGTCGTTGCCGCCATCATCTGGGGCAATGAATCCGTATCCCTTCGTGGTGTTGAACCATTTAACGGTGCCGGTCGGCATGCCGCCTCTCCTTCTTAGTCTCCGCCCGCAACATGCGGCGGTTCAGGTCACAGCCAGGTCTTCCAAATCGCGGCCGCCTGCGGCAAAAACCGGTAGAAAGTCTGTCGTCACCCTAAAAATCACTGCCTTTTCCGATGAAAAAAACAAGTGAATTTCTTGCAAACCGCGCAACAGGGTGGGATTTCGCCCGGAAAGGACGCATGCGTTGAAGATATTCGGCCTCAAGACCTGTGACACCTGCCGCAAGGCCATTCGTGCGCTGCCCCAAGCGCAATTCGTGGATATTCGCGCCGATCCTTTGCCGCGCGCCCGGTTGCAGATGGTGCACGACACGCTGGGGGCGGCACTTCTCAACACCCGGTCCACGACATGGCGCGGCCTGTCGGAGGCAGAGCGCGCAGGCGATCCCGTCGATCTGCTCGTCGCGCATCCCGCGTTGATGAAACGCCCGCTGATCGAGGCCGATGATGGCACGCTTCACTTAGGCTGGACGCCCAAGTTTCAGGCGGAACTGGGCGTCTAGGACGGCGATCTTGCGAAACGCAAAACGCCCGGAGCTTTCACTCCGGGCGTGTCGCATGTCTTGTAACTCACAGATTACATGCCGCGGCGGGCCAGATCCGGGGCCAATGCCTCAGCCGCCAGATCCGCGACGATCTCGTCGAGGCTCAGCGTCCGGCTTTGCTTTTCGCCCAGACGCCGCGCTGACACCGTGCGTTCTTCGACCTCGCGATGGCCGATGGCGAGGATCACCGGCACTTTGCCGACCGAATGCTCGCGCACCTTGTAGTTGATCTTCTCGTTGCGGGTGTCGGGCTCGGCCCGCACGCCACGGGCGCGCAGCGCGTCGACGACTTCGGCCACATAGCCATCCGCATCCGACACGATCGAGGCCACAACCACCTGACGCGGTGCCAGCCAGAAGGGCAGCTTGCCTGCGTGTTCCTCGATCAAAATCCCGATGAACCGCTCGAACGAGCCGAGAACCGCGCGGTGCAGCATGACGGGGCGATGTTTCGCGCCATCCTCACCGACATATTTCGCGTCCAGCCGTTCGGGCAGCACGAAATCCACCTGCAGCGTGCCGCATTGCCAATCCCGCCCGATTGCATCGGTCAGAACAAACTCCAGCTTCGGCCCGTAGAATGCCCCTTCGCCGGGGTTCAGCTCGAAATCCCAGCCTGCGGCCTCGGTCGCGGAGCGCAGGGCGGTCTCGGCGCGGTCCCAAACCTCATCCGCACCGGCGCGGGTTTCAGGCCGGTCCGAGAACTTCACCTTGAAGTTCTCAAAGCCCAGATCGCCATAGATCGCGGCGAGGAATTCGATGAACTTCTTGGTTTCCGCCTCGATCTGCGGCTCGGTGCAGAAGATATGCG
This sequence comes from Marinobacter sp., assembly GCA_040119125.1. Classification (GTDB taxonomy): domain Bacteria; phylum Pseudomonadota; class Alphaproteobacteria; order Rhodobacterales; family Rhodobacteraceae; genus Pacificitalea. Next base: position 250,337 of record JBEDTR010000011.1, read on the forward strand.
CATCATCCTGCGTAAAGCCCCGCACCCGCATGATCCCATGCAGCGCGCCGGACGGCTCATAGCGGTTGCAGGAGCCAAATTCCGCCATGCGCAGCGGCAGGTCGCGATAGGACTTCAGACCCTGATTATAGACCTGCACATGGCAGGGGCAGTTCATCGGCTTCAGCGCGTTGACGGCCTTCTCGCGGGCGTGCTCCTCGTCGACTTCGACGATGAACATATTCTCTTGGTATTTCTCCCAATGCCCCGAGGCTTCCCACAGCTTGCGATCCACGACCTGCGGTGTGTTCACCTCGACATAGCCACCGGCGCGTTGCTGGCGGCGCATGTAATCCTGCAACTGGGTGTAGATGGTCCAGCCGTTCGGGTGCCAGAACACCTGACCGGGGGCCTCTTCCTGCATGTGGAACAGGTCCATCTCGCGGCCCAGCTTGCGGTGATCGCGCTTGGCGGCTTCTTCCAGCATGGTTAGATGCTGCTTCAAGCCTTCTTTGTTCTGGAAGGCCACGCCATAGATCCGCTGGAGCATCGGGCGGGTGCTGTCACCGCGCCAATAGGCCCCGGCGATGGACATCAGCCGGAACGCATCGGCAGGTACCTGACCGGTGTGCTGCAAATGCGGGCCACGGCACAGATCCTGCCAGTCACCATGCCAATACATGCGGATCGGCTCGGTGCCGGGAATGGCTTCGATCAGCTCCACCTTATAGGGCTCGCCGCTGTCCTTGTAATGCTGGATCGCGCGCGCACGGTCCCAGACCTCGGTGCGGACCGGAGCGCGGAGATTGATGATCTCCTTCATCTTTTTCTCGATGTCGCCCAGATTTTCGGGGGTGAACGGCTCTTCGCGGTCGAAGTCGTAATACCAGCCATTGGCGATGACCGGGCCAATCGTGACCTTCACATCGGGCCAAAGCTCCTGCACCGCGCGGGCCATGATATGCGCCAGATCATGGCGGATCAGTTCCAGCGCGGGGGCTGCGTCCTTCATGGTGAACAGCGCAATCGCGCCATTGGCCTCGATCGGCCATTGCAGATCCCAATGCTGCCCGTCGAGCTCCGCCGAAATCGCCTTTTTCGCAAGGCTGGGGGAGATTGACTGCGCCACCTCGGCGGCGGTTACGCCTGCGGGGTAATCGCGGCTCGCGCCATCAGGAAAAGTGAGTGAGATCTGGGCCATTGCACGGCCTCCTCGTCGGTTTGGCGCCCACGGAACGCCCGGTTGCGGGTATAAGGTTCGGGGGATCAGATGCCGGTTGCGGCAGGCGCTGTCAACCGCGCCGCGCCCCACAGGTGCAGGCGGCGCAGTTGGTCAGCCGTGCCCGGTCAGCCGTCCCCGGTCATCGGCGACAGACCGGCGCGCATCACTGCCCGGCGCAACGGCGTCACACCGTAGAGCCCGCGCAGCCCCGCCAGCCGCAGCGCCTGCAACCCCGGCGCCCCGGATCGTGTCACCCGGTTGAACAGATCAATCGCCTGCACCCGCAGCCCGATATCGCGCGCCCGTGCGGTGGCGTAGCGGTCCAGAACCTCCGGCGCGCCGGGATCGGGCGCCCCCTCCAGCGCCGCGACAAGCGCCACGATGTCGTTGAGCGACGTGTTCAGCCCCTGCGCCCCGATCGGCGGCAAAACATGCGCCGCCTCGGCCACCAGCGCCACGCGCTGCGCGGTCAGCGCCTGCGCTTTCAGCCCGATAATCGGGAATATCGCGCGGCGGCTCGCCAATTCCATCGCGCCCAGCCAATCGCAGGAGCGCGCCCGCATCGCGGCGTTGAATTCCGCCTCCGGCAAACCCGCCAGCCGCACGGCCTCAGGGCCCGGGTTCATCCACACGATGGCCGATGCGGGCCTGCCGTCCAGATCAGGCAGAGGCACGGTGGTGAAGGGGCCGCCTTCCACATAGATTTCGGTCGAGGCATTGTCATGCGGCGCCTCATGGGTCGCGACGAAAGCCAGCGATTTTTGCCCATAGCGGATCAGGTCATGCCCGATCCCGGCGGCCTCGCGCACCGCGCTGTCGCGTCCATCCGCGCCGATCACCAGCCGTGCCGCGACCAAACTGCCATCCGCCAGCCGGGCGATGGCCTGCGCGTCGCGCCGCACCAGCCCGGTGACAGACGTGCCAAAGCGCAGGCTGACCGTCTCCATCCCGGCCAGCAGTTCCATCAACCCGTCCAGCACCTGCCAGTTCAGCAGGTTCCAGCCAAACGGCCCGCCCGCGGTTTCCGCGATCTCGCCCGCGTGGAATTCCCGGCTGTCGCGCACCTGCGGGCCCTGCGCCGTCGGCACCGCATCGACAATGCGCAGCACCTCCAGCGGCGTGGCCCGGCCCGCCACCCGCTCCCACAGGCCGATCTGTTCATAAAGCGCCCGCGCCGGCTGCAAAAACGCGGTCGAGCGTAGATCCGCCCCCGCATCACCGCCCCGCGTGATGGGGGCTTCGGGCGACACCAGCACCACCCGCAGCCCCTGCGCCCCCAGCGCCGCCGCCGCCGACAGGCCAGCAATGCCGCCACCGGCGATCAGGATATCGGTGTTTTGCCGTGTCATCGCGGCTCCCTTCATTGCCTTGTGTTGGGGTCGAGCGTTGGGCGACCACGCTGGCACAGATAGCGCGCGACCTTGCCCGCCGCCACCGCTCCCGGCTGCGTCGGCTTACCCCGGCGGGGCGGGCCGGATGGCGGGTTTAGCCGTCCGGTCGGATGTCGCGCAGAAACGCGGTGAGCCTATCGGTGCGGTAATGGATATGTGCGGCCTCTGTGTCCACCGGCGGCGCAAGCGGCCCCACCAGCACCGTGCGCATCCCCATATCATGGGGCACCGACAGGTTGCGCGGGTCATCTTCGAACATTGCGGCGCGGGCGGGATCGACACCATCGGTCGCAAACACCGCCTCGAACGCCGCGCGCTGCGGTTTGGGCAGATAGCCTGCATGTTCGACCCCGTAGACCGCATCGAACACACCCGTCAGTCCGCGCGCCGCCAGCACCCGCTCCGCATAGGGTTTGGTGCCGTTCGTGTACACGATCCGCCGCCCCGGCAGCGCGCCGATTGCCGCCGCGAGCGCCGCATCGCTGGGCAGGGCGCTCATGTCGATCTCATGCACCTCCTCCAGATAGGCGTCGGGCGCGATCCCGTGGACCTGCATCAGCCCGGCCAAGGTGGTGCCATGCTCGGCCCAGTACAGCTTCCGCAGGCGGTCCGCCTCGGCCCGGTCCACGCCGACGCTGCGCATCACCCAATCGGTCATCTTTACCTCGATCTGGTCGAACAGCCGGATCGCGGGCGGGTAGAGGGTATTGTCCAGATCGAACACCCAGATCCGTACATGATCGAAAGCCGCGCGCAACGCGGCGGCATCAGTAGCAGCCTGTGGGGCGGTGTCGGGTCTGGTGTCGGGATGCGGGGCGGAGAGCGGCGCGTTATCTTGCATGCCGTGACCCTAGCCCCGCGCCCTGACCGGCGCAATCGGCCCGCCCCTGGCCCTGCGGGGCCGCTGCTGGTCACGCCATGTCACACCCCGGTCGCATCGCACTGCGGCGGCTTGATCTGCCCGCCCGCCCGCCTGTAGCCTGCGCGCCTTGATCCGCGCTCCGGCGTCGGGCCACCGCAGCGGAAGGCAAAGACCATGGCAGGCGCCAAATTCGTCCAGAAGGACGCCTACGGCATGATCCTCGACGCGATCGATACCGGGCTTTACAAACCGGGCGACAGGCTGGTGGAATCCGAACTGGCCGAGCGTTTCGGCGTATCCCGCACCCCCGTCCGCGAGGCATTGCAGCGGTTGGAAACCCAGTCGCTGCTGGAACGCGATGGGCGGTCTCTCATCGTGGCATCGCTCGATCATAACCAGCTGGCGGAACTTTACGTCGTGCGCTGCGAACTCGAAGGCCTCGCCGCCCGGCTGGCGGCCCGTCACGCCACCGCCGAGGAAGTGCGCGTGCTGAGCGATATGATCGACGAAGATCACGCACTGATCCCTGACCCGAATGCGCTGGCCCGTGCCAATCGCCGGTTCCACCGCCAGATCCACCTCGCCTCGCATAACCGGTTTCTGGTGCAGCAACTCGATCTGGTCTATCGCTCGATGGCGTTAATGGCGACCACCTCCCTCGCCGTCGAAGGCCGCAGCGAAACCGCTCTCAGCGAGCACCAAGATATCGTCGACGCCATCCGCGCCCGTGACGAAGACGCCGCAGATGCCAGCCTGCGCAGCCATATTTCCAACGCTTTCGTGCAGCGGTTAAAGCAGGACGCGCAGAAACCTGTTGCGCCCTGAGTAGAGCGTCCTGTCGATGTAGCCCCGAGAATGTCGCCCCCAGCGGCAGCGGAGCCTCGTCCCGGCGTCAGGGTGGGCGCGCGGGGAATAAGACGTTTTCGAGCACGATCAGATGCAGGGGCACGCTTCGTGTCACGGCGCGCGCCAAGCGTTCGGAGGCCATCGGCGGGTTTGCGATCACTTTGCGCAACCGGCGGCACTCGGAGGCCGCGACCCCGGTTAATTTTGGCGGCGCTGTGTCGCGCGTAACGGGGCTGCGCAGCTCTGTGTGGGTTAGGGCAGTCCCCGCCAGGTCAGCGTCGCAGAGGGGCGCGCTGGTCTTGCAGAGGCGGCGGTTTACCACTCCGTGCGAGGTCTTGTCCCAGAAAAATGGACGCCAGATCAGCTCTGCCAGCGCCTTCCACGCGGCCACCGTCGCCAGTGGGTAATAGAGCATCAGCGCCGGAACCCATGCGCGCAGATGCCGCCGCTGGGGCCGGGATACCGCGAGCACGCCGCACATAATGTTTAACGCACCACATAAGCCCAGCCCGGTGGCGATCAGACCCGCCGCCAGCGGATGCGCCGCGACCATGTCCGTGAGCGGATGCGGCAGGCCGAGGGGAATGGCCCAAGCGGACCACAGCAATGGCGCCACGAGGCTCTGGATCACCGCGCCCGCGAACATCAGCTGCACGCCGAAAAACGCGACCGGCCCCAGACCCCGCCACAGGCGCCCCGGCGCCCGCATATGCACGGCCCAGGTCATCGCATACCCCTTGATCCAGCGGCTGCGTTGGCGGATCCATGGCCAGATGGCGGTGGTGGCTTCTTCTTGGGTGACGGTCGCGAACATCTCGGTGCGGTAGCCCCCGCGGCGCAGGCGCAGGCCCAGATCGGCGTCCTCGGTCACATTATGTGCATCCCATCCGCCCACCGCCTCCAGGGCCGTGCGACGAAAAAACACGGTCGTGCCCCCGAGCGGCACCGCCAATCCCAGCCGCGCGATCCCCGGCAAGACCAGCCGAAACCAGATCGCGTAATCGACGGCAAAGCAGCGCGACAGCCATGTGCTGCGCGAATTGTAGATGTCGAGCACCCCTTGCAGGCAGCCGACCTGAGCCGGATGGGCCGCAAAGGCGCGCACCGCTTTCATGACCTGATCCGGCTCTGGCGCGTCTTCGGCGTCCCAAATTCCGATCACGCTGCCGCGGCAATGGTCGAGCGCAAAGTTCATTGCCCGCGGCTTGGTCTTCAATGCGCCGGGCGGGACCACGACCAGCCGGGCATTGCGCGGCAAACGGGTCCGGGCGAGGGTGGCGCGGGTGAGTGTATCGCCAGCTTCGACGATCAGGCAGATCTCCAGCAATTCCAACGGGTAGCGTTGCGTCTGCAGGCGGTGCAGCAGCCGTCCCGCAATGACATGTTCATGGTAAAGCGGCACCAGCATCGACACTGCAGGCAGCATCTGCCCGGGGGTCAGGCCAAGCGACACGGGAGGGGCGGCGCCCTTCGGGGGCGGGTGCAGAAGGGTCGCACTGCGGCGGGAGGCGCTGGGCGCGCCGTGGCGCCGGGGCGGCGTCCGCAGGTCGCGGCGGCGCAGCGCCGCGCAGGTTGCGGCAAGCTTCAGCATCTGGGCCAGACAGGCGAGTGACAACGCCAGCGCAAAGCCCGCCATGAACATCGTTAGGGGGGCCAAGTAGCTGAGCCCGGCCAGCAAAGCGACCCCACTGCCCAGCGCCAGCCGCCATCGCCACGCGCCCATCGGACGGCAGCTGAGCGGTTCGGGGCATCGCGTTTCAGCGGCGGCGACAAGGCGCGGCGCGGCGGCGGCGTGCAAGGCATTCGTGATTGCGGCATCGGTCGCGACCGTCATCGCGACGGGGCCCAACGCAGGTTCCAGCCAGCGGCGCGCCGCGTCGAACCGGTCGGGATGGGCGGTGGCGATCAAGGTCACCCCGCCCAGCCGCCGCCAAGGCACCAACCCCGCGCGCAGGCAGCGCGCCGGGTCCAGACGGTCAAGCAGCGCCGGATCGGGCGGGCGCTGGTCCAGTGCCGCCACGCGCACCTGCCATTGTCGGGCCAATTGTTGGATCAAATCGTCGGGGGTGATCAGCCCATGTGCCAGCAGAATCTGCCCCAAAGGCGCTTCCCGGCGTGGACGCAGGCGCAGTGCCGCACGCAGATCGCGGTCGGATACCACCCCGGCGTCGCGCAGAAGCTCGCCCAGCGGCACCCGACCGGCGACCGGATGAAACCGCGCCTGTGCCCCCACAAGACGCAGCATGCCGCGCGGGTCCGGAGCCTCTATGCGGACCGGTTGTAGCTGTCCCGGATCGAGTGCCTGCATGGCGCGTCCCTGACCTGCACGAATAGACCGGTTTCAGAACCGGCTCCTCTTTGTGCCTCGGGCAGGGTTAAAGTCGCGTTAATGTCGGAGGGTTTAGCGCAGGCGCCTGATATTGCTTACGATATCGTCGTTCCGGACGAATGGCACATCAGCGGGAATGACCGGATCGGCTTGGCTCAGCAGATGCGACAGCTCTGCGAGCACCACGGTCGTGATGAACGGCAGGTCGAAATTGCGTGCGCGGGCCAAGGGCACCCATTGCACGCCGCTCAGTTCCGGCTGCGCGCGCGAGAAGTCGTCGACATCGCCCATCACCGCCGCCGCGCTGGCCACGAAAAAGCGGGCATCGAACCGGCGACTGCGCGCGAGCGGGGTCACCGCGCGGAACACAAACCGGCAGGCCCCGGCATCCGGTCGCATCCCGGCCTTGGCGAAATCTTCCCAACCTGCTGGAATAACGGCCAGATCCTCGGCGCTCCACGGATCTGGACGGGCCAGCATCAGACCGGTTTCCTCCCATAATTCGCGGATCGCGGCAGCCACCAGCGCGTCGGGCAGGCGGTCCATCACCGGCCCGCCTTCGCACGCCCCCTCCACCGAGAGCCGCGCGCGACAGGCGGGCGACAGCGCGCCCGCAAGCGGCACCTGCGCATCGCCGGGATCGACCGCGCCGCCGGGAAACACGAATTTGGAAGGCATGAACGCCGCGGCGCGCCCGCGCTGTCCCATCAGCACTTCGGCGCCCTCGGGCCCATGGCGGTGCACGATCAGCGTCGCGGCATGGCGCAGCGCGGGACCTAGATCGCCGCGCGCCATCTCAGCTTGCAGCCTGCGGAGCGGCGAAGCCGTGCATGCGCTTGGCCCATTGCAGGCCGACCATCGCGCCCTTCAGCCGGGGCAGAAGGTAGAGCGACAGCCCCACGCAGCCGATGGAAAACGAGGTTGCGAGGATCAGCGGATCGGGGCGCAGATGGGTAAAGACCAGATGCAGCGTGGGCGCCATGATATGACCGACCAACAGAATTGTCAGATAGGCGGGCCCGTCATCGGCCCGGTGGTGATGCAGTTCCTGCGCGCAGACGGGGCAAGTGTCGCGCACCTTCAGATACCCCTTCAGCATCGGACCTGAGCCGCAATTAGGGCAGCGCCCGCGCCAGCCATGCATCAAGGCTGGCTTCAACGGACGCTCCGTGCCGTGGCGCTCGCTGTCGGAGTCGCTCCGGTCCGGGGTGGTGCCTGCGGTCGCAAACTCCGGCGTCATGCCGGCGATGACAGGCTCCGCATGGGGGACAGGCTCCGCATGGGGAGTGGAGGTCTGCTCGGAGTGCGGCGTAGGGGTCTGCATGCAGGTCCTCATTTCACTGGGGTGGGCCAAGTGTTGCGGCAGGCGGCGTCGCAGACAAGTCCGCTCGCCCCGATTCCGCAGGTTTCATATATCGGTGCGCGGTGCACGGGTTTCGAGACGACGAAATGTCCGTGCGGCGGGATGTCGCTGTATCGCCGTTTAGATCGCACAGCCGACCGGGCCCCCGGCGCTCCGCCCAAGGGTGTCACGCGCCTCTCACACCGCCCTCACAGCCTCGTGTTGTGAAAAAAATCCACTCAAGGCGACGGAACGGCTCCGGTGCCGCGTTTACCTCTCACAACACGGACGGCAACCGCCACCGCGACGCTTCCGGTCAGTCTCCCCAAGACGCTGGCCGATCCTGAGGCACCTCGTCGCGATTGGCGCGCCATAAATATCCCCCGTGTGTAGAGCAACTGAGGAGAGACCATATGAAACGGATTGCCCTTCTGAGCGTCCTGATCGCCACAGGCATGGCCACCGCGCCCTTCGCGCAGGCCGAACCCGGTAAAATGAGCCGCGGCGCACATGCCGGCATGATGCCGAATTTTGCAGAGCTGGATGCCGACGGCAACGGCGAGATTTCCACCGACGAAGTCTCCGCATGGCAGACGGCTCGCTTTGACGAAACCGACACGGATGGCAGCGGTGACATCACCGCCGAGGAAATCGCGGCCCATATGCAGCAGCAGATGCTGCAGCGCCACGCCCAGCGTATGTTGAGCCAGCTCGACAGCGACGAAAGCGGCACCATCAGCGCCGAGGAAATGGCCGCAAGCCCGATGGCCCAAGGCGCGACCCGCATGTTCGACCGTATCGACGCCGACAGCGATGGTGTCGTGACCGAGGATGAATTCACCACCGCGCAGGACCGTATGCAGCAGCGTATGGAAAAGCGCAGCGAACGTGGCGGTGACCGCAAGGGCGGCGATCGCAAGGGTGGCATGAAGGGCCACGGCGATCGCGCACAGGGTGACGACCACCGTGGCGGCGAGCGTGGCGGTGATCGTGGCGGTAAGCGCGACGGCGAGCGTGGCGGTGATCGCGGCGAGCGTGGCATGAACAAGCAGCGCGGCAACATGCAGCGCGGCGCGATGCCGACCTTCGCCGATTTTGACACGGACGGCGACGGCGCGATCTCGCAGGACGAGTTCGACGCGGCACGTCAGACCATGCGTCCCAAGCGTCCCGCAAATGCCCCGGCAAATGCACCCGCGGACGCTCCCGCAACCGCACCGGCCGCCCCGCAGGGCAACTGATGCGGTGGGCGGGGCGGGTTCCCATGATCCGCCCTGCCGCCCCCGGCGCCCCTTTGCCCGTGCCGTTCCGCCATGGTTGCGCGGGCAGGGGGGAGCCACTAGGCACATGGAACGAGGACCATGCCCCTGGACGCGATGACCGATATACCGGACGACACCCTATTGGTGCTCTATGCCAACGGCGACCGAAGCGCCGCGCGCTCGCTGACCCTGCGGCTGACGCCTGCCGTGGTGGCGCAAGCGCGGCGTATGCTGCGCGATCAGGCCGAGGCCGACGATGTCGCGCAGGAGGCTATGCTGCGTTTGTGGCGGATCGCGCCCGACTGGCGACCGGGCGAGGCCAAGGTCACGACCTGGCTTTACCGGGTGACTGCGAATCTATGCACCGACCGCTTGCGCAAACGGCGCGGCATCGGGCTGGATCAGATCGCGGAACCCGAAGACGACACTCCGAGGGCCGAGGAACGCCTGCAATTCGCCGCCCGTGCGGAGGCGCTGGAGCAGGCGCTGGATGCCCTTCCCGACCGTCAGCGCGAAGCCGTCGCGCTACGCCATATCGAAGGGTGGTCGAATCCGGAGATCGCAACGGCTATGGATATCACTGTCGAGGCAGTGGAGAGCCTGACCGCGCGGGGCAAACGCGCGCTTGCGGCGCTTCTTTTGTCACGGCGCGCAGAACTGGGGTTGAGCGATGACTGACCGCCATGATGAACCGGCCTTGAGCCCTGCGGCGCAAGCTCGGGCCGAGGCAGAACTGGAAAGCCTGTTCGCAGCGGCCCGCCACAGCCGCGCCGATCTGGAGCCGGCCACGCCCGATCTGTTGGCGCGTATTCTGGGCGATGCCGAGGCCGAGCAGGATAGCCGCGAGGCCGAGAGGCTGCGCGCCGCCACTGGCGCATCTGTGGGGAAAACCCGCAGCACCGGACGCTGGAGCCTTACGGCATTGCTGCGCGGCATCGGCGGTTGGCCTGCCGCCGCCAGTCTGGCCGCCGCGACCATGGCCGGGGTCTGGATTGGCGTCGATCAGCCCGCCGGGCTGGATAGCGTGACCGGTGCGTTCATCGGCAGCGAGACGACCCTTTCCGCGACGACCACCACGGCCGTGCTCGCGACCGAGACGGGCAGCGAAGATGCCCTGAGTGACGCCCTTCTGGGTGAATATGGTTTCAACGCGGGCTGGTCCGCATACGAAGGAATCCTCGCCGATGGCTGAGCCGAGCACGCCTGCTGCCGAAACCGGACGCCGGACCCCGCGCTGGATGCGGTTGCTTTTGGTCGCGTCGCTGGCCGTCAATCTGGCGGTGCTGGGTATCGTCGGCGGCACCATGTTCACCCATCACAACCGGGGCCATGATGGGGGCCGGGACATGCCGCGCGTCGCGGAGCGAAACAGCTCCGGTCCGGATGCGGCGCGCATGCGGGATGTGGCGCGCGCCGAGCGGATGCTGACGCTCGGGCCCTACGGTTCCGCATTGGACGTGTCCGACCGGTTGGCAATTGCCGAGGCGTTCCGCGCCCGGTCTGGCGGGGCCAAGCAGGGGTTCCGCGAGATGCGCGAAAGCTTCGAGGCTACGCTCACCCTGCTGCGCGCGGAGCCTTTCGACGCGGACGCCCTGCGCGCTCGCATCGACGATCAGAACGACTTCTTCGCGACCCGTCAGGCGCTTAGCCACGATCTGTTTCTGGCCCGCCTGTCGGAAATGGCCCCTGACGAACGCGCAGCCTTCGCCGATCGGCTGGAGGCGGTGTTGCGGCGCGGTCCCAGTGGCGCAACTGCCGGGCCACGCAAGGGCGGCGACCGTCCCTGAAGAATAACTTAAGCCCGGGGGCATCCGCTTTTCGGTGGGGGCCGCCCCGAGTTGGCAGCTTCTCCGGCGACGCTCCGCGTGCTTCGCTAAGCGTTTGGTCGGCTTGCCCTTCCGGGGGTGAGCTGGCTGCGCCCTAAAACACACCGTTCAGGCGCAGCAGCGCCACCGGGAACCCTCCCCCGGCAGCCTTGCTCGGGTCCGGTCACGCCACCAGCGCGGCTTCCCATTTCGTTAAAATCGGGCGGGCGCTGGGGATGCCGCCGCGCTCTGGGGCCGCGCCCAGTTCCGGGAATAGCTGCACCAACTCGCGCCGCGCATCCTGCGCGAAAGCGCCAAGCGCGGGGGCGGTGGGCAGCAGGCTTTCGGTCCATAGGCCTTCGGTCTCAACCACCTCGTGATCGTCGAACATCAGGTGCACATAGGTGATCCCCGTCGGCGCCGCGACCCGCTCGACCCCTTTCGCACAAAGAAGGTGACAGGCCGGGGCGAGCGCTTCGTCATGGCCGGACGCCAGCAACGTCGCTGCGCCCATCGTCAAGATACGGTGCTGCGGGCTGACGCGGATGTCGCGGGCAGGCAGGCCGGGGCCAAAGCTGTGCGCGCGGATCAGAACGGGTCGGAAATTCGGCGCCGCGTCCAGATCGGCGCCGCTGAGATGCCGTTGCCCGACCCAAGCCAAGGGGCGCAGCCCGTGATCGCGCGTCACCACCAGATCACCACGCGTCAGCGTTTCGACCGCACGCAACCCGCGCGGTGTCATCACCCGCGTGTTCGCGCTGAAACAGGGAACCAGCGTATTTTCATGGGTCAGCAGCGCGCGGTCGCCCACGCCTTGAAACGTGACCGAAGACCCATCGGGCAGGCGCACCACCGCATTGCCGTCGATGACCGTCGTCGCCGCCTGCAAATCGGTTGCATGCTCGAAAAAGCCGCTCAGATCCGCGATATCCAGATCAGTGTCGAAATCGGTGATGATGTCTGAGGTCTGGTCATCCCCGCCAAAGCTGCCACCCTCGACGAAATCGGATCCCTCGCCCGTGGTGATGCTGTCCGAGCCGGTGCCCGCGTCGATCCGGTCATCGCCCGCGCCACCGTCAATCGTGTCATGCCCACTGCCGCCGGAAATCGTGTCGTCACCGTCGCCGCCGCGCAGGGTGTCATTGCCCGATCCGCCGTCAATCCTGTCGTGACCGGCACCGCCGTCGATCACGTCGTCGCCCGTGCCTCCCGACATGGTGTCATGGCCGCTGCCGCCGTCGATCGTATCATTGCCGGCCCCGCCGGCGATGGTGTCATGGCCGCCATCGCCATGCACCGTGTCGTTGCCGTCGCCGCTATCGATGGTGTCGTTCCCCTCGACACCCTGTGCGCTCATTCCATTATAGCTGGACGGCGGGGTGCCGATCATGCCGGAATCGGTGATCAGCATCGTCTCGCCGCCGGTATCGGGGCCGTTAACGCCGATATCGAGGATTTCCGTGCCCTGATTTTCCCAGTGCCGCACAACGATCGTGTAGCTTTCGCCCGACGCCAGATCCACCTCGCCGAACCGGATCGCGGCGGATTGGTGGTAGTCGTTGTTCATGTAGGACTGGTTCGTCGACGTCCGGTTGCCGCTGGAATCGTAATTGTCCCACAGCACCGGATTGCCGGCGGAATCGTAGATCTCGATGGTGGAGCCATCGTCGGAGCGGCTGCCAAAGAAATAGCTGCCGCCCTGATCGACGTTCAGCGTGCTGACATAGATGGTGCCGAAATCGTCGGGGTTGCTGGTGCTGTCCGTGTTGCTGTTATGCAGCGTGCCCGGCGCGAAATCATCGACATAGCCGGAGCCGACCATCTCCCCCTTCTCGATGTCGAAGGCCTGCCCGTGGGCGGAGCTGAAGTCGTAGTCGAACTGATAATAGGCCCATTGCCCGGCATGGGCGGCGTCGCCGTAGATCGTATCGTCGCCGCTGCCGCTGGATATGGTGTCAGAGCCGCCGCCACCGGAAATCGTGTCCGCGCCGCTGTCGTTTTCGCCGCTATTGGTGCCGCGATATGTCCCGTCGCTAGTCGCGGCGGGGGTGTGGCTATTGTTATCTGCCATGACTGCCCCTGTCGGATCTGCTCTTGCCTATCCGACAGGGATTATCGAGGAGTTAAGACTTTTCCATGGCCTCGAGTTGGTCAATGAAAGATGAAATCATCCCCAGACCCTTGTCCCAGAAGGCCGGATCGCTGGCATCAAGCCCAAAGGGCGCCAGCAATTCCTTATGATGCTTCGAGCCGCCAGCCTTCAGCATGTCGAAGTATTTCTCCTGAAAATCGGGCTCGCCTTGTTCGTAGACGGCATAAAGCGCGTTCACCAGACCGTCGCCAAACGCATAGGCGTAGACGTAGAAGGGCGAATGCACGAAATGCGGGATATAGGACCAAAAGGTCTCATATCCTTCCATGAAGGTGAATGCCGGCCCGAGGCTCTCGGCCTGTACGCTCATCCACAGCGCATTGATATCCTCGACCGTCAATTCGCCGCCGCGCCGGGCCTCGTGCAATTTGCACTCGAAGTCATAGAAGGCGATCTGACGGACGACCGTGTTGATCATATCCTCGACCTTACCGGCCAGCAGCACCTTGCGCTCCGCGTCCGAAGGCGCGTTGGCCAGCAGCTTGCGGAAGGTCAGCATCTCGCCAAAGACCGACGCGGTTTCAGCCAGCGTCAGCGGCGTCGCCGACAGCAATTCGCCCTGACCGGCGGCCAGCACCTGATGCACACCATGGCCCAGCTCATGGGCCAGCGTCATCACATCGCGCGGTTTGCCCAGATAATTCAGCATCACATAGGGATGCACATCCGTGACAGTGGGATGGGCAAAGGCGCCCGGTGCCTTGCCCGGCTTCACGCCCGCGTCGATCCAGCCCTTGCTAAAGAACGGCTCCGCGATTTCGGCCATGCGCGGCGAGAAATCAGCATAGGCGTCCATCACCGTCTTTTCGGCCTGATCCCAGCCCACGGTGCGGGTGGTTTCCATCGGCAGCGGCGCGTTGCGGTCCCAGACCTGTAGCGTATCGAGACCCAGCCATTTGCGCTTCAGCTCATAGTAGCGATGCGACAGCTTCGGGTAGGCTTTCACCACCGCGTCGCGCAGCGCCTCGACGACCTCGGGCTCCACATGGTTGGCGAGGTGGCGACCGGTCTGCGGGCTCGGCATGCCGCGCCAGCGATCCTCGATCTCCTTCTCCTTGGTCAGCGTGTTGTGGACGCGGGCAAAGAGCTTGATGTTTTCGCCGAACACGCGGGCCAATTCGCGCGAGGCGGCTTCGCGGGTGGCGCGGTCCTGTTCGGTCAGCAGCGTGGTCGTGGCTTCGAGGTTCAACTCCTCGCCATTCACATGGAAGGTCAGCCCGGCGATGGTTTCGTCGAACAGACGGTTCCACGCGGCGGCGCCGATGGTCGATTGGTCGTGGAGGAACTTCTCCAATTCATCGGACAGCTGATAGGGGCGCATGGCGCGCATCCGCTCGAAGATCGGGCGATAGCGGGTCAGCTCCGCGCTTTCATCGAAAAGCGCGTCAAGCGTCGCATCGGGGATGCGGTTCAGCTCCAGCGTGAAAAACACCAGCGGCGTGGTGTAATTGGTGATCGCTTCCTGACAATCGCCAAGGAATTTCGCGCGCTCGCCATCCATCGTGTTCTGGTAGTAGCGCAACCCAGCGTAGGACATGATCCGCCCGGCCACGATGTCGATCTTCTCATAGCGCAGAACGCAATCGAGCATGCCGCGCGCGTCGAGGCTGGCCAGTTGGCCTTCGTAATCGCGGGCGAAATCGGTGCAGGCGGCTTCGAGCCAGTCGAGATCGCGCTTCAACTCCGCCGCGTCCGGCGCGGGGTAGAGATCGCTCAGATCCCATTCAGGCAGATCGCCGAACGCCCCGCTGCCTCCGCCGGTGGTGGCCGAGGCGTCAAATTGCGGGGTGGGCAAGGGCAGGGTCATATGGCTCTCCGTCATTCCGTTTCCACAGATGTAGGGCCGGCAGGGGCCGGGCTGCAACCCGCGCGGGCGGTTTGAGGCAAGGGGAGGGGGTTTGCGGACATGCGCCGGGGGGTGTTGCGCGGATGGCTGAATTGCGTGCGCGGCTAGGGGCAATTGTTTCGCGCGCGAAACAACGACTCATTAGGGTAAACGCGGCGTGCGGGGGTGTTTTGCTTTGGCGACAACAGGGTGTGACCCCCTGCGCGCGGTGGGGCGGCGGGCGGCGCAACGGCCGCTAAGACAGGGAAACGGTAACACGCAGCAGGCGGAAAGGCCGCGCGCATGCCCCACGCGCAGCCCCGTAAGGCAGGCGGGCAGGCGCGTCTAAGCGATCCGACCCGCACCGTTCCATGTCGCCCGTCGGGCCAAGGGTTCAGATCCCCGTATGGCACAGTAAGCCGTGCTCTCGGCGTGATCGGATCAGATGCCGAACTGGATGTCCGCGCGGCTGGACGTGACCAGCCCATCAAGGCAATCAGCCTCCGCGCCGCCTTCGGCCGTGCATTCGGACACGGAATTCAACAGCAGCCGCGAGATCTCTTCGCAGCCCATATCGGCCAGATCGAACTGCACCACCTTGGTCTTGCCGTCGCGCAATTCGCCAAATTCGAGGATCAGCAGCCGTGATACGACGCCTTCCTGATCGAAAACCGCCACCTCATAGGATGTGGTTTCCAGATCGGTCCCGGTGTTGTTATTGGCCACATAGGTCAGACGGCAGCCTTCGCCTGCGGCGCGCGCATTGTTCAGCTCCAGCCCGAAATTGGTGGTGTCCTGAGCCATCACAGGCGTCGCTGCGAGCGGAAGGCTCAGCAGCCCGGCGCATAGGATCGGCGCACGAAGAGCGGACAGGCGCGCGGCGCGCGGGCGGATATCTGCGTGAGGATGCGGCATGTTTAGGTCTCGTCCCTGTTGAGCCGAAGGATTGACTATAGGGAAAGTGCTAGCATGCCGCCGCGCATCGTCAAAGGGGGGATGCTCGGCGGGGGCCGTGCCGCCGCCATGCTTGGCCGTGCAAATGCACCCTGATCCGGCCCCTAGAAGGGTCCGCCACACCCGGCGTAGGGCGGATGCGCCGGATCGACGGTGGCAGCGGTGGTGGCAGCGGTCAGGCGAATTTCTGCCATGCCCGTTCACAATTGGGCAGTTGCAGCTGTTTTGACCCCTGCAGATATAGACCCATGCCGCCAGGTGGGGATATGATCGGCGCAATTCAGCGACCTCATTTGCTGCTTCCTTTCGGATATCTGGACCCGCGCCATGCCTCCCAGGACCTTTGATTTCAGTCGCCTTGCAGCCGCCACCCATAGCGGCGCGCCTGCGCGCCATGCCCGTCGCGGCAGGGGCACGCTGCGCGCGGTCGGGGCGCGGTTGGGTCGCGGGGCGGCAGTGTCGATCATGTTCTGCACGGCAATGGCCGGCACGGCAGAGGCCAAGCGGCTTGCGCTGATTGTCGGCAATGCGGATTACGACCATGTCTATTCGCTGAAAAACGCCACCAACGACGCCCGCGACATTGCCGCCGCGCTGGAACGGCTGGATTTCGAGGTGACGCTGCTGACCGACATGGACCGCGCCGCCCTGGAATCCGAAGTTGCGGCATTTGCCGAACGGGCCGATGCGGAGGATGTGGAAAGCACGCTGTTTTTCTTCTCCGGTCATGCGTTTCAGTTGGACGGGGTCAATTACCTGATGCCAGCGGATGCCGCGCTGAGCGACAAGGCCTCGATCGAGCAGGCGACATGGCGGCTCGACGATATCGTGCGGCAGCTGGAGGATCGCAATCGGCAGACGCTTATCTTCCTCGATGCGTGCCGCAACAACCCGCTGCCCGAAAACGACCGGAGCGGGCAGGCCGAGGGTCTGGCCAAGATGCAGACCGGGTCCGGCACATTCGTTGCTTTCGCGACCCAGCCCAACAACGTCACCGCCGACGGCGCGGGCGATAACAGCCCGTTTACGGAGGCGCTGCTGAGCCATGTCGAAAGCTCCGGCATCTCGATTTCGGACATGATGATCCGGGTCCGCAACGACGTCGAAAGCGCGACCTTCGGTAAGCAGACCCCGTGGGACCAGTCGTCGCTGCGGGCGCAATTCTATTTCGCGCCGCAGGTTGATCGCTCGGCTGAGCTGACCGATGCGGATTACGAGATGATCGCCGCGCTTGAGCCGGAATTGCGCGCGCGGCTGCTGGCGGCGCTGGGCAATAGCGGCGTCGCAATTGAAATCGAGGAGGTTGAGGATGAGGTGAAAGCCAAGCGTCTGGCTTCGGTCACGCCGGACTTCATCATTGAAGACCCCGATGCGGACCTGCCCGATCTGGAAGCCGCCGCCGAAGCACCCCTTGCCGCGCAGACCGATGTTTCGGCAGCCACCGGCAATGCGGCGCCGGGGGCGCTGACGAATGTTATACCCGGTTTCGAGATCGTCGATGTGCCGGATCTGGAAACGCCCGGCACCGCGCCGGGGGAGGCCGCGGCGCAGGTCGCAAGCGCCGAGCGCACGCGCCCCACGCTGCCTGACGCCACCGGCGTCGCGGGCATCTCCAAGGCCGAACCTGCGCCGACGCAGACCGCCGATGCCGTGCGCGTGGCCGAGGCGCTGCCTACGGATCGGGCCACCGGCCTCGCCGCCCATCCCGAGCCGGGCCGCGAGATCACGATGAGCAGGTCCGGCGAGGCGCTGGTGCTGGCCCATCTGTCTCCCTCACGCTCGCTGGAGCCGATCTTTGAGCCGCGCTCGCGCGTGTCGGGGGCGGAACTGACCCGTGAGGCCGCTGCCGATGTGGGCATCGAGCTTCCTGATGAGGTCAGCGACCTTGAGGGCCGCGAACTGGCACTGGCCGTTCAGGTGGAGTTGCAACGGCTGGGCTGCTACCGCTCCGGGCTTGACGGGCTGTGGGGGCGTGGTTCGGCGCTGGGCATGGCGCGCTACTATGCAACCAAACAGACCGCCGCCGCCAACCTCGACCCCTCGATGCAGGTGCTGCGCGTGCTGAAGACCGAACCCAAGGTCGTGTGCGAGGTCGCGGTCGAGCAGAAAAACCAGCGTGTCGCGGCGGTGAAGGCCAAGGTGCGCAAGCAGAAGGCCGCCGAGAAAGCCTCAGCCGCCGCGCGCGCCGCCGCCCCCGCAAAGAAGAAGATCACCATCCGCACCGCGCCCACCACGACGACCAATTCCAGCGGCCAGCAGAAGACCATCAAGCGGATGAATACTGGGGTGTTCCGGTAGATCAGCGCGCGTCGCCCTTGGCCGGGGCCGAGGCCGGGGACCTGCCGGGACGGTCCTTTCTGACCCGCCGCCTCATTCCGGGCGCGTCAATTTCTGAAACCGGATAACGACCCTGATCGGGCGGGGCCGAAGGCTGCCGGGACGGCCTATGCGCGCCGCCGCTTGACCTCCTCCCGTCGGCGGAGTAGCCCGCCCCTCATGGCGCGCGCACCCCTTCTTCAGCTTTCCGACATCTCGCTTACCTTTGGTGGCGAGCCTGTTTTCCGTGACCTCGATCTGGTGGTCCAACCCGGTGATCGGGTGGCTTTGGTGGGGCGCAATGGCTCCGGCAAATCCACCTTGATGAAGGTGATGGCGGCGCTGGTCGAACCTGACAATGGAATCCGCGTGGTGCCGCCGGGGATCACCGTGGGCTACATGGAGCAGGAGCCGACGATGGAGGGCTTCGCCACATTGGGTGAATTCGCCGCATCGCAGCTGGATATCGGCGAGGAATACCGCGTCGCCATGGTCGCGGACGGCCTGAAATTCGACCCCGAAACCCCCGTTGCCACCGCGTCGGGCGGGGAGCGGCGGCGCGCGGCGCTGGCCAAGCTGCTGGCCGAAGACCCCGAATTGATGCTGCTGGACGAGCCGACGAACCACCTCGATATCGAGGCAATCGCATGGTTGGAGGAGCAACTCGCCTCCACCCGCTCGGGCTTTGTGCTGATCTCGCATGACCGCGCATTCCTCAGCCGGCTGACCCGCGCGACCCTCTGGATCGACCGCGGACAGGTGCGGCGGCAGGAATCCGGCTTTGCGGGGTTTGAGGCGTGGCGCGATAAGATTTGGGCCGACGAAGACGATGCGCGCCACAAGATGGACCGCAAGATCAAGGCCGAGGCCCGCTGGGCCGTCGAAGGCATTTCGGCCCGGCGCAAGCGGAACCAAGGCCGGGTGCGGGCGCTGCAGGACCTGCGGGCCGAGCGCTCCTCGATGATCCGGCGGCAGGGCACGGCGGATTTGGCGCTGGAGGCGGGGCAAAGCTCCGGCAAGCTGGTGGCCGAGGCGACCGAGATCGGCAAACGCTACGGCGATAAGGTGATCCTGCGGGATTTCTCGATCAAGGTGTTGCGCGGCGACAGGGTGGCCTTTGTCGGCCCCAATGGCGCGGGCAAGACCACGTTGCTGAAAATGCTGACCGGCGAGGTCGAGCCTGATAGCGGCGCGATCCGGCGCGGCACCAATCTGGAACTTGCGGTGTTCGATCAGACCCGCGCGCAGCTGGACCCAAATGCGACGCTTTGGGAAAACCTGACCGGCGATCCGTTGATGCGCATTTCGGGACAGGCCGATCAGGTGATGGTCCGTGGCACGCCGCGCCATGTGGTCGGCTATCTGAAGGATTTCCTGTTCGACGAACGGCAGGCTCGCGCGCCGGTTCGCTCCCTATCGGGCGGCGAGAAGGCCCGGCTGCTGCTGGCGCGGCTTATGGCGCAGCCCTCCAATCTGCTGGTGCTCGACGAACCGACCAACGATCTGGATATTGAAACGCTGGATTTGTTGCAGGATCTGCTGGGCGATTACGACGGCACCGTGCTGTTGGTCAGCCATGACCGCGATTTCCTCGACCGGGTCGCGACCACCACGGTAGCGATGGAAGGCGATGGCGAGGCGACGGTCTATGCCGGCGGGTGGAGCGATTATCGCAGCCAGCGCGCCGAAAGCCGCCCCGAGACCAAATCAGACCCCGAACCGGCAGCGCCCAAGGGCGGCAAGTCCGCCCCAACGCCTGCGGCGGCTGCAAAACCGGCGTCGACCAAAGGCCTCAGCTTCAC
This sequence comes from Marinobacter sp., assembly GCA_040119125.1. GTDB lineage: Bacteria > Pseudomonadota > Alphaproteobacteria > Rhodobacterales > Rhodobacteraceae > Pacificitalea. The sequence continues at coordinate 270,424 of JBEDTR010000011.1, forward strand.
GGAAAAGCACCGGCTGGAAGAATTGCCCGGCGTCATTGACCAGCTTGGTGCCGAAATTGCCAAGCTTGAGCAATTGATGGCCGATCCGGAGCTGTTTTCTCGCGAGCCGGTGAAATTCCGCAAGGCGACCGAGGCATTGGGTGCGCGTCAGGCCGCGCTGGCCGCCGCCGAAGATGAGTGGCTGCAACTGGAAGAGCGCGCCGCAGGCTGATCGGTTTCGCGCGGCAGCGGCTCGGCGCCGATAAACAGCGCTGAATATGACCTGAATTCATTAGCTTGCAAGCGGACTGCCCCGCAGAAGCGCGACGAAGGACGTTTGCGCGTGCCATATGCGACGGCGCGGATTGCCCCGACAGACTACCGGCCACATAGGTTCTACGCAGCAGGATTGTGTTTCCGGCGCAACAGTTTCAAACCGATTTCAAACGCCGTTCACATCAGCGGGAAACCACCAAAACCCGTTGGAAACACGCAGAATTTCGCCTGTTTGCGCGAGGTCAAATGCCCCTTCACCGTCCCGTGAGGTGCATTCTCGGAACAGCATGACTAGATCGACGTTGAGGCGTCGATGCAGCGGCTGAGATTCGTGATCTTGGCGCCCAGTTGCACAACAGAATCCGCCAGAGTGCGGCAGTCATCGTTAGGAGACAGATATGAAGAAACTTGCAATCATTGCCCTCGGCACCGCCGCTCTGGCCACCCCGGTTTTCGCCGGTAACCTGCAGCCCGTCGTTGTCGAGCCCGCCCCCGTCGCACCCGCCATCATCGCCCCCGTCACCGGCGACTGGACCGGCGGCTACGTCGGTGGTCAGCTGGGTTACGGCGACCTGAACAGCGATGACTTCGACGACGAAGACACCGATGGCGGCATCTACGGCCTGCAGGCTGGTTACGACTACGACTTCGGTCAGTTCGTTCTGGGTGGTGAGCTTGCCGTGAACGGCACCTCCATCGAGTCCGACTCCGGCGCTGAGATCGACAGCATCACCCGTCTTGGCGCCCGCGCCGGTGCTGACCTGGGTCAGACCCTCGTTTATGGTGCCCTCGGTGCCGCAAACGCATCGACCGATTTCGGTTCCGACACCGGTTACTACTTCGGTGGTGGTGTTGAGTACATGGTCACCGACAGCGTCAGCGTCGGCGGCGAAGTTCTGTCCCACCGTTTCGACGATTTCGACGACACCGGTGCTGACTTCGACGCGACCACCGCGGCGGCCAAAGTCAACTTCCGCTTCTGATCCTTGGATCAGTTGAATTGAAAGGGCGGTCCTTCGGGGCCGCCCTTTTTTATGCGGCACGGCAATTTACGGCGGTGGGCAGCGTATCGGCCCTTCGACCAAGTTCCAGTCACCGTTCAGATCTGCGGCATCAGCGGTGCAGCCGCTTGCCTCCTCAATCACCGAAATCACGGCGGCGCGGAATAGCGGCGCGTTGCGGGGGCGTCCCATACTGGTGCGGATCACGCGCGCATGTTCGGCGTCATGAAACACGCGGAAATCCATCCCGGCACGGTGAATATCCGTGCCCGTCTGTCCCGCAAATCCCGGTCCGCCAGTATTGCAGGCGACCAGCAGCAAGAGCACGCAGAGAAGGGGAAATACGCGGTGGTCCATGCCCCCACGGTGCCCCATGACTATGAAGGTCTGGTTAACGTGACCTCCAAATCTGGACGCGCGCCCAATCCTTAGGCAGATCGCAGAAACCCTGTGCCGGGACGCCGCTTTTACGGGCGTCGGTATTTGCACCCCGTGGCCGCTTCGGCCAATCTCCGGGCCAGACCAACCGGAGGACCCGATGCCCGCCAAGATCTCCCGCGCGACCTATGCCGACATGTATGGCCCGACCACCGGCGATAAGGTGCGCCTGGCCGATACCGACCTGATTATCGAGGTCGAGCGCGACCTGACCACCTATGGCGAAGAGGTGAAGTTTGGCGGCGGCAAGGTGATCCGCGACGGTATGGGCCAGTCGCAGGTGACCCGCGCCGAAGGCTCGGCCGATACGGTCATCACCAATGCGCTGATCGTCGATGCGACCGGCATTTATAAGGCCGATGTGGCCCTGCGGGACGGGCTGATCGCCGCGATCGGCAAGGCCGGGAACCCCGACACACAGCCCGGCGTCGACATCATCGTCGGCCCCGGCACTGAGGTGATCGCAGGCGAGGGGCGCATCCTGACGGCGGGCGGGTTTGACAGCCATATCCATTTCATTTGCCCGCAGCAGGTCGATGACGCGCTGCATTCGGGCGTGACCACCATGCTGGGCGGCGGCACCGGCCCCGCGCATGGCACGCTGGCCACCACCTGCACGCCGGGGCCCTGGCATATCGGGCGGATGCTACAGGCGCTGGACGGCTTGCCGATGAATTTCGGCCTGTCGGGCAAGGGCAACGCCTCCCGCCCCGATGCGCTGGTCGAAATGGTTAATGCCGGCGCCTGCGCGCTGAAGCTGCACGAAGATTGGGGCACCACGCCCGGCACCATCGATTGCTGCCTGTCGGTTGCCGATGACATGGATGTGCAGGTGATGATCCATACCGACACGCTCAACGAATCGGGCTTTGTCGAGAATACCGTCGCGGCGATGAAGGGCCGCACCATCCATGCCTTCCATACCGAAGGCGCGGGCGGCGGCCATGCGCCGGACATCATCAAGGTGGTGGGCGAAAACCACGTTCTGCCCAGTTCCACCAACCCGACGCGACCCTTCACCAAGAACACGCTCGAAGAGCATCTCGACATGCTGATGGTCTGCCACCATCTGGACAAGGCGATCCCCGAGGATGTGGCCTTTGCCGAAAGCCGCATCCGCAAGGAAACCATCGCCGCCGAAGATATCCTGCATGACATGGGCGCATTTTCGATCATCGCGTCCGACAGTCAGGCAATGGGTCGGATCGGTGAGGTCGTGATCCGCACATGGCAGACCGCCCATAAGATGAAGCAGCAGCGCGGGCGGCTGGCCGAGGAAACCGGCGATAACGACAATTTCCGCGTGCGCCGCTACATCGCGAAATACACGATCAATCCGGCCATCGCGCATGGGCTGAGCCGTCACATCGGCTCCATCGAGGTCGGTAAACGCGCCGATCTGGTGCTGTGGAACCCGGCGTTTTTCGGGGTGAAACCGGAAATGGTGCTGATCGGCGGGATGATCGCGGTGGCGCAGATGGGCGATCCCAATGCCTCTATCCCCACACCGCAGCCGGTCTATTCGCGCCCCATGTTCGGCAGCTACGGGCGCGCGCTGGGGCACAGCTCGGTCACCTTCGTATCGGCGGCGGCGCAGGCGGCGGATATTGGCGGCACGCTGGGGCTGCATAAATCGACCGTTGGGGTGGAAAATACCCGCAATATCGGCAAATCCGACATGGTGATGAACGCCTATCTGCCCAAAATCGACGTGAACCCGGAAACATATGAGGTCCGCGCCGATGGTGAATTGCTCACCTGCGAGCCTGCGGCAGACCTGCCGATGGCGCAGCGCTACTTCATGTTCTAAGGCGGGGGGCCGTCACACGCCCACATCGGGGCCAAGGCAATGCATCGGCTCATCCTCGCCGGCCTCGCTTAACTGCGTGGCGGTGGGGTCATCCTCGAACATCGCGCGCAGGCCGTTGCCGGTGTTGTAGAACGTCCAGCAATGGGTTTCGGGCGTGCGCTCATAGACAAAGCAGATGTAGTCGTTCTGCGGATACCAACGCCCCTCGCGGCAGTCGCCGTCCAGAAACGACCAGCGCACGCGGCGGTCGGCGTCGTATTCCTCCATCCCATAGGCGCGGCCTTCGGAAGAGAATGTAAGCGTCTTGCCGGTGGTATAGGCCTCGAATTCCGCCGCCGACATCGGGCGGTCCTGCGCCACTGCGGGCAGGACGGTGGGCAGGGCGGCAAGGCCGCTGAGCAGCAGCGCGGCGACGGGCGGACGGGCGGATGACATCGGGCGAGATCCTTGATTGCGGTCGGGCGCAGGGTGCCAGCCCACGCCGCCCCTGACCAGAGCCGCGCCTCTCGCAATCGCGTGAGCTATTCTGCGGCGGTTGGCGCGCTGACCTGACGCTCCGCCGGGGTCGCCCATGCCCGCACGCGCCCATCCATCTCGCGTCGCCACAGCCGAGGCACCAGCGCCAGAAGCGCCATGCGGGGCAGGGCGCGCGGCAGGGTCGGTGCGGTGTCCGGCGCAGGCAGGCGCAGGGCGGGGAACGCGCGGTCAGGGTGGGCGTGGTGGTCGGAATGGCGCGGCGCATTCAGCATCAGCAGGGTGCTGGCCCGGTGGGGTGCGTTCCACGAATGGCGCGCCGAGACCGGCGCATAGCGACCATCGGGCAAGCGATCACGCCGCAACCCGTAATGCTGCACATAGTCCGACAGAAGCAGTTGCGTCGTCGCATGGCTCGCCAAGGCCAGATACCACAGCAGGCCCGCCCCCCCGCCCAAGGCCAGCGCGATGGCGCACCACATAATGCCGCCGCCGATATAGACGATATAGGGCGTGGCGCGCAGCGGCACCGGCGCGTCGCGGCCCCGGGCGATCATGGCCCGCTCGGCGGTCAGCCCCGCGCGGTAGGAGCCGATCCATGCGCGCGGCGCGAAGTGCCAGAACCCTTGGCCCAGTCGCGCGCTATTGGGGTCCTCGGCAGTGGCGACAAAGCGGTGATGCACCTTAGGATGCGCCGAGGCGTGATGCCCGAACAGATGCGAGATAAACACCCAGCGCCCCAGCCGCCGCAGCCACCGATTGGGGCGGTGGATCAATTCATGCGCGTTGGAATTTCCGACCTGCCCCATGAACAGCGCCAGCGCGGAGAATAAGATCAGATCCTGCACCAGTCCGCGCTCCCCCTGCGCCAGCACCACGATCCCCGCGGCCAGCAACCCGAAATGCGACCATGCCAGCAGGACGGACAGGGCATCGGCTGCGGGAAATTCGCGTGCGTCGGCCTCAGGGGCATGGGCGGCGGCGGCGCCCGCCAGTTCGTCCAGCAGGGCCACCGCCAGCGTGATGTAGATCAGCGCGGCCCATGTCCACACGCCCCCAAGGGTCATGGCCAGCGCCAATAGCGGGACGGGGGTAAAGCTTGTGACGGCAAACATCCAGATCGCGGTCGGCATCGGGTCTCCGGTCAGGCGGGGGTGGGATCAGGGTGGCGGAACGGGTGGGCGGATCGGGAGGAGCGGGCCGGTTGCCCTTTCCTCCACCAGCATGTCGCATTAGGTGAAGGACAGTCTAGCGGGAGTTGTCATGGCATTCTTCACAAAGCTTAAAGATCGGCTGTTCAAGACCTCGTCGAAGCTCGAGGAGGGGCTTGATGCTATTGTCGCGGATGGCGATGGCCAGCCCGACGAAACACCACCGCAGGCGCCGCCCGAGGCGCCTGAGCCTAAAGCGCCGCCCGAGGCGCCTGAACCCGATGCGCCGCCCGAGGCGCCCGAGCCGGATCTGCCCGAGGCGCCGCAGCCCGACGCTCCGGACGAGTCGCCCGTGCCCGACACCCCGCGCGAGGTGCCCCCAACACCCGCGCCGGACCTGCCGGACACGCCGCGCCCCGATCCGGCCCCCGACGGCATCCCCGGCACCACCCCGACGGAGGTGCCGCAAACCCCTGACGTCACGCCGCAATCGGAGCCGGTCGGCGTGCCGATGCCCGGCTCGGCGGGCAACACCATGCCGCTGGAAATCCCGTTGCAGGATCTGCCCAACGGCCACGGCAACACCACCTCGGACGCGCCCACGCGCGCCGAGGGCGGTCTGCTGGGGCGGTTGTTTCGCGGGAACGCGCCTGCGGCGGTACCGCGCCGGGTGCTCGACGACGATATGGTCGAAAGCCTTGAGGAGCTGCTGATCAGCGCCGATATGGGCGTCGATACCGCCCTGCGCGTCACCGCCAACATGGCCGAGGGGCGCTATGGCCGCCGGGTCTCGACGCAGGAAATCAAGGAATTGCTGGCCCATGAGATCGCCGCGATCATGGAGCCCGTCGCCCGCCCGCTGCCGCTCTATCCGACGCGCCCGCAGGTGGTGCTGGTGGTCGGCGTCAACGGATCGGGCAAGACCACGACCATCGGCAAACTCGCCAGCCAGTTCCGCGCCGCAGGCAAAAGCGTCGTGATCGCCGCCGGCGATACGTTCCGCGCCGCCGCCGTGGAACAGTTGCAGGTCTGGGGGGATCGCGCAGGCGTGCCGGTGCTGACCGCGCCCGAAGGGTCCGACCCTGCGAGCCTTGCCTTTGACGCGATGACCCGCGCGCAGGCAGATGGCGCCGATCTGCTGCTGATCGATACGGCCGGACGGCTACAGAACCGCGCCGACCTGATGGAAGAGCTCTCCAAAATTGTCCGGGTGATCCGCAAGAAGGACCCCGAGGCCCCGCATAACACTCTGTTGGTTCTGGACGCGACCACCGGCCAGAACGCGATCAATCAGGTCGAGACCTTCCAGAAGCTGGCGAATGTGTCGGGTCTGGTGATGACCAAGCTCGACGGCACCGCCAAGGGCGGCGTGCTGGTGGCGCTGGCCGATAAGTTCGGCCTGCCGATCCATGCCATCGGCGTGGGCGAGCAGATCGACGACCTCGCACCCTTTGACCCCGAAGAATTTGCCGCCGCGCTGACGGGCCTCGCCCGGTAAACCCAGTCCGGTAAGGCCATATGCCGTAGGTCTCGGGACTGGCCACGCGCGCTGATGAAGCCCTCCCACGATGACAGGCCCGATAGGCACACCGTCACGCCAGATGGATCCGCGCCTCGCGGCGGGGGTCTGTCATTCGCGCCGGGGCGGGGGCGGGTCTGACCGCTCATCGGGCGCTTCACCCTGACCAATCAGCCGGTGCAGCAGCCACAGCACTATCAAGGCCAACGTCGTGGCCAGCGCGGCGAGAGGGATATTCCCGGTGCCGCAGGTCAGCCCGATGGCGCCGGCCAGCCACATGCCCGCGCCGGTGGTCAATCCCTTGACCTTCACCCCCTGCGTGATGATTGATCCGGCTGCAAGGAACGCGACCCCGGACGTAACGGCCTCGATCAGGCGCAGCGGATCGGTGCGCAAAATATCTTCGTCATTGCGCGGCAATTCCATGAGGTCAAAAGCGATCAGGGTGAACAGGCACGCGGCGAGGGCGATCATGATATGGGTGCGCAGCCCGGCAGATTTCTCGTGCCGCTCGCGCTCCCAGCCGATGAGCCCGCCCAGCACCATCGCCGCTGTCAGCCGGATAAAGGCTACGGCAAAGGGCGTTGCGGTGAAACTGTCGAGAAATTCGGATCTAAGAAGGTCGAGCATGAAATTGGATAGCGGTCCTGAACTGTTCAGGAACAGAACCATCACGGCGCGCGAAAGTTTCCCGTCGTATCGCGCTAGCGCGCAAAGGGCAGGCGTCACGGGCGGACAGTCTAGCGGCGCACAGGCCACCGGGGCGCAGCCCTTGAGCGCGATGGGGCCGGGGCGTCGGACATGAGCGACCTGATCCGAAGCATCGAGGGCACGGAGCAGGGCCATCAGATCGCGTTGATGCTGGCGCTGACGGCGGCGGTGTTGCACGCGATTTTCGGTGCGCTGCAAAAAGGCCGGGTCGATCCGTGGCTGTCGCGCGGCGCGATCGACACATGGCTGGTGATCCTGATGCTGCCGGTCGCCCTGTTTCTGGTGCCGCTGCCTCAAGGCATCGAATGGCTGGTGCTGGCTGGCACGATCCCGGTGCACACGGCCTACAAGCTGGGCACCGCGCTCAGCTACAGCCGCGGTGCATTTACCGTGGTCTATCCGGTGGTGCGCGGCATGGGGCCGCTGTTTACCGTGATCGGCGCATGGCTGATCTTTGATGAGACGTTTTCAGGCGTGCAATGGCTGGGCGTCGGGTTGTTGCTGGCCGGGATTTTCGGGCTGGCGGTCTACAATCTGATCCATGTCAGCATTGACCGCGACACGCTGGTGACCGCCTTGTGGCTGGCGGTGCTGACGGGCTTTCTCGTGGCTTGCTATACCACCTATGACGCCTTCGGCATCCGGCTGACGCCCAACCCGTTTACCTTCCTTGCGTGGTTTTTCCTGATCACGGCGTTCGACATGCCGATCATCGCATGGGTCCGCTATCGCCGCATGCAGGATCCGCCGCCCCTGCGCAAACTGGCGCGGCTGGGCTTCATCGGTGCGGTGATCGCGGTGGGCAGCTTTGGCTCTGTCATGATGGCGACGCGGCTCGACAAGGTCGGCGAAGCCGCGGTGCTGCGCGAAACCTCAACCGTATTCGCCGCGCTGATCGGCTGGGTGTTCCTGAAAGAGACGGTCGGACCGCGCCGCTTGGCGTTGATGGCTTTGATCGCGCTTGGCGCCGTGGTAGTCGAGGCAGGCGGCTGAGCCTGAGAGAGATGATGACCGATACCCCTGACGATACCTCGAAGAAAATCCACCCCGGCGTGAAGATGGCGCTGGAACTCGGCCCCGTGGCTGCGTTCTTTGTGGCCTACCTGCGGCTGAAGGATCAGGTCTACACGATCGGGGGCACCGACTATGACGGCTTTGTGCTGGTCACGGCGGGGTTCATTCCGCTGCTGCTGATCTGCACCGCGATCCTGTGGAAGCTGACCGGCCATCTGTCCAAGATGCAGATCGTCACCGCGATCCTCGTCACCGTCTTCGGCGGGCTGACCGTCTGGCTTAACGATGACCGTTTCTTTAAGATGAAGCCCACCATGATCTACACGCTTTTCGCGGCGATCCTCGGGTTTGGCCTGCTGCGTGGCAAAAGCTATTTGCAGATGGTGATGGACGGCGCGATGCCCCTGCGCGCGGAAGGCTGGATGATCCTGACCCAGCGCTTGGTGGTGTTCTTTGTGGCACTGGCGATCCTGAACGAAGTGATCTGGCGGACGATGAGCACCGAGGCATGGGTCACGTTCAAGACCTTCGGCCTGACCATCGCGATTTTCGGGTTCTTCATGGCGCAGGGCAGCCTGTTCAAGCGCTACGGCACCGAGACGCCCAAAGGGTGAGGCCCGCTGCCCGGCTCGGGGTGTTGGACCGTCGAGCTTGGCCAGAACGGCCCACGAACGAGGCGGCGCGCCTGACCTCTAAGCGCAGAAAGGCGGAGCGGCGTTAAACACCCCGCTCCCCCGTCGCAACGCCACCCCCGTCAGGCTGGCGTTGCTCAGATCCTTATCTCGAAAAGCGCTTACAAGCGCCCCCCTCAGGTCTTCTTGCCGAACAGCACCTCTTGGCTCTCGCGGGTCTTGGTCTCCACCCGTTTGTCGGCGGCAAGAGCGCGGCCCTTTTGCACGGCGGCACGGTTGCCCACCAGATCCAGCCAGCGCTTCATATGCGGCTTGTCGGCCAGCGTCTGCTGCTGGCCTTCCCACATCGACGCCCAAGGCCAGATCGCCATATCGGCGATGGAGTAGAAATCGCCCGCCACATATTCGGTCTTGGCAAGCTGCCGGTCGAGCACACCGTATAGGCGACCCGTCTCATTGCGATAGCGATCCTTGGCGTAGGGCAGATCCTGCGGCGGGTCGAGATCGGGCGCGTATTTCAGGAAGTGATGCGCCTGTCCGGCCATCGGCCCCAGACCACCCATTTGCCACATCAGCCACTGATCGACGGCGATGCGGTCGCGCTGGGTCGGGCCACAGAATTGCCCGGTCTTACGCGCGAGATATTGAAGAATGGCACCCGATTCGAAGATCGAGATCGGCGCGCCGTCGGGGCCTTCGGGATCGACGATGGCGGGCATGCGGTTATTGGGGGCGATCTTCAGAAAATCGGGGGCAAATTGCTCGCCCGCGCTGAGGTTCACCAGATTCAGGGTGTAGGGCAGGCCCATTTCCTCCAGCGCGATGGAGATTTTCCACCCGTTGGGTGTGGGCCAGTAATAGAGCTCGATTGCGGCGGTCATTTGGGAACTCCTCTCTTTGGGGCGCAGCATGCCGGGTTTCGGCCTGAGGGCAAGGGGCGACGCCGCACGCGCGCAACTGCCCGTCCCACCGGGCTGGCGCTTCGCTCCCCGGCGCCCGGCGTCCCGCATGCCCGCGCCAGACCCACCCCCGCCCTTGACGCATCGCGCGCGCGGGCGTAATCGCTTCGCCGTGGCGCTTTGTTCACCCGATTGCGGGCCACGTTAAACATTCCGCTAAAGAGGTCAGGCACAGGGAACCCCCGGCGCTGACTTGGCGGTGGGGATTTTTTATGGCCGGAGGGCATCACATGAATGACTGGAACAACCGCACCAAGCTGGTCCACGGCGGCACGCGCCGCAGCCAATATGGCGAAGTGTCGGAATCGATTTTCCTGACCCAAGGCTTCGTCTACGACACCGCCGAACAGGCCGAGGCGCGTTTTGTCGAACTGGGCGAGGATGAATTCATCTATGCCCGTTACGGCAACCCCACCGTGCGGATGTTCGAAGAACGCATCGCGATGCTCGAAGGCGCCGAGGATGCGTTTGCCACCGCATCGGGCATGGCGGCGGTCTCAGCGGCGCTGACATCAATGCTGAAAGCCGGCGATCATGTCGTCAGTTCCAAGGCGCTGTTCGGGTCCTGCCTCTATATCCTTGAGGAAATCCTGACCCGCTACGGGGTCGAGGTAACCTTTGTCGAGGGCACCGATATCGACGCGTGGAAGGCCGCTCTGCGCCCCGACACCAAGGCCTGCTTCCTTGAATCGATCTCCAACCCCACGCTGGAAGTCATTGATCTGAAAGCCGTGTCCGATGCCGCCCATGCGGTAGGCGCGCTGGTCGTCGTCGATAACGTCTTTGCCACGCCGGTCTTTCAGCGCTCGCTCGAACTGGGCGCGGATGTGATCATCTATTCGGCGACCAAACATATCGACGGTCAGGGCCGGGTGCTGGGCGGCGTGGTGCTGGGCACGAAAGACTTCATCCGCAAGACGCTGGAACCCTATCTGAAGCATACAGGCGGCGCGATGAGCCCATTCACGGCATGGGTGCTGCTGAAAGGGATGGAGACGCTGGACTTGCGCTGTCACGCACAGGCCGACAGCGCGCTGGCGCTGGCGCAGGCGCTCGAAGACCATCCGAAAGTCGCCAAGGTGCTGTATCCGCAGCTTGAAAGCCACCCGCAGAACGCGCTTGCCATGGCGCAGATGTCCAAGGGCGGCACGGTCTTGGCGATTGAGGTCGAAGGCGGGCAGGAGGCGGCGTTTGCGTTCCTCAACGCGTTGAAAATTTATACGATTTCCAACAATCTGGGCGATGCGAAATCCATCGTGACCCATCCGGCGACCACCACTCACCAGCGGCTGAGCGATACGCAGAAGGACGAGTTGGGCATTTCTCCCGGACTGGTCCGGGTCAGTGTCGGTCTGGAAGACATCGACGACCTGATCTCTGATGCCCGCGCCGCTCTCGACGCGCTCTGAACACGGTTCGCGGCGCAAGCTGCGTGGAACTTAACGGTTCCTTCACCTCTCGACCCTAGCGTCCTGTGAGCGGGCTTGCCCCGCAGGACGCTGGGGGACCCATGACCGATCTGTCGCAACTCACTGACATGCTGAAGTCCCGAAACCGGAGCCTGCGCAGCATTCTGGGCATGATCGGGGCGGCCGTCGCGCTGGGGCTGGTGGTGGTGACGCTCATCACGGTCGATCTTGTGCGCACCCAAACGGCCATTGCCAGCCGGCAGACCGCGCTGATGACCGATCTGGTGCAGTTTGAACGCACGATCGGTTATGGCGGGTTCATCCATGAGTTCAAAAATGCGCTGCTGCGCCCCGAAGATCCCAAATATCTGGAAAACGCGCGCCGCAGCATGGCGGAGGCTTTGAAAGCGCTCGATGGGATCGAGGCGCAGGTCAATGACGGTCAAATGCTGCGGGACGGGGGCGCCACCATCGCGCTTGACCTGACGCAAATCCGGGCGGCTTTGCTCGCCTACCGCGAGCGCATCGACTGGTCTGAGCGAGGATTGCGAAATGGCCTGACCGCGCGCCAGATCGATGACCGGGTGCAGGTCGATGATACCGAGGCGCTGCTCGACCTTCAGGATGCGGTCTTGCGCCTGCGTGCCGCCCTGTCGCGACGCCAGGACCGCATCCGACGTGGCCTATGGCTTTTGCTAGGCGGAACCGTGGTGGCGTCACTGCTGGGGCTGTCGGCGGTGATGGTCGCCTATGCCCATGACCGGCGTCGTGCGCTGACCTATGCGCAGGCCATGGCCAAGCGGAATACCGATCTCGAAGAATTCACCCGTATCGCCGCCCATGACCTGCGGGCGCCCTTGCGACAGGTCGCGCAATTGGCGGATTTCATCCGTGAAGACGCGGGCGAAACTGACGCCCCCCTCTCCACCACCGCCACTGCGCATCTCGCCATGATCGAAGCACGCGTCAGCAGGTTAAGCCGCATGGTCGGGGACACGTTGAGCTATCTCAACCCCGCCGATCCCGCGCGCCATCCTGAATGGATCGACCTTCATGCCCTGATCCGTGACATCACCGATTTCATCACCCCGCCGGGAACCGAGGTGCGCATAGAGGGGGATCTGACCCATCTGATGGTGATCCGGACGGAGCTCGAAATCGTGCTGCGCAACCTTGCGGGAAACGCGGTCAAGCACGGGCCCGAGCGCGGACTTCGCATCGTCGTGCGATGCCAATGCCGCGGCGACAATTGGTGTATCGAGGTTGAGGATAATGGTCCCGGCATCGATGCCGCCCATCGGGAGCGGGTCTTCGGGATGTTTGCGGCCCTCAGCGCCCCGGCGGAGACCGAGGTCAGCGGCGTCGGGCTCGCCGTTGTGCGCCGCCTTGTCCGGTCGTGGCAGGGCGATGTCACTATTCGGGACGCAACGCCCCGAGGTGCGATCTTTGAAATCCGCATGCCCGTCGCGGCAAGCTAGGATCTCGCAGGGACAACTGGCGCGGGCTGCGGCGGCCCTGCCGCAATGCGATGTAGGGGACGTCCCACACGCAGGCGCGCGTATATCTGCGCGCAGGTCCGCAGGCGGTGTCAGCCCGTCCGCCGGGCAGGGCCGATCGCCGCCTGGTTCTGTCGCGCCGCGCCAGCGAAACGCATGACCGCCTTATGAACCGGCCCCCCATGAACAGACAATCTGCACCTCGTAAATCTGGCCCGCCGCCAGAGGCCCGCAGTCAGAGCCGCACAATGCGCCTATGCCCCTATTGGAGCGGGTGCAGGGCATGGCTCGGTTCTCCTTTGTCATCGCGCACTGAGATAAAACCCCGGCTGTGCCCGTGGCATTCAGCGTGTCAAAGGCTTATCTAGGAGGCGTCCGCCGATAGTTTACCCCAGGAGGGACGCGTGAATATTCTGACCCCCGATCTGCCGACTGACCGAAACGCGCCTGATCGCCATGATGCCGCGCAGGCGCTGCGACTGCTGCGGGACTGGGCGGCGGGCGTTTCCGATGCGGAGCGCGCGGCGCTGGCGCCCGAGCTTGCAATGCTGCTTGGGGCTCAGGCGGATGGCGCTCAGCCGACGCACGCGGCGCAGGCTGATCTGTCTCGACATTATGACGCCACCTTTGTCGCGGATGAGGCCTATCGCGCGACCCTGCCTGATCTGCAAAACGGCCCGGCCAGTCTGATCCGAGGGGCGCATGCGCCCTTGCAGCATGTGGGCATCGCGGGCTTTCGGCTGCCGCTTTTGTGGCCGGGGCGCGATGGCGTGGCGCAGCGATTGGAAACCCGCGTGACCGGCACGGTCAGCCTCGACGCTGAGGCCAAAGGCATTAACATGAGCCGGATCATGCGCAGTTTTTACGCCTATTCCGAGCGGCTGATGGGGCTTGATGCGCTCAGCGCCGCGCTGGATGACTACCGCCGCGATCTGGACAGTTTCGATGCGCGTCTGCTGCTGGAATTCGCGTTGCCCCTGCGGGTCGATAGCCTGCGGTCCGGGCTGGCGGGTTGGCAATATTACGACGTGAAGCTGGAATTGATCGATCACGCCGGGCAACGGACCCGCGTGCTGCATCTCGATTATGTTTACAGTTCAACCTGTCCCTGCTCGCTGGAACTGGCCGAGCATGCGCGCGCGCAGCGCGGTCAACTGGCGACACCACATTCGCAACGCTCCGTGGCGCGGCTTTCAGCGGTGCTGTCCGATCAAAATGCCGAGCCGGGCGCCGTGATCGAGGACCTGATCGAAGGCTGCCGCCGTGTTGTGCCGACGGAAACCCAGGTCATGGTCAAGCGCGAGGATGAACAGGCTTTCGCTGAATTAAACGCCGCCAATCCGATCTTTGTCGAGGATGCCGCGCGTCTGTTTTGCACCGCCCTGCGTGACGATGCGCGTATCGGAGATTTCAGGGTCGCGGCCAGTCATCAAGAAAGCCTGCACAGCCATGATGCGGTGAGCGTGCTCACCCAAGGGGCGTATTTCGCGCAGCCGGGGCTGGAGCCGGGCCTGTTCGGGATGCTGCGGAGCGGGGCCTGATCCGGGCTAGATCGGGGGCGTGCCCTCCGGTCTAGAAGTTAAGACCGGAGGGTGCAGCCGGCGCGCTCAGACGTCGAGCTCTTCGACGAAGCGCGCGTTTTCCTGAATATACTGGAACCGCAGTTCCGGCTTTTTGCCCATCAGCCGTTCCACCAGATCACCCGTTTCACCCGGTTCGTCATCGTCGATCGAGACGCGGATCAGCTTGCGCTGCGACGGGTCCATGGTGGTTTCCTTCAGGTCCTTCGCGTCCATTTCGCCCAGACCCTTGAACCGGCTGACATCGATCTTGCCCCGCCCGCCCAGGCCTTTGGCAAGCCACGCATCGCGTTCGGCCTCATCCAGACAATAAACGCGATGCGCCCCTTGGGTCAGACGGAACAGCGGCGGGCAGGCCAGATACAGGTGCCCGTGGTCGATCAGTGGGCGCATCTGGGTAAAGAAGAACGTCATCAGCAGCGACGCGATATGGGCCCCGTCGACATCAGCATCCGTCATGATGATGATCTTGTCATAGCGCAGATCGTCAAGCCGGAAGCGCGTCCCCATCCCCGTGCCAAGCGCCTGACACAGATCATTAATCTCGGCATTCTGGCCCAGCTTGGCCGAGGCCGCGCCCAGCACGTTCAGGATCTTGCCGCGCAGGGGCAACAGCGCCTGAGTTTTCCGGTTCCGACCCATTTTGGCAGAGCCGCCAGCCGAGTCGCCCTCGACGATGAACAGCTCGGTGCCTTCGCGGTTGGTGGCTGAACAATCCACCAGCTTGCCGGGCAGGCGCAGCTTCTTCGTCGCGGTCTTGCGGGCGGTTTCCTTCTCCTGCCGGCGGCGCAGGCGTTCTTCGGCGCGCAGCACAAGGTAGTCGAGGATCGCACCGGCGGATTTCGTGTCATTGGCGAGCCAATTGTCGAAATGGTCGCGCACCGAATTTTCAACGAGCTTCAGCGCGCCTTCGCTCGACAAACGGTCTTTCGTCTGACCGACAAAGGCGGGGTCCCGAATGAAACACGATACCAGCGCACAGCCGCCGTTCATCAGGTCCTCGCGGGTGATCGAGGCGGCCTTGCGGTTACCGACCAGCTCACCATAGGCGCGGATGCCCTTCAGGATGGCGGCCCAGAACCCCGCGACATGGGTGCCGCCCTCGGGGGTCGGCACCGTGTTGCAGTAGGATTGCGCAAAGCCATCGCGCGACGGCGTCCAGTTGATCGCCCATTCGACCGAGCCGGGCTCGCCGAACTTCTCCTGAAAGCTGACCTTGCCCGCGAAGGGCGCGTCGGCATAGGTCGTGGTCTTGCCCAGCGTCTCGGTCAGGTAATCGGCCAGACCGCCGGGGAAATGGAACGTGGCCTCGACCGGGGTTTCGCCGTCGTCCACGGCGGATTTCCAACGGATCTCGACCCCGGAAAACAGGTAAGCCTTCGAGCGCACCATGGTGAACAGGCGCTTGGGCTTCAGCTTCTGGGTGTTGAAGATTTCGGGGTCGGGATGGAATGTTACGGACGTGCCGCGCCGGTTCGGGGCGGCGCCGATCTTCTGCACCGGGCCCTGCGGCACGCCACGGGAAAATTCCTGCGCGAACAGCTCACGGTTACGGGCCACTTCGACCCGCATCATGTCCGACAAGGCATTGACGACCGAGGCCCCGACGCCGTGCAAACCACCAGAGGTTTCATAGGCCTTGCCCGAGAATTTGCCGCCCGCATGCAGGGTGCACAGGATCACTTCCAGCGCGGATTTATCGGGGAATTTGGGATGCGGATCGATTGGAATGCCGCGCCCGTTGTCGCGCACGGTAATCGAATTATCGTCGTGAAGTTCGACCTCGATACGGGTGGCGTGGCCTGCGACGGCCTCGTCCATCGAGTTGTCGAGAACTTCGGCCAGCATGTGATGCAGCGCACGTTCATCGGTGCCGCCGATATACATGCCGGGGCGTTTGCGGACAGGCTCCAGCCCTTCCAGCACCTCGATCGAGGAGGCGTCATATTGTTCGGGTTCGGAACCGGCGAGGAGGTCTTCGGCCATGATGCTGCTCGATGCTCTTCTGGGTGGCATTTGGGGTGGGGGCCATACTGACCGCTTTGACGGGCAGGAGCAATGGGCGCCCCGGCGCAGGCGCGGTTCCGTCGCGGGCGTCCCAGCCCGGAGGCGGGCGGGACGGCACGGATGATGCGCGGCCCCGGACACCGCAGGGCCTCCGGGGCGGGATCAGTTCGACGTCCGGCGGCTTAGCTGCGGATGCCCGCAAACCGGGCGGCCCAATCCTCGCGCTGCTCGTCGGTGATCTTGGCAAAGAGCGAGTCGGGCACGGTGAAGCCGTGGCCCGGTTCTAGCCGCGCCAGCACCTTGGCAATGTCCGTCGGCCATGCCGTGGTTTCCGTCTGCATCGCACCCAGAAGCTGATCTGCCGCATCGGGAATGAACGGCGCGGAAATCACGGCGTAGAAGGCGATCAGGTTCAATGCCAGCCGGATATCCGCAGCGGCGGCCTCCGGGTCGGTCTTGAATTTCGACCAAGGCGCGGCTTCTTGCAGGAATTCATTGCCCGCAACCCACATGGCACGCAGCTCGGCCGCGGATTTGCGCACGTCGATGGCGTCCATATGCTGCTCATAGGCTTTCAGCCGGGTGGTCAGCTCGTCGATCAGCGCCTGACCTTCGGGCGACAGGCTGCCGCCTTCGGGGACGGTTTCGCCGAATTTTGAGCGGCAGAACTTGGTCACGCGGCTGACGAAATTGCCCAGCACATCGGCCAGATCCTTGTTCACGCTGGCTTGGAAATTCTCCCAGGTGAATTCGGCGTCCGAGCTTTCGGGCGCATGGCTCAGCAGCCACCAGCGCCAGTAATCGGCAGGCAGAATATCCAGCGCCTGATCCATAAAGATGCCGCGGCCCTGACTGGTGGAAAACTGACCGCCATCATAGTTCAGGTAGTTGAACGATTTGATGTAATCGACCAGCTTCCACGGCTCGCCCGAGCCCTTGATCGTGGCGGGGAAGGACAGGGTGTGGAAGGGCACGTTGTCCTTGCCCATGAATTGAACGTAGCGCACGTCATCTGCGCCTTCATCCGTGCGCCACCAACGCCGCCACTGGTCTTCGTCGAGGCCGCGCGCTTCGGCCCATTCGGCGGCACAGGCGATATATTCGATGGGCGCATCGAACCAGACGTAGAAGACCTTGCCCTCCATCCCCGGCCAAGGCGCATCGCCTTTCTTCACCGGGACACCCCAGTAGAGGTCACGGGTGATGCCGCGGTCCTGAAGCCCGTCGCCGTCATGCAGCCATTTCTTGGCAATCGAGGTGGTCAGGATCGGCCAATCTTTCTGCGCGTCGATCCACGCGTCGAGGTCGTCCTTCAGGTTCGATTGCTTGAGATACAGGTGCTTGGTCTCGCGCACTTCCAGATCGGTGGAGCCGGAAATGGCCGAGCGCGGCTCGATCAGGTCGGTGGGGTCCAGCTGCTTGGTGCAGTTTTCACACTGGTCGCCACGGGCCTTGTCATAGCCGCAATTAGGGCAGGTGCCCTCGATATAGCGATCCGGCAGGAAACGGTCATCGGTCTTGGAAAACACCTGCCGCTCGGAAACTTCCTCGATCAGCCCGTTATCGGCCAAGAGCCCTGCGAAATACTGGGTCAGCCGGTGGTTCTGCGGCGAGGAGGAGCGCCCGAAGTGATCGAAGCTCAGGCGGAACCCATCGGCCAGTTTGGCCTGCGTCTGATGCATCTGGGCGCAGTAGTCCTCAACCGGCATCCCGGCCTTGGTCGCGGCCAGTTCGGCGGGGGTGCCATGTTCATCGGTGGCGCAGAGAAACAACACCTCATTGCCGCGGCCACGGTTGTAGCGGGCGTAGAGGTCTGCGGGCAGCTGGCTGCCCACCAGATTGCCCAGATGCTTGATGCCATTGATGTAAGGAATGGCGGAGGTAATCAGGATGCGGGCCATGCGTGAGCGTCCCTTTGGAGGTTGGCTGTCGAGGTTGCGGGAGGCTTATGGCAGGGGGCGGGGTGGCGCAAGGGCTGTGGGCCGGGGGATGGGGCCGGGGGAGCGTCGGCCCGTCGGAGCGGCGCAGCACCCGCCCAACCGCAGAAGCGCCACCCCACGGGCGGGTTCCTGTCGCACCCAGCCACTCGGCGTCCCACTGAACTCAGCGCAACCGCCCGCGAACAAGGCCGCAGGCCGCGCGGGCGAGCGCCTGCCCGTCCCTAAGGGCTGGCGCTTTGTGACCGCGCGCTGACCTCAAAGCGGGGAGGAACACGGCACCATAAAGCGCGCCGTTCAACCGTTGCAGCGCCACCCCACGGGCAGGCTTCTGTTGCACTGACAAAACAACCTAGGTGTGGCGCACTGCGTCGACCTAATCCCCCGCCCGCGAACAAGGCGAAGCCGCGCGGGCGAGCGCCTGCCCGTCCCCACGGGCTGGCGCTTTGCCACCTCGCACTGACCTCGAAGCGGGGAGGAACCCGACGCCATAAAGCACCCCGCTCAGCCGCCGCAGCGCCATCCCACGGACAGGCGCCCGTCGTGCCAAGCGAACCGGCCCGCGAACAAGGCCGAAGGCCGCGCGGGCGAGCGCCTGCCCGCCCCGACGGGCTGGCGCTTTGCCACCTCTCGCTGACCTCAAAGCGGGGAGGAACCCGACGCCATAAAGCGCACCGCTCAACCGCAGCCGCGCCGCCCCAAGGGCAGGCTCCCGTCGTGCTACATTCCGCCGCCCCGATTGTGCAGGGCGGCGGGATCAGTCACCCCATCGCGCGCAGGCGTTCCAGCGCGGCGGCGAGGCGGTCGTGTTCCTCCTGCCGGGCGGCAAGGTTGCCTCGGGTTTCCTCGATCACTTCGGGCGGGGCGGAGGCGAGGAATTTCTGGTTGCCCAGACGCCCCTTCATGCCACCCATTTCCTTGTCGAGCTTGCCCAGCTGTTTCTCCAGCCGCGCCACTTCGGCATCGACGTCAATGATGTCGGCCAGCGGCAGGCAGAAGGTGCCGCCATCGACGGCCACGGTCACCGCGCCTTTGGGCTGGGCTGCGACGGGTTCCAGACTGTCGATCCGCGCCAGACGCTTGATCAGCGACTCGTTGCGGGTCCAAGCTGCCTGTCCTGCGGCATCCAGATCCAGCTGCAGCAGTTTGATCTTCAGCGCCACGGGCACGTTCATCTGCGCACGCACCGAACGGATGCCGTCGATCAGCGAAATCACCCATTCCATTTCGCGGTCTGCTTCAGGATCGGCATGGTCGGCGGCGGCGTAGATCGGCCAATCGGCATGGATCAACATGCCGTCGCGGTCGCGCAACCCATCCCAAAGCTCTTCGGTGATGAAGGGCATGATCGGATGCAGCAGGATCAGGCACTGGTCGATGACCCAGGCCATGACCTGCCGGGTTTCCGCCTGTGCCTCGGCATCGTCGCCTTGCAGCAGCGGCTTGGAGAATTCGACATACCAGTCGCAAACCTTGCCCCAGACAAAGACATAGAGCGCATTGGCCGCGTCGTTGAACCGATAGGCCGCCAGCGCAGCGTCGACCTCTTCGCGGACACGGGCGGTTTCGCCGACGATCCAGCGGTTGACGGCGCGGCTTGGCGTGGGCACTTGCCCGGAGGGCAGCGGCGGCGCTGCGGTGAACACCTCGTTCATCTCGGCAAACCGCGCGGCATTCCACAGCTTCGTGCCGAAATTGCGATAGCCCGCAATGCGGTTGCTCGACAGTTTCAGATCGCGCCCCATCGCCGCCATGGCGGTCAGGGTGAAGCGCACGGCGTCGGCGCCGTATTCGTCGATCAGCTCCAGCGGGTCGAGCACATTGCCGAGGCTCTTAGACATCTTCTTGCCCTTCTCGTCGCGGACGAGAGCATGGACATAGACGGTCGAGAACGGCTTTTGCCCCACCACGGCATATTGCATCATCATCATCCGGGCGACCCAGAAGAAGATGATGTCAAACCCGGTGATCAGCACGCTGGTCGGGAAATATTTCTGCAGCTCCGGCGTATCCTCGGGCCAGCCCAGCGTCCCGATCGGCCAAAGCCCCGACGAAAACCATGTGTCGAGCACATCGGCATCGCGCCAGACCGGGTAGATCAGATGGGTCGGATCGCCGGAAACGGCGTATTCCGCAAGGCTCGCGGCAAACCGCTCCGTCGCCTCATCCTGATCGGCGCATTCGACAACCTGCATCGCGTTCAGCGGTGTGGGGAGCGAGGCGATATCCGCGCGGAAACGGTCCTTCACCGCATCCAGATCGGCGTCGCAATGGTGATGGTCGCCGGCATGCACGATGCCGTTTTCCATCAGGAGCTGACCCAGATCCACATCGTCGAGATCCCCCGACGGCCCAAGCGCGCCATCGGCGAAAAGGTTCAGACCATACCAGACCGGGATCTGATGACCCCACCACAGTTGGCGGCTGATGCACCACGGCTCGATGTTTTCCAGCCAGTGGAAATACACTTTGCGGTCGCTTTCGGGCAGGATCTGCGTCTCGCCCGAGCGCACGGCCTCCAGCGCAGGCTCCACGATCTGCGCGGTGTCGACGAACCACTGATCGGTCAGCATCGGCTCGATCACCACCTTGGAGCGGTCGCCAAAGGGCTGCATGATCGGCTTGTTTTCGACCAGCGGCACGGTTTCGCCGTCCTCATCGGTGACGGTCACGGCGAGGCCCTCGGCGGTGATCGCCTCGATCACCTGACGGCGTGCCTCGAACCGGTCGAGCCCGCGCCACGCATCGGGCACAAGGTTCAGCGTGTCGATCTCAGCGGAGGTAAAGCGCCCGCCTTCGGCGATCTGCTGGGCGCGTTCGGCACAGGTGGCGTAATCCTCGCCATCGGCACGCATCGCGCCACGGGTGTCCATCAGCCGATACATCGGAATTTCATTGCGACGCGCGACGCCGTAATCGTTGAAATCATGCGCGCCGGTGATCTTGACCGCGCCCGAGCCGAAATCGGGATCGGGGTATTCATCGGTGATGATCGGGATCAGGCGGCGGTGTTCTTTCGGCCCCACCGGAATTTCGCACAGCTTGCCCACAATCGGCGCATAGCGCGCATCCGACGGGTGCACCGCGACCGCGCCGTCGCCCAGCATTGTTTCGGGCCGGGTGGTGGCGATGGCGATGTAATCACGCTCCTCCGAGAAGGTGACCACGCCGTCCTCATCGCGCTCCTCATAGGTATAGGTCGCGCCGCCGGCGAGCGGGTATTTGAAATGCCACATATGGCCCGCCACTTCGACATTCTCGACTTCCAGATCGGAAATCGCGGTCTCGAAATGCGGGTCCCAATTCACCAGCCGCTTGCCGCGGTAGATGAGGCCCTTGTGATACATATCGGCAAAGACCTTGATGACGGCATCATGGAAATTGCCATCCTCGCCCTCGGGCGCGCCGGGGGCGCCGGACATGGTGAACGCGTTGCGCGACCAATCGCAGGAGGCGCCCAGACGCTTCAACTGGTTGACGATTGTGCCGCCGGACTGGCCCTTCCACTCCCAGACCTTTTCCAGAAACGCCTCGCGGCCCATTTCGCGCCGGGTCGGGTTGCTGTCATCCTTTGCCAGTTCGCGCTCAACCACCATCTGCGTGGCGATGCCGGCATGGTCCTGACCGGGCTGCCACAGCGTGTCAAAGCCGCGCATCCGGTGCCAGCGGATCAGAATGTCCTGCAACGTATTGTTGAAGGCATGCCCCATATGCAGCGAGCCGGTGACATTGGGCGGCGGGATCATGATCGAGAAGGCCGGGGCGTCGGGCCCGGCGGCATTGGCCCCGGCCTTGAAGGCACCAGCCTCTTCCCATGCTGCGTATAGCCGGGCCTCAGCCGCGGCGGCGTCGAAAGTCTTGTCCATCGTCATCGGACCGGTCCCCGCTCATTCATTCGGTCCGTGATCTAGCGAATGGCGGCAGAAAGGGAAAGCGAAACGCCAATCCGCGTCCGATCCCCTCTTTAAGCCCGCCAAGGCTGCGGCTACCGTCCGGCGCGAAAGTCACAGGCGGAGACACGGCATGACCAAGCAGGCCCACCAATTCGGCACCAGCCAGTCGATCAAGCGCACCGAGGATCTGCGGCTGCTCACCGGCCATGGCCGTTATGTCGATGATATTGCGCCCGCGGGCGCGCTCCATGCCTATTTCCTGCGCTCGCCCGTGGCCCATGCGCAGATCACCGCGCTGGATGTGGCCGAAGCCCGCGCGCTGGACGGCGTGCATCTGGTGCTGACCGCCGCCGATCTGGAAGCCGCAGGGATCACCGGGTCCATGCCGTTTTCGGTGATGACCAACCGCGATGGCAGCAAGGGCGCCGCCCCGCATCGCCCCATTCTGGCGCAGGACCGCCTGCGCTTCGTGGGCGAGGCCGTGGCGATCATCGTCGCCGACACCCCCGAAATCGCCCGCGATGCGGCGGAATTGGTGGAACTTGATTTCGACGATCTGGACGTGTCGCTGGGGCTAGTGCCCGGCGGGCCGCAGATCCACGCGGAAGCCCCCGATAATGTCGGTTTTGACTGGGGCATCGGGGATGAAGCGGCGACCGATGCGGCGCTGGCGGCCTCGGCCCATCGGGTCAGCATGGAGGTCACGGATAATCGCGTCATCATTAACCCGATGGAAACCCGTGGCTCCTATGCCGAATGGGATGGCAGCCGACTGCATTATTGTGTGAACGGACAGGGCGTCTGGGATCTGAAGGCGGATCTGGCGCAGATGCTGGGGCTGGACGAAGACGCGGTGCGCGTCACCAACCCCGATGTCGGCGGCGGCTTTGGGCTCAAGGCCCAGACCTTCCCTGAGGATTTCGCCATTGCGCAGGCCGCGCGCGTGCTAGGCCGTCCCGTCCGCTGGCAGGCCGATCGGGGCGAGGCGATGCTGTCGGATCATGCCGGACGCGATCTGGTCAGTCAGGCCGAGATCGGCTTTGACGAAGAGTTCAGGATTACCGCCTATAAGGTCGAAAACCTCTCCAATCTGGGGGCGTATAACTCCGGCTTCGGGCAGGGCATCCAATCGACCCTGTTCGCCAAGGTGTTTGCGGGCACCTATGACATCCGCACGGCCTATCTGGGCTGTCGCGGCATTTATACCAACACCACCCAGACCGACGCCTATCGCGGCGCGGGCCGGCCCGAGGCGATCTATGTGCTGGAACGGGTGATGGACACCGCCGCGCGACAACTGGGGATCAGCCCGTGGGATCTGCGGCGGCGCAACTTCATCGCGCCCGATGCCTTCCCCTATCGCACCGTGGTGGGGGAGCTTTACGATGTGGGTGAATTCGCCCGCGTGCTGACCCGCGTGGAGGCAGAAGCCGATGTTGCAGGCTTCGCCGCGCGCCGCGACGCCAGCGCGGCGCAGGGCAAATTGCGCGGCATCGGCCTGTGCTACTACATCGAATCGATCCTCGGCGATCCGTCCGAAGGCGCGGCGGTGGAACTGACCGAAGAAGGCGGCGCCACGCTCTATGTCGGCACGCAGTCGAACGGGCAGGGGCATGAAACCGTCTATGCCGGTTTCCTCTCCGCGCGCACCGGTATCCCGGTGGAGGCGATCGAGGTCGTGCAGGGCGACAGCGACCGCATCAAGCAGGGCGGCGGCACCGGCGGCTCGCGCTCCGTCACCACGCAGACCACCGCCACTGTCGCGATGATCGACACGATGATCCGCAGCCTGACGCCCTTCGTCGCCGAGCAGATGGGCACGGAGCCCGATGCGGTGCGGTTTGACGAGGATCACCGCTTCCGCGCCGAAGGCTCGAACATGAGCCCCGATCTGCGCGAGGTGGCGCAGCTGGCCCGCGCGGCGGGGCGCGATGATCTGCTGCGCCATGAGGCCCGCGCCAAGCTGCCGGGCCGATCCTACCCCAACGGTGGCCATGTCGCCGAGGTGGAGATCGACCCCGACACCGGGCTGACGCAGGTGGTGCGCTATACCGTCACCGATGATTTCGGCGTGCTGGTGCATCCGCAGCTGGTCGAAGGTCAGGTGCATGGCGGCATCGCGCAGGGCATCGGGCAGGCGATCAGCGAGCACACGGTTTACGACGACACCGGGCAGCTGCTGACGGCGAGCTTCATGGATTACGGCCTGCCGCGTGCGGTCGACATGCCGGGCATTTCCTTTTCGACCGAACCCGTGCCTTCGACCGCGAATGTGCTGGGCATGAAGGGCTGTGGCGAGGCGGGCACCGTCGGATCGCTCGCCGCCGTGTCGAATGCCGTGCTGGACGCGCTGTGGGAGCGGGGCGTGCGCCGCGCCGATATGCCATTCACGCCGATGCGGGTCTGGAAGATGCTGTCCCGCGCGGAAAGCTGATCCAGTCCCATGGATGACCCCCGGCCCGAATCCCGAGCTGCGCCCCCAGCTGCGCCCCCAGCTGCGCCCCGGCCCGAGCGGCGCGGCGCCGCCCCCGCAAATCGCGGCCCGCTGGCCCGTCTGCGGGGTGTGGCGGCGCGGCTTCGGGCGTTTTTCAACGGCTTGGGCTGGGGGCAGAGCCCGGCCCCGGCGCGCGGGGCGGTCACCCATGTCATCATCCTCGACGGCACGATGTCATCGACCGAGCCGGGCGAGGAAACGAATGCCGGGCTGACATGGCGGCTGCTGCGGGAGAAAGCCCCCTCAGTCCGGATGTCGCTGTTCTACGAGCCGGGCATCCAATGGGAAGACTGGCGCAGCGCCGCCGATGTCGCGGCAGGGCGCGGGATCAACCGGCAGATCCGTCGCGCCTATGGGTTTTTGGCATCACGCTACCGGCCCGGCGACCGCATCTACCTGTTCGGTTATTCACGCGGCGCCTATGCCGTGCGCTCGCTCGCCGGGGTGATCGACCGGGTCGGGCTGCTGCGCGCCGAGGCCGCGACCGAGCGGGCGGTGCGCGAAGCCTGGCGGCTTTATGAAAACGGCGACTCGGCGGAGGAAAGCACCCGCGCCCGCGCAGCATTCCGCGAGCGGCTGTGCCATCCCCATGTCGAGATCGAGATGATCGGCGTCTGGGATACGGTCAAGGCGCTGGGCCTGCGTCTGCCGCTGCTATGGCGGGTGTCGGAGGACCCGCATAATTTCCACGGCACGGAATTGTCCGAGGTGGTGCGCCACGGGTTTCACGCGCTGGCGCGGGACGAGACGCGGCAGGCCTATGCGCCGGTGCTCTGGCAATCCGATCCCGATTGGAAGGGCCGGTTGGAACAGGTTTGGTTTCGGGGCACCCATGGTGATGTAGGCGGACAGCTCAATGGCCGTGAAGAGGCCCGCCCGCTGGCGAATATTCCCCTCGTCTGGATGCTGGAGCACGCCGAAAACTGCGGGCTCGACCTGCCGGAAGAGTGGCGCGCGCGCTTCCCCACCGATCCCGCGGCCCCCTCCGCGGGATTGCGGCGGGGCTGGAGCCGGGTGTTTCTGGCGCGCAAGCCTCGGGTGATTGGCGCCGATCCATCGGAAAGCCTGCACCCGACCGCCAAGGCCAATCCGCAGGCGTGATCCGATCCGCGTCGGTCGGATCGGTCAAAAGGCGCCGCGCGAGATTGCCTGCGGCGAGAAAAATTGGGGCAAATCAAAGCCCCGCATGCGTTCACCCCTATGCGTTCAGTAGATATAGCGGATCTGATCGGTCCAGTAGCGTTCGACCCGCTTCAGTGACGCGGTGATCTGATCGAGCCCGTCGAGCGAGATCACCCCGGTATCCGACAGCCCGGCGGCGTGCCGCTCAAACAGGGTCGAAACGATCAGGTGGATATTGCGCCCTTTTTCCGTCAGCCGCACCCGGACGGAGCGTCGATCCACCTCGCAGCGCTGATGGTGCATGAAGCCGGTATCGACCAGTTTCTTAAGGTTATAGGACACGTTCGAGCCCTGATAATAGCCACGGCTTTTCAACTCGCCCGCCGTCACTTCGTTATCGCCGACATTGAAGAGCAGCAGTGCCTGCACTGCGTTGATCTCCAGAATGCCGACGCGTTCAAATTCATCCTTTATCACGTCGAGCAGCAGCCGGTGGAGCCGCTCGACCAAAGTAAGAGAATCCAGATAGCTGGACATGAATTCCTGATGTTCGGCACTGATCGCGCCGTTTTGCCCCGCTGTGGTCCGGTCGGAACCACGGGGGCTTATCTGTCGGTGCACACTCATCACGCCTCCGTTCTGCTCATGCAGACAGGGCGTAAGCCAAATTCCCCAACAACCGGTTAAGTCAGGTGAAATTACCCGATCACCATGTCCGACCGCGGGCCGAGATATCGGCCACCAGCGCCGCGAACTGCTCGGGGGCCTGATCCATCCCAGTGATCCAGCGCAGCAGGTCTTGGTCGTTTTCTTCCAGCAGCTGATCGTAGAGCGCCAGATCGGCGTCGCTCATCTGGTCAAGCTGGGCGCGGGAATAGGCGCTCAACACCAGATCCATTTCCTTGATGCCCCGGCGCATGGAGCGCATTTGCAGACGGCGGATCGCCGTGTCGCGCGGTTCATCCGCAGGGGGGACGGGACGGGGGATTTGCGGGGTCTCGGGGGCGCTGTCTTGGGTCACGGGGTGTGGTCTCCGGGGGTGAGCAGGTGGCGCAGGCGCGATTGTGCAAGTTGCAGGCGGTCGGTGCCCTGACGGATCAGCAGCTCTGCGGCGTGAATTTCGTCAAGCAGCGCGGTCGTGGGGTCCGCATCCTCGCGAAGATCGGCGGCAGGGCCGGCATCCGACAGCAGCGCCGTCAGCGGCAGGCCCAGCAGACCGGCCAGCATTTGCAGCTTATTGCCGCGCGGGGCGCTGTCGCCTTGTTCCCAGCGGGTGACAGTGTCGGGGCGCACGCCCAGCCGCTCGGCCAACGCGTCGGGCGTCAAACCCTGTGCCGCGCGGGCGGCGGCGATCCGCGCGCCAAGCCCTTGCGACCGGTCCATGATGTCGATCGGCATCGCCGTCTCCTGCTTTGACCTTGAATGCGTTTGCCAGACTACCTAGAAGTTTCACGCGAAAACACCAACCCCGGAGAGCCACATGTCCTTCCTGTCCGCGACACTGGACCGCGTCAAACCCTCGGCCACCATCGCCGTGACCACAAAGGCGGGCGAGCTGAAGGCCGCCGGTCGCGACGTGATCGGCCTGGGGGCGGGCGAGCCCGACTTCGACACCCCCGAAAACATCAAGCAGGCCGGCATTCGTGCCATCGAGGCCGGCAAGACGAAATACACCCCCGCCGATGGCATCCCTGAGCTGAAGCAGGCGATCTGCGACAAGCTCAAGCGCGACAACGGGCTTGATTACACGCCCAAGCAGGTGTCGGTCGGCACTGGCGGCAAGCAGATCCTCTATAACGCCCTGATGGCGACGCTGAATCCGGGTGATGAGGTGATCATCCCCGCGCCCTATTGGGTGAGCTACCCCGACATGGTCCTGCTGGCGGGCGGGGAGCCTGTGGCGGTCGAGACCTCCATTGACACGGCGTTCAAGCTGACGCCCGAGCAGTTGGAAGCCGCGATCACGCCCAAGACGAAGTGGTTCATCTTCAACTCGCCGTCCAACCCGACCGGCGCGGGCTACACCCATGCGGAGTTGAAGGCCCTGACCGATGTGCTGATGAAGCATCCGCATGTCTGGGTCATGACCGACGACATGTATGAGCATCTGGTCTACGACGATTTCGAATTCTGCACTCCCGCGCAGGTGGAGCCCGGCCTTTATGACCGCACGCTGACCTGTAACGGCGTGTCGAAGGCCTATGCCATGACCGGCTGGCGCATCGGCTATGCGGCCGGGCCCGAGAAGCTGATCGGCGCGATGCGCAAGATCCAGTCGCAATCGACCTCGAACCCCTGCTCGATCTCGCAGTGGGCGGCGGTCGAGGCGCTGAACGGCACGCAGGATTTCATCCCCGACAATAACGTCATGTTCCAGCGCCGCCGCGATCTGGTCGTGAAGATGCTGAACGAGGCCGAGGGCATCGATTGCCCGACCCCCGAAGGCGCGTTCTACGTCTATCCGTCCGTGCAGGGCTGCATTGGCAAGACCTCTGACGGTGGCGCATCCATCGACAGCGACGAGGCCTTCGCCACCGCGCTGCTGGAGGAAAAAGGCGTGGCTGTGGTGTTCGGCGCGGCCTTTGGCCTGTCGCCCTATTTCCGCGTCAGCTACGCGACCTCGGACGAGGCGCTAACCGAAGCCTGCACGCGGATTCAAGATTTCTGCGCCAGTCTGAAGTGATCGCATCGTGATGCTTATGCGGTGGGCGGGTCCGACAGGGCCGCGCCCGCCGCGTCTTTCCGCCCCGCTCCGCGTCGGGGCATTGGAGATCCGCCATGTCGCTTGAACTTCCCGACTATTATTTCCGGGTGAAGGAAAACGGCGCGGCGGTGTTTCGCGTCGATACGGAAAATCGCCAGCGCCGGATCGAGATGGACCAGATCGCGGTTGTGAACATTCGCAACGGCGAGGTGAAGCCTCATGGCGACCGCCCCCTGACCGAGGCCGATCTGGCCGAGATCCGCGATTGGATGGTCCGACGCAGCGAACAGCTGGCGCGGCGCGAGGTGGATGACCTGCTGCGCACCGTCGATCACCTGAACCTGACCACGCAATGGGTGCAGTCCCGCGCCACGCAGGCGCAGCTGGACGAGGTCACCGATGCGCTGCTGCTGGCGATGCATGACCTGCGTCAGTTGCTGGTGCGCAAAAAGGCCGAACGCCTGCTGAAAGATGCCGAAGGCTGATCCGCCTGCCGCGCGCGCCCGTGTTGCCGTTCGCCGACCCCTGAAAGCGCCGGCTTGACCCAAGGCCCCGCGGTGGGCTAATGGCTGGATCTGTGAGAGAGGGGCGATGGCGTCGTTCTTCATGGTCTGAGACGCGGAATGTCGGGCATGTGCGCCCCGCTTTCGCCGCTCCGGCCCCTCGCGCCCCTTACATCCCTTACGCCCGGATCCCACGCGGCCAGTGCGGTTATGTTGCGCTGGTGGCTTAGATCGAGGTCAAACATGTCTGTCTTTACCCTGTCCCACCGCCGGTTTCCGGGGATGGGCGCCAGTCCCACCGCGCAGGCGATGTTCGCCATGGTCGTGGCCGCCGTGCTGCTGCCATTGGGCGACACGATTTCCAAATTGCTCACCGGCTTTGCCCATCCGATGGAAGTGTCGACCCTGCGGGTGGTGACGCAGGCCGCCGTTCTGGTGCCGCTGGCGCTGCTCACCCGCACGTCGTTGCGCGGGGCGTTCTCGCCCATTGTGTTTGTGGCCGGGTTCTGTTTCGCGATGGTGTCTTTCGCGTTGATCGCCAGTTTCAAGGCGATGCCGATTGCGACCGCAATCTCGATCTTCTTCATCGAGCCGCTGTTGCTGACGCTGCTGGCCCGGCCCTTGCTGGGCGAGAAGGTCGGCCTGCGCCGGTATTTGGCGGTCGGTGTTGGCCTCATCGGCGCGGTGATCGTGATCCGCCCCAATTTCGCGACCTTTGGCTGGGTGGCGCTGATGCCTGCGCTGGCGGCGCTGGCCTTTGCGCTGAACATGGCGATGGTGCGCCGCGCCAGTCGGACCCGCGCGCCGCTGACGATTCAGGTCGGCGCGACGCTTTATGGCGTCGGGGTGATGGGCGTGGCGACGCTGGGCGCGCAACAGCTGGGGTGGATCAGCTTTGGCTTCGGCGCTGCGCCGGATTGGGCCTGGGGCGCGGTTCTGGTGGCAGGCGCGCTAGCGGCGCTGACATTTCTGTTGATCGGGTTTGCCTTCTCCCGCGCCGAGGCGAGCCTGCTGGCGCCGTTTCAGTATCTGGAGATCGTCGGCGCGGTGATATTCGGCTGGCTGGTGTTCAATGACCTGCCCGACGCGCTGACCTGTCTGGGCACTGCGATCATCCTCGCCGCCGGGATCTATGTGTTCCACCGCGAGCGGAAGGTGCAGTCCGAGCCATAGGGGCGCGGACGTGGGGGTGAGTCGCGCGCCGCAGGGATCAGGTCAGGACGGCTGTCCCATTGTTTCGCACGCGAAACAATTTACGGCTCGGTAACGGTGTTCAGAAGCAATTCCGGCAGGATCTGGCCGGAAACCGGCGGGCCGGGCGCGGCGGTAGGGAGATGTTCAGCAATCCTACGGGCGGCGCGCGTCTGCGCAGCGCGGGAGATCGCGCCCCATCCCCGCTGCATCCTGCGCGCAACGTGAGCCTGCCCGTGGGGTGGCGCTGCTGCGGTCGAGCGGGTGTGCTTTATGGTTGTCACATACTTCTTCGTTCCGAGGTCAGCGTGAGCTGGCAAAGCGCCAGCCCGCAGGGACGGGCAGGCGCTCGCTCTCGCGGCCTTTGGCCTTGTTCAAGAGCGG